>CAWHPS010000058.1:0-54484 GCA_963831235.1 uncultured Fibrobacterota bacterium
TATTTTCAACGTTCCGCGTATATGAGTAGTTAAGGAGTGCAGGGCAATTTCCTATCGAAAAGCACCGAAATTTTTGTGGTTGATAATGTTGATTTTCAACACGGAAACCGCGATTAATTATATACGCTGTTAGACGTGGTTTTTATTTTCTTTTTTAAAATCTAATTTATAAAATTCAAACCCTTCGCTTTTGTACGATTCTTGCTCTAAAATACCTAAGCTTTTTCCCTCTAAAACTAGTCGTTGGCGAGGAACTACATATTCTACAATGTGTTCTCCTTTGTCAATTCCTATATATTGTCTTTTCATTTTATGGGCTACAGCAATAGTTGTTCCTGTTCCTACATATGAATCTAAAAACTAAATCATTCTCATTTGTTGCTATTTCTAAAATTCGCTTTATCAGTTTTTCTGGTTTAGGAGTGTCGAAAACATCTTTTTCAGGAAATAATTTAATTAAATGTTTTTTCGCCTCTTTATTAGTTCCAACATCATTACCAAGCCAAAGTGTCTCGGGTGTTATTTTAATTTCAGATTCTGATAAATACTTTTTTAGTCTTGGAACACCATTACCGCCATTTCCAAACCAAACCCTATCATCTTTGATGAGGGCATTCATTTTATCTTTATTATAAACCCAACATCTTCCTTTGGGTGGGTTATGAATTTTACCGGATGGGCCAACTATTTCATAAAATTGCGATTTTACAGCGTGTCCTGCTTGCACATTTAATGAAACAGATTGCCAAGCACCACGTTTGTCATTATCAGGGTTTTTATATCTCGCAAGTTGCTCCCCATTTCCATTTAGTTTGTTTATGGATTTAGAAAATTCTGATTTATTCTTAGCATACACAAGTATATACTCGTGGTTGTTAGAAAAAATCTTTCTATTTTCTCTTGTTGTTCTTTGTTGCCAAATTATAGTAGTAACAAAATTATTCCTCTCAAAGATTTCATCCGCTGCAACCTTAAGATAATGTACTTCTGAATCATCAATAGATATCCAAATGCTTCCATCTGATGTTAATAGTGGTTTAAGCTTTCTGAGCCTTTTTTTCTAATTTCTACTATCCATTCTTCGTGTACGGAATCGTCATAATGAGTATAATTCTCGCCATTATTATAAGGAGGGTCAATATAGATGCATTTAACTTTTCCACTATAGTTTTGGGATAGCAAGTCTATACATCAAGGTTTTCACCTTGAATTATTTTCCTTGTTTTGTTATCACCTGATGGTGAAGAATACTTTTTTATAAATTTTAGTTTCATCATCTGTTCCGACAAATTATTAAGACCTCTGCGGAATCTTCCGCATCTAAATGTAAGCCTGATCTATTCAATTTACTGTGTGAAAACTTACCAATTGAACGAATTTCTACAAAATCAAAGTAGAGCTTAGCCATTTCTTCTAATAAATCAATTTCTACAACTCTGGGATGGGAACCTTTTGATTTATCATATGGAGAATATGAGAGTATTAGAATTCTATCTTTTTCGGCAACAAGTTTAAAAGCTCTTCAAACGCTTTTGGTGCTTTAGACCTAATGCAAAAATCAGATTGTTCTCTTTGTTCACGGTAAAGACCTCTGCTAAGTCTTTCTCTGCCTCCAATTTTGGTTTTGGAAATTGTCGGAAAGTCTCTTAAACTTAAAGTTTCCAAACCGTGATAGAATCTACTGTAATGGTCTCTTGTATAAGGCGGGTCGGCATAAACAACACGGACATCATCGCTAAGATTGATTAATGCTTCCTTATAGTCCGCTTTCAATACTTGATGTTCTTTTGCAGTAAAATGATTAGATGAATATTTATTTAGCCAATGTTTGTATATGTTTAAAACGTCAGATTTCTGTCTTTTCGTAACTGTTTTACTATTCCTTTTTTGGGTTGGCCATTTTTATTTCTTGGTCTTATTGGTTGTGCGAACTGTTTACCAACAGTATTTACTATATCGCTTGCCGTGCTTAGAAGAGCTGCAAGTAAGAAGCTTTGTTGTTCAACATCTACTTTCTCAATTTCAGTTATTATAGCATCTAAGATTACTGCTTGATTGTAAGAAAAATAAACACCGCCGAAATACTTCGCAGCAATAAAAGAATTATCGTCAAAGTGTTTTAAGTCTTTCTCGACTTTATTAAATGCTTCCTTTAGTTCAGGTTGTAAATGGTTGTTTCCATCTTTTGATAAGTAAGAGTATAGAGAAGCGTTCTCTAAAAAATGACAAACTATTTCTAAGTTTGTACTTAACTCACCATTAATTATTGAATCTTCTAACATAATCAATGGTTGAAACGCCTTTTGGTATTCAGGTATAAACCTGGAAATATCTAACCTTTCGGCAAATGAAGAAGCCAAATAAATTTCTGATGGAAACAAAAGTGCTGAGCAGATAATATTAGAGTAGTTTTGAATGTCAACTGAAACTACTTTCCTTTCCGACGAGAAGAATTGACTAACGGAGCCAGTCCCTGAAAACAAATCGCAAATCCCGTCTCTGGCAGGGTCTAATTCATCAACTACCTGCTTAATAAATTTAAGAACTCTTAGTTTGCTACCCAAATAGTGTATAGTCCTAAACGATTCAGGCTTACTTAAGGTTATGTTTTTATTTTCTAATACTATCATTTTATTATATCTGTAATAAATACCTGTTAAAGACGGATTGCCTTATTATGTTCGATATTTGGCTTATTGTTTTTGTAATTCTTTTCATTCTATCACCTCTACCTGTCCAATTTGCTTGTAGCCAATCATTAATTTCTGGATATAAATGTTGGTCAGGCATATAAAGGTGATATAAAAACATTCGTGTTGTAACTTTCACAAATACTCCAATAGGTTTACCTTGATTCGGATAAGGTAAGCCACTGGCTGCATCTAATTCAAATCTATAATTTTGACTAACAACAGATACGCTAGGCTCTACTTCAATCTCAGACATGGATAAGTTGTCATTGTAATGTTTCGAAGAAGTATTCTTTGGCTATTGTCTCCTGGCGTTGCACCAAAGAAGTTTTGAAAAGTGTCAATATCAAAATTAGCTTGCTTCCATCTATTGCCACTTCGAGGAATTTCGGCAATCAATACCTCACAATCAGGGTAAAACTGCCATCCGTCTTGATGTAGAGCTTCAATTTCATCAGCCCCTTCGGCTGGAGCATCAATTTCTATGTCCACTTCTTCATCAGGTCGAATTATTCTTGTTCTCCTCACATATTGGTTATCCCGCGCTTTTCTGATAACATCAGGGTTGTCAATTTCTTTTAGAAGTTCATAACATATCCGTCCTTCTTGGCATCTGAGCTTGTCTTACATTGGCCTGCTGACCCGGAAGATGTCCTTTAGCCAGAAATGAGTCAATTTCTTTATTGGATTTCTGAACCATGTTTTTGAATAGTTCAAATGATTCAAATTTATATATCAGCAAGGGATCTTTTTGCTCGTAAGTGGCATTTTCTGAACCGATTGTTTCAGATCATCGAGTTCCCGTAAATGTTCTTTCCAGGCATTGTCAATATGGCTGAGGGTAACGCCCTTTTCAATGGCAAGAATTACTTCCTGTCCATTATTTTCATAAGCCCGCTTAAGATTGGCCACTACCTGCATTTTCGTGCCCGTCAGTAATGGGTATGGCAATGTTTTCATATTGTGAGTTGCCTTCATAAACCTCCCTGATTACAGGCATCGCTTTTTCCCTGATTTGATCATTCTTGCGACTATAGGCTTCATACACTTTTTCAAAAAACCTGATTGGTCGCCTCATCTTTGTTCAAACCAAGAAAGTCTTTTTCAGAAACCGGGGAATCTATAGCAAACACCTTCAGTATTTCCAAGTGAGCCTTCAAGTTGCGCGACTCTTGATGATCTATTGCAATTTGCTCGATGGCATCGTACATCATGTTCGAACATCAATCGAAAGCCGCTCGCCGAAAAGTGTATGCTTCTGTTTCTTATAAATCACTTCGCGCTGGGCATTCATTACGTCGTCGTATTCGAGCAAACGCTTACGAATCCGAAGTTGTTTTCCTCCACTTTTTTCTGAGCACGCTCGATGGATTTGGTGATCATGGAGTGCTGGATAACCTCGCCTTCCTTGATTCCCATCCGGTCCATGATCTTGGCAATTCTTTCGGATCCGAACATTCGCATCAGGTCATCCTCAAGCGAAACAAAAAACTGTGAGCTTCCGGGGTACCCTGACGGCCAGAACGTCCACGAAGCTGCTCTGTCGAACACGCCTGGATTCATGCCTTTCGGTACCTAAGATAGCTAAGCCACCGGTTTTTACCATCCGCGGACCAAGCTTTATGTCAGTACCTCGACCTGCCATGTTTGTCGCGATGGTTACCGTTCATGCTTACCTGCTTCTTCAACAATATCTGGCTTCTCTCTGGTGAAGTTTCGCATTCAACACATTATGCTTTGATGCCTTTGACGTTTAAGCATTCTGCTTAATAATTCGGATGTTTCGACTGAAGTTGTTCCGACTAGAACAGGACATTCATTTTTAATCAGCATCTCATTCGTCAATAACCGCATTATATTTTTCGCGTTTGGTTTTGTATACTAAATCTTTCTGTCATCTCTGGTACTTGTCTTATTGGTTGGAACGACCACACATCTAGTTTATAGATATTCCAAAACTCACCGGCTTCAGTTTCGGCAGTACCGGTCATACCTGCAAGCTTTTTGTACATTCTAAATAATTTTGAGGCGTGATTGTGGCGAATGTTTGTGTAGCCGCTTCCACTTTTACATTTTCCTTTGCTTCGATGGCCCGATGTGCAGACCGTCGGAATATCTTCGGCCTTCCATGATACGGCCTGTTTGTTCATCAACGATTTTTACTTTATTCTCAATAACTACATATTCCACATCCATTTCGAACATGGCGTAGGCCTTTAATAAGTTGATTGATAGTGTGTACTTTTTCAGATTTTATTGAATAATCAATAGTAGTTTATCTTTTCTTCACCAACTTCTGAGTTTCACTTAAACCTGCATCCCTGTCTATTTCGGCAAGTTCTGCACCTATATCGGGCAATACAAAAAATTAGGAATCATCGGCATCAGCGGTGATGAGGTCGATCCCTTTTTCTGTCATATCAACTGGAATTTGTTTTCTCTTCAATCACAAAATAAAGTTCATTTGTTATTCAGGTGCATCCGTCTTCGACTTGTTCCTGCCAGATAGATAGTTCTCTGTTTTCTGCATCAGGCTCTTCATGCCTTGTTCACTCAGGATACTTGATCATGGCTTTGTTCTTTGGCAGACCTTTAAAGCTCCTAAGAACAGCTCTCCGCCTTTTTTTCGTATTCGGGATCTGATCTTTCGGAGATTAATTTTTTAGCTTCAGCGAGCAATTGTTGTGACCAGATTTTCGTTGTTCATTGACTAAGTTTACTGACACTTGGCTTAAGTTGATCCAAACCCATGGTTATCACCCTTTGGAACGTGGGCCCGGAAATAATTAAAGGTGTTCGGGCATCATCGATTAAAACAGAGTCAACCTCATCGACAATGGCATAATTATGTTTCCGTTGTACCAGTTCATCCGGGAAATAGCGTCATGTTATCCCGCAGGTAATCAAAACCAAATTCATTATTGGTGCCATAAGTAATATCGGCCAGATAAGCATTTCGCCTTCCTGGGAATTGGGCTGGTGTTTATCAATGCAATCGACTGATAAACCATGAAACTGGTAAAGCGTTCCCATCCATTCCGAGTCGCGCTTGGCGAGATAATCGTTAACAGTAACCATATGTACCCCTGTCCGGTAAGGCATTTAGAAAGACGGGTAATGTAGCTACTAGTGTTTTCCCTTCCCGGTCCGATTTCTGCGATTTTTCCCTGATGCAGTACGACTCCGCCCATTAGCTGCACATCGTAGTGCACCATGTCCCACGGGATCAGGTTACCACCGGCTATCCATTTATTGCTATATTGCGCTTTATCACCAACAATGTTGATGTGATCACTTTTTGCCGCCAGTTCCCTGTCGGAATCATTTGCAGTTACTTCGATTATTTTGTTTTCACTAAAACGCTTTGCAGTTTCTTTGACAACTGAAAATGCCTCGGGAAGAATAACATTGAGGATTTCCTGGGTTTTGTCGTAAATCTGTTTTTCAAGATCGTCAACTTTTTTCCAGTTTTTTTCTTTCTCCTCCACATCCATATCAGGGTTGTCGTTTACGCTCACCCTGATTTCCTCAGCCAGCTTTTCGTCATCAGCTATGTAAGCGGCAATCTTTTCTTTGAATTCAACTGTTTTGGCTCTTAACTCATCATTGCTTAAATTCTTAATAACCTCATACGCTTCAAGTACTTTTTGCTGCACAGGTTTAATTGCTTTTATATCTCTGTCTGATTTACTTCCAAGAAGTTTCTCAAGAAATTTTACCATTGTATAAAAATCTTTGAAATCTATTTCTAATTCATCACAGCCCGAACCGCTATCAATAACGTACCTGTTCCCGGAAATTGTCAAATGTGACATTTGGTCATGAACAGGAGGGCAAAATTAAGCTAAACTGAATAAACTTATTTAATGGGGTACAGAATAAATTGGAGCACAAGGAATGAAGGTGTTGGCACCAAGAAGAAGAAAGTGGCAGGGGCAGGGGCAGCAGCAGTTGGCAATTCTTTCGAAAAATCTATTAGGTTAAAAAAAGCCGGTCAATATGTATATTTTTCTCTTTCAAACCATTTTCACCGATGCAAACGAGTTGGTAGCTGCTACCAGGTTAATTGCACCGATGCAAACGGGTTAGTAGTAATCTTTATCATTAAAACAATGAACGCAAACGAAAAACCATAACAGAAATTTCAGTGGCTAATTTACAAGATTTTATACCCCGTTGTCAAAAAAATTTTCTTTGTAAAAATTATTTTTACTTTTGGGAGATGCGAGATAGCAAGGCACAAGACAACAAAAAAGACATGGCACGCGCACAATACTTGCGCAGGTGGAAAATCACATTGGAAAACAAGTAATAAATACCGCATGGGATTATATAGAAAAATAATAAAAACATCTCGTTATGACACATGAAAGATTTTTCTTATTTCTTATAATATGCTGTATTGGAATAGTTGCGTGCATTAATAAACATAATAATGAAATTGAAATTCAAGAAATTAAAGTTTCATTTATCAAAGGTTCCCTGGAACGAAGCTATCGGATGGATTGTTCGAATTTTCCTGATAGCTTAGGCGTGATGCATTCGAGGGTAAAAGACAATTCAATAGTTGACAAACAAATTCTACATGAAATAAATCGGGAAATCTCTGAATTAAAAAAATTCAAATCAAAATCCAATTGATAAATACCAATAAAATGCTTAATCATTGCTAATGAAGGCAAAATTAACACTCTATGCCTAGGAGATATAAATGGGATTGTCTATAATGGTGAAATTGTTGAACCTAACTTATACTTAAGTTACTTAATTAAACGAAATTGCGGTTTTTATAATTACTTTCCCTATAAATTCCTTCCACTCTTTCCAGAACTGAAGGATTCTTTAAGATTGAAATCTGTTAATAAAACATTAAAAAGTAAGTTGCTTGAACCAATAGAGGATGGTTTTTCAGATACAAACAATGTTGAGATAAAATTTTGAATTCAAATAGACGATAACCATACTGGCGCGAGTTTGAAGCAAGGCTCATATGTATGGCGACTCGTGCCAAGAAATCAGTCGCAGGTTTTACCCCACTGGTTCGAGTCTTCTTGCCCGGCCTTGTGTGTAAGCATGACCTGAACCCTTTTTCTAACTTTTTCAAAATTATTTTTACTTTTGGGGGATGCGAGATGAGAGGAAAAAATGATATTGAGAATAAGCGCATCTAATCAATTACGGGTAATGTCTTTTCATTTCATGGGAATCTTTTATGCTTGTAGCCTTATATCTATTGAAATTCAATATAGATTTTGTAGTTGTTTTTGGAGGAATGTATGTTCTTCTAACCTTGCCACTTCTTTATTTGCACATTGAATATTACATCGCTAACAAAAAGCAGGAAATTACTATAAAAGATGACGAACTTACTGTCATTACACAGAATGGGAATACCAAAAATTTAAATTCACAGAGTTAAGTAAAGTTATCTTATACAAATCTGCTAGTTTAGATAAAGGGGGTATTCAGTTTACTCCTATAGAATCCTATCACTATGCAAGAATAATTACTAAATCCAAAAGCAAATTATTGTAACATGCTTGATGTTCCCAAAACTTGAAGAAGTAGTTAACGAGTTGAAAGGAGTTCAGAAAATAAGAAATAGGTGATCTTTGTGTATTACATCATGCAACTATCAACAGTGAAATGTGGTTTATGCTTTATTGCGCAGCAACATTTTTTTGGAAGAAATCCTTTAACTTCTCTTAAGTAATATTAATACCAATAAATCCTCCAACACACTTACCCCCACAACCTACTTCCCGTTTGCAATTTAGAATCGCAACAAATTACCCTTAACAATTCTGTCAAACCCGATAAAAATCTAAATTTGCCGGGTAATCAGGTTCGTTAAAAAAATTCTCAGATATATGATCAGTTTTTATCAATCATTAACTATAGGTCATTTGTTATTAAGGGTGGCAATGAAATATTTTTTTATCATCATTGTTTTGATTGGTTTTTCCCGGGCAAACGCTTTAGCTCAGAAGACTGATGAGGGCAAAAAGTCTTTACCCACCAAATGACTCCGGAAGAAGAATTACTGAGGAGTACCATTGGTGTTGATTTTATTTCAACACCTCCGCCGACAGGACCCATCTATAATGTTGCTGAATTTGACCGGATGCAGGCAGTACTGGTGCGTTACCCGTTCGGCATCAGCTATGCCATCATTGCCGAAATGTCGCAGGACCTGAACGTGGTTACCATTGTTGCCAGCGCTTCGCAACAGACGACCGTGACGAATAATTATATCGCCAACGGCGTGAACATGGCCAACTGCAGCTTTCTCATTGCACCCAGCGATTCTTATTGGACAAGAGACTATGGTCCATGGTTTATTTTTGATGGGAACAATGAACCAGGAATTGTTGACTTTCCCTATAACCGCCCTTCCCGCCCAAATGATGACGAAATCCCGGTGGCAGTGGCAAATTATCTTGGAATTAATTTGTTCGGGATGAATGTGATCCATACCGGAGGAAACTATATGACTGATGGAATGGGAATTTCTTCTTCATCCCAGCTGGTTTGGGAAGAGAATCCAACGCTGACGCATACTCAAATCAACCAGATGTTTCAAAATTATCTTGGGATCAACACCTACCAAGTGGTTCAGGATCCGAACAATACCTATATTGATCATATTGACTGCTGGGGAAAATTTTTGAATGTGGATAAAGTGCTGATCCGCTAGGTTCCTCCAAGCCATGCGCAGTATGATGAAATAGAAGCAACAGCGGCTTATTATGCTTCGGAATTTCGTCCTACGGAACGCCTTACCAGGTTTTCAGGGTTTACACTCCGGACAATCAACCTTATTCAAATTCAATCATTCTGAATGAAAAAGTTTTGGTTCCCATTACCGGCAGTCAGTGGGATGATGAAGCGCTGCTGTCTTATCACCAGGCCATGCCGGGTTACGAAGTGCTTGGATTTACCGGAAGCTGGGAATCGACTGATGCTTTGCATTGCCGGGCTATTCGGAGAGCCGATCTGGGAATGCTCCGCATTAAGCATATTCCTTTGTCAGGAAATCAACCGCTATTGCCGGAATACCCGATACAGGCGGAAATAAAAGCTTACAGCAATCAGCCAATATACGCTGATTCTGTCTTTATCATTTACGCTGTCAATTTTGGACCCTGGGATACCATTGTTATGACCTATGTTTCCGGAAATACTTATTCCGGTAATATCCCCGGCAAGCGTTATATGGCAGCCAGGTGGAGTATTATCTGTATGCAGCCGATGAATCAGGACGTAATGAAACCCACCCATTGATTGGGCAGCCCGATCCGCATGTATTTACCGCCGGAGTGCCGTTATACCCGAACCTTACTTATAATCCGGCTGAATTTAATGTTACAGAGCCACAGGAAGGAACCGGTGGCGGAAACTTTAACAATTGAAAATTCGGGGGGCATGGTATTGAATTACAATGCGACCATTTCCTATAATGCGCCGGCGAATAATGTGGTTCAGGTATACCCGGTGAATGCGAATTACAATACAGGATCGACATCATCTACTGCTAAAACTGAGATCAGCAGGGTGAAAGGGACTCCTCCCAACGAGGTTGGCTGGATGAAATTTGATGTGAGCGTCATACCGGAAGGCTCTATTATAAACTCAGTGGAGTTTCACGGTTATGTGTATGTCAACAACTGGCCATGGTGGAGCATAACACCTGTTACCAATGATCCGGTGACAGCATCAGCTTCAACTTTGAACACCGACATCCGTGCAGAAGCTAACAGTGGTTATTACCTTCATCGCGAAGAGACCGGCACGCTACCTGTCGGTTATAAAGTTCATATGCTTGGTGGTAATGTGCTTGCAAACCTTCAGGCGTCGTTAATCCAGAACTGGTTTGCCATTGGCATTGTCGATACAGACGCTGCTACTTATTACATCAACTTTGAGGGCTGGAATGAAACCAACAAGCCTTACCTTGTGATCGATTATACGCCACTACCCCCTCCGATGAACTGGCTGACGCTGGATGGCGGAACAACAGCGGGAGGATCACTTGAAGGACAAGACGTTCAAACCATCAGCGTGGGGTTTAATGCCTCAGGATTGAGTGAAGGTGTTTATCTGGCCTATATCAATATTTCAAGCAATGATCCCGATTCCCCGAATACTTCAATTCCGGTTACATTGAATGTTGTTCCTCATATTTTTGCTGATCTGAAAGTATTTTTAGAAGGACCTGTTTAACGGTTCACTTATGGATACTGATTTGACCAGCATGAGCAGTTTCCCGATGACGCAGCCCTATCAGAGTCCACCATGGAATTATCCTGGGGCTGAAAATGTATCTATTATTCCTCAAAATGTTGTGGATTGGGTTCTGGTTGACTACTGGTCGAGATGCTGCTAATGCGGTCTCCGCAACTTCCCCAACAAGTATAAAGCGGCAGGCAGCTTTTTTATTGAAAGATGGGTCCATCGTTGGAATGGATGGAATTTCCAATTTGCAACCTGATATTTCGGTTTCGCAGCATTTATTTGTGGTTATTAATCACCGGAACCACCTTTCAGTTATGTCAGCTAACCCAATTACAATGTTAGCTGGTGTTTACCAGTATGATTTTTCGGATGGAGAAAACAAAGCTTACGGGAGGATCAGCAGGACATAAGATGCTGGCATCAGGAGTCTGGGGAATGAGAAGCGGTGATGGCAATTCCGATGGTGAAACCAATATCACAGATAAAAACATCTGGTCATATCAGGTTGGGCATGATGGATATTCGGGAAGTGATTTTAATCTACGATTTACAAATTAACAATATCGATAAAAATGATTTCTGGCTACCGAATTCAGGAATGGGTTCACAGGTGCCGGAATGATTTTACTTAGAAGAACATATTTTCAAGCAACAAAAAATAAAAACAAATGAAAAAATTAGTATTAGTTATTGTCAGTTTGATGATTTTAATCAATCTCTCGGCTGGCGATTGGAAAAAAGTGAAATCAGATGTTGCGGCTCCGGCCAAAACGACACTGGTTTCATCTACTTTAGAAACAACAGTGATCCATTTTGAAATTCCGGGTTTTTTCCTTGAGGAAGTAAAAACAGCCAACGGGAAAGAATACATTGTTAGCCTCGAGGAGGCTACCCCGATTTTATTTGGCGGTGATCCAGACCTAAGACTGTGCTGCTTTTTATAACCTCGCGTGCAGTGGCAAAATCGAGGTTATTGTACTTGATGAGGTTGATAAGGCGTTCGAGAATAAGGAACGATGAGTGGCCCTCGTTAAGGTGATAAACAGAGGGTATGATATTCAACTCTTCCAGAAGTCTTACACCGCCGATGCCGAGAAGTATTTCCTGCTCAATGCGCGTACGCTTGTCGCCTCCGTAAAGCTTGCCGGTAATCTCCCTGTCAGCAGGGTTATTTTCCTGGATATCAGTGTCCAGGAAATAGATTGATGTTCGTCCAACACGAGCTTCCCATACACGCGCATAAAGTGTGCGTCCGGGGATAGTCTAGTGAAATGGTAAAACGTTCGGAGTTCTTTGTAACCTCCACTAAAGGCATACTGAAGAAATCATTGTAAAAATATTCGACTTTTTGTTCGCCTTCTTTACTTATGGATTGTTTGAAATATCCGTTTTTATAAAGTAGCCCTACGCCGATGAGCGGCAGGTTAAGGTCAGATGATGATTTGATATGGTCGCCGGAAAGAATACCGAGACCGCCTGAATAAAGCGGAAGGCATTCGTGTATTCCGAACTCCATCGAGAAATAGGCGATTGGCCTTTCGCGTGAAATACCATCAAGGTCTTTTAATAGTGAGGTCTCAAGCCCCATATATTTATCGAACTTTTTCATTACATTTTCATAAAGAAGCATGTAGCTTTCGTTCTTGGCCATTGCTTCCAGTTTATGAGGATCAACAAGTTCAAGCAGGTTCACAGGGTTGTTGCTTATCTTGTCGAACAGCACGGGATCAAGACGGATGAAAAGTTCCTGGGCGTCGGCGTTCCAAACCCACCATAGGTTATAAGAGAGATCGCGCAAACGTTCGATGGCTTTGGGTAGAGAAGTTTTAACTGAAAACTGCTTGAAACGGGGCCGAAGGGAATCAGCACCGCGATAAACAGTGCCCTCGAATTTGAGTGATTTCTTGTTTTTACGGCCTTTAAGGCCTTCCTGACAGTTTTTCAGGGCAATTTCATAAGCCTTGAGATAATTCTTGTAAAACAATTCCCATTCGGCATTTAGTGCTGTCATTCTAACGGATTGCCTGAGTTTGGCTCTGGTATTGGAATCAAGCGAAGAGAATTGCCTTATGTGATTTGCAAGGTCAATTGTTGTCTCTTCACTGGGTTTGTCGAGTCTGCGAAGAACGTGTATGCCTTCACTTTCAAGGTTTTTATTCAATATCCATTTACCGAACCCGGCTACATCGGATGTTACTGTTGGTATTGAATAAGCAATGCTTTCAAGGGGAGTATATCCCCAGGGCTCATAGATTGAAGGATATATGGTAAGGTCGCACCCCGCAAGCGCCTCGTAATATTCCATATCGAGAACGCCATCTTTGCCATTAAGGAAAGCAGGGACAAAAATCACATTTACCTGATCCTCAGGGTTGTTGGTTAAGTTCATGTTAAAACATGAACGAAGTATGGGATCATTCTCCGGGTCCCATAATGCGTGAGTGGATATTGTCGAATAACGTTCGGATTTGAACTGGTCTGTTGCATGACCTCCTGCCATTACAAGAAAAAATGCCACTACCTGTTTTGAAAGGCCATGAGGATTTTTCTTAAGCTCGGAAAGAGAATCAAGGAGCTGGTTCGATTCCTTTGTTGTGGAATTCGTATCTCCCGGAAGTGGAAACAAGTAGTATGTGCTCCGGGTTAAGTGCCCTTTTTCAGGAACTGAGAGGCGAATTGAAGGAGCTTGCCGCGATTTTTATCGAAGAATTCCCTGCTCTTGCCGGGTTCGGGGGTTTCCTTTACATTGAACCCATTAGGAAGAACATAGTCTGGTTCTACATTCAGCATGTGCTTGGCTTCAAGCGCTGTTATTTCACTCACTGTTGTGAAACAATCAGCTTCGCGCGCAGTTGAACATTCAAGGGAATGTTTTGCGATTACACCGAAACGGGCTGCCTCGGAATCGGTGTTGATTTCGTCAAACACTTTGTAGATGTTGATTCCATTTCCTGCCATTGAGCGGCCAAGCACGGTTGCATGGGTTGTAAATACGGTTGATACAAATGGTGCTTTCTTGCGCAGGTATAAAAGGCCGGCCCCTGCTATCCATTCATGAAATTGTGCAACGATATTACAATCGCTGTAAAAATGGGCCAGTGTCTCGATTGTTTTACCGGCAATGGTTGCAAAGAATACAGGCTCAATATAATCCCAGGTCCCTGTCATTGAGTCAACGCCGAAGTCTTCCCACATCTGATACAGGAGTTTGCCCTGATCAAGGGTCTCTTTGTATTTGATGAGGATTACGCGCGGTCTTTCAGCGCATTTCCATCTACCTATGCAGGCTGTTATGCCAGCGCCCACGAGTTTATGCTTAAGATTATTGACTTCGATACCGGTTTCTTCCTCAAAATCCGGATTATTTTCAAGGAGAGGTCCTATGAGGCAATAGTTATCGCCGAACTCGCGTTTGGCTTCGCCGAGTTTGCTTTTGATAACAGTATAAATTCCTCCCACCTTGTTGCAGACTTCCCAGGACACTTCAAACAAAAATGTTTTTTTAGTCTTCATTTGTTGGACTCCGTATCAACTTTGATGCCGCGTGATTTAAGGGTTTCGATAAGGTCGTTAAGTACGTTTGTATATATTACATAAGCGTCATACGGTGATTCATAAGGGTTGAAGTATTTGTGAACATCACCGTCTGAAAACCATTTGGTGCACATATAGTAAAAATGGTCGGATGTCAGGAGTTTTCTCCATATTCCGGCAAGGCCTTCGTCTTTTGATTTCTTGACAGCGTCTTCTATGCGGTAAGCCAGATCAATTGCGGAATTCTGAAGCGGGTTGCCAAGCCATGCAGTAAGATCACGTTCGATATCAGCCCAGGATGTGAAGTAAGGGCAGTCGATTTTGGACATGGGGGTGTAGAATTTTCCCGCCTCTGAAGGCGTAATGAAATTGAAGTCGTTCTTTTTAAGGATTTCACCTGGAAGGGCGCGCATGAAATTGAAAATCCCGGTGTCCTCCCATTGGTGCTCGCCGAAGGTTTCGTAATCCATGAAAAGGTTTATGACTTCACCATTGCCGCTGACACTGTGAATCCAGTTTGCATAAGTGCCTGCATTGAGCGGAAACATGTCCCAGCCGCGATTACTGAAACGGAAGGCGATGTCGTCTGAAAGTCTATAGTTCTTAAGCATTAGATTAAGTTTGTAGCAGCCCACGGGTTGATACACATAATTTGGACTGCGCCATCCCAACACCTGATCCGCTCCTTCAGCGATTATTGTTTTGAATCCCATTTCTTCGATGGTTTTTGCAAGATCATTGTTGTAAATAAGCTCCGTATTGCGGAATGTTTTAGGGGTTTGTCCGAAAAGATCCTGGATTTTTTTACGGTGTAGTAAAACCTGCTGTTTAAATTCATTCTTTGAAAAAAGGAATGAAAGGGAATGGTAGTATGTCTCGTTGATGAATTCCACGCATCCGGTAGCGGCGAGCCTTTTGAAAAGGTCGATCACCTCGGGATTGTATTTCTCGAACTGCTCTAGGGCAACCCCTGTTATGGAAAATGAGACCTTGAAACGGCCCTGATGCTGTTCTATGAGTTCAAGCAGGAGATTGTTCATGGGCCGGTAGCATTTCTCGCTTACCTTGTTGCATATCTCCCGGTTGTGCTTGTCGTCTTCATAGAAGTGATTTAACCCTATGTCGAAGAAAGAATAGTCCTGTCTTAAGCGAAAGGGCTGGTGCACCTGAAAATAAAAACAGACGGATACCATTGTTTATTCCTTGTTTGCCGGTTAGCGGACCACGGATTCGTAAACAGACTTGATTTTATAACCGGCTGTCTCCCAAGCAATATGCTGAAGCTCATTCCGGCAATTTGTGACTATTTCCGATGCAAGTTTGTCGTCTTTCAGGATTTGAACGATTTTATCAGCGAGTTTCTGAACATCCCAGAAATCAACCATAACAGCGCTCTTTAAAACTTCAGAAACCCCGGACTGTTTGGAGATTATGACAGGAACATCATAAAGGAGCGCCTCAAAAGGGGATATCCCAAAAGGTTCGGACACGGATGGCATCACGTAAAGATCAGAGAGTGCGTAAATGTGTTCGACTGATTGTCCTTTAAGAAAACCGGTAAAGTGAAAACGGTCTGCGATCTTAAGATATGCCATCCTGTTGATGACCCTGTGCAGCATGTCACCGCTCCCAACCATGACAAAGCGGACGTTTTTGAATTTTTTGTAAACAAGATTTGCAGCCTCGATGAAATAATCAGGCCCCTTTTGCATTGTTACACGGCCAAGGAAGAGAACCATCTTTTCCTTGAGCGGCCTTTTTACGCTTGCCCTATCAAAGCCGCGGTCTTTTGTAACAGCATTGTGCACAACCTCGACCTTTTCAGGGGCCACACCGTAGCGGCTTACAACAATATTTTTAGTGTAGTGGCTGACCGTAATTATTTTGTCCGCATTTTCCATTCCGTAACGTTCGATATTGTAAACGTCCTGATTGATATGTTCTCCTGAGCGGTCAAATTCAGTGGCATGAACGTGAACAATAAGCGGTTTCCCGCTCATTTTTTTTGCTGCCACACCTGCAAGATATGTAAGCCAATCATGAGCATGGATAACGTCGAATTTGTCTGTAAGACCCAGGAACTCACCGATTACAGCATACGCATTTACCTCTGCCCAAAGGTTTTTTCCGTAATTACCGGTAAAATCCAGGATACTGGTTTTGCGCCTTTCGTCCATTGCTTTACGCAGATTTTCAATGTTCTGGAAAATTTCCTGATAAAAGCTCTGGGTGTAATAGGGAGAAAAGGAGAAGGTGGCCTTGTCCTGGACCCTTTTTTCAAAGGCAGCCCTGCTGATTACCTTTTCAAAATCCTCTGAAAAAAGAATTTCATCAGCTGTAAGAAGCCGCACGTGGGTATCGATGTTTTGTCCGCGCCTGGTCGGCAAAACGAATGTGACATCGACATTATGCTGTGTTAGGCCTTTGGTAATGCCATAACATGCAGTACCAAGACCACCACTTATGAATGGAGGGAATTCCCACCCGAACATCAGTACTCTCATAAAACGTCTCCTTGTGCAAAAATTATTTACTTAGGATCGTAAGCGTACGGATTATCTCTGCCATGTTTTTGGCCTGCCCCATGGTTCCTTTTGCTATGTGGGGAGGATTCGGCGTGTACATCTCTGAAATGTGAAAGAGACCGTATCGCTCCAAGTGTTCCTGATAAACATTATGGAAAGAATCCTCTATATGAGTTTTGACTATTTTATTCGGGTAGAGTTTGAGCAATGTGTCGCAATAAATGCCGATAAGCCAGGGCCACGCCATTCCTTGATGAGCACAGGATTCGCGTTTATCTTCGGTTCCGGAGTAGAGGGGCTGATAAAGTTCGTGTTTGGGTGAAAGGCTGCGTAAACCGAACGGGGTCAAAAGATGTGTGTTCACTGCATCAATTATCTTTACAATCCTGGATGGATCCACGCATGAAAATGGGAGTCCGGCAGCAAAGAGTTGATTGGGCCGTATTGAACCATCCCGGTCACTTTCGCTCCGGTAAACGTCGAAAAGGCAGAGTTCGGCATCATTCCAAAAACATTTCATGAAATTACATTCAAAAAGTGTTATGGCTTGATCAATCTTTTTTAACAGGTTTGGTTCGATACCTTTCGCGAATTCAGTTTTTATGAATTTTAGGGCATTATACCAGAGGGCGTTGATCTCAACCGCGGCACCATGACGGGAGGTTACCGGACGGCCAAAAGCAGTAGCATTCATCCACGTAAGACGTGTTGACTCATCTCCGGCATACAATAAGCCATCGCCGCGGACCTCGCAATAAGGTGTTTTGTTATTTAGAATAGACGAGATAATGTTAATAAGGGTTTTAAGTAAATCTTTTTCAACGGCTTTTTTATCTCCAGTCATATTAATAAAGTTTTGTATTGCAAGAAAAAATAAAAGCGAAACATCAGCATTATGATAGTCCAATATGCCGTTCAATGAGATAAGATTCGGCATGGACCCGTTCTTTTCATATTTTGAAAAACGTTTGAGGATCGAAAGCGCGGTTTTGCTGTCTTGTTTACAAAGGAGTAGTCCTGCAATCGAAAGAAGTGTGTCGCGGCCCTGCTCGTCGTACCAATGAAAGCCGGCTTTTATGCCGGGTTGTCCGGTTTCAGGGTATTCGAAGACATAGTGTTCGGCGCTCTTTTTTAATGTCTTTAACGGCTCCTTTTCTTTTGCCAGCCCTGTTGAAATTTCCTTAAGAAGTTTGATTTCATCGTCCCATTCCTTTTCAATGCTCTCCTTGCTCTTTGATGTTTTGGCGCGAAATATTATTACATCGCCTTTTTTCATCTTAATTTCAAAGATGCCAGGGCAGAAAAGGTCTTCCTGATATTCATAGCCCCTGTTACGTTCTTTAAGGTATTCGAACCCATCCCACCATGAGGGTGAAGGATAATATTTCGGGGGTTCTGAAGTTTCAATAAAAAGAGGAGGCATTCCCTCGTAAGGTTCAATCTTAAAACCAAGTTTTTCTATGAACGTCCTAGGTCTGATATGCATGTTCTGATGGCTCAGGCAGTGAACTTCGCGGTAAGAGAGAAGGGGCTGGAGCTTCAATGTTACGGGCAAAGGAGATGATTTCAGCTCGTATTTAATCATGACCGACTCTTTGCCGTGTGGCATCAGAATCGATTTTGTAAGTACAATGTCGGCAATTTTATATGTAGTTATGGGAAAATCTTCGATTTCAAATTTATCAACATATTGATGGCCGGTCGGGGAAAATACGCCTGGAAACTTGTTTGTTGCCAGGTTGAAGTCCTTTTTTTCAATTACAATTGCGGCTTCAACCTTTGAAAGCAGGCTGAACATTTTACCTTTTGATTCCAAAGGGAGGACAAGAAGGCTGTGATATTTTCGGGTATGACAATCGAGGATGGTGCTGCTGCAAAACCCTCCTTTACCGTTTGTAAGAAGGTATTCCTTTTTTAATGTATATTCAAGGTTCAGAACCTCTGTCCTGTCAAGTTGAAGCTTCATTTTTTTTCTCCCCTATGTTTGTCGGAAGGCAGGGTTATTGTTTTTGATTTTCCTACAGATTTCATAGGTAAAGACCATTATAAAATAAATATTCAGCCATCGATCAAAATTATATTATGCAACGCCTAAAAAGCAATCTATTTAACAATGTTTAAACAATTTAAAGTTATAATCAATAATTGGCTTGGTACCTGTTCCGGATCGTGATGTTTTCTAATGGGTTATGGGGCAATGTTTCTTTCAGGATTTTAAAACATTCTTTTTAAAGGTTAATAGGTTTGCTTCAACCTGTTAAAACAGATTGAATTAAATTATTCCATTTTTGATGCATAACTCTTTGTAATTAAATGAATAGCGTGTATGATGCTAATTAAAGTGATTCCTGGTTCTGATACAATCAATTCATTGCTTATTATTAATGGTTTTTGTATAATTTGGTTTGAAAACATTAAAACAATTAAGCAAAGTGTTATCGAAAAACTTCTATTGAAGAATTATTGGAAAAAATATTTCAGAGACTGCCGCTTTCGCCGGTCAAATGGATGATTTTATCGTAAATAGACTTTTCTTCGGGGACGACATAAATATTTTTACCAAACCTTCCACGAATGGCTTTGTCCATCCAGTCTGCGATTATGTGAATTTGGTTTTCTGTAAAAAGAAAGTCGCCATCTTTTCTGCTGGTTAATTTGTCGATTATGACCTGCTCTTCAGGAAAGATTGCGATTCCATCACCATAATGCTGGCTGTCTTTTTGGACATGCTCGTACCAATAAAGGATTTTCTCTTTTTCTTCTTTTGTCAGGGTTAGTGTTATCATGCATTAAATATAACATTTTGATGGCAAGAAAAACATAATTCAGTTATTACATATAATTTGGATAAAATAATTTTATTTGAAACTTGCAAAGTGTATTGCGAAATAATAATGTTTCTGTTATCAGGGCAAAGGCCCTGCTATCTGTAAATTAAAACAATTAACAATAGACCAATAAACGACAAAAAAGGAATGCCTGATGAACACTATCGTCGTCATGAAGAATCCTCTTACCGAGGAACTAAAGGAGATTCTTGTAAAAAACGGGGCAAATCCCATTTCAACGGTCCGAAGTCTCAGCTTAGCTGAAAACAAATTGTCCGGAAACAAGAATACAATTATTTATGAGATGGAAGGCGATATTCAGAAGGAGCTAGCAAACCTTAAGGACCTCATGAAAGAAGCCAATCGTGATCGGATCAAGGTTCTTCTTGTTCTGGAACAGGGAATCAAAGAGGCCATAACCACCCTTGTCAAATACGAAAATGTCCAGTTCATATTCAAACCCTTTACAAAAGAACGTCTCCAAATAGGCCTGCGAATGCTCATGTTCGAAAAGAAACAACCACCGCAGGTCAGTATCGAATATATAAACCCTTTTATAGAATCAACAAAGATGGTTCTAAAGCAGATGGCGTTTACAAACATTGAAAGAAAGAGCATCACAGCCGAACAGGGTATGCGTATCCATGGAGATATGTCAGGCGTCATGGCCCTTTCCGGTAAGGCCAATGGGTTTGTGGTGATAAGCATGGAAAATGCAACAGCCTTTGAGCTTATTAAACGAATGACCCAGGGAAATGTGAAGGAGGAAGAAGAAAATATTGTCGAGAGCGGAGTAATGGAATTAATTAACATCATATCAGGGCAGTCGCAAGCCATGTTCAACCAGAATTCATACCATTTTGATTTCACTACCCCGACCATGATTAAGGGCAAAGGGCATCAGATTTATCATGGGCAGATGTCGCAGAGTATTGTAGTCTGCTTTGATACGGATTTTCACAAAGAGATATTTCTGCAGGTATGTTTAAAGAGCATATAAACTGAAAATAAAATCGGAGAGTAAATATGGGGTTCAATAAAATTCTTGCGGTTGACGATTCTTCAACAATGCTTAGGATTTTGGTAAATGCCCTGAATGCATTAGGGTATGCAAATGTTACAACATCTGAAGACGGCAAGGTTGCCTGGGAGAAGATAGTTACTGAAAAAAACTTCGACCTTATAATATCAGACTGGAATATGCCCCAGATGCTCGGCATAGAACTTTTAAAGGCAGTGCGTTCTGATGACGCAACAAAGAACATTCCATTCATCATGCTGACATCCAGAAATGTCAAAGAGGATATTCTTGCCGCGATTAAGGGTGGTGCAAATGATTATCTTGTCAAACCATTTACAAAGGAACTTCTCAAAGAAAAGCTAGACAGGCTCCAGGGCAACTCAATATAAATTATCAACATTAACAGAAAGGGTTCTAATGGATTCCAAAGTTTTTTCATGGCAAAAAGTCATGTTTGCAGGCATAATTACAGTTATTTTCAGTGCTGCACAGCTTTTTTCTTATTCATTCAGCGCCTGGACATCAATGACAGGTGCCAAAACCCTTGCTGTTTCACCTTTCTTTTATTTTTCACCAATTGGTTCATCCGGAGAAGACATGGATATCAGCATGGATGCAGTGGTGGGTTATGGCGTTTCAGATAAAGCTGATGTGTTTCTTAACCTGGCGTCTCTGAACCTTAAATCAGAGCCAGGATCTTACGGAAGTTCCTGGATTATGCCTCGCTACGATTTCGGAAACAGCAATATTGGGGCTCTGCAGATTGGTGTTACCCAGGATGCAAATAATGATCTTAAAACTTTTTTCGGTCCTCATTATCATTTCTTTTGGGAAAACGACAAACTTGCATTTGAGCTCAACGCACTTTGGCTTTCAAAGAACAATCCATTATCCTCAAATGGAGATGCTTATGCATTCGGCTGTATAAGCCCTGTTTACAAAGCTATTCCCAAAAAATTGTATCCTTATATTGAAGTGGATCCATCATACGATTTCGGCGATGGATTAGGTTTTGATTTTACTCTTGCACCTGGCTTGTGGGTAGGCATCCCCGACACCCCTCACCAGTTTTCCATAAGCGTTCCAATAGGCGGCATTAAAGACAGCGATGTTAATTTTGGAATATATGCCTGGTACTGGTGGAGCTTTTCATTCGGTGGCAAAGAAGAATAAAAGGGTACTAAGGTTTATTTCTGAAGCCTTAAGGGTAGTTCAAGCCCGTTTTCTTCAAGAAGGGCCTGTGAAGAGAGAATCTCTATTGCAGGCCCATTTGCTTTTATACTGCCATTAGACAAAAGTATCACCCGTTCACATGTGTCCCAGATAAAATCAAGATCATGCGAAACTATAATTTTTGTGACCAACTGCTTGTTCAATAAGCTAATTAGTTTACGCCTGTTTCCGGGGTCAAGATCTGATGTTGGCTCATCAAAGATCAAAATTGAAGGGCCCATGACCATTACAGCTGCAATGGCTGCAAAACGTTTTTGCCCTTGAGATAGGGTAAAAGGTGGCCTCTCCTTTAATTCCCAAAGTTCCAAATATTCAAGTATTCTTTCTGCATCCAGGAGCGCTTTTTCCTTTTCAATGCCCAAATTTTCAAGACCGAACAGAACATCATCAATTATTCTCGGCATAAAAAGCATGTCATCCGGGTCCTGAAACACAACACCGACCTTTTTCCTTATTGATTCAAGGTTGTTTTTCTCAACAGCAAGGTTGTCAATAATAATTTCCCCTGATGTTGGGGATAAAACCCCGTTTAAATGGCATATCAATGTTGATTTTCCTGCACCATTAGCTCCAATGATGCCGACGGATTCACCCTGGTTAATTTGTGTTGAAATATTTAAAAGAGCTGGAACTCCTGATGGATAGGTATATGACAGATTCTGGATATTAATCATGCTTGAAAAATACTCCTTAATATTATGCAGACAACAACTGATCCTGAAAGAAAAAAAGCATCAGCCAAATTGAAGGTGTGGTTTGCCTGACAACATGCTATTGACCCACTAAACCCTCTCGAGACCATCGCATCATGGATACGCGCGGCCCTAACGGATGAACGCATGAAAAGGGCGCCTATAAGTATAGCTGTAACAGAAAAGCTTTTACCCCTTCCGTCAAAAGACCGGAGATCCCGAGCCCTTCGCATTGCATTAGCCTCTTCCGCAAGTACAAATGAATATCGGTGCAGTAGCAGAAGCTGGGTTGTAAATGCTTCGGGAACCTTCAGCCGCCGTAATGCGTGGCAGATATGGTCAAATGGCATTGAGGAAGAGATGGTCAAAATTGAAAGAATTGATATGGATGATTTAAGGATTATTGTGAGGCCGGAGATCATTCCCGCGCTAATGGGAAAACCGGCTAAATCCATGAAATGCCTGCGGTCAAGAATTGGGTTCGCAATAGCTGACATTATTATGAACGGAGAAACATAGGCAATTCGTTTTAAAAGGGGCCTGATTTTAATTCCGGTAAAAGTGATTATAAAAAGCAGCGGGCCTGAAAATACAATTACGCATGCAAGATTGAATCTGGGAATGGATACCAGGGCGATGGTATAAAAGAGCCAGGCAATAAGGACTGCTCTTGCATCCAGCCTTGCGAAAAAGGAAACAGGGTGGATATGGCTCTGGCCATGATGATCATGAAGAAGTGATTTTACATTGATATTCATTGGTGACCGTGTGTATGGTTGGTGCGACGTAATAGAAATCCGAGACAGCTCATGAATATAATTACGATAATGCTTCCGAGTATCTTAAAGGAATAGGTTGCTTGGGTTGCAACCGGGGCTTTGCCTGTTACTTTCTGCACGGACCATTCAAGCCCATCCGGATTGGTGGAAATGAACCATGACAATATACCTGAAAGTATTAGTGCTATAATCATAATGATTGCAAGGGTTTTTCGTTCAGGCTGTTCCTTATTGTCTGATAAAATGGACGGCTGGAACCTGATTACAAAGGATAGAATACCGTAAACAACAAGTCCTTCCATAAGGCCTATTAATAAATGAATTGGCATCATGAAAAAAAGAAATGACCTGAATGGAAGATCCGTTATTCCTGATACCACAGTTTCAATGACCACAGAAAAGGACCCCAAAAGAAGCCCGATCAGGGCTCCCAAGAGACTGGCTGAAAATAAACGACTTTTGCTTTTCATGTTCCCTGCAAGGGGTTTGAAAATCAAGGGGTAGGCAACAAAGGCTGGGAAAAAAGCAATATTAAATATATTACAACCTAAGGCCATAAGTCCGCCATCAGCAAAAAAGAGGCACTGTAGAACAAGAATTGAAGCAAGTCCAAGAAACGCCCTGTAAGGTCCAAGAAGTATTGCAAGCAGCAGGCCGCCGCCAATATGACCAGAGGAGCCTGTTCCAGGAATCGTAAAATTTATCATCTGCGCAGCGAAAATAAATGCACATGTCACCGCCATAAGAGGCGTCTTGAAGGTTTCCGTGTCCTCTTTTATCTTCCTTGCGGACCAGGCAATAAGTCCTCCTGAAATCGCCAGGAAGACCGTGCCAACAGCTGGGGAAATCAGGGCATCCGACATGTGCATAAAATTTTCCTTTTGCAGAATGGAATTTAAATGCTAATCAATCAGTCCAGGCAATTCATTTTAAGAAATGCTTTCAATCAGGGACAAAGTTCAAAGTGCTGAAAAAGGAATTCCAAGGATGTTTTCAGTCAGCCGCTCGACCCGTTCATTGTTATTGATGACAATACCTATTGAAAGTCCTCGCTCCCTGATAAATTCTTCTATTGAACGAAGGTCGTGTCGGGAAACAGATGAATGATATTTAATTTCAATCGGAAGTAATCCGAAATCGCCTTCCAGAATCAAATCAATTTCCGCACCTGCGCCTGTTCGGTAATAAAAATAATCGCAGGAAATTCCCCTGGCGGTGAGCCCTCTTAAAATTTCCTCGATTACCAGCCCCTCCCAAGAGTATCCCATGCGGGGATGGGATAACAAATCTTCCTGTGTCCGAATGCGAAGCAAATGATGAAGCAACCCAGTATCCCTAATGTAGCCTTTTGGGTGTTTGACAATCCTTTTAATGGCTTTTTTTTCGTATGAAGGCAAATGTCGCCACAGAAAGGTTCCTTCGGCTATACCGATATAATCCTGCACAGTCGGCGCTGAAACCCCCAATGCCCTTGAAACCTCCGAATAATTTATAATCGAGCCGGACAAGTTTGAAAGCATTCGTACGAACAAGCGATATTTGTCCAAATTTAACCCTGGGAAAAGACGGGAAACATCCCTTTCAATGTATGTCTTTTCAAATTGTTCCATCCAAAGGCGGTTAAATTTTACATCATTCCTAATCCAGGGTTCCGGATACCCTCCTTCGAGCCAGTAGCGGGAAATTTGTCGGATTTCTTTTGACGGTTTTAATTCCTGTAAGTCCTCAATCCCGACCTTCCCGGATTTCAGGATCTCAAAAAATGGACTCGTAAATTCCTGCCCTATTTCTTCAAACGACAAAGGGGCCATTTCAATTGTTGCTGACCTGCCGGCAAGGCTTTCGGAAACAGAACGGAGCAACTCCGGAGAACTGGATCCCGTAATAAGATAACGCCCCCGTTTCTCACGGTTGTCGTCGATTGCTACACGGAGCGCTGGAAACAATGCAGGAAGGCGCTGGCCTTCGTCAATGGCAACCTTTTCAGTGTTGTTTTTTAAAAACAGGTCAGTATTTCCAGCAATGATTTCATAGTCAGATTGACGTTCCAGATCATACTTTTTCCAATCCCCATTCAGGTTGTTAAGAAGGGTTGTTTTTCCACATTGTCGGGAGCCAATGAGAACCACACATGGAAAATATTGAAGGTAATCTTCGATTAGGGAGCTATAGATTCTTTTCATGCCTTGTAAAATAAAGAAACGTGTTTTAAAATGCAAGGCAATTCTGTAACGGTTGTATTAATAATGCCTTATTGAAGGCAAAGTGTGTGGTTTTTTCACAAATTCCTTGAAATTAAGGCAGAAAAGTATCTGTATGCTTTAGTTTGAAGGGCAGGTACTCGTCCATTACGTAGTTCAAGGTATGTGCCGCAAAAGCCTGCTGCTCAGCACGGACACCCATTTCTATCAATTGCTCGAGCGCTTTTTTCCATTCCAAATGATAATGAAAGAATGGATCGTTCTTGATGGCATCGTGTGCGCGTTTGATGTCGATTTCCTGCAAGGGATGGGTTGGGAGTTTGAAGTTTACGATATCCTGAGGAGTAACGCCAAGGAAGCGCACCCACGGAACGCAGAAGAAACGGTTTATGTGCGCGGCATTTCCAGAGCCCACTTTAAGCGTCCTGTAAATGTTGGAAATCCCGTATGGGTCGCAATCAACAAATGCGTAAACCGGTATCTTGCACTGTTCTGACAGTCTTCTTATGAAACGCCGAGTGGCGCGGGTTGGCACTCCACCCATTGAAATAAGAATGCAATTTGATTTTGCCCAGTATTTATGGCTTTGGAGTCGCTGGAAAATACCGCCGGTTTCTATTGCAAGGATGAATTTTGCCTTTGTTTCAAAGCGCAGGTGCTCGTTTAAGGATGGGATGGAATAAGCCCCTGAACCGAACCGGGTGCAGTCGATTGTTTCGGTTTTTCCTGTTGCAATATCCTTGTCGTAAACCATGAGCTGGCCTGCAACCGCGCCGCCGTGTTCTTCAGGGATAAAACGAAGTTGTTCGCGGTTAATAGAGTATATAGAGAAAAGCGCCTCTATATCATCCATTACTGCATCGGACTCGGGCTGCTCGTCGAAACGGGCATCGCCCCAGTTTTTTGACTGGTAATAAGCGTCTCGTTTTGTAGCAAAGTCTTTGGTTTCAACAAGGCCTTTTGACAAAGACATGAGCCTTAAGGTTTGTGCAAAGGTCTTTACCGTATTTACCGACAATGTGCGTGTTTTTTTCTGGGTGCCTATTTCAAAGTAACCTTCATTGGATTTGTATTCGACATTGGATAATGCGCGCAGAGGGAATTTGAGCACAGGCGCGTGCTTGTTTAATATCTTCTTGTGAATATCTTCGGCATTATCCACAATGTAGGAAATTACTTCCTTGTCGGATGGGGCGGTCGGCAGCTTGGATGGCATTGCGATAACGGATTTTATCTTTTTTTTGGCTGGTGCTTTTGTTTTCTTGCTCACAGGTTGCGGCTCCTTTCCAGGGTATCAGTAAGGGCGCTCACTGTTTTTTTTACGTCATTTTCGGATAGCTTTAATATTTCCTGGAGTGCAATGCCTATTTGCGGGATATACATCTGGATATAATTGCGCTTTTTCATTTCATCCGCAAACTTACGTTTTTTGCTTATGTGAGCGCCGAGTTGTCTTCCGCATTCCTGTAGCGCGAGCCTGATTTCTTTTACAATTTCATCGTAGCCGGCCACAGCCTCCTTGCTCTCGGATGTGAAGGGCACCCAGACCGATGCCATGTGGACCATTATCACCATAGGGCCAGTGGGAAGGGCTCCTCTTGCTTGTTCGAGGCCGTAGTTACGCCAGTCAAGTGTCTGCACGGCTTTGAAAATCGAACAGGCGGATTGTTGGTAAAGAAGCGGGACACGGTTTGCAAACCGCATGACCTGGGCTAATTCATCTCCGGGAAGTTTGCCTCCATACGCAATGCCCGCTTCGATCTGGAATGGGTTGCCCCTGTAAACAGAAGGTGGTCGCGTTGTTGCAACAAATAGTTCCGCCTCAACTTCTTTTTTGAGTCCGGCTTTTATAAGGTCTTCGCCAATAGGCGAGATACAGTCTGTCGGGGGGTTCATTATTTTGACTTTTTGGATTGCGCGGTAAAGCTTGTCGACCTCATTGTTGGCAATGGCCTTGGGCTTTGCGTCAGGATTAAGCTCGGCGACCTTGCATATTTCCGTGGCGACTTTTGGCGACACACGGGAGAAGTCGGATGACAGGAAACCCTTAAGGGAGCGGCCTGATGAGTCTTTGAGCATTTTTATAAGCACTCCGAGCTCAACACCATAAGGGTGGGGCTTTATTTCCTTTGTCTCGGGCGGCAGCTCTTTTGTGGCGCGCTCAAAGGTTATCAGGGGCTCTTCAGGAACCGGAGACTGATAGTGGAGTGTTACATGGGGGTTTGCTATTGCCGTGAGCTTCATGTATTCGTCAACGGACTGGCGGCCTTTCAAATACTTGGCTTCCAGTTCTATGTCAACCTTGGTGCCATGTTCCTTGTCCCATTCAATTTCTGTATTAGTGACAATTTCGGGTTTGTTCTGGGCTGTATTAAGATGTATGTGGTAATGATGGGCCGGTTTTTTTGGGCCGATTTTTGATGTAATTTTTATTGGCTGGCCTGTTGTAAGCTGTCCATACATTCCGGCCGCGGAGATGCCTATGCCTTGCTGACCGCGCGACATCTTAAGGGAATGAAATTTTGAACCATAAAGTAGTTTGCCGAAAATGTTTGGGATCTGAGCTTCAACGATGCCAGGACCATTGTCCTCGACTGATATGTAAAAACGATCCTCTGCAAGCTGCTTTAGGATTACAGTTATCTCGGGAAGGATTGATGCCTCTTCACATGCGTCAAGCGAATTATCGACAGCTTCCTTGACCGCAGTAAGAAGGGCGCGGCGCGGGTTGTCGAAGCCGAGGAGGTGCCTGTTTTTGGAAAAGAATTCTGAAACAGAAATATTTCTCTGTTTTTCAGCAAGATCGTGTGCGTCTTTCGGGGCTTTTAATGATATTTTATTAGCTGGCATTTGAATTCACGTTGCTGAGATTGGCAAGTTGTTCTGCAAGAATCATTTCGTGGTTCTGGCCCAACATCTCAATCTTTTTTGCATATCGGCTGCAGAAACCATCGATCTTGTTTAGTTCGCGAGTCTTGATGTTTTCCATAAGTTCAGTAAGCGATCCGCTGTTGAGTATTTCGTTGGTACTTACTTCAAAATGTATGTTATTGCGTGTTTGAATTCTGTTTAATATGTCGGATGCCATTAATACAAAATCATTTAGTATTGTAGCATTGGTTTCGTCTATCCTGAAAAGTTCCACACCTTTTCTAAGTTGATCAATAAAATATTTTCCATTAAAGATATAACTTCTTGAATTCTTATAGACCTTTGGATCATAATAGTATTCTCCAAGGATCCTGCCTTTATCGGTTTTAACTATTGATTTGGGAAAGCGGGAATGTTCTGCCTGTTTATACACCTTATAAATCGAATCGGAAGATGGATTCAAGGATTTTTGTTCGGCAAGCACTTCTTCCTTTTCAGGCTGGATTTTGCTTGAAGGTTCCGGCGAAGAATTTTGCACCTGCTGTATTGCTGTGGAAGGCTTAACATCAGGCATGGGTGCTGATTGCTTTGAAGCCTGTAATAAACTGATCTTTTCTTCGGGTTTCATCAGGATTACAGTCTGCAGGCTATCAAGCATTTCCTTTTCATGTTCCTGGAGTTTGTGGCTGAAGGCCGTTGTTTTTTCACTCAGGTCTTTTTCTTTAACCAGCAGTTTTTCCTGTTTTGCTTTTAGGAAATTTATTTCCTGGGTACAGTCTTCGATTTCCTGGACAATGCCTGCAAGATCGTGTTCGATTTTTTCGATCTTCAATGAGTCTGACCGATTCGAGGCTTATCTACGTTGATTCGTTCCTCTTCTGGCGGACTGAATCAACCTTCTTTTGATAATAATGAGTAGAAGCATCTCGGAAAGTTCAATGTCACCACAATATCAGGATACAGTCTATCAAACCTGGCATAACATTAGCTGACTACAATCTTTAAAACAGCAAACTATTCACGACTATACCTTTATTATAGTGAACAACCTCCTGCCTTCCTGTATAGATCTATATTTTAACGACTAGTAACGTGAGTACAATAATTTCAAAGTATGCGACGAGTAGCAACAGATCCATACTTGGTTGAATTACCGGTGCCATTCTATACCCTCCAAGAGCATAGATAATTTCTACCCATTTTGAAGCGATACTTGAGCAGGCTTTCAACAAAGCGATCTCGGTTGCGGAGAGTTCGACTTGGGCCCCGACTTGGGCCTCTTGGGCCTTAACTTGTAATACAGTGTCGGGCTTAGGGCGCCAGAGCGTCTGGATAAACTGACCGCCTTCCTGCCTGAACTGGGGTGTCGACAGGCCCGCTTTTCGGCAGAGGACGATCATGTCTAGGATACCGCTTCCGGCTTTCTCAGCGTAATGGGCCAGAAACAAAGGCTCAGCAATTAGTGGATTCCGAGGTATGGAGGCGTGGGGTAGACGCAGTTGCTCAATGGACAGCGATAGCGGAAGTTTGCCGGGGTTCCAGACCTCCAGCCGGTTGGCGAAAAGCATGACCTGCACACTTGCATTGCTGGTGTAGTCACGGTGAGCGACAGCGTTTACGATGGCTTCCGCAACGGCTTCACGCGGCAGTTCGTATTTGACCGGTGCCTGCGGGCCGAGAGCTCGGGTACCGACGGTGCGATTGATCTTGGACATGACGAAATCCACCGCCTGATCCACGAGTTCAAAGACGGTTCCACGATAAATCTGGTAGGAAGGAATAGGCTTGCGGACTTCCATGCCGTGAAAGTGCATACACTTGACTTCTGACGTGATGAGAAAACGTTGAGGCTGATGGGCGAAAAGCAAGACTGCGGCGTGGCTGGGCTGTCCGGCATCGAGAAGGTTCATGTGTGCCAGGGCTTCGGCAGGCGGCGCGTCTTCTCGTAAAGGGTATTGACGTTCGCGGCGTGCAAGCCCTAGAAACCACTTCACCTTTCTTCAGCAATATCGGCAAGGGTGGCATCGGGGCAGGCTGCGGCTGCAAAAGGCTTGGTGCGGAGCCGTCCGTTCCTCTCCAGATGTTCCACAAGGCTGGTATAAACCGCAGCGTCGTCAAGGCATCGATGCCTCGACGACGAATAAGCTCGTTACCGGCTTTTGGATCAAGGCTTCCATTTTTCCGATGCCCGTCTGTCGTCGGTACCTCATACAAAAATGAGACGGGTCTTCCCGAGTTGAGTGGCGTAGTCGAACTCCCGTTCAGTGGGTGATATGCCATCGGTGTCCTCATTTCGTAGTCACAACCGAACATTCCGATATAAACGGCACATCGCCTGACCTGCTTAAGGTATACGTGGTCAGCACGACAATCTGAGCCGGAAGGTCTTCAAAGAGTAAGACGTTCAGAAAAACCGATGGCACAATGGATCACCATTGATAAAGTTACAGAGCGCCAGACGTTCAACGGCAAGCTCCTTCTGAACACTGCTGATGAAGATACGTTCTTTCATGCCCATGCGTCCTTCGGCAAAGCGTCTTCGGGGGATTCGAGCCAGAAATAAATTTGTTCTATTGTGGTATTCATATCTTGATTGATTTTACACTTTATTTGTTGAGTTATGTTTGCTGCTTAGTTTCCTTATCATTCAATTTATCGGATATTTTTTATTAGATTCTTGTAATAGAGACAGTTTATTCCTCAAGGAATGTTTTCTTCAACCATGTTCCATTTTTTTCGAAATTCAAATTGCGAATATTTCAATTCTCTGGAAAGTTCCAATTCGGAGTCTGTATCCACCAATCCTTCAATTGGCGCGGAATACAACTCCTCTTTTTTTGGATTTGCCGCAATAATCTCTATTTTAAATATGCTCGTAATCACACTCCTCGTCTATTTATTTGTTCAAATATATTAACTGTAACTTGTCAATTCAATAATTGCAAAAATAGAGTAATTAGGATAGTGTCAAATATCCTCCCCAGACCTCTCTTTTTTTCGGCATAGGCGGTTCCTTAACATAATGCAGAACCACAAAACCTATAATAAAAAAAACAGCCGTTAATCATATAACCATTTTTCTTTACAATAAGATTATTTACCTTTTGCTCAGCCATTTTCCGTTTAATCGGCTGCAATTCGGTTTTAATGGCGTTAAACTGCGCATTCAAATTATCCACATCTTCCTTGGTAGGCGGTTTGGGGGGAGGCGGCGGCTCTAACTCCATCACAAACGGAGCCAGGCCTTCAATTTTAGATCGGATAATAATATTGGATTGAATATCCAGATGCATGCTAAAATCAATCTTGGTACCAATCGGGAGTTCGACATCAAAAGTTTGGGTGACTTTTTTAATTTCCACATTCCCTTGATAAAGCCAGAATGTAATCATTTTAGGGTTATCGGTAAAAAATAGAAATTCTTTTTCGCATGGAAGTGACTCACTTGCTTCAACCAGAATCTCCTTAACCCATGCACCGTTGTTTTTGAGTACCCACAACCAGATCGGCTGAGAATTCACCGTTGCACCTTCATTTCCAACACCCTCGCCCAGACCAACGGTGCGGGTGTACCTCCCAATTTCCTTATGTTCCAGGTTATGCAAAGCCAGGGTAACCTTGGATGCCTTCCCCGGATCCAGATAAATTCCCTCAAAACAGAATCCCCCATCAACCCCAACTTCGGTTTCTCCGAAAGACTCCCCATCCTGCAAAAGATTTATGCTATACCCGTTAAAAGGGGAACCCGCCTTTTCCTTTTCCGGATCGTCACGGTACACATTCCCTCTTAAGCGATATTCTTCATTCGACACCAGGGCGGCACTCTTGATGTGGACCGATAAATTATTTTCCTCGTCCTTATAGATTATTCCGCCTGAGGCGGCCGCCTGCAGAGCCGCTCCCATGGCCACGCATTCATCCGGCTCGTCCTGGAAGACATCTTCACATTTAGCGCGGCCAGGCTTATCTCCTTTTTTACAAAGCTTTTCCCGGACAGTGCTTTTAACAAATGGAATCCAGGTGGATCCGCCCACCAGCAGGATATAATCGATATCTTCTAAGCCTTTAAAGGTGCCTTTTGCTTTTTCGGAGGCAAGATTCAACGCTGTCTTTACAATTTCATCAATCGACCGATTAATATGCGGGGCTATCAGTTCTTCAAACTGCGGACGGGTTATTTTCATCTCCACATGGATGGCATTGCCGTTTTTATCCGGGAAGGGGCACGCACCATCACAAAAAAGCACCTGCATTTCAGTGGATAATTGCATTTTAATCCCTTCCGCTCTCCATACGTAATAATCGAAAAGGGCTTTATCCTGCGGATCCTTTTGGACATCAAGATTCAAGTTGTACTTTCCACCTTTCTTCAGGTTATCCAAGATAAAAGATGCCAGTGCCATATCGAACGTATCCCCACCAAGTACCATGTCGCCGCAAATCCCAAGAATTTCAAATACACCTTCAGATCTCCTTAGAATAGACACATCGAAAGTCCCGCCTCCCAGGTCGTATACCAAAAAATTACCATCGTTAATCTTATGATGCCAGCAATAGTAAAGGGTGGCGGCAGTCGGTTCGTGAAGCAGTTCCAGCGTTTTGAGGCCCGATAACTCAGCCGCTTTTCGGGTGGCTTCAATCTGGGGATTATTGAAATAAGCGGGGATTGTCACTATTGCCCGATCGACGATGTAGGGAGTCTTCCCGTCACTGGATTTACCAAACTTTTCAGCTACCAGCGTTTCTCCGCATTTTTTCAGGAACTTAAGAATCTCTGCGGATACGTCTTCCGGATGCATCTTAATATCTCCATGCTCAATGGCGACATTGAATCCCATGGATCGCTTTATAGATCGAATGGGATAAGGCTTTTTATGCCTAGTGAGTAAAGCATCCTCGCCGACTTTGAACTCTTTTTTTTCCGGATCCCACTGCACCACCGACGGAACCGTTGCCTTCCCAAATCCATCTTTCCATAGATGAATAACTTTGTATTCCATGTCCAGTATTCCAATACGAGAATAGGTTGTCCCCAAATCTATCCCGACTGCCCTACTTATTCTCAACTATTCCTCCGGTGATACCAATGTATATTGGCAAATTTCTGGCATTCTTAATGGATACTGTTCTCATTTTAGAAGATACTTGTCGCGTTCTAATCCGGACAAGTTATGGTCCCGTTCAAGATGTTTTAACAGAAACTGCTTATTGATAAAATTCCTGCCACAGACGCCATTGGAATTTCCTTCATTTGTCACCGTGCACCGGTAACCGTTTGCAGAAGCTCGAGGTTTAATACTCTTTCTTAAGGCCTCTCCCGCTTTGTTTTCGCCCGGGATATTATTCAAAATGGTGGCTACCGGTTGCGCCGGGTCAATATTTTGAAATCCCGCGAAGCAAATGTGGACTTTTCTATTCCATTTTTTAAGCTATCTGCTTTCAAATTTGCAACATCGTTATCCATATTTCTTGATATACGAACAGCTTCATTATCGCTATTTGTTTTCTTACTTTTCGCCGCAATATCCTCCATCTTGAATATCTCTTTTGCGCGAATACATGACATGAATTGCTTGTCATAGGAATATAGGATTCCTATTTCTATCCGGCGGTTAAGATTGATGGAATCTGGATTTATGGGATGATAACTGGAAAACCCAGCGCTTTTAAGCTTATACGGGTTAAAGTTAACGGAGTCGGCCAGGAAGCGGACAACCGTTGTTGCTCTTCCGGATGAAAGCTCCCAATTTGTAGGGTATAAACTTTGCATTCCTTCACTTAATAGCACAGTGTCGGCATGCCCTTCAATAGTGACCGATTGCAGAACCTCTTCGTTTATTCGCAATACTTCGCCCACGGTTTTTAAAATAAGTTCATCTTCCTTTCTTCGCAGTTTTACATCTCCGGATGCGAAACGCAACGCATCGTTCGTCAGAACTATTTTTTGCAGCAACGGGTTTCCATCATCAACCACAATAGCCGGCTCTTGCAGATTGGCTTTTACGCATGCGGATTCTATCTCCTTTCGTATGAATTCCTGAAGAGTGCTTATTTTCATTCTCTCGAAAACCTTGATAAATTGAATTTGCTGGATAAAAATAAATAGGATAAGAAAAAATATTATCCCCCCCATGATGTCGCTTAACACCTGGTTTTCCCCAAAATATTCGCCAGACCGTTTTCGTCCGCTGCTCATTTAAAAGCTCCAATGGCAATGCTGTTTGACTCTATCACTTTCTGGAGAATTCCGCTCATCTCCTTGATTAGTTTCTGGGTTTGCTTTTCATATTGATCATTATTCTGCACTACATTGGTTTTAAATTCCTCCAAGGATTTACGCAAACCCTCCACAACTTCCCGGGTCAGTTGCCCATTATTTTCGGATAATTGTTTGTACTCTTCTACCGCCTTATCGATAAGGCACTGCTGAGTATCGGTAAAATTCTGCTGGAACGTATTATATGTTTTTACCACTCGTTCCAGATTTTCCTCCATGGAGGTATCCAGATGTCGCAGAAATGCCTTGTTGGTTTCAGAATACATTTCGTGTTGAATCTTACCGGTTTCAACTATCTCGTTTCGGCTATCCTGAAGATATGCCAAAAAGGCTTCCCGATCGTGCGTTCCGGAATCAAGCAAACCCTGAATCCGAGCATAACTGCCGTGCATTTCCTTGGCTATGGAATTTATGGATTCATGCACTTCCTTGACCGTTTTTTGCGATTCCAGGAATTCCTTAACGACACTGGCCACATGTTTTATTATTTTCTCGTTATCTCGGTTGTATGTCCCCATATTCGCCGCGAGATCTCCGACGGATTGCACCAGCCTGCTGTTACTGTGCTCGATGGTTCGCAGCGTTTCACGGGAAGCATTCATTATTTCAACTAACTTATCAATTAAGTTGTCCTTCTCTGGAATGGCGAAAGAAGGGTAAACTTTAAGAATAACCGCTCTTTGCAAACGATGATCATATCTGTCATAAAATACCTTGTAAATCACATTACCAATGGCCAGCGCTACCGCGCTGACTAATCCTACTATGGTGGTCCCGAATGCCGTTCTCATTCCGTCTAAAGCCGACACCATCGAGGCGGTAAGACCTTGCAACCCCGCCTCCGAGGCTAAGCCTCCTTCCACCCGGAACATCGCCGGCATGGAATCAATCGCCCAAAAAAGGCCGACTACAGTTCCAAAAAAACCAATGCTTACAGCCAGTCCAGGTACCGCTTTGGGGAGGGCGGTACGGGCCTCATTACGGATGTCTTCAATTTGCATTAATTTGTCGCGATCCTCCATGCTGGTTTTTGAAAGTGAATTCAAGGCGCCTAAAATCCTGAGAATTACTCCATTTGAATGGAACCCGGAAGTATTGGCAATCGATAGCAAGTCGTCCTTTTTAGGAATTTCCTCTTGCTTTCGCAGTATATTTTCCAAAATGGCAAGGTCATTCCGGTTAACCTTTAACAGTAGCATGGCACGAATGAGGATAAATAGGCCAATGATAAAAACCAAGGCATTGATTGTATTTATGAAAACACTTAGCCCATTGGCTGCGAATGTATCATAAAGCAATTGAGAGATTGTCATGTAATTTCTCCTTTAAATCAATTATAGCAAGACAATTAAGATGTCTTTCTTAAAATCGAATAATATTCACTTAATAATCTATCTCGTGGAATTCCGTAATAATTGGTCAAGACCTTAATTGAAACAGAATAGCCTTCACGCAATATTGCCGAGAAAACATCAACCAGCAAAATTGTTTCTCTATTTGCCAGGTTGGCCTCTTCCACAGCCATTTCCAATACACGAATAAGTCTCGGTTTCAACGACAGGCCTTCCCGTTTTTTCAATTCCTTGCCTTCGGAGCGCAGATCAATGCACTTCCTAGTCAGGTCACGATGATGCTTGGGGGGTATTCCAATGGCATCATACCAATCCAGTATTAATCTTGAACAGAGTTTCGAAGCAGCGATCATTAAATGTTCTACGCCCAGAGCTCCCCCATTGTTTTTTGCGGCCTCGGCAATGCCTAAATAAAGGATAACGCCAACCTCCTTGGAGGTTGCTTTATGGGCAATACCCGTGGATTTTAATATTTCCGACTGCAATTGCGGATGGGCATTAAAAAACAACTCCGGAACAATATATTTCCCTTTGTTTTCATCCGTCAGGATATAATCATGTTCCGTCGGCTCTAATTTTGGAAAACAACCTTTGGATCCAAGGACTTTAATTTGGCTTAGCTTGTCGATCCAAGCGTTAATGTTTACCGATATCGCTTTTTGAAAATCAGCTTCCAGATGTTCTTCGAGTGACTTTAGCCTTCCTTCCAATTCAATTTTACATTGCGGGTTCTTGACTTTCTCGACAATAAATTGCCGGACGGAATTTATAGCTTCCATTATATCGGGAGTTTCTTGGTTATCGCCAACGTTGATAGTTTTGCTGATTGTACGAGTTTTGATCCGGCTCAGAAATTTGTCTTGCCCTACTTCCATATCCTTGGCAACGCAATCCCGAAGTTGGCGGGAAACAATGCGAGTGAAATCTTCGGTCTTTTCCCACAATAAGATATCATCAAATGTTTCGGACGCAATCATAAATGGGAAAAGATCAATAAATCCACTTTGCAGATTGTCACCATATAGGATAATGTGCCGGGGATCTATAATATCCCAGTTTGAGGAAGTGAATTGTCTGTCGCTTTCCACTGCTTTAAGATTAACAAATTCCGTAATATTGTGCACAAAGGTTCTATTCGATTTATCCGGCCAAAAGGACTTTATTGCGGCGATTTTCATGTCCGTGATTTTCCCCAACTCAGCGATTAGCTCCGCCATGCCATCCCTGATTATTTTTATGATTGATTCGGAATTTGCGATTTTCTTCTGGAAATATCTGGTTTGATATTCCAGCGCCAGAGCCAGAAACAGCACTTGCGGCCTTAAAGTATATGCTTTAAAACCTACAACCGGAACCTGCTCCGATAATTGCTTTAGATGCGGCTGCAAGGAATGGAGGTTTTCCTGACTCCCCAAAAATCCGGATATTTTCTGCCCTATTTCCGGAAGCCCGTTTTTATCCTTTAATGTGTCCGGCAAAGAATAAATAATTTTGACCCAAGAGCGGGATTGTCCATTGGAGATTTCCGCGATTATGGCATCAAACTCCGCAGAAATTTGGTCGTCTGGCAAGGATCGGTATAATGCAATAAGTACCGAACCGCAGAATTTTACAAACACATCCACCAAATTAAAGATCGCGGAATCGTATGCTTCTGCCTTTGGATTTATTTCCTGCTCTATTACCGCGTTTATGCTCAGCGCTAAGGGATATGGCGCTTTTGTTTTTAGCTTCGGCAATGTTCCAATTTCCATCATGGTCGGCTTCGGCTCTATTCTTGGCGGCATACCTGAAATTCCGAGAATTATATCGCCTAGCGAATTGCATCTTTCTTCCAAAACGCCTTCATAAAGCTTGAACATTTGCAATAAATTGCATAATAATTTTATTGCCGGATGCAAGTTGGCCACGGCCGTAATACATACGGGAATTATCGGGATCCCGATAGCATCAGCAATCTCAAGCTCACGGGGAACATATTTGGATTCATTTGAATTCTCCGATATCATCACCAGGAAAACGTCACTGGTTTCTATACCATCCATAATGGCAGCCGGAAAGCGCGCGCCTGCCTGAATATTCCGGGGCGCAACCCAACATCGTAAACCTTTTTTTTCAAGAATTGAGCAAAGCAGTTCAATCGTAGGTTTATCCTTATTCGAATGGCTTATAAATACTTTTAGTCCCTTGAAGCTTTTCGTTGAGCTCATATCGCGCCTCTTTCTTTGAGTTCATTGAGCTGAGACCGTAATACCTCAAGTTCCGCATCGTTCTTAAAGCGTCCACCCAGTTCTTCAAGGATTTCCCGGGCATGCTCCTGCTCTCCTATTTTAAGGCAGGCCGAGGCCAAGCCTTTCAGGTAACGTGGCTGCTGCGGACGGTATTCCAGCAATACTGAAAATAGCCGAATTGATTCAACCCATTTGCTTGAATTCATTGAAATACCCGCGGCTTTTTCCAGAGCTTCCACCCGGCGTTGCAGGGCTATATATTCGACAACCCTAGATCCGCATGATTTGCAATTCATTATTAATGGATTGCACCCGCTGCCGCAAGCCGGACATTTAATTTCAATAGTTTCTGCCACATATCCCCCTATTATCTTATGCTTGGCAATGACGATTCTTCCGATACCGGTTGTCCCAACATCCGTTTAACTTTTTCAATCATTTTTTGGGCTTTTTGAATGATGGGAACATATTGCTGCGCCTCCTGTTCCGAAGCCAACAACACTGGAATAGTTTCCAAATCGTTTATTATTCCTCTGATTTCACTCGCTACGGAAGCATCCGTACAATCCCGCTTTAGGATTTGCAATTCTCCCATAAATCTTTGACTGAGAAACGGCACTATTAGGTTTAGCGGGGGTCTTTCGCCTGCACCAGCCTTGGACTTCACCTTGCTTTCCGCAAATTCTTTCATGGTGTTAATGGCCGAAACACATTCGCTCAAAATTTGCTGTTCAGAGTCCTGATAGGCTTTAGTCGCTATTTGAACTTGGGCATCGATATTCTTTAGAAATTCATCCGCTTTAGAACCTAATTCAGCTCGAACGCTCCCAATAGCTTCCCGGGTCGATTCAATCAGCTCATCGAATTTGTCGCGTGAAGGATTCAATGCCACTTTGCTCGCGGAAATTTCATCAATAATCCCTTTGAAAGACGCTATTCTTTCAAAAGCCAGGGCAGTATCCCCCTGGGCCAAAGCCATATTTATTTCCTCAATAATATTGTTTACCTTTTGCTCAGCCATTTTCCGCTTAAGCGGCTGCAATTCGGTTTTAATGGCGTTGAACTGCGCATTCAAATTATCCACATCTTCCTTGGTAGGCGGTTTAGGGGGAGGCGGCGGTTCCAACTCCATTACAAACGGATCCAAGCCTTCAATTTTAGATCGGATAATAATAATGTTTTGAATGTCCATATGCATGCTAAAGTCAATTTTGGTACCAATCGGAAGTTCAACATCAAAAGTATGAGTGACTTTTTTAATTTCCACATTCCCTTGATGAAGCCAGAATGTAACCATTTTAGGGTTATTGGTAAAAAATGAAAATTCTTTTTCGCATGGAAGAGACTCACTTGCTTCAACCAGAGGCTTCTTAACCTTTGCGCCGTTGTTTTCGAGTACCCATAACCAAATCGGCTGGGAATTCACGGTTGCACCTTCATTTCCTACACCCTCGCCCAGACCAACGGTGCGGGTGTACCTCCCAATTTCCTTATGTTCCAGGTTATGCAAAGCCAGGGTAACCTTGGATGCCTTCCCCTGATCCAGATAAATCTCCTCAAAACCGAATCCCCCATCAACCCCAACTTCGGTTTCTCCGAAAGACTCCCCATCCTGCAAAAGACTTATGCTGTACCCGCTAAAAGGGGAACTTGCCTTTTCCTTTTCCGGATCATCCCGGTACACATTCCCTCTTAAGCGATATTCTTCATTCGACACCAGTGCGGCCCCCTTGATGTGGACCGATAAATTGTTTTCCTCGTCCTTATAGATTATTCCGCCTGAGGCGGCCGCCTGCAGAGCCGCTCCCATGGCCACGCATTCATCCGGCTCGTCCTGGAAGACATCTTCGCATTTGGCGCGGCCCGGCTTATCTCCTTTTTTACAAAGCTTTTCCCGAACAGTGCTTTTAACAAATGGAATCCAGGTGGATCCGCCCACCAGCAGGATATAATCGATATCTTCCAGGCCTTTAAAGGTGCCTTTTGCTTTTTCGGCGGCAAGATTCAACGCTGTTTTTACAATTTCATCAATCGACCGATTAATATGCGGGGCTATCAGTTCTTCAAACTGCGGACGAGTTATTTTCATCTCCACATGGATAGCATTGCCGTTTTTATCCGGGAAGGGACACGCACTATCACAAAAAAGCACTTGCATTTCAGTGGATAATTGCATTTTAATCCCTTCCGCTCTCCATACGTAATAATCGAAAAGGGCTTTATCCTGCGGATCCTTTTGGACATCAAGATTCAAGTTGTACTTTCCACCTTTCTTTAGGTTATCCAAGATAAAAGATGCCAAGGCCATATCGAATGTATCCCCGCCCAGTACCATGTCTCCACAAATCCCAAGAATTTCAAATACACCTTCTGATCTCCTTAGAATAGATACATCAAAAGTCCCTCCTCCCAAGTCGTATACCAAGAAATTTCCATCGTTAATATTATGATGCCAGCAATAGTAAAGGGCCGCCGCAGTCGGTTCGTGAAGCAGCTCCAGCGTTTTGAGGCCGGATAATTCAGCCGCTTTTCGGGTGGCTTCAATCTGGGGATTATTGAAATAAGCGGGGATGGTCACGATTGCCCGATCTACGATGTAGGGAGTTTTCCCGTCACTGGATTTACCAAACTTTTCCACGACCAGCGTTTCTCCGCATTTTTTCAGGAACTTAAGAATCTCCGCGGACACTTCTTCCGGATGCATCTTCATATCTCCATGCTCAATGGCGACATTGAATCCCATGGATCGTTTTATGGATCGAATAGGATAGGGCTTTTTATGCCTTGTGAGTAAAGCATCCTCGCCGACTTTGAACTCTTTTTTTTCCGGATCCCACTGCACCACCGACGGAACGGTTGCCTTCCCAAATCCATCTTTCCATAGATGAATAATTTTGTCTTCCGCATCCAATATTCCAATAAGGGAACGAGTAGTCCCCAGGTCTATTCCTACTGCTTTACTTATTTTCAATGTCTCCTCCATTTTGGATTGTATTTTTTGGCGTTTGAGCATCTATGGGTAAGCTGGTTTCCGGAATCGGTGAATTCTGAGCCGGCTGTAGCACCTGAACCGCGCCTTTCATAAACAAGTTTGAATTATATAAAACCGCCGGTTCTATCGTGGATTCAACCATTACTTCAGTAATGTCCGCGCGTGGAACGCCGGTGACCACATCGAACAACCGCAGGGTCTCATTGGTTAACGGTCCGGTTTGAGCTGTAACCAGCCTTAGCCCCATTCTTTCCCATAGGGAATTGATATTGGTAATGGGTGTTTGTAATGACGGCAAATCGCCTTCCGGTAGTATTCCCTTTTTCTGGAGCTTATCGAGCGCCTCTTGCAAGCGCATATATTGACGAGCAATCAGGGACACTGATTTTAGCATCCGGACCTGTTCCCCGTCCGACTTTTCCTTAAGATCATTTTTGTCCTTTTGGGAGGCCCTGATTAATTCTTCGCAAAGCAAAAGGGGGTTTCCCTTTCCAGGATTAAATGGGTCAAGCATTGATTTTACTCCTTAATTTGTGCCGGCACTGCAATAGGCGTAGCCGTGTTTAGGGTGATTGCAGGAGCAATATTTATATCGGATTTATTGATATTGGGCCGTTTCTTCGCATGCAACGCTAGATTAAGTCCCTGTTCCATTTTGTCTATAACCTCAAATTCAACATCTTCCAGGGTAGGAACCCTCTGTTCCGCCGGCAACCCCAATTGGGAAAAGGCCTCCGACAAAAGCTCCTCGTTAATCTCTTTTCTCGCACGGTTTCTCTTTTTCAATTCCTTTATCTGTTTCTCGGGCAAGGTCAAGTCCGGTATTGCGGTTAAAAAGGCAGGAATGATTTTCTGTATATTTTGCGTCAGTTCTTCGCGGGCGCTCCGCGCAGTAAGCTCCTGGTCCGGCTCAGCCATTTTAATTTCATTGTAGCGGGCCTGGATTTCTTTATTACCCGTGGCCGGAGTCAAGGACAGAGTTAAAAAAGGATTTTTCCATTTCCGCATATTTTTAATTCCCTATGATAAATTTTTCAGTTCTTCCAGATCTTTGATAAATTTTTGACGAATTTCGTTTTTTGAAGAAACCAAATTCTTTAACTTTTCCAGTTTTTCCCGTGCTTGGTCCTTCCCAATTCTTTGCTTATTGAATTCCTCAATAATCTGATTCCGATAAAAATAAAAAACGTCGGAATGTCCGGGAGTCCATTGCATTATTTGTTCAATAGTGCTGAAGGGATTGCCCTGGTTTTCCACCAACGCTTTAAAAAAATAATGCTTCCCCAGGGCCTGGTTTTCAGGCTCATGCTCATGTTGCTCCCCCCGGGTGCAGAGCGGGACCAAAGCATCGGCCAGGAAATTTGAATATTCAATAATAACTTCGGATATTTTTTTATTCGCTTGCCCGCCAGGCTTAAGGTCTACATCTTCATATCTTTTCTTATGATCCTCATTCCATGCGTTTGCGTAAAACAGGCCCAGCCGGAGCACCCCTTTATTCTTCGGGAAAACCTCGAGTATTTTTCGGATGATATCCAGGCCAATACGATAATTATGCTTATAATGCAACCTCTCCTCTTCAGATGGCCGCATGGAAGTTTCCAAACTTCCCTTTTTATTCTGGATCCACTTTTCAATTGTTCCCGCGACTTTTTGTTGGAGATTTCCGGAAAACCTGCGGTTTGCAGAGTCCGCAAAGCCGTATCCTTCCAAAAGCCGGTAAGGCGCGTCCTCAATTTGTTGCAAAACATCGGCATATCTACGAGCCTGGGGAATTTTGTTTTGGGTAAAAAAGCTATCCACTTGATCCAGCAATAAATCTAAAATCCAACCATAGATAGCCCTGTCCGGGGATTCCGCGGATTCCAGAAAATCTTTCAGATGTTCGATATATTGTTCAGCTTCCGGCAAAACACGCCGTTTTTTCAAGATCCAATTTTCAAAGTTATCATTGCCGAAAAATGCGATTCTGGCCGCGGTAAGCCATTTGAGCAATTGTTCGCAACTCTTGGCTATGATTTTTTTCGACTCAAGGTGCTCAATCCAGCAAGAGACGACCCCGCAAAAAAGCCAAAGTCTGTCCAAGTGTTCCGGTTCATTTGGCGCTAAATATTTTTTTGAAGCGCTATCAAAAGCCGATGGATCAGTCGGATAACCCAAGTTCCGGAGCAAACCATTTGATAGCCACGCAACGTCTTCAACCTCTTGTATCATCAGAACGCCCTGGAGCGAGGGGAAGCATTGATCGTAACCATTTAAAGATAAGGCCAGGTTTTCCAGAGCGCTTAATTCCTCAGTGGGAATTTCCAGAGTGTTGTTTTTTATAAAGGGCAACACCCGGCCTACATACGAAGAAATCAGACTGGTATTGCCCGTATTCCGTTTCAATTCATCCAGAAACAACCATGTTACCTTTCTGTAAATAAACATACCCCAGCCGCCTGACGCTTTAAGGCTGGAAAGAGAAGACAGCGTGTCTTGATAGGGCGATCCCAGAATGCGAATCAAAGCCATGGCAGGAGGATCAAAAATAGAACCCACCATGGCAGCGATATCCGAAACTGAGGTTTTCCCTAGCATGGCAAGGACTTTTCTAAGCAACAAGCTCCGGAACGTAACCGGCAGAGCAGCCAGATCCAGCCCAATCCGGACGGCTTCCTGCAAAAGAGCTTTAGTATCCGAAAATTCATTGATTATCGAAATCTGTAAACCGAACCTGGCCAAAGCTTTTCCTGCAACCGGTTCATTGTCGGCCAAGATTTGGGAAATGGAAAGGGAAAGCTTATCATATTGTTTTAGCCGAACCTGGCAAAGAATTCTGCACATCTGCGCTTCGTAGCACAAATCATCCTTTAGGGCAAAATCAAGTATTTGAAGAGCAGCCGTAAAATCCCGATCTTCCAAATGCGCATATAGCGCCACCAATGCATACCAGAAATGGCTGGTAGTATATAAGTCCTGGTATCGGTCCTTTAGGACCTTGACAGGCGTCCCTTTGGTAATATCTTCAATTAAGCGAGCCTCAAAGAAATCCTCCAATTTAATCTCCTGATAATGGAGCAACCGTTCCAGATCCGGGCGATTCCGGGGGTTTCCGGCATCGAACGTGGAGAGGAATTTTTCCGCCGCTTTTTTTATAATGGCTTCCTGGGAAGGAGTATTCCATTCCTTAATCCTGTCCATTTGGCGCCAGAAGATTTCCGGATCCGGTGTGGTAAGGGCACAGCGCAGAGCGTGCCAGACGCGGGCGAATTCCGGATAATGGGCCGAGGCAGGTGGCATCTCAGGCTGGCCGACGGAGGCCTGAATCGCCTGTACTAACCCAATCAGGCTATTGTCTTTTCTTAGGCAGTTCAAGGATTTTTCCAATTGCTGGGCTCGATTTCCGGAGCGCATGGATTCCGGATACAAAGCGATTTCAACAAGGGATTCAACTGTGGGGAAAACGTCGGTAAATAATATCCAACCAAAGAGCTCAGAAGCATCGACGGAAAGGACATGGTTGGCCTGCTCCAGCAAACCCCTGGCCTCATTTTTCCGTCCAACGGAAACATAGGCCTGGGCCAGTAATTCTTTCCATCCGACAATCGCCGGCCCTTTTGCGCATCCCAACTCCAGAAGGCTGATGGCTTCATTGGCATCATTATTGGCCAAAGCTTTATTGGCAGCCAAATGATAAACCAAAGGCAATCCGTGAATTCCTATTTTACGAGTTGCCGCGTAATCCTGGCTTTCCGGGAATTGGGCGGATAAAAGCCTGTGTGCCAATAAGCAAAACTGCTGCTCAAACTCATTCAAATCCTTGAAAAGTGGAAAGGTTTGCGCTTCCTCAAGCAGAGACGTGTCTTTCCGCACCACAGCATACCGGATAAGACAGATTAGATCGTTGAGCGTTTCCCCTCCCGGTGAGCAAATAGGTTTGTGCCGGCCAAGCAACGCATCCAGTCGCTTTTGAGCAGCTTCCCGGAAATTGACAGCAAAGGTGTTAAGCATATTCAGGGCCGGATCAACGCCTTCCCGGAAATACGAGTATTCTATTACCCAGGGTGCAATTTCTTCTTTTACCGTGGTTGATACGGCTTCGGAAAACAGCATTTTCCGGTAACTAGCCAGGTCCGGATTTATCTGATAGGGAACTTCCTTGTGTCCGAAACTGATCACACCAAATCCGCCATGGGCCCTGTATCTCTTTAAAAATATTTTGAGAGTTGAATCCCTGAATATGGCGGGAAGCATATGAGGCAAAGCATAAACTGACAAAGGGGTACAAAGCAACCGGATAATTTTCTCGGAGTGGCTGGGCAATGGTCTTTTTGGGCAGATCCGGGTATGGTGCGGATAACGAAGTCAGAAAGGCACGGATTACCGGCTCGTATATTCCCGCCCAGACCATAGGAATTCCGTTTGGCGCAATAAAACTTCCGATGGCTTCAATCTTGGAGCAAATACAGGCAATGGTAAATGCAACCTGATTCCCCATGGGGGTTTTGAGATTAATAAATTCCTGGTAATACGGTTCCAGCGAAGCGGAATTCTGAATTTTAAGACTCCCCCGCCAAAGCCCAAGAATTAATTCCGCAGCCTTGCGCCAGGGGGTGGACGGTGGGAATTCCGCGGCGATCCAACATAAGAGTTCGTTATTTTCCGAGTATCCGGGTTCCACAAACGCCCTTGACAGGACTTTCTCAATTCCCGCGGCGGCGTGCTCCATTACTACTTGCTGGCCCGGCAGAGTCTTACAAAGCTGCTTGTAGTAACTTACCGCCCCGGCTGCGCCGGAACCTATCTTTCCGAAAATCATGCAGGCAATCGGCGCCGGACATTTTTCGACCGGAGCGTTTTGCGCAAAAGACAGCAGATCTTGATCAAGCTTATTTTCTTTGCATACTTCGCATAATTTTAAAATAAGTTCTTTGGTCTCAGAAAGATTCTGATTCAAGTATCGGCGGCCGCAGGCTGTAACATGCTGGCATAGCTTGCTCCCTATCGCGCGATCTACCCGGATACCGGAAGTAAGATCCAGAAGGCGGAGCAGAATGCTCCGCCACTGCCGCAAATCTTCCGGAGTGAAGTTCTTATGCGCGGCAATTTCGGTTTCCAACATAATATAGGCGTTATAAAGTGTTATAAAACCGGCGTTGGAAGAAGGCAGATTCGTGAAAGACTCGGCAAGATTTTTTTTGGTGCTGAAAAGCATATGCTTCCTGAGAGTTAGAGGGCTTTCAATCGTGTTTCCAATGCTTGAACGTGTATCGGATCATTGATTCGTTTATAGAATTCCAGGGCCGTTTCCCATAAATATTTCCGTGCATCACCCCGGTTAATCCACCGCCATTTTGCATCTTCACCCTTTAATTCGTCCAGAGCCAAGCGCACCTCGTTGTCGTTTGTTTTCAATTTTATCAGTGCGGCGGTTTTAATGAACCTCAGGAAAAAATCGGTTTTCCCTTTGGGTGTGCTTTTTATACCTTCCACCGACAGCCGGAATGCTTCGGGAAAAAGGGCTTTTTTAAAATGTATTTCCGATTCCCTCAAATACTCGTCACTTGTCAACTTTTTCTTTTGCAGCACCTTTAAAAGCTGATCCGCGTCCCGGAATCTTTTGGAAAGATCGTGTTCCAGACAACGCAGGATAATTTCGCTGGTGGCTTCGGGACAAGTTTTATTAATGGCGCAGGGGGGCAATGGGCGCACTGTTTTCCGAAGCTTGATTCTCCAGAGCCGCGCGGCATCATCTTCTTTCCCATTTTCCGAAACCGCATCATCGAAGGGATATTTTCCCGTCAGCATTTTATACCAAATGGTACCCAGAGCAAATACATCGGAAGCTTCATTCGCTGCGCCGACCAGGGCTTCCGCCCCCATATATATACGCGTCCCGGCCACGCCTTCAGCCCATCCTTTGGCCTCGTTCCAGCCGCACAGATAAGCCGAAATCCGCTATTTTTATCTTTTCGTCCTTTGTCAACAGTATATTTTCCGGCTTCAGATCCCGATGTATCAAGGGAGGATTCAGCTTATGCAAGCCCGCCATTCCTTCTATGACCGGCAAAATAAGGCGCAGTGCGGTATCGGGCGGCATGGGTCCTTGGAATGCATCGATTTCCTTGGCCAAATCCCCACCCTGAACCAATTCCATAATGATATATCCTTTGTCCCCTTTTTCCTTAATGATGCCGAAATCATAAACCGTGACAATGTTATCTCTTAAAATAACGTCCGGAATATTAATGGAAGCATTGATTTGCATGAATGCTTCCGAAAAAACCATGGATTCCTTGCCTGGAGGAATTTTGTCCTTGATGATTTTTATCGCAACGTCCCGTATTTTCCGGCCGAAAATCTCGTGGATGCCTTTGCATACAACCCCAAACCCGCCTTCCCCCAGTATCTCCCCTACCCGGTATCTGCGGTCGATTATAAATTCTTTTAATTCGTCCTGCAACGAGGTCACGGCTATTCCTGTTTTAGGCCTTAACGGCTGATTCGCTTTCCTGGATGGCTTTTTCAAACGCTTTCTCAATGTCCTGCATCTGCTTCTTTGAGATCACCTTTGACTTGCTTCCCGTTGATTCCAAAAAGGGCTGACATTGGGATTCGATTTCATCAGCCCAGACTGAAACCTTTTCCATTGCAGCATTTTTTGCACGGGTTAATATCTTATTTAACTCCAACCCGGCTTCTTCTTTGGTGAGGCCGGAAGACTTCAAGGTTATGTCCAGCTTCTTTAAGTCCAAGCCATCTATGAATATTTCCTGGGCACGCTGAAACTTATCACTGTTCAATTCTTGCAAGGCGCCGTCGATGTACTCACTGATCACTTTTCGGACCACCCGTCCGCCCTCTCTTCCATTGGAGCTTCGATAACGGGCCATGCATTCTTCGGTAAGGGCCTTCCGAACATTTTCTCTAATGGAAAGTTTTTTTGACCGTAATCGTCCGTACGTGGCGCATTTGCCTTCTATTTGCTTGTGAACAATATTTCCAAGCGCCCCCTTATCGAGGGGCCGGAACACCACTATTTGCTGTATCCGGGCTAGAAATTCCGGAGTAAATGATTTTAAACCCGGCTTGAATTCATGCTGATAAAGTGCTTCTTTTACGGCCTCTTGAATGGATTCGTTGGTTGCATTCTTTTCATACAAACCGGATGCCGCTTCAGCCCCGACATTACTGGTCAGAATGAAAATGCAACGGCTGGCATTGGCTCGGACATTGCGCGCATCCACAATCCAGCCTTCGTCAAAAAGGTTCAAAAACGGCTTCCAGATTTCCGGATGAGCCTTTTCGATTTCATCAAGAAGGATCACGCAATATGGATCTTTGTTTATTTCGTTGATTAGGCGTCCTCCCAGGTCGTGGCCTACATATCCGGGTGGAACACCGATAATCCCTGATATCGAATGGGCTTCCGTAAAGTTTCCCATGGTAAAGACCACCAGCCGCTTGGTAGCCGAATACATATTTGCGATGGTTTTGGCCAATTCAGTCTTTCCTGTTCCAGTCATGCCGGCAAATAGCATAACGCTGGCCGGGCGCTCCAAATCCTTCATCCCTGATTTTATAAGCGACAATTCACGGGCGCATATGGAAACCGCTTCCAGCTGCCCCACAACACAGGCCGCGAGCGCCGCATTAAAATCAACCTTTCCTGTTTCTCCCCGCAAAGTCTCTTCCGGTATCCCGGTAATCCTGCCCACGGTAGCTACAATCTCCGCCACTCCAATCTCCCCGGCCTGGCCGGTTTTATCCCTGACAAATGTTTTCGAAATCCGCTGCCCGCTCCAAAACGGTTATCGCCTTCTGCGGGAAATACTCGGAAAGCAGATATTGTTCCGTAAGCTGCAGCGTTTTCTGTACGGCAGCCGCACTGAAGCTGATACCGTATTTCCGCTCAAGAACCGGAACAACGTCCGCCAGGATTTGCTCTGTTTTTTCCCGGCTCGGTTCTTTCAAGGAAAACACCTCGAATAATTTGGCCACCCGATGATCCTGCGCCAGAGTGGCATGATATCCGGAGGGCGTGACTGTAATAATGAATTGCAAGGCATTTTTCTGCAAGGCGTGCTGAAACTGCTCCAGAAAGGCAGTCCCGATTACGGCAGACGGATTCCTGTCCAATAAATATCGATTCCAAGCCATCCAGGGCCAGAATGACGTCCCGTTTGGTATAAATAAATTCGAGTGCCCTTTGCAGAAACGTTTTTCGCCCTTCAGGATGGATTTTTGAGCAATCCAGCACTACGACCTTTTTTGAATGGAGGCTGGAAAGCTCCTTTGAACACATGGTAAGCGCCAATTGCTCCAAAAATGAGGTCCGGCCCGTGCCTTCATGAGCCAGCACAATCGCGCTATTGCACTTTTTTCGGTATATAACTCCCAGAATATTATTGACGGTTTCTTCAAAACCGCTCTTCCCCTCGAAATTTCCTTGTTCAGCTTCCCACGTGAAATCGCGCCCAGCCAACCCTTCCGTAATTGACAAAGGAAGGTTTTCTTCTTTATCGCTGCAAGCCCGGCGAATTGTTTCCAAAATCCTGGCAGCATCAGCTTTTGAATTTTTAAAATAAGCGGTAATGATGCCATGGTGGCGTTCTTCATCTTTTTCCAGCAAACCGCAAAAAAGATGAATGACGTTTATCCGGTCGCTGTTGTTGCCTTGATACATAAGAGATAAGGCCAGAACCAGCTTATCCTGAAGCGTCTCTGCTATTATTTCCCTGGTTAATTCCAATGGCTCAGCGATATTCCGCAATACCTTAATATGGGAATCTATATAGTCTCGAAAATCATTATAGGTGGATGAAATGGGAAGAAAGCGGCGCAGGGCATTCTCGATATTGTTGTTATTAGCCGATAGAACCGCCGACAATAAATGAACCGGAATTACAAAACCTTGTGCTGCTCCGGCTGCCCGGATGGACGCTTCTTCCAGTACCTGCCAAGCCTGCTTGGTGAATAATTCTTTTTTTAATACGCCCACAGGCCCAAACAACTCTTCTCTGGACGGTTCCGGCCGAAATCAAGTTATCCAAAGCAGCGTTTACCTTTTCAAGGTAAAAGAAATCGCCCAAGCTTTCCAAAACAGCCGGGTGCAGTTCACAAACCAAGGCCTGTATGGCCTGGACATCTCCACCGCCGTCAAGGGTACACATTTTTTGCACCCATGGCAGAGTTACTTCATCGAAATCAATATCCTCGGTGCTCAGCGAAGTGCGGGTATGGCGCAGTCCCCTTACTATTCCTTTTAGATAATCAAAGAATTCATCCGGCTTTATGGGTTCCTTGGTGTTGCTGAAAAAGGCTTTTCGAATCTCCGGTGCGGCAAGTTCCAAGAAAGATGCAAACATTGCCTGCCAGGGTATTTTATCCGTATACTTCTGTTTGGTATCTTCGCAGACAAGGGCCGCATTCAATATCCGTTCCTGATACTCGGAATTTAATTGCTGCATATATGACATATTATTATTCCTTTTTATTGTTTTTGAAACTGAATATTTACAACCAAATGTAACCATTGCCCTTAAGATTTTCATTCTCCCCTGCATCCGAAATTGGCTTCTTGAATTCCCATGGCGTTTGATTTTTAATGTTATTTCTTTGAAATGTTATTCCCTCATATTTTGATCCATCAATTTTATTGCCGCCTCTTTCATCTGCTTTATCACCGATCATTTGGTTTGCTTTTTGAATAATTTCCTGGATTGGAGCCAAATTAAGCAGATCTTGACGCCCGTATTTGAATGCGCCGGCAAAAATCGTTAAAAGGTCTTTTTTTTCCTTTTCAGAAATTGCTTGGCTGCTGAATTGTTCAGATACCCAGTTTAAGTATTTTTCGCTTAAATGGGAAGCTATCGAGGCCGGGCATGTCGAAATAATGTCTAAGCATTCCTTGAATAATATGGCAAGTACGTTTTTTGCGCCCCAAAACCTATCTTTATCCGTACGGATACTAAGGCATTCCGTCAAATATTTTTCCCATCCCACGGATCTCCAAGAAACTGTTTCCACTACAGGCAAAAGCAAAAGATAAGGACTATTTTTCTCCACATTCGGCATGGCAATTATTTTTGCAAGGATCTTTAGGAGCTTTAGGAGCTTTCCAATATCTTTGTCTGAGGCGTTATCTTTGGATATTTTGTTTAGCACCCGGGTGACAACTTGTTCCGGAGAATAATCCATATGGGCTAATCCGATAATCCTCATTACCGATGGCAGGTCATATTCGATCTGGTGGTCAAAAATACAGCTCAGATCTTTTTTTTCCGGCAAATGCTCCGGTATATTATAAAAATCTATTATTTCAGGAAGTATGGTACTTATACCCAAGGAATCCTTTCTACACGCATCAAAAATGGCTTTTATCGGCTCCCGGAGCTCCGCATCCATCCTATTGTCCAAATCATTAAGGCATTTTTTTACTTGTGAAATATTCAGGCCAAACAAAGACAAAACAAGGTATTGCTTTTCCGGCCGGACCGTCTGTTTCATATGTGCTAAAAGAACCTCTTTTACTTTTTTCGTAACACTTTTATTTTCCGCCACCCAGGTTTTTATCATATTTCCACATATGCTTTTGGTAACGTTATTTTCGGTTTTAAGAAATTCGGAAACAGCCTGATCCAGAAATGTCTCAAAACATTTAAATACAATATTGTTTTCTTTTATCTTGACAAACCGGGCGGCAATTGGCATTACTTTTTCAAGCAATGAACCATCTCTTGAAAACGTAATCCTAATCTTCTCCTCCACGGATGAAGGAACGCCGGAATTAAATGACCGGGAAAAGAATTCCAGCAAGAATACTGCTTTATTTTCCTCTTCAAAGATGTCTTTTTCTTCTTTCCTTAAATTAAAATAAGCCCGGTAAATGGATAATGGCGCAAAATCACGGATAATATCCTGATGGTTTGCCGCGTATGCGGCTTTGGATAAAACTTCTTGAATGGACTCCAAAATAAAATCATTTGTAAATTTTTCCGGATTATAACCAATAAAACCAAGAAGTTGGTTAAGCGTATCAAGCGATGTGTCGGAGCCTACTATTTTTTTGTCTAAAAGATATTTCCCTAAAATATCTTTGGAGCAGTATTTTTGCCAATCACCGAGCCTATCTTCCAGTTTTGCTCCCTGCAATAGACCCACCCCCATTGCTTCCACTATTTTTCCAAATAAAGCTCTTGTAATATCTTCCATTTCCTTTTGATGATGCGATAACGGCATCTTCTGGGTCGTATCCTTATAATAGGCGCAAAGGGATTGCCAGCTTTCCGGTTTTGCTTGGTATTGTTTTGCAAAGCATCGTCCCAATATTTCGACAAGGTTTCCGGACCGGCCCGTAACGGATAACACATTCTGCACTACCTCAGCCAATACTTCCTGGGCATCCTGAACGGATAATTTATCCAAGATCATTCCCAGATGTTCGGCAACATCCTGCATTGGAGATGGTCCCCAGATTCCTAATTTGCATTTGACAACAATGACATCAGCCGTATTTTTGACAACATTTTCCTTGTCCACAACGGGATCCAGGAAATCAGAAATGAGAGTATTGGAATTTTCTTTCAATGTAATGTTTTCAGGACTTAGGTTTTGCATATACCTAAAATAATTCTGTAATATTTTGCTCTTTTTATCGGACTGGTTTTTTTCTGCCGGTGATAATAGCCGGAAAAGGATTTTGCACCAGGCAAAACCTATCTTTGACTCTTGGAATATTTGGATGGAATCGATTGCCTGCATAAAAATATTATCCGGCGGCCTTTTTTGAAAAACAGGATGAGGCGGCATATCATGCATGGCTTTATTTATCCATTGGAAATAAGCCGGCACAAGTTTGTCGGAATTTGATTGGTATTGAGGGTCCAGCGCCATTTCCCACGCAAACAGCAACTCCCACCATTTTCCAATCTGTTGCAAGGTTGCAGGATCCGTAATCGGAGATTGCATAGCACCTAAAACCTTGACAAACGCAACGCGCTTTTCTCTGGTCGGCGGCTCCTGCAAAACAACAGGTATTTCCTGCTTCTCTTTTAAATAGCAATTGAGCATGCCTTCAATAACTGTTTCCATAAGAACGTCTGTTCTCTCTTCAGTTATGGAAGCAAGCAAATTTATCCAGCAACCCATATCCGGGTATTTGGCATAACAGAGGATACCGGCCAGCAATTCTTTTTCCGGCAAAGTCGGAGTGGACGCCGCTAAACGCGCTACTATCTTTTTATCCACAGTGGTCTGGAGTGACGAATTCAAAATCACCGTTAGAAGGTCTAAAAAGCACCCATACCATTTATATTCATCGTTGGGCAGAGGCGTTGAAAAACTCGAGCCATGAAGCCAGTACCATTTCTTCTTATCGGGATTGTCAATTGAAATTAGCTCAAATACCGGTTTTAATGATATTCGTTTATTGTTTAATAATTTCTCAATTTTCCATTTTAATATTTCTTTTGCCATAACCCAACAGGCCTGATTCTTCGTGGCTAATTCCAAAACCGCATTAAACACGGTTTTCCAGGTGAACGCATTCTTAACCATTTGGAGTGGGCTGGCAAGGATAGAATCAAAATCCTTTAACGCCCGGCTGTAAGCATCCTGATTCTCCTGTTTTAGCCTTTGAAAAAGCTCCGCTATGGCATTATTAATCTTTTCAGCATGAACTCTTAAGACCGGCTCTTCTCCTTTAATGAGCAAAGTGGTGAAGGCTTCTCGAAATTTGTGCAGGTTTTCTTTTGCATTCGGTAACAATTGGCAGGTGCCGTAAAAGTGGATTAAGGCCCTGAAAGAATCCATAAAGTCCGCAACTGATGTTAATCCGGTTTCTTTTAGAATTCCCGATATTTTTTCGGCTTGGGACATACAAATGTCGGGTAAATTTGACAAATCGCCCTTAAGCCCTTTGCATTTCAATTTTATGGCTTCAACACATACGGCGTTATTGCCTGTATAGCCAATCTCTTTGGCAATAAACCGCGAAATGGCGCTTATTTCAAGAAGAAATTCCGGGCTGATAGCTTCACG
>CAWHPS010000059.1:0-219279 GCA_963831235.1 uncultured Fibrobacterota bacterium
AGAGATTCTTAAATAACTCAGTAGGAGATTATCTATCGGCTGCCTTTCCACCCAATTTACCTTCGATTCGTCATGTTGTGATCAATTCCGTCCAGGCTTTCCAATTAGCATCGAGGATTGGGATAGCCGTAGTGATCATCCCGAACGCGATGGATTTCGATTCGCCCCCGCAAATTTCAGATGACTACGCTGCAACAGCACGACACGATCTTGGACTTTCTCCTGACCAGTACTTGATTTTGCAACCTACTCGCATAATTCAACGGAAAGGTATCGAACATACGATAGAACTAACACGGAGATTGGATTTACCGGCAGAAATTGTGATTACGCATGCGGCAGGAGATGAAGGTACAGAATACGAAAAACATATTCGTACTTTTGCAAACCTCTTGAACGTCAACGGGCTAATTTTGAATCAGAAATCGTGGGGCCTGTTCGTGGCATTACTCCCAATGGGAGAAAAATCTATTCCCTGAAGGATATCTACCCTCTGGCAGATTTAGTGGCGTATCCATCTTCAATCGAAGGATTTGGGAATGCTTTTCTGGAAGCAGTTTATTTCAAACGTCCCTTGGTGGTTAATAATTACTCCATTTTTGAGGCTGATATTTAACCCAAAGGATTTGAGGTCATAAAGTTTGACTGGTTTTATAACCTGAAAGTACAGTTGAGGAAGTTCGATATATCCTACGACGACCCCGATTGTTGTAGAACGATGTGAAAAAAACTTTGCGCTGGCGAAGAGGTTTTTCTCCTTCAAAATGCTAGAACGCCGACTATTTTTACTGCTATCCGAATGTTTTGGAGAAACCGTATGAAAATCGCGCTTATGCATTATTCATCACCACCAGTTGTTGGGGGCGTTGAAGGCGTGATGGCAAACCAAGCCCGTATGATGGCAATTTCAGGTCATGAAGTATCGATTTTCACAGGCAGGGGAGAGCAATTTGACAGTCGGATTCCAGTTCATACATTTCCCTTATTCAATTCAAAGCACCCCGAAGTATTAAAAATTAAATAGCAACTTGATCATGGAGAATATTTACCCGATTTTCATACCCTTAGAGAATCTATTCAAAGCGACCTAAATGCATCGCTACCTGGTGTTGAGATTCTTATCGTTCATAATATTTGTTCTTTGCATAAAAACCTCTCACTTACTGCGGCACTGAATCAATATTCCATACAAAACACCTCACCAAAATTAATCATCTGGGACCATGACCTCGCGTGGACTTCTCCAAGAGATAAAACTGAACTACACGCTGGCTATCCCTGGGATTTAATAAAGAAACCCTGGAAGACACCAAACAGGTCACGATATCTGAGCAACGTCGCCAAGAATTATCCTCCCTGCTGAACATACCTTGTGAATCGATCAAGGTAATTCCCAATGGGGTTGATTTTTATGCATTTTATAAATTAGAGACGCAAACTATTTCATTAATCGAGGACTTGTCTCTTCTAGAAGCAGACCCTCTACTCTTGCTGCCTGTAAGGATCACACCCCGGAAGAATATTGAGTTCGCATTAAATATGATGGCTCAATTATGTAGAATCTTTCCCAAAGCTCAATTGGTGGTAACCGGTCCCATAGGTCCACATAATCCGGCAAATACCGCTTATATGCAGAAACTTTTATCACTGAGAAGTGAATTATTTATGGAGAAATCCGTTCATTTTTTGGCTAAAAATATTTCAGGTTTTATCCCAAATAATGTGATCTCCGATTTATATCATTTCTCGGATGGATTATTCTTTCCCAGCCGCGAGGAGGGATTCGGGATCCCCTTGATTGAAGCTGCTTTCAGTAAAATCCCGGTCTTCTGCGCCAACATCCCGGTTCTACAGGAATTGGAGGAGAAGACGTCAGCTTTTTTGATCCAAACGAGGATCCATTATCTGTTGCATCACAGGTAGCAGCTCGTCTTGAAAATGAAAAAACATCACGGTGGGCGAGACGGGCCAAACGGGAATTCTCCTGGGATAGGGTCTACGATCATCACATTGAACCATTATTGGATGAGGTGCATAAATGTCCAAACCAATGATAAAAAACGCGATGGTTCCAATTGATAAAAATTGCTCATACTCAGCAGCCATTTCTTTGGCCAGAATCCTGGCAGATGAAGTCAACCTGGTTGGAATCATTCCTATTGAAGGTGGGGGGTCAGTCAGTGCCGAAGCGCAAACAGCTCGCCAGCTACGAAAAATAATAAAGGGATTGAATGGTGGTTCATACAAGTTTAAACTTCGATTATTGTGTCAGAAAGCCCTTGGCCAGATCTGAGAGAAAAAGTTGCACAAGAGCAGCCCGATTTATTGATAATTAATTGGGTGAATAACGAATTGATTAGTGGAATTCCATTGCAAGAGTTATTGACACAGGTGAAATGCGATATTGTTGTAGTTCGGGGAGATAAGAATTTTGATTATCAGCGAACTTTGATTGCAGTTCGAGGTGGTCCCCATGCCGAGATGGCAGTAAAAATGGGGCTACTATTAAAACCGGATGTTTTGGATGTGCTTCACCTTTCGTTTCCAAAAGCGACCAATGATGCCCCCTTCAAAGGATCAGGGCATATCCTGCGCCAAATCCCGGAAGTTAATATCTTCGAACCCAGGAAACAGATGATTTCACCAGAACACTTTTTGAAGAATCAAAAAAATATAATCTGGTGATCCTAGGCGCAACCGCCAGTAGAGCCCAAGCGCACCACCGTAAAGCACCGTTGCCGAAAAATTATTACGCGAATCATCGGCAAATATCATGGTTGTTAAAACTCACCAATCTAGTAAAGAATTGGTGTTCGATGAATCTGCTGGTGTAAAAGCAATATCCATCCTTGTGGATCGATGGTTTGTTCAAAACACTTATCACGCAGATGAATTTTCCGATATGTCATATTTTATGGATCTGAAAAATAAGCAAGGCAGCACACTCATAAGTTTGAAGCTTTACCCTCCCTCAACGAGGAAGGATGCAGCCGTGGCCATGTGCGTTACCAGAAATGCCATGGAAGCAGTTTCATTGGCTTTCAAGGCGCTCCCGGCATTAAATCCGAACCAGCCTATCCAGAGCAGGCCGGCGCCGATGAGGGTCATGGGGAGGTTGTGGGGGAGCATCCGTATGGTGCCGTAGCCTTTGCGTTTGCCGAGGAACAGGGCGCACGCGAGCCCCGCCATTCCCGAGTTGACGTGGACCACGGTGCCGCCGGCAAAATCGAGGGCACCCATATTGGCCAGCCAGCCCCCGGGCCCCCAGACCCAGTGGCAAACCGGGGAGTACACGAGAGTGATCCAGAGCACCATGAAGATCATGAATGAGAAGAAGCTCATGCGCTCGGCAAAAGCGCCCGAAATCAGAGCCGGAGTGAGCACGGCAAAACCGCACTGAAAAATGACGAATGTTGAAGCCGGTATGGTGGAATTGGGCCAAAGGCCTCCCCGGATCTGGACGAGGCCGAGATAATCGGTTCCTCCCAAGAATCCCATGAGGACGTCGGGAGCAAACGACAAACTGAACCCCCATAGCATCCAGACGATGGAGGCCAAGCCCATCAAAAAGAAGCTGTGCATCATGGTGGCGAGCACGTTTCGCTCTCGCGCCATGCCTCCGTAGAACATAGCCAGGCCGGGTGTCATCAGCAGGACAAGCGCCGACGATGCCATCACCCAGGCGTTGTCACCCGAATTCATAGATCATACCTCCGCAGGTGTCACTCAAAGTAGCCCCCCGAGATGGCAAACATGCGAAGAGCGTGCCACAGAGCCTCAACTTTACGAAGCCAAGGAATCAACGGCTTGGAAAGAATGTGTCGGGTCTGAGAGCCACTTGAGACCACGACATTCGTGTACGATGGCAGGGGATATTCTACGATCCGGTAGGAAAATGCCCGGCGCTGAATGATTGGATTCTCAGCGAGAAAGGAATCGTCTGAGGAACGACAGGGGTGAACGCGGCCGGAACACGTGACCGATCGAAAGGGGATATCAAGTCAAGTTGTATCCATTCACTTACGCGCGGCAGGCTGTCATTGCGAGGAGCCAGGCGACGAAGCAATCTCTCATTTTGCGCAGTCAAATCAAGGAGATTGCTTCGCTTCGCTCGCAATGACAAATTGGTGGTTCAGTCCTTCCCCCGCAAGAGTGAATGGTTACGTCAAGTTGCCGATTGAGGTAGAGAGGGAGGCTTCTCTCGGGAGAAGCGCTCCCTCTGTATTCGGCACGTTAATGTCAACCCTTGTTGTGGCGTTCCAGGCATTCTTCCCAGCGCAGATCGGTGAATTCCTGGAGGCGCTGGATCTGCTCTTCGCTGATCTTCTTGAAACGGGTTTGGCCCTTCACGTAATCGGCCACGGTCTTCGTGCGCCCCTTTTCCGCAAGCTTCAGCGATTGTGCGGTAAGTCTGAATTTGCCCTCCCGGATCTCGAAGAGGACATGGATTCCCGTATCTACAGCGAGCTTTCCCATTTTGATCAGGTCCTTGTTGGGAAAGCCCCATCCCGGAGGACAGGGGGCATGGACTTCCAGGTATCGCGATCCGGTGACCCCTTTTGCCGCGGTCACCTTGTCGAACAGGTCCAGGGGAAACGCAGGCGATCCCGTGGCGATGTACGGAATGCGGTGAGCTTCCACGATGCGTATCATGTCCTTCTTGTGCTGGAGCTTGGCAAGTACCGGTGTGGTGGTGGTTACGGCACCCGCGGGGCTGGCGCTGGACCGCTGCGTGCCCGTGTTCATGTACCCCTCGTTGTCGTAACAGATGTACATGAAATCGGTCCCGCGCTCCAGAGCCCCGGAAAGCGCCTGAATGCCGATGTCGTACGTCCCGCCGTCACCGGCAAAGGCCACGACGGTATAGCCCGTCTTGCCGGTTGCCCGCAATCCCGCAACGAGTCCCGACGCCGAGGCTCCCGTAGCGGCAAAGGGGTTGTTCACGCAGAGCACTTTAACCGGTGTGATCGGGTAGACTCCGTGAAGCACCGTCATGCAGCTCGCCGGCACTGCAACAATGGTTTTGCCGTCGTCCAATGCCTTGAGTGCGTGCCGGTATGTGAGCATCAACCCGCACGCTGCGCACGACCTGGTTCCCGGCAGAATAAACTCTTCTTTGGGTAAATCTCTTACTGCCTTAGTGGCCATCTATCAATTCTCCCTGGCTAGCCTCTCACGTCTATCCAACCGTAGGCCGGTTCTTTGGTCACGGCGTCCGTTGCCGCCTGAGCGACCTGTTCCGGTCGCACATCCCGTCCTCCCAATCCTGCGACGAACGACGAGAATTTCGGTCGCAGCTCTCTGTCGAAGAGCGCCGCTTTCAGGTCCATGGCCAGCGCTCCGGCGTACCCGTAGCTAATATCCTTCTCGAAGACGGTGACCGTCTCCACCCGTGCAAGGGCCTCGGTGAGGGCCTTCGTGGGGAACGGCCGGTACGTTTTTACCCCAACCACCCCTGTGCGGAGGCCGCTCTGTCTCATGGAGTCCGCGGCGAGGGTGCTTTCCGACGCCAAAGAGCCCATGCTCACCAGCGCGTGATTGGCGTCCTCCATGCGGTATGTCCAGATCAAGCCGCCCCAATCCCTGCCGAAGGCTCCGGCGAACTCGTCGCTGACTGTGCGAATCGTATCGAGACCGGCGAGCAAATCCTGATGCAGGCGGTGCCGTAAATCCATGTACCCCGGCATCACGTCGCCCGAAGGGTCCGGCCGGGGATCGCTCAGGATCAGGGGATTGACATTGAGGAATTTCCCCGGGGCAACTTCCCCGTATCCTTCGTACGGTGGCAGGAATGCGTCCACTTTTTCAGGTTCGGGAACTTCGACGGGGGTGCTTGCATGGGAAAGCACGAATCCGTCGTAGCAGACCATCACGGGAATCCGCACCGTCTCTGCGATCTTGTAGGCCTGAACAATCGTGTCGGTCACTTCCTGACTGTTCCGGCAGTAGAGCTGAATCCAACCGGTGTCCCTCTGTGCGATCGAGTCCTGCTGATCGTTGAGGATGGTCCACGGAGCACCGACCCCCCGGTTGACGCATGCCATCACTACAGGGACACGACTACCCGCTGCCCAATGGAGCATCTCGTGCATGTAGAGGAGACCGTTGGCGCTGGTGGCCGTGAAGACCCGCGCTCCCATCTGGGAGGCAGCGATGACTGAGGCGAGAGCCGAATGCTCGCTCTCCACGGTCAGATACTCTGCCTTGAGCTCGCCGCTTTCCACCATCTGTGCCAGTTCTTCCGTGACCGGCGTCTGCGGGGTGATCGGATATGCGGCAATGACCTGCACGCGACACAGCGACGCGGCAATTGCCGCTGCCGTGTTGGCGGTAATGATTCTTATGTCCGTCATGTGAATATCCTGAGCTTGTTTGGATTGGGGGCAACGGTTGTTCCCGTGACGCATGAGCTTTCATCGTCACCGGGGGGAAACGACCTGTTCCCGCTGTACCGCTATGATTTTCCTTCTGAGTCCTTCTTGACGGGGCTTCTTCCCTCAACCATGGTAATGGCCTTGCGGGGGCATTCCTCGGCACAAATCCCGCACCCCTTGCAATATTCAAGGTCGATCTCCAGGGGAAAGTCCCGAGAGATCACGCCATCGGGGCAATAGAGCCAGCAGAGAAGGCACGTATCCTTTTGAGAGCACGCTTCCTGATCGATCACCGGGGTCTGGGAGCGCCAGTCCCCCGTTCGCCCGGCCTCACCCGGCGCGGGTTTGGAAGCCGCCATCATTGTTTCTTTTATCTTGTCAGCCATGTGATCCTCGCACTCCGACGTCGCCGGTCCGCAACAACCGTTACTCCGTCCCAAAGATGTGAGGGAGTGGATCGACGCCTGGTTCTAGGGGAATATCGGTCCGCCCGTCACGCTCCGGCGGATGCCGCGGAAAGCTCGTACCGGTAGATACGGGTGGCAGCACGGGCCAGTTCAAATGCCTTGAGGTTTCTCTCAAGAGCGGAGCCGCTGAAATGCTCCTCCACGGCCTGCCGGATCTTCGCGACACTGACCAGATTGGAAGCCGCGGCAAAGGGACCGAGAATGGAAGTGGAGATGAGCACGTTCCCCTCGATGATGAGCCCCGCTTCCGAGGAGGAATGGAACGCGTCCGATACGGCTATGCTGAAAGGACCTTCCAGACCGAGCTCCTTTGGCGTCCGGGCACTGTTGACAATGAGGAGACCGCCTTGTTTGAGGTTTCCGGTGACGTTGACCATTTCGAGGAGGTTGTCGTCGAGGACCACCGCGATATCGGGGAAGAGAATGTTGGAGAAGCTCCGGATCGGTTCTCTGGCAATTCTCGTGTGGACACTCACGGGCGCGCCTCGCCTTTCCGAGAAGTAGGTAGGCTTGGCACTCACCCCTTTGAATCCCTCATAATAGGCGGCTTCCGTGAAAATCTTGGCTGCCGTGACCGCGCCCTGACCGCCCCTTCCGTGCCATACGATTTCGTACGATTCAGTCATAGACCTCAGCATCCCTCTTGTTTCTCAAACCCTCGTACATTAATCCAGCTTGGGCCGTTCGTCAACAGCGAAACCCGAGCTGCGGCCGTTCAATTACTCGAAGATGAGTTGCACTCGCACGGTGAATCTTCGCGAACGAACCCCAAAAAAGCTCTAGTTTCAAAGGATTCATTTAACAATCGTGGCTATAAGCTCTCCACCGGGTGAGCCCATGTATGCGCGAGGCTTAGAGGGGAATCCGGTATCCATTCACTTACGCGTGGCAGGCTGTCATTGCGAGGAGCCAGGCGACGAAGCAATCTCTCATTTTGCCCAGTCAAATCAAGGAGATTGCTTCGCTTCGCTCGCAATGACAAATTGGTGGTTCAGTCCTTCTCCCGCAAGAGTGAATGGTTACGGAATCCGCTGTCTTGCGAGTTGACATATTGATGCACTATGGCTATGCTTTGATGTATGAGAACCACCGTAAGAATCGACGACGATCTTCTCAAGAGGGCCAAGAAGCGCGCCGCTGACGAGGGACGGACCTTGACCTCATTGGTTGAAGAAGGTCTGAGGCTCCTTCTCGTCGAACGGAAGGCCACCCAGAGAAAAAGGGTTAGTCTTCCCGTATCAAGGGAGACCGGCGGAGTTTTACCCGGGGTGGATCTCAACCGATCCTGCGACCTGGAAGAGCTTATGGACAGGCCATGATCCTTGCAGATGTCAACGTTCTCGTGCACGCCTTTCGGTCCGATGCGTCCGACCATGTGAGCTGCCGCGCGTGGCTCGATCACGTGATTAACGGCGAAACCCGCTATGGCATGTCCCCGCAGGTACTGAGCAGCGTGGTGCGCATCACTACCCACCAGCGGATCTTGTACGCCCAAACCGCCTCAAAGATGTGATGGAATTCTGCAACGTCTTGTTGGGTCAACCTCACTGCGTGGTCGTCCAACCAGGAGAACGTCATTGGGGTATCTTCACGCGGCTTTGCATCGAAGCGGACGCACGTGGCAATCTTGCGCCGGATGCATGGTTTGCGGCGCTGGCCATTGAATCGGGCTGCCAATGGATAAGCCTCGACCGGGATTATGCACGGTTCCCCGGGCTTCAATGGAGTCTGCCGGAATCACCTGAAGGCTGAAATGGGGTTTCTAAAAACTACGGCCGGTCACAGTAAGCTCCTGAGGGGCCTTTAAGACCCGCACAGTTCCGACGAAGCGCACACTGACCACAAGCGTCGCTCTCCCGGGTCAGAAATAGCCGAAAGAGCTGGATAGCCAGCTCACGTTCGGCCTGTGAGGCTCTTCCCGTCCAGCTCCCGCAGTCTTTACACCTCTCCGGAGGATACCGACGGCGATTCCCCTGCGATGCGGCACACGCGGTCGTCGCAGATCGCTATATAGCTCGGATCGATTTCATACCCCACGTAATGCCGGCCCGTTTGAACTGCCGCCACCGCTGTGGAGCCGCTCCCCATGAACGGGTCCAGGACCACGTCCCCCTCAAAAGTGTAGAGATGGATGAGACGCTCCACCAGAGCCACGGGAAAAGGCGCCGGGTGCCCCACACGTCGTGCCGACTCGGGGGGAATGTGCCAGACGCTGGTAGTTGCCGCCATGAACTCGTCTCGGGATATGGTCGAGTTGCCCTTCACCGGCCGGTCGAAGCGATCCTTTGAAAAGATGAGGACGTACTCGTGGAGATCCCTCAAAGAAGGATTGCCCGCGGACATCCACGATCCCCACGCACAGGACCCGCTCGCACCCTTGCCCTTGACCCAGATGATCTCACCCCTCATGAAGAGTCCGAGCTTCTCGGCAATGGCGGCCACGTGGGAGTTCAAGGGAATATACGGTTTGCGGCCGAGATTGGCGACGTTGAACGCAATGCGCCCTCCCGGCACGAGCACTCGACGTGTCTCCTCCAGAACCTGTGCGAGGAATTCGAGATAGTCTCTCAGGCTGAGATCCTGGTCGTACTCCTTGCCCACATTGTACGGAGGCGATGTGACCATGAATGCCACGGAGTTGTCCGGCAGTTCGTGCATCTGCTCGGACGAATGCTGATAGACGCGATCCAGGAGGTTGGGAGGTATCTCGTTGACTTTTTCGACGCTGCGGTTTGCGACCGGAGCCGCAAAGAGCTTCCGGCCGTAGAATGTTGATGAATCGTGTGCTTCGCGCTTGCCCGTGCCGAAGGATCTGGTTGCTGTGGCCTTTTTCACTGAGCCCCCTCGTTCCCGGCGGAAGTAGTGAGGAGAGGAGCCGGGGATGGAGAGACCGATTAGCATCGCGCTGAGAGTCAGTCAAGAAAAAAGATAATAGAACCGAGTAGTAATTTAAAATATCTAAAGTAGCTTTTTCGAGAAATGAATAAAGTATCGAAAAATCATTGTAAATAAAGACTACAGTTTATTGCGTGCTTGGAGGGCGCTCGGCAGGGAGTCTGAATCTTCGGCCGTGTGACGGCATCTAACCTAGGCAGGAACGAAAGAACAGCAATTTGTAAGTGGAAGGAGAATGATATGTCAAACCATTTTACGGGCTTGAATTTAGGTCCCCCTGAGGGTGACACGCGACTTGACCTCACTGATCTCTACGCCTTCCAGGTGCCTACGGACGCCTCGAAGACGGTGCTGATCCTCAATTGTAACTCGTTCGCCAAGTCGGCGGCGTTCCACCCCGATGCCGTGTACCGTATCAACATTGATAACGACGGCGACGCCGAAACCGACGTCGCTCTCAGCATGGTATTCTCCGAGCCGCGAGACGGTCGGCAGAGTGCCGGCGTTTACCTGGCAACAGGCCCGGAGGCCCGAGGGATCGAGGCCGCTGGCCGGCAGATCTTCAAAGACGTGGAGGTGTCCTTCGGTCCCGAGCCGAACATCGTCACCTCGGGTCCCTACACTTTCTTCGTCGGAGTTCGCAGCGATGCTTTCTTCATCGACTTCGCGGGGATCCTGAACATGTTTGACCACAAGGGCGGAAAGAACTTCACCGGCCTGGAGGGGGCTCCGGACCCGAGCCGATGGACCGGCAAGGACCTTTTTGCCAACTATAACGTGTTCAGCATGGCGTTCGAGCTACCCACGAGCGTGCTGGGGTCCAACTCGGCGGTGCGCATCTGGGGGCGGGTCAGCATCCGCCGCGACGGCAATCTCGTTCCCGTGGATCGTGCGGGTCACCCGACTCTCGCGAACTTCTTCCTGACCGATAAGAAGAAACCGGAATTCGACAGAAGCGCACCCGCTGAGGATCGGGAGCTCTTTCTCGACGAGTTCATCCACTCAATGGAGCATGTTGGGGGCTATTCCCGGGAAGAGGCCAAAGCGGTGCTCGATGCCCATGGAATCCTGCCCGACATGCTGAGCTTCGACCCCTCCAAAACCGGCAGTTACCCAAATGGCCGTCTTCTCACCGACCACATTGTCGCTCATCGCCTAGCTATGCTCTCCAATGGCAAGATTCCGCCCGACGGGCTCAAGCCCCACACCGATATCCTCGCCGATTTCCCATACCTCGGCACACCGCACCCGAACCCTGACCCGCCCCCGGCATAGGGGACCAGCGCTCCGTCAGCCTTCATCCGGTGGGAGTTTGCAACTGCAAACCCCTACCGGGTCACCTATGACGGAAGATTGGACAAATGAGCCCAACGCAAGAGCGAGCGTTCCCTTGACGCTCATGTTTCCTGCTGTGTTGGCCGCTTATGCCAGGCTGAAGCGGGCGTACGCAAATCCCTTACGACCCGCAATTTCTGGATGTGGAGCGCGATAGGCCTACCCGAAGAATGAAGAGTGGGGAGTGAAACGGGGCTCGGACGTTTAACGTATCCACCCGACCAGGAGCGCTATGCACCACCAGACGAAGACGGCGACAGTCGAAATTCCCATCATGTCCAAGCCTTTTCGGCTACCCATGACCAGGAGGATGAATCCTCCCACACATCCCAGAGGAGCAAACACCGTTGATAGTATCCAGTCTACAACGGTCATGTCGGATTGTTCCGCGCGTACCTTCGGTATCCTGTCCAACCTCTTGAAACAGGACGGACAAAGGCGGGTATCCTCTCTCACCGATACCCCGCAAAAGGGACAGTATCGAAGACGGCTTGAGGCGCCGGGGATGGTAGGGTGGGCTCCACGTGGGGTTTCGGCGGTTGGGGAGGAGGTGCTGCCGAAGGCTCGGAGGTGTCCGGAATCAAGAATTCTTTTCCGCATCGTCCGCAGCGACCCAACCGGCCCGCGTGCTCCTTGGTCACCTCAAAGGCTGCTCCGCAGTCGCAGGAAAAACGGATGGTCGCGGGGAAAGGCTCATCTAACATGGGAATCCCGGTCTCCGTGGTGCGTGAAATGGGATGGTAGGAGAGTACCTTAACAGGAGAGACCATTTCTTGCAAGGGGGGGCAATAATGTGCTATGTTCAAATACTTAATGCCGGAAATCGTCCGGCTGCCTACCCGAGATCAAGTGCGGGCCACCCAGTGGCGAGCACGTTTCCGTGGTGCAGCAAGAGAGGAATTCGTTGCAGCCCTGCCGAACAAGGCTTTGCCTCCGCGGCGGAGAACTTGCTGCATACCTTCTCGCCTTATGCGGGGGCTTGAAGCCCACGGCTCGGAACCAAGGGATAAGTCCGGAGGAGTCATGACCGGTGCTGAACTGAGAGAGAAGTTCCTGGCATATTTTGAGGAAAGAGGCCATAGCCGGGTACCGAGCTCATCGTTAATTCCCGAGGGTGATGCCACCCTCCTTTTCGTGAACGCAGGCATGGTCCAGTTCAAGAGCGTTTTCACGGGAGCTGAAAAGAGGCCCTATGTGCGGGCCACGACCTCCCAGAAATGTCTCCGGGTGAGCGGTAAGCATAACGACCTGGAAAACGTCGGACATACCGCGCGGCATCATACGTTCTTCGAAATGCTCGGCAACTTCTCCTTCGGTGACTACTTCAAGGAAGACGCAGTGGCATTCGGATGGGAGTTCCTCACCAAGGTGGTGGGGCTCCCCAAGGACCGGCTCCACGTCACCATATACAAAGACGACGATGAAGCATACGGTATCTGGAATAAGGTCCTGGGGAAAGGGACCAATCCCATCATCCGCCTCGGAGAAAAGGACAATTTCTGGAGTATGGGCGACACCGGTCCCTGCGGTCCCTGCTCCGAGATTCATATCGACCAAGGGGATCGGTTTGCGTGCAGCGATCCGAACTGCGGACCCGACTGTGATTGCGACCGGTTCCTGGAACTGTGGAACCTTGTGTTCATGCAGTTTGACCGGGATGCTTCCGGAAAGATGACCCCTCTGCCAAGGCCGTCCATTGACACCGGCCTCGGTTTGGAGCGTTTGGCCGCGGTGGTGCAGGGGAAGGACAGTAATTGGGAATCCGACCTCTTTCTTCCGTTGATTCGTCATCTCGAAGAGATTTCCGGCAGAGAATGCAAGGGCAAGGATCTTGATTCCATAGCGATCCGGGTGATTGCCGACCACAGTCGTGCTGCGGCTTTTCTCATTGCAGACGGCATTCTTCCTTCTAACGAGGGGAGGGGGTATGTGCTGCGACGCATTCTGCGGAGAGCGTTGCGGTACGGAAAATACATCGGGCTGAACGAGCCATTCATGTTCGACACTGCCCGGGTGGTGATCAACACCATGTCCGAGGCGTACCCGGAGTTGAACAACCACAGGATTCTGGTCGAAAAAGTGATTCTCCATGAGGAGGAGCGCTTTCTCGACACGCTAGCCCGCGGCCTGCTCCTCTTTGAAGAAGAGGCCGCCCGGTTGCGCAGCCAGGGGAGCAAGACAATACCGGGGAGTGTCGCGTTTCGACTCTACGACACTTTCGGCTTTCCGCTCGATTTGACGGTGGACCTCGCGGCCGAATCCGGTTTTTCCGTGGATCAGGCGGGTTTTGATGGCGAGATGGCCCAACAGAGGCTCCTGGCACGCCAATCCTGGGAGGGCATGCATGGCGGCGAGGCGGAAAGCCTCAAACCATTGTTGGAAAAAGGAGTGCTCATCGATTTCACCGGGTACGAGACCACGGAGGATTTCGGTACCGTGCAGGCAATTCTTACGGAAGGAAAGCCTGTGGATGAAGTCCACGCCGGTGCGAGGGTGGAGCTGCTCACCGACAGAACCCCCTTCTACGGAGAGTCCGGCGGGCAAGTGGGAGATCGAGGCACCATCAGCAGCAATGGTAACGAAATTGACGTTGAGGAGACGCTCAAACCGTTTCCGAATCTCATAGTTCATCGGGGAGCGGTTCGGTCCGGCACGTTCAGGGTGGGGGACAAGGTCGAGCTGCGGGTAGACACCGAGTTGCGAAGGTCCATCATGGCCAACCATTCGGCGACTCACCTGCTCCAATGGGCTCTCAGGAAGGTGCTGGGGGAGCACGTGAACCAAAGCGGCTCGCTGGTGGAGCCCAACCGTCTGAGATTCGACTTCACGCATTTTTCGGCCATATCGCCGGAGCAGCTTGCCGAAGTGGAAGATCTCGTGAACGGAAAGATACGGGAGAACGCTGAGGTTGAAGCCCGGGTCATGCCGATCGCCGAGGCCAAAGAAATGGGAGCCATGGCCCTCTTCGGAGAGAAATACGGAGAGACGGTTCGGGTGATCTCCATCGGAGGATTCAGCCGTGAGCTCTGCGGCGGCGTACACGCACATCGAACGGGAGATCTCGGACTGTTCAAGGTGGTCAGCGAGGGAGGCATCGCCGCGGGGGTGAGGCGCATCGAGGCCGTCACGGGAAGGGGCGCCCTCGAATATGTCCGGAACCTGGAAGAGGAGTTCCGGGGCTTGGCAGACCGTCTCCGGGGCTCCAAGGGTGAATTGATCCGGAAGCTCGACAAATTGATAGATGAAAAGAAGGCCAAGGAAAGAGAGGCAGAGAATCTCAAGCGGAAGCTCGCGGGCGGCGTTGCCTCGGACATCCTGGACGGGGTGCGGGAGGTGAACGGCATCAAGCTACTGGCAAGGCGCGTGGATGATGTGTCGAGTCCCAAGGATCTCCGAGACTATGCAGACCGAGTCAGGGACCGTCTCGGCTCGGGAGTTGCCCTTCTGGGAGCCGAGGCTGAAGGGAAAGTTCTTCTCGTTGCCCTGGTCACCAAAGATCTTACCGATCGTTTCCATGCAGGCAAGATTGCCAAAGAAGCAGCCTCAGCGGTCGGCGGCTCCGGGGGAGGGCGGCCGGATATGGCCCAAGCCGGGGGACCGGACGTGGCAGCACTTGACCGGGCACTCAAATCTGTAGAAAATTTCTTCGGGAGCTGACATCCGTCCCGCAAGACGCTGAGCAACGGTCGGGTCGGCGAGAGCATAAATGAATCCAGCCCTGACGCGAAGGTACGGCTTACAACGTTGGAGAGAGTGTTCCCCGACACGTGCATGACAAGAGGAAGGCCGCTCAATGGATATTAACGAGAGCAATGAGGTTTACGGGCGTATTACCCGGGTGATCAACGAATTGAAAATGGCCAGGGAGTCGGTGACCGTCTTCAAGGTCGTAGAGCTGACGGGCATAGATCAGTTCGTCGTATTTCGGTACTTTTACGAGAAAGGACTGCTCAAGGGAAAATAGGCGCTCGTTCCGCTCCGGCGGTGAGAAGGGCAGGGAGGGTCACTGTTGCGGGAAACCGTCGGTCCTTGAGGGAGCTGTTCGGCAAGGCAGGCTCATTCCCTGCAGAACCAGGCAGTCCATCTTCTACCCCCCTTAGGATCAATCCGACCTGAAGAGCTGACCGAAACAAGAGTAGCCCCCCGGCATTTCCGGGGGGCAGTCCACTATTCCTCACAACGTCAACAATTCTCGAGCAACGCGAGCCGGATTACCCTGTTCGAGGCCTACCAGAACCAGAAGCCCCAGTGCGGGTCCGACTGATTGGAAAGAGAGGCCGGGTAAGCATAGTGCTCGGGGATATCCGAATACCACTGGTTTACCCATCCGCCATAAGTGATCCACCCGAAGAAGAAGACCGATATGAGAAGTCCTGACACGCCTGCACGAATACGGGACATGGTATATCCTCCATACCTGGTTTGTCCTTATAGGGACGATTTTTGCTCTATTTTACATGAGATAGATAGATAAGTCAATAGAGTGGTGAGCAATAGCTCATACTTCACTTGATGATACAGAAAGGAAACCGATCTATTTATGAAGCATAGTCAGGGGGCGTTGTTCGTAACGGGGGGATTTGTCGGAAACGATGAACCGGGTGCTCAGTCCGATTTCATGAATCCCAGACGGTGCAGCAAACCCTTCTTGGCGGGCTTGTCCGCATTGACGGATTTGGTGCCTCCGGCGGTGAGGACATCGATGAGCGCTTCGAGTGCTTCAAGAAGCTCCTGCGGGGTTTTGAACCTCTCGTCGGGATTCTTCGCAGTCATCTTCTTGAGCAAGTCGTGCACCACTTCGGGGACGGGAGGCTCGAAACGATCAAACGGTGGGAGAGGCTCATGAACGTGCTTCTGAAAGATGACGTACGCAGACTCTCCTTTGAACGGAGGCGAGCCGTTGAGGAGGTGATAGAGAGTTACCCCCAAGGAGTAGATGTCCGACCTGATGTCTATGTTCGGCGATCCCTTGGCCTGCTCCGGGGAAAAGTAAAGCGGTGTGCCGCATGCGATGCCTGTTTGGGTAATTGCCACATCCTGGTCCAGGTAATTTTTGGCCAGTCCCAGATCGGCCAGAGTCGCCTCGCCTTTGCCGGTGAAGAGGATGTTGGCAGGTTTGATGTCCCGATGGAGCATGTTGTGCTCGGCTGCCACAATGAGGGCCTGAGTGATTTCCACTGCTACCCGGAGCCCCTTCTCCAGGGGCATACGCCCGTTCTTGACGAGCGCCAAAGCCGCACTCCCACCGCTGACATACGGCATGACAAGATAGTGCAGACCGTTCTCAAATCCCACGTTCATCACACCGACAATATTGGGATGTTGGAGCTTGGCTGCGGCACGGGCTTCACGTATGAACCGCTTGATGAAAACGGGATCCTTTTCCGCAAGATGCGCATGAAGGATCTTCATGGCCACCGCTATGTCCAGCGGGATGTGGTGAGCTTTGAAAACACCGCCCATGCCTCCGCCGCCCAGCTTGTAGAGAAGCCGGCATCCTCCCACCACTCTGCCGATGAGAGTATCGGTCAGCCTGTCGGCCTTCGCGTCGACTGCCGGCACGATCATCGGCTTGGCGCACTTGCCGCATTTCCCCTCTCGGCCTGTATGCCGTGCAGGGATGACGTTGACCTGCCCGCACTCGCATGCAAAGCGAATCCGGGGCCCTTCATAGACCCGGGCCCTTCCTGAAGGATCTAGTCGAGGGCCGGCCTCTGTCATGAAAGGCACTTCCGGAACGGGGGCCGGGGGTTTTGTCACCGCCGGATGCTCTGCCGGCGGCGACTCAAATCCTTGCACCTGCGGCTCGGCATGCCCTTCGCCGACATGATCGAGGCTCGAGGCTGCTTGAAGCGCTTCGTCCGCCTCCCCCGAGGCAGTACGAATGGCGTCGGCAACAAAGGCCTTCAGGATTCCTTCATCAGCCTGGGAAAGGGAGACGAACTCCGTCCGCACCCGGCGGGACTCATCATGCCCCACTTCCGAGTTCCACCGGCTCACCTTGGAAATCACCGAGACCGTCAAATCTTCAGTTTCCGGCGGCAGGTGTATCTTCAGAACCAGGGTGTCCCCGACGTTAACCGAATCAGAGATGCTGAGCAGGGCCCACCTCGGAGCCAACGTCTCAGATAGGCCGTCCCGCCAGCTCCTGTTGTCCCGGGAGTAGCTGACCCTGGCTTTGACGGGAACCGACACGTCATCTCCGTCTCTCGTTTCTCCGGCGTGCTCGCCTCTATCCGCTGCGCCTGGAGCCTGTTCCGGCGCCTCCGGGAGGGCTTCCCCGCCGGCCTTCTCCTTCATCTCATAATCGACGGTATCGGCCGGCTTCTGCTTCTTGGGTGGAGCTTCGTATTCCTCTGACGGAGCCACTTCGGGGTAATCGGGCTCGGGAGAGGAGGCATCGGCGCACAGGACTTCATATTCGCGAACGTATCCCCTGATCTCGTCGCTCAGTCCTTCGAGGAGACGGCGGGCCTCCTGCGGTTGGTTCTTCTCCAGATAAACCGTTGCAGCGTCCACGATGATGTCTCCCTTGTCTACCAGATCAAATTTCGGTTCCGCCAGGAGCTCCTCAATCGCAGTTCGGGCCTCGTCCCATCGCTCCAGGTGGATGAGGCACGCTATTGAATGGCGGGTCAATTCCACGCGAACATCAGCGGAGGCTTTCGTGGGCCGCCTGAACTCGTCGAGGGCCTCAGTGTACAATTGCATGCCCATGTAAGCCAACCCCAGGTCCAGCGACAAACGGGGTGTGAGGCCATTGGGAGACGTGGAGCGAGAAGCGGTTGTTTCCTCCATTTTTTGATTGAATCGGATCTGGACTACCTTGGCCTGAGCAAAGCGATTGTTCGGTTCTCTTGTCAGGATGTTTTGATAGACTAATATCGCATGATCGTACAACCCCTGCGTCTCGTAAAATTCCGCTTCTTGAACCAGGCGGTCAATGTTTTCTCTGTCCATTTGGGGATCGTTCATGCCCGCTCCCGCACACTTTGTCATCACTTACCGCTGTTGCAGGGAATCTTCGACTCACGAATCGGTCGAGAGCTCCACCAGTTTGGCTCTCATCAATAATTATGGGAAACTTTTGCGATTATAACACACTGAAACAAGATTGTCAGGCCTTATTTGTCCGTGAATCCCGGCGGCAAATCCGTCCCGGGAGACGGTCGCGATTTTCCTGTCTCCGGCTTGGGGGCATCGCTCCCGGGAACGTCGAAGACTCCGGGAGCCAACCGGCTTCCTCCCTTGTCCCGGATCTTGAACTCAAAGCCGAATTCTTTGGCTTTTTCTATATAAGACCCTGACGCGAGTCTCATTTCTCCCCTCACATTCACTCGTATGGCAGCACCCCCCTCAACGGGACACTTGTTCTCGCACCATCCGCAGCCCACACATTTCTCGGCCACCACAAACGGGGCAGCGTTACGTCGGTCGGGCACCGGCCTGAAAGCGACCGCATTGTACGGGCATACCTCATCGCAGACCAGACATTTCCTGTCGCGTCCCCATACAAGACAGCTCTCCCTGTCAACCCACGCCGTTCCCAGCTTGGCATGTTTCTTCTCTTCCAGGGGAAGACTCCGAATCGCCCCGGTGGGGCATACCGTTCCGCAATCCGTACAGGCAATGGAGCATGCGGCAATCCGAGGGACCAACATTGGAGAGAAGATGCCTTCCAGCCCCGCTTTGAGCCATGTCGGTTGGAGTGTGTTGGTGGCGCATACTTTCATGCACTCCCCGCATCGTACGCAGCGGGTCAGGAATTCCGCTTCGGGGAGAGCGCCGGGAGGCCTGATGAGCTCGCTGTCCACCAGTGTCCTTTCACGGCCGTCAGCCCTCGGGTTGTTGATGTTGGTCCGGAACAGACCTGCCGTGAACAAACCGGTGCCGAGAGCCATGACCATTCGTCTTCGAGTAGGATCCGGAGTCACAGCCGGTTGTTCCGTCCCTGCAAACGACGTCACGAATGAAACCGCAGACTCCGGACAGACCTCAACGCACTTCAGACAAACAATGCATTCTGAATGTACAGTCTTTGCCGGGTCATCCGATATGGCTCCTGTGGGACAGGCCCGGATACACCTCCCGCATCGGTTGCATGAGTCTCCGACTCGCCGTCTCACAAGGGGTGATCGGGAAAACAGACCGATCAATGCTCCGGCAGGGCACAGATTTCTGCACCAGAACCGAGGTTGAGCATAAACCAAACCGACGATGCCGACGAACATGACAAGTATGAACAGGTTTGTGGCAACAACCTTCTGTCCGAGCTGGATGTACGCCAAGCCGGGCACGGACGGCAATGCCGCCGAGGAGAGTTGGATGCCCCAGTCTCCGGCCAGCATGGCAACCGGATAGATGACCAAGGCCCAGAATCTCGTTGCAAGGGACAAGGGGGAACCGAGAAACACCAGTGATACTCCCCCCAGGGCTGCTGCGAGAATGACGATGAGAAACAAGTACTTCAAGCCGCGATACGAAGAGGAAGCCTCGTACGAGTTGGTCTTTCGAGACCGCTTCACACCTCCGGTAAGCGGGCTCTGCAATATGTCCAGAGACGTTCCCATGGGGCAGATGTGACCGCAAAAGACCCGCCCCACGAACAGTCCGGCCAGGCACACGATTAACGCCGGCAGGAGACCGACGTCCAGGTTCTTGGATGCCAGGGCCGTTCCTGCACCAATCAAGGGGTCGAGGCGAAGGAAAAGATCAACGCTCAACCCCTTTGCAACAGGGTAAGCGGCCCCAAAGAGCAATCCAAGGAAGATCGTGAAAGTGGCCCCCTGCACAATCCTTTGGAACCGCATCACGACCTTAAAGTCCTCACGTTCAATTTTTCGATGTCCATCCGGCCAAGTCCGCGCTCGGCGGCGATTCGTATGTGTCGCACCTGGCTCGGTGAAAACTTGCGGTCGTACCACGTGCCAAGCGTTACCATCTGGGCATCCGCCGCCACCATGTCCGGGGATGCTATGACAAGGTTGAGCGGGATAACCTTCCCGGGGCCGCCGGGTCCGCCGGAGCTGAGTATGCGCGTGCCGTCCACCACAACGAGATGCGGTTTGAGCACACTCACCATGTCCGCAATGGCCTCGTGCAAATCATATCTCGAATGAAATCCGCCCCGATCGCGAATCAAACCCATCATCCCCTTCATGGAGAGGCTGACGCCCGCAGACGAGTGGGACTTTCCCACGGGCACGGCTATGAGCACGTCTGCATCCAGGGCATCCGAGAGCGCTGCCATCGATGTGAACTGCGTCCCGTTGGGCACCTTGGCATCACGAAAGAGGCGCCCGGATTTCGTGTAGTTCACCACGGTGTTCGGGACGTCCTTGCACGTCTCGGGAATCTTTGACAGAGCCAAACAATCCTGTGGATTGTTCAGGACATTGTCCAATATGGTGATCCTCGAAGCTCCTGCCTGAGAGCACATCAATGCAACTTCCCGGACCACCTCGGGGTTGGTGTTGGATGCCCTTTCCGGTCCGCTGGCAAAGCTCATGTTGGGTTTGATGAAAACTTTGTTGCCCGGTTTGACGAAGCGCTTGATTCCTCCCAGCGCTTCGACGGCCGACCGTGTGTTGGCTGCGGGATCTTTACCGTAGCTTACAACAAGATCCGGGAGCGCGTCGGCGATAGCATCATTCGGTCCAAACAGCTCGACTCCCCCCCCTGTAATTAGTGCCGCCGTCGTCGCCAATCCGGTCTTCAAAAAGTTGCGTCGTCCTATTATTGTAGCCATTATGGGCGACTCCTCCGTTTTGTAACATTAACAAACATAGTTCTTATTAAAGCCACGGGTAGATCAAAAGTCAACCTGCTCTCCAAGGGACTGCTGAAGGGGCTCTGGCAGGCCGCTGAGCCCCGCGAGTTAAAGTGGAGCGCTGAAAATTCGGGAAACGTGGAGAGGCCTCAGGATCATCAGGAGGCCTGCGGATAGCCTCCTGCGCCTCGCTATCGAGTCTATTGCCGGAGCGGTCTCAGGCGGTAGAGCTTCCGAGCGACAGGATCTCACCGCTTGACTCCCGGGGGTGGGGAGTACATGGTTCAAATTCTAAAGAAGATGTAAATGTTGCTGCATCTTCACTCATTTTTTTACCAAGTCTACCCGCCCTTAAGTTCACAAAAACACCTTTTCAATTTTTCATTCATTAATTTTTGTTAATATAATAATTGATATTAAATTATTTATCTAGATTTAGTATTTGATTATACAGTATTTAATTATCAGTTATATTAATTATATGACTTTTAATTGAAATAAATTAAAAAAATAAGCTAATTAATAAAAAATATGATTTAAATTAAAAATAAAATTAGAAAAATTAGAAAAATAAATTATTTTTTGTCTTTATTTTTCCATTCAGTGTATCCACACTTACCACAGGAATATCTGTCGCCATGGTCGGCCATGAATACTCCGCTGGAGCATCGAGGACAAAAAGGATTTTTTCTATTTAATTTGTCATCTTTAATGTCGTAAAGTTTACCTTTTTTCATAATTATTCCTCCTCAGTACTCTCTGTTGAGGCTTCTTTATTTTTGTTAAGGACGTGTTCAGTTTCAACATCGTTTAAACTTTCTGCAGTCCCGTAAATTTTAGCATAACCTTTGGCTTTACCTTCACCGAAGTGAGGTTTCACTTTATCTACCACTAGGAGGTTCTTATCTGCATCTAACATAGCTACTAGCTTGCTTTTAACATCTAATACTTTAGGGGTGGACTCACCTTGATATATACATTCAAAATCTATTTCGGTTCTATCTAAGAGTGGATTTTCAGTTTTTTTGATTATATTGATTTCCATTATTTTGCCTCCTCAAATTCATTTATTAATTCTTCAGCTTTTTTCTTTACATTATCCGCTTCAACAACAACCAGACCTTCATTAGGCTGCCCATATAATATTGCTGTATTTTTAGGGGCCATTAAAATACTGGGAAGAACCGCCAAGTCTTCCTCTCCTTTAACCACAATCAAAAAATTCTTTTTGCTGTTTTGTGAAGAGCTGATAGCATAGTCTACGGTTTCCCATAGATCTTTGGTTATGGTTCCTGGAGGATTTTCAGCATTTAAAATTGTTGCTTGATATTCTATTTCGTGATCAGAATCCCTTCGTTGTATCCTATTATCTATTATTCCTAATCGAGGATATACTTGAGATTCAATGAGATTTCTAGTTGTTACATCGCCTACAGAGATTATGTAATTATATTGGGATAAAGAGTCTTTAACTTCTTCAAGTGATGGATAGAGATCGCCTAAAGGCTCTTTTAACTCTGATCTCAACTCTTTTTGCAACATTAACACTATCTAACCCTCAGTGCATATTCTCCAGGGATATTGATATTCAGTTCATGGGCAATATCTGAACGTTCAGGGTCTATTATAATTAAAAGACCACTCCAGTTAGTTGATGTAGTTATATTACAGACTGGACAGCGTTCTTCTGTTGTTATACGTTTGCACCGGGTGCAAGCTTTCATACTCATTTCTTCTTCTTCCTTTTTTCTTCTTCAACCCATTCGAATCTTCCAAGTCCGGGTTGTCTCATGGTGAGACCAATTTTAATTTCTTTGGTAGAACGGCCTTTTAAACTTAGAGCCACAATTCTGGCACGAACTTTACTACCTTCATCAAGAGTTTTCTTAGATTCTTTACCAAGAAGTGCACCTCTTTTTCCATCATAGTTGATGTAGTCATCAGTAACCTGGGAAACGTGAACTAATCCGTCCATTGGCCCAATTCTAATGAAGGCACCGAATTCAGCTATTTCAATAACTTCACCTTCTATTATTTCATGAAGTTCTGGCTTAAAAAATAGGGCTGTGAATTCAACTTCGTGGTAGGCTGCTCCATCCCCCATTATGACTTTACCTACACCAATTTCATCTATTGATTTGACGGTTACCATAAGACCTAATTTTTTATCTATTTTCCCAACATAGGCCTCATTTATGGTTTCAATCGCCACATCTTCTAGAGGTTCTTCAAAACGGTGAGGGGGAATTCTCACGGTGTCCTCAATTCTGGATACATAATACAAATAGATCCCTCGGTTAAATTTCTTTTAATTCATATAAAATTATCAATTAGCTATGGTTATTAAAAATATAAAACAATTAATAGTTTCCATTAATATTATTTTCAATTAATATTTTATATTATCCCATAATTATAACTATTTTTACTATTACTAATTAATTATAATTAGTATATTATTATTCTTCTTTTTTATATAAATCTATGGAATGATTAATTGCTTCAAATGCCTTTTTGGCATTTTCCCAACCAAGTACTTCGGTTGTTTTTCCTTCAAGATGTTTATATTCCTTGAAGAAATGAGCAATTTCTTTTAATAAATGAGAAGGAACATCATCAATGTCTTTTATATCTGTGAATCTAGGATCATTTAATGGAACGGCCAGTATTTTGTCGTCCATGTCGCCACCATCGATCATTCTCATGATACCGATAGGTCGAGCTTCAATGATGCATCCTGGGAATGTTGGTTGCTCCATGAGAACCATGATATCCATGGGATCTCCATCATCATATATGGTTTGAGGTATCAACCCATAATCTGCAGGATAAACAAATGGTGAATATAAAACTCTATCCAGAGCAAAAGACTCTAAGTCTTTATCGTATTCGTATTTATTTCTTGATCCTTTTGGTATTTCGATTACTGCGTATACAACTTCCGGTATTGATGGTCCGGGAACAATATCTTTCCAGAGATTCATTAATATTCCTCCTTATTCATTGGAATTGGATAATGATATATAATCGTTAGTTAATTTTATTTATTTATTATTAATTTAATTATAATTAGAAATTAATTCTCTAATATAATCTGTTAATTTAATAACTATATTCACAATATGAATATTATAATATAAAATTTATTATTTATTATTTATTATTTATTTATTATTTATTTTAAATGCCCATCTATGGCTAAATACTTTCGCTGCCGTAAGTAAACAATTTTTACACCGTTTTTTCGAGATTTTTCTCTTAATTCTTTATCATTTGTACATAGAATTTTTGAAATGCGAATAAGAGCGTCATCTACTTTCTCATCTTTTTCTAATGGAATATTTTTGATTTCAAAAGGGTGAGACTTTGCCATTTTAAGAGCAATATTTGCTGCAATTTTATTTTTGCCTTTAGAACCTTTTTTAATGCCATATAATTCATTTATAATAAAATCTGGCACAATCAGTCTATAGGAAGGTAAAATCTTTTCCAGTTCATAGATTATATCTACATTGAACTGGAAAGGTATCATAAAAAATTTGCGTCTAGGACTGCCTCCTTAGAAGACATAATGTCTGTTGACTTAGATGATGATACCATATCCTATTAACCTCCATCTAGCACCAACTCTACGTGATAGAGCAACCCTGTCGCCTTCTTCTGCAGCTACTGGTAGTTTAAGAGTTACCTTTGCTTTATTTCCAGCGGTAGTGACCACACCAATAGTGGTGGTTGTTCCTACATTTATCATGAGTGGTTCTTTGGCTTTAATGGGTTCTACTTCCCGTTCTTCCTTAGTACCAACTACTCTTTCTAATAAATGGACTTCCATGCCTAATTCATGCATAACTGGAGGTAATGTTTCTGGTTCTCCTGCCACGGATCCTGAAAGTGAATCTGCTTTAGTTAGTGCAGCATCGAGATTGGTTCCTATCCCAACCAGTCCGCCAGGCCCTACTTCTTCAACATCTTCTCCACCAGCTATTAGGCCAGTGATTTCTGAGTGAAGACTGATCCATTTTTGTTTTCCGTCTTTATTAACTTGTATTCCGGGTTTAATCTCAATTTCGTCACCGACTTTTAATGTTCCCTGAACTAGAGAACCTCCAATGACTCCACCTACCATAGTACTCGGATGAGATCCTGGTTTGTTAATATCAAAAGAACGAGCTACATATAACCTGGCTGGTTTGTCTGCAAATCTTTCGGGAGTACTAATTTTCTTTTCGATTAAATCAATGAGTATATCAATATTAGCGCCTTGTTGAGCAGACACTGGAATTATAGGGGCGTCTTCTGCGCAAGTACCCTTAACAAACTCTTTAATTTCGTTGTAGCTCTCTATTGCTCTTTCTTTAGATACAATATCAATTTTGTTTTGAACTACTATAACTTCTTTAACACCAATAACATCCAAGGCCATTAAGTGCTCTTTGGTTTGGGGTTGAGGGCAGTGTTCGTTAGCGGCAATAACCAGAACGGCTCCATCCATAATAGCAGCTCCTGAGAGCATGGTTGCCATTAAGGTTTCGTGTCCTGGGGCATCTACAAAGGATACTTTCCTCAGCATCTCGGTTTCCTTTCCACATTGTTCACAAACCAGTGCAGTAGTATAGCATTGGGGTTCAGCACATTCCGCACATTTACGGAAAGTAATGTCTGCATATCCTAAACGGATAGAAATACCCCTTTTTGTTTCCTCGCTGTGGGTATCGGTCCAAATACCAGACAATGCCTTGGTAAGTGTGGTCTTACCATGGTCTACGTGACCCACTAGCCCTATGTTAATCTCCGACTGTATTTTCACAGATTACACCTATAATTTTTAATTAATTCAGTTTTAAAAAGTATATTAATATATGAATAATATTTAATTTAAAATATTTTTTTATATTTTTAATGTTATTAAATATTATTTTTGAAGTATATCTAGTCTTCTTATTATTGCTAATAAATTACAATAAATAAAAATGTCAATAATCTTTTTTTATTTTAATTGTAATAAGAAAAATTTTATTCTTCTTCAGAAGAGCCTAAAACCTCATCTAATGGTTTTTCGCCAGCCTTAGCAACAATGGTGCTTATCTGAACGATATCATCGGATATAGTATTTCCTCTAACGGTTTTCCTTCTCCTTTCACCATCACGAGTTGGTTTGTATCCAATTCCACCAGATAATAAACTTCTGATTCTTCTAGGACCACTAACATCTTTTTTCATTGGGAAACCATTTTTATCGCTTCCACCAGTAATTTTTAAGGTGTATCCTTGTAGGCCTATTAAAGAACCATCAAATTCTTCTCCAAGGGTTAAACCCACTAGTTTTTTGGATTGAACAGCGTCAACTTCTACTTGTAGACTTTTTTCTTTTTCTGAAACCACTACTTTAAATGCCAAATTCTCTCCTCCTTCTATTTCTTCTCTTTAATTTATAATATTAAATATAATATTATTTATATCAGAAAGCCGGTTGCATTCCCCAACTCGGTTCTTCTTTCCGTTTTATATCCAAGGTCTCATGAAGAGTTTCAAATTCATCTTCACTTAACTTGTCTTTAAGTTCGGTTTCCAGTATACGGAAATGCTTCTCAGGAATGTCCACATAAAGAACATCTCCCTCTTCAAAGTCTTTTCCATGAATAGCATTTTTAATGGCCATGGCCACTTTTTGACCACGAGGGGTAGATTTTTTATTATCTCCCTTATCCTGCATACTTTCCACAGTACCCACAATTCCACCATCTTCTCGAATAAGAGTGGCGCCTTGTTTTACAGTTCCACTTAAAACTTCAATTCCCGCAATAGCTGGTTTACTTTGTCTAAATACTAATTTGGGTATAATTCGTATTTTTGCAGGTTTGATAATGGCATCCATCCATTCTTTCTTTCTCTTCTCTTCAATAGACTTAATCCATGCTTCATAATCTTCAGTAATTTGATATATGACATTACCATCAAATACCTTTACATCAGTATTTTTTAGTTCCTCTGCAGCTGATGGTAGAATTTTAACATTAAATGCAATAATTACTCCATGCAGAACATCTTCTTTTTGAACAATGTCTGCATCAACCACGTCTCGTCGGGAAACATCACCAATATCAGCTATTCTTATAGGAATGTCAATATCTTTTAATAAATTGACTAAAGCTTCTAAAGATCCTAATGTATCTGCTTTTACCAGAATACCTGTTTCTTCAGTGTCAATTTTTATATCATCAATTTCACTAAGCATTTCCTGACGAACATTATCTAAATCTCCCCTTGCAACTCGTAAAGGAGATCCAGCCACTACGTTTTCAATGTTAGGTGCTACAATTTTAATTCCTGCAGCAGCCACAACTTCGTCAACTTTTTGGAATCTCTTTTTAGCTTCCCTTATTTCTTCTAGAGGTAAGGGTTTTAAAAGAGATCTGATTTTAGTGGTAATTACATCATCAGTGACCATAAGTGCAATATTATCATTCTTTTTAATAATTCCATCATAAATAACTGCATCAATAGTCAATCCCAATCCGATTTCTTCTTTAACTTCCAATATAGTTCCTTTGGCTGGGGAATCTGTTTCGATTTGTAATTGTTCCTGTAAATATTGCTGAGCTAATCCCATAAGCATGGTAAGAAGTTCAGGTATTCCTTCACCCGTTTTAGCACTAATTGGAACGATACTGACCTGGGAAGCAAAATTAGTAACTCTATCAAATCTTTCTGATTCAAATCCTTCATTATGAAGAATTCCCACCAATTCATATAAATTGGTTTCAAGGGTTTGTTGAATATTACTGGATTGCTTTGAAAATGTTTCCATAAATGAAGCACCTTCATGAACTTGCCATCCATATGTCCTGTCTATTTTATTAGCAGCGACAATGAAAGGAGTTTTATACATTTTAAGTATATTAAGCGCCTCATAAGTTTGAGGCTTAAAACCTTCCTTCATATCAACAATTAAAATAGCTAAATCTGCCAGTGCTCCACCTCTTTTTCTAAGGGTGGTAAATGCTTCATGTCCTGGTGTATCAATAAAAAATAGTCCTGGCATGGTATCTTTGATAGTGAGTTTATCTAAAAAGTTCCCACATATGTTTTCAATGATTTCCATTGGTATTTCTGTTGCTCCGATGTGCTGGGTGATTCCTCCAGCTTCTTTGCTTGCAATTGCACTGCCTCTAATAAAATCCAGTAAAGTGGTTTTACCATGGTCTACATGACCTAGTACTGATACAATTGGTGATCTGATTTTCATGCTAGGATCTCGGATATTCAATGGTTATTTGATATTGATTCAGATATTGATTAATAAATAATCAATGGAATATTAAATTTATAAATGATTATACTACTAATTAATTTAAGAACGAATATTCTGAATCATTTATAAATCCATATATTATATTCTAATATTTGTAATATTGTCACTTAAATTAATGTATTATTTAAAGAAGAGAAAAATGGGTTTATAATTCGTAGATTAAGTTAGTATCAGGCATTTCATATTCTACGATTTCAGTCTCATCAAAGAACAGAGCGATTTCTCTTTCTGCTGATTGTGGAGAATCTGAAGCGTGAATAATGTTTCTACCCATATCGATAGCAAAATCTCCTCTTATTGTTCCTAAATCAGCTTCTTTTGGATTGGTTGCACCAACCATTTTCCTAATTAAACTGATACAGTCATCGCCTTGAATTACCATGGCTAGTACTGCAGAAGAGGTGATATACTCTACTAAACCACCGAAGAAAGGTTTCTCACTGTGCTCACCATAATGCTCTTTAGCAAGATCTTCACTAATATGCATTAATTTAGCAGCGACAATTTGGAGTCCTTTTTCTTCAAATCTACTTAATACTTGTCCCATTAACCGTCGTTGGACAGCGTCGGGTTTCATCATAACGAAACTTTTTTCCATCATTCTTTAACCCATTTGACCTTTCTTGGAACTCTTCCAAGTTTAATCATATTTTTTTCGCATTTGCTTCCACAAAAGAAGTATACTGTACCATCTTTTTTAACATACATGGATCCAGTTCCTTCTTCCATGTCCTTTTTACAGAATGAACATACTCTCATGCACAACACCTTTCCTTGGTAAGATTAAGGAGTTCTAATCTCCTTGGCTTCTCGAATGGTGTCTAGTAACATTAAAACGTCACCTTCGCGAATAGGTCCCATAATATTACGGGTAAGTATTCGGCCTTTGTCTCTTCCATCCAGAATCCTGCATTTAACTTGCATGACTTCACCAGTCATTCCAGTTCGTTTGAGGACCTCAATTATTTCCGCTGGAGTTCCTTCTTCCATATAATCACCTTTAGATTAAATTGAAAAGCTAATTTGCTTTTCGGTAAAAATAGTTTGGAATATAATATTATTTATAATAATATTATTTCTTGAGTTCTTCGATTTTTTCCACAACGTCTTTTACAAGGTCTTCGCCTTCTCCAGCATCAATGATACATGCTGAAGCAGTTCCGACGTTTAAACCAGCTGCTCCGCCTACTTCATCTTTAGTAGGTAGGTATGCGTAAGGAATTTCTTTTTCCTCAGCCAGTACTGGTATGTGAGCGACTATTTCTGCAGGTTCCACATCTTCAGCAACTAAAACTAATAGTGCGTTTCCCCTTTCAATGGCCTTGGTAACCTCATTGGTTCCTTTAGCCACCTTACCGGTGTCTCTTGCTATTTCTAATGCTTCTGCAGCTTTGTCAGCTAACTCTTGTGGTACTTCGAATTTTACGTAAATTGCTTTTGCCATATTATTTACCTCCTTTTTCATCTGGTATTTACCATCCATCGGCAAATATCGCAACAAAAATCTGTTTTTTTAATTGTTGCGAGTTCACAAATCTGTGATTTGTAATTAGTACTTTTATATAATATTCATATATAAAAGTTGCTGATTTAACAGCTTAATTATGGATTAAGAGTGATTCTAAAAATCGTATTCCGATTAATATAAAAATTTTTATCCATAATTTAAATAAAAAGTTCTAAACTAATGTTAGTCTAGAGAATTAGACATATCATAGGTTGAGATTTATCCCTTATAAAGTTTTTCTATAAATAATGAGTAATTGACAATTAAAACGAGTATTGATTGTAATTATATAAAAAACTTATTCCATGAGAATTTTTATTATTTAACTAATTTAATCAGGGTCTATTTTATTTTAATACTAATATTTTGACCAGAATTATAATTAATTAAATTTTAACTGTTATTTCTAATATTTTTAACAAAGATTAATAATATCTATATTATTCTATAATTGATATTATTTCTGTCAATTATTTTATTAATTATTTTAATATATTTAATTTGAAAATAGGGATCTAATCTTTATTTAATGTAATCTATTATTATTAAATGTATTATTAAAAATAAAAATTAAAACTTAAAATAAAAGAAGAGCAGTTATTAGTCTCAATTAGAGTCTTTTAACTGCTAATTCAATGTCAGAAGCTTTTACAGTTTTTCTTCCAGCATGTTTTGCTAGTTTAACGGCTTCTGCTGCAATAGCTTCGCCTTTTGCTTCTAGAGCTTTTGCTAATTCTTCTCGAGCGTCATCGCTCACTCTTTCTGCACCAGCATTTTTTATTATTCTTCCGATTGGAGCAATTGGTAATTCCATATTTAATCACCTCATTTTATGTAATATAATCTGTATTAATACTCCTATATAAATTTATCGTTAATTTATGGGATTTTTGACAAATTTATATTGTATCTGCGCATGATAAGGTGATTTATATTGTTATGGATGGATATGTAACTAACCATATGATATTTGGCCAGTCTTCAAAAAAAGGTAAGTTTTTATTGGTGGAATTTATCTAAAAAGAATTTAAAAATTTAGAAATTAAAAGAGATATTATCTCTTTATAATTTCTGATAATTTATTAATATCGGCTTCTACCTCTAAAGGTTCCACACAAGCATTAATTGCGGTGTTTGGATCTTTTAAAAGATGTCCAGTTACTATACAAACTACTTGTTCTCCTTTATCCACAACACCTTGATCAACTAGCTTCATAAGTCCTGCAATTGACGCAGCAGAGGCTGGTTCCACACCAATTCCTTCTTTCCGGGCAAGTAATTTTTGGGCCGAAAGTATCTCTTCATCAGTGACTGTTTCGGCATGTCCATTGGAATCATAGATAGCTCGAAGAGCCTTAAGAGAACTTACTGGTGCACCAATTCTAATCGCAGTGGCCACTGTTTCTGGGTTCTCAACGGCCTCAATTTCGGTTTTCCCTTTGTTATAAGCATTTACTATAGGGCAGGCCCCTTCCGCTTGAATTCCAGTCATCATAGGCCTATCTTCAATAAATCCTGCTTCATAGAATTCACTAACTCCTTTCCATATGGCAGAAATATTTCCTGCGTTTCCTACAGGTAATATGATTCTGTCAGGAGATTGCCATTCTAGATCATCTACAATTTCAAATCCAATGGATTTTTGTCCTTCTAAACGGTAGGGGTTCACTGAATTGAGTAAGTATAATTGTCCTTCCAGGGCCAAAGCAGTAATGGCGTCTAAAGCTTCATCGAAATTTCCTTTAATGGATAGAACTTCTGCTCCATGGAACATGGCTTGGGCCAATTTTCCCAGGGCAACTTTACCTGATGGTAATAGAACCACACATCGGAGTCCGGCTCTAGCTGCATAAGCAGCCAAAGAAGCAGATGTGTTACCTGTAGATGCACATCCCACAGTAGATACTCCTAATTCCATGGCCTTGGTGATACCTACGCTCATTCCCCTATCTTTAAAACTACCTGTTGGATTAGAACCTTCCACTTTAACATAGAGATCTATTCCTAATTCACTACCTAGTTTATCACACTTAACAAAAGGAGTTCCTCCTTCTTCCAAACTGACAATCTTAGTCTCATCCACAGGCATGAATTCTTTATATTTCCACATGGTCTGTTTTCTGCAACTGAATATATCTTTAGAGACGTCAGGATTACACACAACTTCTAAAACAGCTCCACAATCTGCACAAGTGTAAATTATTTCGTCTTTACTGTATTCTTTACCGCAAGATACGCATTTTATCATGATATTCACCGTGATTAAAGTTTTATATTTTTTATAATTAATTTTTATAATTTTTAATTTTGTTAAATACCATTATTATTGATCTAATCCATATAAAATAAATTAGTAAAATTTTTTTGGATATCCATCAATATGAAAAAAGTAGATTTTTAATATACTTTTTTTTATTTATATTTTCAAATGAATTAATTTATTATTAGTTTAAATTTTATATTACCTATTTTTAATGAGATAAATTTAAAAAATACTTAAATTGAATTAAATAGTTCCTTTTATGTACTGATACAATCCAATAGTGAAATTGGCTTCAATTACAGCCGCAATTAACAATAGAACAATAGCAATTCCTAAAAGAATTAGTGATTCACTTAACTGATCTGATTGCAAGTTATATACATGGGACAATTTTCCCAAAAAAGACCCATACCATGTTTCTTCTATTAGGTCTCTTATGAATGAATATACAAAATTGGCCAGTCTAAAGCCGGCAGCACCAGCTATTATGAAACTTATAATTTCAAATATTCCATGAGGAACTGTTAAAAGGATAAAATCTGCTAGAGGTGCTTGTGTAGCAAAGTATCCTATGAATGCTCCATTCATAAATAGAAAATATACTGTAAATAATCCTAAAGTCACGCCTCCACCATAGACATAAAACATTACCTTCAAATTATTAGTGAAAAGAGATAATGTAGTTAATTGTATTTCACCAGCAACAATACTCTTTTTAAATTGCTGTTGAATGGGGGCCAAGAAGAAATCAAATAAATGTAAATATCCTAAGAACATGGATGCAAAGAATATGATTGCTGAAAGTGCAAAATACGTTTCATTGTGTTTGTAAATGGCTTGTAGTGTACTTTCGTGTCGTTCTTTTTTTACCATGTAATTCCTCTTTAATGTTTTTTTGTATAGAATTTTTTAGTTTCTATTTTGATTATTGAATAATATAATCTGAGATATTGATTATTTATAATCGATTTCATATAATTGAATAATTATCTATTATTTATATTCCATCATTAATGATTATATTGTTTTGTTTTATTAATAATCTTTTTTATAATATTTATATTTAAAAATTTGATTGATAATTCTTTAATAATGTTATTAAAAGTTTAATAAAGGATTTAATTGATGCATGTTTGAATCTGTAGAATATTTTTTATATTAAACTAATAAATGTCATTAATTTATAGAATTTAATTTAAGAGATTTGTTTATAGTAACAATTCAAATTTAATTAAGTCAGAAAAAAATTTACAATTAATATAAAATTAGTTAATAAAAAAATAATGCATTGAAAAATATGGGAAAATAGGATGATTAGCAGACTTTTGCATCATCTAAAACTTTCTCAGCAATTTTTGCTCCTTTTTTCCTTTTTGATGAAAAGTCTTCAAAGAATTTCTTCATTAAATCTGCAGTATGGGCCTTACATTCTCCACACATAATGTTCCCATTTTTACAGTCTTCTAGAATTTCCTGCAGTTTTTCATCAGATTCCATCAAGTGATATAGTAACATTTCATAGATAACACAGTGTGATGGGTCACCACCATTCTCTTGTTGCTCTTTAAGACTTTCTCTACCACCTGTTTTTGCTGTTTTTACTTTCTTCTCAGCTTCTTCAATGGTATCACTTAAAAATATAGCTGTTTTAGGTTGGCTACTAGACATTTTGCCGCCAGTGAGGCCAGTTATAAATCTATGATAAGTAGAAGATGGAGCTATGAAATTAAACTGATTTTTAAATCTATCAGCAATGTCCCGGGTCAAGCGTATGTGTGGGTCTTGATCAGGTCCAACAGGAACCACAGTTGGTTTAGGGCCTCCAAATTCTTCTAATTGGGGGTGCAATATGTCTGCTACTTGAATAAGAGGGGCCTGCATGTGGGCCATATTAGTAGAGCCATTAAAACCATATATGGCCTTCATTTCATTAAATGTGACCTTTTTGGATAAAATATAGGATAAATCATTCACTAACAAATTCTTTGACTGAAGATAAACATTGATATTGGATTTTTTAAAGTCGAGGCCTAGAGCAATATAATTAGTAATGTATTCATTTATAGCTAGTTCTCTGGAGGCTTCAAAATCTACCCCACGAGCAGAATAGGATTCCATATCTGCAATTGGGATGTAAATATCAGCACCATGCTTTTCATACCATATTATTTGATCAACAACCATCTTATGACCAATATGCATTTTTCCACTGGGCATCATTCCAGTTATTACAGCGAAATCTTTTTTATCTCTTATTGCTTTGACTATTCTACCATAATCACGCTGGCCAAAGATGATTCCCCTACGCATAAGCAAATGAGGATCATTTAAATCACTTAGTAAATCTTTAAATGGCTTAATACCAAATTGTTGCACTAATTTTTCATAATCAACGTTAGAAGAGCCCCAAGGGTCTATCAAATGAATCACCTTATTTATATATAAAATTGACTTCAATAAAATTTAATTTATTTTTATTAATTTAAATGTAATTGCAGATATTTTACTGATGGATTTAATTTAGATCTTTTTTAAAGAATATGTATCATGGGCGAACCCATTCTATATTATAATATGTTATATCTCCTTCTTCATCTACCACGGCTAACATGAGATTCTTATTGACTCCATGAGCCACTCTAACATAGCTGGAAAAGTCCATAACATTCAAATCATAGTTTTCAGATATTACTCTGACTAAAAAATCAGAATGGCCGTCTCCCGGGGATTTTCCCCTTTCATACAGTCTAAATTCTGATCCGTATTTGAAACCAGTTTTAACTATATATCCTCTGTTTCTAAGGTCTTTAAAAACCTTGTATTTACTGTATAATTCTTTTTCTTTTAATAGGGACGTTAATTCATTTAATGAATATTCTTTTTCTTTTTCAAAAATGGAAATTTTTCCCTTTTCCAGTAAAAATACAGCTTCTATTAATGATAATTCAAGACGGTCATCTTCTAATTTTCCAAAGTGACTTTTTTGGTTTATTTTCACGGAGGATGGATTAAATATTGTTACTACATCTCGAGATAATTCAGAACGCATTTATTCACCTTTAAAATATAATTAGATGATCATATATCATTATTCAACAAAAATATTAAATTTAAAGCATTTAAAAATATATAAAATAATTAAATTTCTAACTTTAAATTCTAATCTAATTTGGGTTATTATTTAATTTAATTTAATTTAATATCTTGATTGATTTACTCTATTATGGCATGCCTTTTTTTAAGATCCTGTTCTTTTTTACCTAAAAGTGCCATGAATTCAGCTATCAGGCCATCCAGAAACAAGTGAGTGCTGTCTTCAAATAGAGTTCCCATAGGTGTTAAATCATCGTAATTTCCTTTTAAAACATTGGAAGTGTAATGTTTCCAGGGTTCTTTGGTTTTACTGTCAATACTTATTACCACATCAAGTAACTTACTTAAAGTTGATTCTAGGTTAGCTGTTATCCCGATTACACTTGCACCCACATCTTTAGAAGTTTCAGCAGCTAAAGTAACGGTTTTTGTTTCACCAGAACCAGATATGGCAATTAAACAGTCACTATCTTTTATAGCAGGAGTAGTTACATCACCTACTACATAAACTGTGAAACCCAAGTGCATTAATCGCATGGCAAACATTTTACCTACTAATTCAGATCGACCAGTACCTACAATAAATACACAGTCGGAATTTATAATAGTTTCAATCATTTTAGAAACTTGTTCTTCCTCAATTTTATTGATAACTGCCAGTGCATGCCGGGTAATCTCTTCAGTTGTTTTTTTTATGATTTCCATTTTTTTCACGTGATTAGTTTTATTTAATGCTAGGAACTAATAAATAACTGTTTTATGTCAAAAGGTCTATTTAAAGGCCTGTAATTCTAATACCAGCTAATCTGGTTTTGTTTCTAATATTTAAATTTATTAAAAGTGGAGTAATCTTTTCTACAATACGGGCATTTTCCAGAGGCCCGCAATCAATAGCTTTAACACCCGGTATTTTCTCTGCTAACTCCATTACAACAGCTTTAGATTCAGAATCGTCTCCAGATATTAGACAATCACATTTTACATCTTCTTTAATATTGGTTAAACTGGCAGAACTCACATTGTTAAATGCGGAAACTACAATAGTGTTTTTATCCTTTAAAATTTCAGCAGTCCTCTCTGCGGCAGAACCTTCCCATAAATCTATGTATCTGGTGCTTTTACCCCCGACACAAGTTTCGAGAGGCACCGTTGCATCAACCAGAATTTTTCCTTCTAAATAATCTTTTATACTATTAAGTGTAATTTTTTGAGCCTGTAGCGGAACGGTCAATATTACGATATCTCCTTGAGCAGCAGCATCCTGATTGGTCATTCCTTGGATACAATCAAGTTCTTCACCCTTAAGCATGTTATGAATGATATTAACACTATTTTCAGCTTTTTTAATGTCTCTAGATCCTAAAAGAACCTTTTCACCCGATTTTGCAAACCTTAATGCTAGTCCAAATCCTTGATCTCCTGTTCCACCGATTATAGCTACTTTCATTTTTTCACCAAGTTATAAAGAATGATTATTAATGATTTATGTTTATATTATAAAAATTAATATAATTTAAAAATTAATATATTTATCTTTTAATAAGAATATCTTAATGAATTTTATTTAAAATTATCTATGATATATAAATCTTAAATTGTATTTAATCCAATAAATTTTATTTTTAGTAGAAATTAAGGTTACTTTGCGAAATATTTTAAATTAAGAGACTAAATTTAGATTTTATTTTTCAAGAACCTCAGACTTTCCAAAACTTCTGCTTTGTTTTTAACTTCTATGGTTAAAACACCGTTGTAACTTATATTATTGAGATTTTCAACTAGATTATCAAAGTCAATAGTTCCGCTACCAAGTGCTTCATGATTATCAAAAGACCCATCATTATCTGACAAGTGTATATGTTTTATATGTTTAGATTTAACCATCTCTTCAGGTGAAAATCCAGTATTATGAGCATGGCCCACATCTAATGTCATAAAAACTCCTAATTCTTCTACAAGATCATTTAGATGATTTATGTCTTTAAATAAGTAACCTTCCATCTCAGGCATATTTTCTACACATAGTTTTATTCCCATTTCATCTGCATAATCAGCACACTCACGCAATGAGTTGAAATTGTTTTCTATAATTTTATCTTGGAAAATTCGGGCCAGAAATGGGACTTGACCTGGATGTACAACCACAATATTTGCATTTAATTTATTAGCTAAACCAATGGATTTTTTAACCTGATCTATAGATGCATTTCTAATAGACTCATTGGGGGATGCTATATTCATATCAGATATAGGACTATGTACAGTTGTTTTTATAGTGTAAGATTCGAATATATCTTTTGAAATATTATTTAATGGATATTCATTTATTATTTCACAGTAATCTACCTTTAAATCTTCTAAAAATGGTAAAACATCTTCTATTGGATCTGGATAAAGGGCAAGTGTAGAAATTCCAATCTTCATTTTAATCTCTCGATGATTTTTTAATAAACTATTTGATAAATGACCTCAATGATGATATTTGTAAATTCTATTGTTATTATGGTTAAGATTTAATAATTCAAGGATATAACGAATATTATTACTTAAATCAATAAAAAAGAATTAGTTAATTATTGATCAAGTCTTATACGGGCACTGACTGGAATATTTCTTTTAATAGCTTTAATTATAATATCGGCCAGTTCAATATCCTTTTTAATTTTTATTGACCCTTTTTTACCGACAGTTGCTGTAAATAGATATTCCTCTTCCACAATAATATCAAAAGATGTTCCTATAGCATCTTTTCCAAAATTGAGCACTACATAGTTTCCAGAAATTTCCACGGGTATTTCAACTTTATCTTCCATAATCTCTTGAGATTCTATTTTTTGAGATTCTAAGGGTTCGATTCCAATTCCAATTCCAATTCTTCTTTCTAATTCATCAATATTTCTTCCTTTTTTACCAATGATTTTAGGAATGTGTTTTTCTTCCACCCATACCGTGGCCCTTTTATCTGACTTGACTTCAACTCGGAATTTAGATCCTGGAACTCTCTTTTTAAATTCCCTTTCAATTTCCCTCTCAGCAATCTTCTGAACAGGACTTCTATCTTGAGAAGCAGGTGCTGATGCTGCAGTGCCTACATCCATAACTATGGTCTGTTCACCATAGGTATAAATCTCATTTACCAGTTCTCCTGTTCCAAAATCCCTTATTTCTATTAGAGGCCTAGCCAAATCAGCTTCAGTCATTCCAGTAGGTACTTTAACGGTCATTTTCACATCGTAAATGGCTTTGACTTTACCTTCATCAATGAAAATAGTAGTGTCTACTACTGAAGGTATAACTCCTAATTCAACTCGCCCAATAATTCTTTGTATAGCATCAATAGCTCTAGTAGCGTGTACTACTCCAATCATTCCCACACCGGCCAATCTCATATCAGCAAATATGCGGAAATCCTTTGATTTACGTAATTCATCATATATGGTGTAATCTGGCCTTACTAATAGTAAAATATCCGCCGTTTTCTGCATGTCCTTTTCAATAGGTGCATATTGGGTAATTTCATTTCCGACCTGTAAATCTCGAGGGGATTCCATGGTTTTTACTATAGCACGTAAGTCTTTACTATAAAAATCAGCTACTGCTTGGGCGAAAGTACTTTTACCAGCACCTGGCGAACCTGAAATTAATACTCCCTTAGCAGTATCTCTTAAACGAGCTATTAATTTATCTGGAAGCTTGTAATCTGCCAATGAAACTCGGGTGATGGGCCTAACTGCAGTTATCTCAAAACCGTCTGAAAATGGTGGTCGTGCAATGGAAATCCGATATTCTCTAAACTGTACTACTGTAGCACCTTCCATTTCAATCTCAATAAAACTTTTAAAATCACTTTTAGCTCTTTCCACAATTTCACGAGCCATAGCATGAATCTCAGAGTGTCTTAAAGGTTTAGAACCGAGTCTAACTAAATTTATATTTCCCGGAGTACCTTTTTTGGCCATAGGTACCACACCTTCTTTAAGGTGAATGGACATGGTATTTTTATCGAAATACTTGCTTATTTCTAATTCTTCATAGGCCATTATTTCTTGCTTGATGAAGACAACATCCAGGCCCTGAGCTTTACCTACTTCTGATTGCACCCGGTCACTGGTAACCAGAACGGCATCATGCTCTCTAGCAGTGCCTCTAATCATGGCATCTATCTCTCCACCTCTAGAAAGTGAAATTTCTTCTAACGTAGGTCTTCTTCCCACAAAAGTTAAAGATATTTTGGCTTTTTTACTGAGTTCCTGAAGATTTTTTAACTCTTCTAAGCCATTAAAACCAGTTTCTCTTCCTCTATTTGCTTGGTATTCTAACTCAGATACAACTGCTTCTGGTACAATCACCTCGCTTCCTCTAAATTCTTCTTCCTGCACGATATTGGTGATCCTGCCGTCAACAATAACACTTGTATCTGGTACAATTCTCATTTACCTCTCCCCATAAATTTCTTCTGGCTCAAAAATTTTTTTCCCAATCTTTTCAAGATTTTCGGTATCATTTAACTTATTTAAATCATCTAAGTCGATTTTTCTGTAAAAACATGAATAATAACCTGTGTGGCAGGCTCCTCCTTCCTGTCTAACTTTTAGCAAGATGGCATCTTCATCACAATCAACTCTAACTTCTTCTACAAACTGGATATGGCCTGAACTTTCACCTTTTAACCAGAGTTTATTACGGGATGTGCTCCAGTAATGAGCTTTTTTAGTTTTTAGAGTCTTTTTTAAGGCTTCTTCATTCATATAAGCAACCATAAGAACTTCTGAAGTTTCAGAATCCTGTGATATGGCAATGATTAAATTTTGGCCATTTATATTATGTTTAAAATTTAATGGAATAATAATCTCTCCTCAACTAGCTTTTTATTTACAATAACTTTCATAAGTAAATTTCACAATAACTATTCATTTGGAGTTAGAGTGTTTGAAAGATGTTCAACTATATTTTTTACTGATATAAACTCTTGATTTCCTGTTTTCATATCTTTAAGAGTTATATTTCCTTCTAAGAGATCCCTTTCTCCTACTAATACCACATACTTGGCTTTTAAGTGGTTGGCAAAGGGAAAGAATTTTTTTAAATTTTCGCCGTGATAAATCAACTTCAGTGGAAATACCTGCACTTGGAAGTGTTTGGGGTTTGTCAGATTTCAAATGATTTTGATCTTGTTGAATCAGATATTGGTGCTACAAATACGTCTGTAGCTCCAGATGCATTAGAAATTTTTTTCTCAAACATAAGTGCATTCATTAAACGATCAAATCCAAAGGCAAAGCCAGTTGATTCTATTTTTTCCCCACCAAATGTTTCAATAAGGTTGTAGGTTCCACCACCACAGATTTGCTTTTGTGCTCCTAATTGTGGGACGTAAACTTCGAAAACCATTCCCGAATAATAATCTAAGCCTCTAGCAATTCCTAAATTGATTACTGAATTGTTATTTTCTTTATCCCAATGTTATGAATTCCAAAATCATTTAATGAATTTAAAAGGGATGAAAATTCATCAAGGGCTTTTAATACGAGTTTTTTATCAGAAATTTCTGATCTATCTTTATCTAATACTTCTGAACCACCTTTCATTTCAATAATCATTAAAAAGGGCACAGTGGTCTTATCATCCATTTCTATTTTATGTAGATAATTTTGGAGACATATTCGTCTCCTTTATCAATTAAAGCCATGTGTTTTCGTCTTGGTCGCTCTTTCTACATGGGCCTCTTTTAAGAGTCCCCTTAGAATTCCTAAGTGTCCCACATGGATTTGATAATCTTCCAGGTCCAGTTCTTCCAGAGACTGGGAGGCCATGGCAATGACTTCTGCATCTGATTCTGGGGATTTTCCACCAATAAGTTCACAGCCCATCTGCCAGAACTGACGATAACGGCCTTTTTGTGGCCTTTCATATCGGAAACAGCTGCCAAAATAGTACATTTTAATTGGTTTTGGTGATTTTTGCAGTTGGTTCATGAAAACACGGGCTACTGGGGCTGTTAATTCAGGTCTAAGTGCCATTTCCCTTCCTCGCTTGTCTTTAAAGTTGTATAGTTGATCTACAATTTCCTCACCAGATTTTAAGGTGAAGAGGGATAGATCTTCAAATAAGGGAGTTTTTATCTCCTGATAACCATAGGTTTCAAAAACCTTCTTTAAAGTAGATTCTACTTGTTTTCGTTGTTTCATTTCTTCAAAGAGGAAATCTCTTGTTCCTCGCGGTTTTGATAATTCCATTATAATTCTTCCTCCAGAGGATAAATTTGATAATTTTATTAAATTTAATTAATTATAATATTTTTTAATTTTATCCTTTAACATTCCTCTTTATACAATAAACAATTTGAACTTAAAAGAATATAATGATTTAGCTGTTTTATGGGGGATATAAATTTTCATAGGAAAGTATTTACAAATAATTAATGGTTTTAATAGATTAACTGATTAATAATAGTCTGGCATTGTGGATATTTGGCCAAAGTTCATATACATCCTTAAAATAAACTTATTATCAATTATTGAATAGAATATCCTTGAATAGATATCAATAAAATATTAATAATTTAATGAATAACCTGTATTTGATTAATCATAATATTTTAAATATTCTTTTAACATTTTAGGGAATGAATTTGCATTTAAAAATCTAAGTCCCAACCTTTCGGCCCATACCCTTATTCCATCATCTGCAGCTACTACTCCCGCACCTAATTCCTTAGCTAGAAGCAGTACATCAAGATCTGGGGCACTGTCCAGAGTTCCTTTTCTAAGTGCAGCCCTATATTTTTTCGGAAGTCTTTTATGGCTTTTCCAATGATTTCGATTTCCACTTTACTTTTTTCTTCTCCACGGGAGGTCATTACCATGGATTCGACTGCTGCTTCCCATATTGCTGTTTCAGAAGTTTTCATTCCTTTATTCATTCTCTCTCGCATGTCTTGAACATATTCAAAGAAGATTTCTGAGGGAATCTGAGTATCATATTATTAGGAGTTTTTTTAACAATCCAGTTTCGGCCTTTACCATAACTTCTTCAGGACACTCATAACGGGCCATATAATTGAAAACTCTTTATAAGTTACGGGGGGCAGTGGCAACTGATATTGAGTTTTATTCTGGACCGGGCCAGTAGATCCAGCATGACATCTACGGACTTTGTTAAATCACCATTTCCCATGTCCTCTCTTAATACATTATCTGTAAAAGCAGTTGTATCCAGAACAAATCTCTGTTTTGCAAGCAAAATTTCACACTCCCCTTAAGTTACCCTAAAACATATTAATTTTTATAATCTGGTCTAGACCAAATAGTCCTATTGACCATAACAAATACTCATATTCATTTTATATAATATGGAATTAAATTTCATAATCAATATGTTAGTAAACCTATTAACTCAATTTTACGATTTCAAATTTTTTTTAAGTTCTAACACTAATTTTATCTAAAAATAGATTAATATAATTAATGGTAATCTAATTAAAGAAGGGCAGTTAAGATATTAATTATATGATAAATTGTGCCGTTATTTTTAAAGATTAATTAAAAAGGCTAGTAAATGATATAATCTATTAAATTCTGAACCATGGACAAAGAAGAGCTGAAATATATGATAACTGGAAAGACTAATATAGTGGGATTAATAGGTAATCCGGTGGAACACAGCATGTCTCCACCTATGCATAATGCTGTTTTTGATTATCTGGGATTGGATTTTGTTTATGTTCCTTTTAATGTTGAAAAAAATGCTCTTTATGATTCCATTCAAGGAGCCCGAGCTCTGGGAATTAAAGGCCTTAATGTAACTATTCCACATAAAACTAGGGTCATGGAATTTTTAGATGTTATTGATGAAGCTGCGGAGCTAATTGGAGCAGTAAATACTATTAAATTCGAAGAAGATGTGGCTATAGGTTATAATACTGATGGTATTGGTGCTGTGAATGCCCTGGAAGAGATTACTTCGGTAAGTAGCAAAAAAGTAGTAATTATTGGTGCTGGTGGTGCAGCAAGGGCTGTGGCATTTCAGTTAATTCTTTCAGGAATTGAAAGTTTGACTATTATTAATAGAACTCCAGAAAAGGCTCTAAAATTGAAAAATGAAATTTTATCTAAAGTTGAATCTAATGTATTCTGTGGAAATTTAGAAATTATGGAAAAAGAAGTTTCAAATGCAGATATTCTTATTGATACCACACCTATTGGGATGTATCCACATATCGATGATGAACCTGTGATTAAGGCAGAAATGATGCATTCTGACCTGGTGGTGAATGATTTAGTTTACAATCCATTGGATACTGTTTTATTAAAAGAAGCAGAAAAAGTCGGTGCTAAAGGAGTTTCTGGTTTGAAGATGCTCATTTATCAGGGAGCAGAGGCCTTTAAAATATGGACTGGTGTGGATGCTCCAGTGAATATTATGGAAAAAAATCTGTTAAAACTATTAAAATTATAAAAATAAATTATGCAAAAAATTTAAATTACTTTTTTGATTTTTTGGATATGTTATCAATTGCTTTTTTGAGGGCCATCTCAAATCCATGAGATTCTCCATTTGAATTTTCCAGGGCTTCTTGAAGATAAGGAAGTGCTTCGACATCACCAATTGTTCCCAGGGCATTGGTAGCATTTACCCTGACAAAATAACTATCATCTTTTAAGGAATTAGCCAGTGCTTTCACCGCCACATTATCTCCAATTTTGCCCAGAGAAGTCACTGTACACGCCCTTAATAAATAATCCTCCTCTCCTAAAATTTCAGTTAATGGTAGAACTGCTTTTGTATCTCCTAAACTCCCTAGAGGCATCTACCACTTCACATTTAACATTCAAACTACCGTCCTTTAAGGCTTCAATTATAGGTTCAACTGCTCGCTTATCTCCAAGTGCACCCAGAGCTAGGGCCGCTGTTTCTCTAACATGCCAGTAACTATCTTTTAACAATTCAATAATTGGATTAACTGCTTTTCTTATCTCCAATTCGGCCCAGTGAAAGAGTAGCCGCCTTACGAACAGGCCAGAACGAGGCAATTCAATATATCAATGAAAATCTTGGAGACACTCTTCGTGTCTCGGTTATTGCATCCAAATTCGGATCATCTGTTTCCGGGTTCAAAGCGCGTTTTAAACGCGAAGTAGGATTGCCGCCCGCAGAATATATTATGCGATGCCGGATTGAAACTGCCCGCTTGTTTCTTAAAAATGGAGAAGGAAATATCACTGACGCCGCAATGAAGTTCGGATTTTCATCCTCACAGCATTTTGCATTTGCTTTCAAAAAGTTCGCCGGCAAGAGACCATCAGACTTTATAAGATCGCTGGCCATATAGGTTATGATTCAGATTTAATCAACCACTCAAACTCTTCATAGCGCTTTTTCAGGCTGCATTGCCTGCCCTGTGCTTTGTCGAATGGTTCGGGCCGCTTTACCGCATTTCTTTTACAGTATGCGTATCCTGTTACCCGGTTCATAGGTTTTACCGAGGTTGGAATTCCACCCGGCTGGTTTCAAAGAACGTTAGTCGGATACTTATCTCATCAGCACCATCTTAAGCCGTTTGGCCGTAGCGCCGCTCCTGAACTCGCAGATGTAAATACCAGAAGCCAGTTTGCCGGCCTCCACCTGCATAGTATGCCTTCCAGCCGGCACCATGCCGCTTGACAGCTCCCTGACAAGCTTCCCCTGCATATTGTAAAGCGTCAGAGAGACAACGGCCTTTTGCGGCAGGTAATAGCTTATGCGGGCGGACGGATTAAAGGGATTGGGCGAAGCTTCAAGCGAAAGATTTTCCTGTGCGATTACAATCGGCTCATTTTCCGTTCCGCCGTCATACAGCGAGGCAATTTCCGAAGCTGAAAGAGCCCTGTCATAAACACGGATATCGTCAAGCTGACCGCTGAAGTACCTGCTGGAAGGGGCGCCTTGCCAACCGGTAACATCATCAAAACCCATCCTCCAGTAGCCGCTGTTAATCTCACCGCTCGTTACAGTTGTTTTGGCTCCAACCAGAGTACCATCAATATAAAGCGCCATTCCTGCACTCGAGAGCGTTGCCGCAGCATAATGCCAGGCATTGTCATTACAGGCAAGTGTTGTGTTTATAGTCTGTACGCTGCCATTGTAACATCCGAAATAAACCTTCCCGTCATTGCTCATATACAAATGTCTGTCATAGTGTCCGCTTGTGCCGGTCTGCGCGTTGCCAAGACCAATCAGCTTGCCGCCTGTTGTCGAGGCGGTCCTGAACCAGAGCGAGAGCGTAAAAACATTCGGATTAGTTTGCAATAGAGAAGTTGACAGATAATCATTAACCCCGTCAAACGTCAGCGCGTTGCCGTATTTGCCCTGACCCCAAACAGGGGAACCCCGCAGTCTGGCGGTATTTCCATGGCCCGTAGCATCAGAGGCGGAAAGACCTATGGTCTCATCAAGTTGCCAGTGATACAGGGAGGGTATCTGCAGGGAAAAGTCTGTATTGAAAATATTCATGGTATCAGGTATGGAGGCCTGATCCCGTATCCCTGCTACATTAATTGAATATGTTGTTCCCAGTGACAGCGACGAAACAGAAAGCATTACCGTCTTTTGGTCAGCCTGCCGGGTCGCAGCCGTCACCGAGACGCCGGGGGTGATAGTGTAATTGCCGATATTTTCCGATGAGGCCTGTTCCACCTTTTTGCTGAAAGTGATGCTAACCAAAACAGCCGACAGTGTCTGAATGGTGCTCACGTATGGCTTGACCGTGTCAAGAGCAGTGGTAGCGGATACATCGTTGCTGAAGTCAGGGCTGGTCAGGCCGCCGCCATTCATTGCCTTAACGCGATAGTGGAAGGTGGTGTTTTCCATACCGGTCTCATCCTGATACGTAAGGACATTGCCTGTTGTCGCGTATAATGTCGTTGGATTGGCGATAGTGCCGCGGTATATCTGATAATTGTTTATGCCTGATTCCGCATCAGTGGCTGCGTTCCAGGATAGGGTGATGGTCTGCTGGTTTACTGACGGGCTGTTCATGGTAACAATAGCGGGCGGAGTGGAATCAGGCGCAAGGTTCCAGTTCCCGATTGGCATCAAAGCGTTGTGAGCCTTCAGCCAAAGATCAAGATAAGATTCGCTCATATTCCTGCCACCCATGATTTCCGCAAGTTTCCAGGGGGATTGGCCTCCAGCATCCCATTCACCGGGCGCATAATGCTGGCCGGTCGTGAACCGTGACTGCATCCAGGTCAGGGTATCGGCACGGATTTTAGCCCAGGTGGAAGCAGGGATACCTACTTTATCGCCTACACCGGGAAGTACCGAGGCGATTGCATCCATCTGAAAAAAACGTTCAACACAAAAATTACTCCAGTCCCATCCATTCGGATAATAGATTCCGGCTTTGCCGGGTATGTAAATGGTTCCTCCTGGTGCAGTCCACGGAGGAACCGTAAAAACATAATCCACAAAACATTTGTAAACAACATCAAAATTATGAATGCCGGCTTGCGACACGATCTGGCCGGCCAGAGACTGATAGTAAAGCGTATTGAGGCACAGTGCCATCGAACACATATAATCAGGATGCATGATATTATGGTTGTAAACATAACCCGCTTCCCGAGCGTTCCAGCCGGTTAACCACTCGCCCGGAAGTTTGCCATCCACCAATACATTACTGCTCAAATCGGATTCCCGCGCATAAGCGGAGAGCATCCACTGGCTTCCCCGTGTTTTCCACTGGACAATATTGGGATGATTGGGCATCATGGCCACTGCGAGGCTGATTACCATGGCATCCCAGGCGTTTTCTTCAGCTTTGGTGTCGTCCGTGCAATCGTTGCAGTACGGTGGATCGTAATTAAACCGGTTGGCTTCATTTTCCACCATTCGAGCCACTTGCGTTTTTGTGATTGAGTCAAGGTCCTGCCAGACAAGCCATGCGGCAAAACCCGTGCCGGCAGTCCATGGCGCATCCTGCCATCCGCCGCCCCAATATCCACCGTTACTTTTATGTGTGGAGGCCAGTGTTTTGATAAGCCTGGCCAGCATTACACGTGCGGAAGCCTCGCTCCTGCCTATCACGGCAGGATCATAAGCGCCGGTGGCAAGGATTATTCCAAGTATATCCGCTCCATCAGACGGGATTCGTTGAAGATCTTGGCCCCCGGGATCAGGTAACAAATCAAATGTTCCTGAAGCATTTATGGGACAGCTATCCAGATATTGATTCAGAAAGTATTTTCCTGCATTCTGCATAAGCTTTTTCGTCTGCAGTGTCAAGCTGTCCAAAGTCGCCGGGCCACTGAACCTAGCCCATTTGATGGGAACAACATCCGCGCCTGTGGCCGCGTTCAAGACCGCCGGAATGCCGATTATCAACGCAATGATAGCGGCATAAGACAAGGTGCAAGTCAGTGTCAGGTATAGCACAAATAGAGATGCTTTTTTCATTTGCATTTGTTCTTTCATTCGTCCTCCCATATGTTAAAATGTTCTCGTCATCGCATAAGCACCAGTTTAAGTTGTTTGGCCGTGGCACCACTCTTGAACTTGCAGATGTAAATACCGGAAGAGAGATTGCCGGCATCCACCTGAACCGTATGCCTTCCCTCTGATACCATGCCGCTAACCAGTTCTCTGACAAGCTTCCCCTGCAGATTGTAAAGTGCCAGTGAAACAACAGCCTTTTGCGGCAGGCAATAGCTTATGCACGCAGACGGATTAAAAGGGTTTGGCGAAGCTTCAAGCGCAAGATATTCCGGTGTGATGACAGCCGGTGCATTTACATTTGTGCCGTCATAGAACAATGCGATCTCCGAAGCTGAAAGAGCCTTGTCATAAACACGGATGTCGTCAAGCTGACCGCTGAAGTAATTGCTGGAAGGGGCGCTTGGCCAGCCGGTAAGGTCGTCAAAACCCATCCTCCAATAACCGCTGTAATTCTCCCCACTGGTAACACCCGTATTGGATGCAGTCAGGACTCCGTCAATATAAAGCTCCATTCCTGCACCTGAAAGCGTGGCTGCCGCATTATGCCAGGCACCATTGTTACAGGCAATCGCAGTGCTCAATGTCTGCACGCCGCCATTATAGCAGCCGAAATAAATCTTTCCTGCGTTGTTCATATACAAATGCCTGTCATAGTGTCCGCTTGTGCCGGTCTGCGCGTCACCGAGACCAATCAGCTTGCCGCCTGTTGTCGAGGTAGTCTTGAACCAGAGCGAGAGCGTAAAGACATTCGGATTCGATTTGCAATAGAGAGGTTGACAGATAATCATCCATCCCGTCAAACGTCAGCGAGTTGCCGATATTTCCCCGGACCCCATACCGGAGCGCCATGCAGCGTGGCGGTATTTCCATTGCATGTGCCGCCAGAAGCGGTTTGACCGCCCTTCTCGTCCAAAGACCAGTAATACAGGGAAGGTGAGGGCGGGGAAAAGGATACAACACAGCTATCCGTAAACCCGGTTACAGTTGAATTGCAAATAATCGTTACCCTGTCGGTATCGTTCCCTGTTGTGATTTCTCCCTCCGCATCCACTGTCAACAAGCCTGCCGGAATGCTGCTCCAGATTAATCCCGCTGCCGGATGTGTTTTGCGCCCCCCGTCTTCAAAGATTGTGAAAACCTGCAATCCGGCAGTACAGTTATTGTACACAACCAATGAATCAGGTTCAATCCGCAGACCAATAACCGGCAGTGGAGAAAGGTAAGCGGCCACTCGATGCGTATCAATCAACGTATTGGTTATATCCATATTCAACAGCGTTTCCGGAGAAAAGCCTATTCCTGACAGTACCAGTTTATATATCGACGGCTTAAGATAAAGCAGATTACAACCATTACCATCAGAAGAAACCTGCCGAACCAGCGTATCGTTCCGAAGAACCCTGATGTTAATTCCTTCCAGCACGGAGCTGTCCACGGAGTTGAAAACCTTAACCTGTAATTTCTGAAAAGCCAAATCAGCAATATTGATATCCGTAACCCACATTTCGCTTCCGGCCATCAGAAATCCTCCAACCGCATAGGCCGCCGTTTGACCGGCACTCACATCTCCAGGCTGATCGTTCTCACCCTGCACATATCCCAGCATGCCGTTTGCGTCCACTTTGCCAACCAAACCCTCCCATGCCTTTTTCACCACCGGAAGGTAAGTTTCGGTGTCCAAAACCCCGTTGTTAATGCCCCAGGCCATGGCATAACAGAAAAAAGCTGAACCGCTCGTTTCCGGCGTTGGGTATTGGGCGGAATCCAAAAGACTGGTGCGCCACAGGCCGTCGCTTCCCTGCTGTGCTGCCAGTGCCGCGCACATTTCCCGCAACAATTGAACGTATTTGGGACGGTCAGGGTAATCGGCCGGCATGTATTGCAGAACACGAACCGTACCTGCCACAACCCAGCCGTTGCCGCGCGACCAGAAAACCTTTTTCCCGCTTGCCGTGGTTTTGGCGACGGGTAGAAGAATCTACCATCGCGATAGAAAAGATGATCCGTGGTGTCATATAGGCCGCCATGGGTAAACCACCACAATGGGTTAATCTTATCGAAAGCCGTGCCCCATCCCATGATGGGGCAATACGGGCATGCATGGGCGGAGCCATGAAAAGGGCATCACACCACCCCCAACGCACCGTCCGGTGTATTTTCCATCTGGGTCTGCACGTTTATCATGTCTGCGATCTTGTACTGGTTGGCGGCGCTGGAATCGAGGAGAAACAGTTCAGCGTAGGTCTGTCCGCAGGCGAGATCATCTGCACCCAAGCTGTCACCTCCCAGATCCAGTTGTGCGACTGCCCCCAGGATTCAGCCAGGTTAAGATATGCCGTGTCCTGGCTCACCTTGTAGGCAGCCATGATGCCCGCGTAATAGGTTGCATCAAACCAGCTATTTGAGGAATAATGGTGGTGATCCGCGACCTTCTTCATTATTTTGAGTATCTCGCTCCGGTCATAAATAGTGGCGCCTGACAAGGTGCAGGCAAGGGTCAGGCATAAAACAAAGAAAATTACTTTTTCCATACATGTTTTTGCTTTCATTCTGTTCTCCTGGTTAAAATTGTTATGTCACCTCATAAGCACAAGCTTAAGCCGTTTGGCCATAGCGCCGCTCCTGAATTCACAGATATAAACTCCTGAAGACAGGCCGCCGGTCTCCACCTGCACCGTATGTCTTCCAGCCGATACCATGCCGCTAACCAGTTCCCTGACAAGCTTCCCCTGCAGATTGTAAAGTGTCAACGTAACGAGCGGATTTCTGCGGCAGGTAGTAGTTTATGCGAACGGACGGATTGATAGGGTTTGGCGAAGCTTCAAGCACAAGGTTTTCCGGTGTGATGATAACCGGCTCATTCTCCGTTCCGTTGTCATAGAGCAAGGCGATATCCGAAGCTGAAAGAACCTTGTCATAAACACGGATGTCGTCAAGCTGACCATTGAAGAAATTGCTGGAAGGGGCACTGGGCCAACCAGTAACGTCGTCAAACCCCATCCTCCAATAGCCGCTGTAATTCTCCCCGCTGGTAACACTCGTATTGGATGCAATCAGAGCGCCGTCTATATAAAGCATTATGCCCGCGCCAGAAAGCGTGACCGCCGCATAATGCCAGGCATTGTCATTACAGGCAATAGTTGTGTTTATCGTCTGTACACTGCCATTATAGCAGCCGAAATAAACCTTCCCGTCATTGCTCATATACAAATGCCTGTCATAATGTCCGCTTGTGCCGGTCTGCGCGTCGCCAAAACCAATCAGCTTGCCGCCTGTTGTCGAAGTGGTCTTGAACCAGAGAGACAGCGTAAAAACATTCGGATTAGTTTGCAATAAAGAAGTTGACAGATAATCATCCACCCCGTCAAATGTCAGTGCGTTTCCGTATTTACCCGCACTCCATGCTGGAGCGCCCGACAATGTGGCTGTATTTCCATGACCTGTGGCATCTGAAGCGGTTAGGCCGATGGCTTCGTCCAACTGCCAATGATACAAGGCGGGTACCTGCGGAGTAAAGGAAATATTCAAAGCATTCATGGTATTGGGTATGGAAGCCTGATCGCGTATCCCGGAGACATCGAGGAAATACGTTGTTCCGGTTATCACTGGCGAAACGGAAAGCACTACGGTTTTCTGGTCAGCCTGCAGTGTCGCAGCCGAAACCTGGATACCCTGGTCAATGGCATAATTGCCAATATTTTCAGCCGAGGCCTGTTCAATTTTCTTACTGAAAGTGATCCGTACAGAGGCCGGCGAAGCCTGGATAGCGGTCACGCACGGTCTGACAGTGTCGCGAGCCGTTGTGGCGGATACGTCATTACTGAAGGCAATGCTTGACAGGTAAACACCGTTTATTGCCTTGATGCGGTAATGGAAAGTGGTGTTCTCCATGCCGGTCTCATCCTGATACGTAAGGACATTGCCTACGGTCGCGACCAATTCCGTGGGATTCTCTGTGGCGCCGCGGTAAATCTGATAACTTTCGATCCCGCTCTCGGCGTCAGCGGCAGCATTCCAGGATAAAGTGATGGTCTGGTCGTTAACAACCACGCTGTTCACAATCACGTTCGTGGGCGGCGTGGAGTCCATCACAGTAACAACCGGCGAGACGCTGGTTTTGGTGACGCTCTTGCCGGCATCACCGCCGCCTGGAAGTGAAAAGACCATCAGTTCCTTTCCTCCATTGATAAATAGAAGGTTTACATTTACGGTCAATGCCGTATTAACCGGATTGCACACGCTCACCCGATAGTTCGGGTCTGATTCATCAATCAGCACAATGCAAGGCTGGTCAACCTCGACCGCAAGTCCGAGACGCACAATCATCCTGCCGGCCTTGTAGAAAACAATACCGGTGACGCCGAGACTGTCGTGGCGCACAGCCTGTATGTCAGTCGTATTGGAAAGCGTATGTACCGGTATGCGCTGCGCGTATTCCTGAATATCCGTTTTGCTCTTTCCAGGAACCACGATGTATTCATAGACTGCATTGGCGGGACTTAGACCGTAATCTATCCACAAACTGAAGACATCACCGGAAACAACGTCATTGGTGTAATTCGCGTTGATGGAATACCATGACCCGCTTTGGGTTTCATTCTTCAGCGTTACCGGTGTCGGATTGGGAAAAACATAGCCTACGCTGTCATGAAACACCCATCGGGTATTATCAAGTTTGCGCATACCACGGGCAATCACGGCGCCTGTACCGGAATCATTTGCAGTCCACACCGAACCGGTAAGCCAGCATTGGTTGATGGATGTATACATGGGAACAGACAGCCATCCACTCCCGCCGTTAACGGAAAACCCTGTGCCCAAAGCAACAACCTCATTACCAAAGCAAAACCAGGCTTTACAGCCGGAAATCTCGAATTGGTTGACTTTGAAGCCGACTGCTCCATGTTTACCATCGCTCACCCCGCCAACAAAAGGATCACGTGGAGTGAATGACCAGGAATGTCCCTGAAGGCATGTTACACCCGGAAGATGACACCAGTCCCATACCGGGTAGATGCCAAAATATTCGTCACCCCTCCGCAGTATGGTTGTGGCGCCAAAAGGAAGGTAATTACCTTTTAGATTCTCACTATTCATGAATTCCGTGCCAGAAGTACGGTTAGACCACGCCCGGATGGAAAAGAAAAAGTTTTTTGCGCGAAGCACATGATAGTCTGACCGCCAGAAATGCTTGTCGCCAGTCAGCGCAGAGTCGTTTATCCCGTTGACGTGGTCAACAAAGGCCTGCAGTTCCGCATGACGCCCACTATGGATTTTAGGCAGGTTGTCCATAAGCCCCTGACGGTTGCTTAATTTTCCCCAGCCCGGCCGGGAAATCTCTCTCCCACTGCAAGCGAAATCAAAATAATTGCGCCGTATCATCCACTGGCTTCCGTCCAGAATAAGGCCTGTAAGTATATTCATTTTGCCTGTATCAAAAGCAAAAGATAGCCCCTGTGCCATCAAAGCCCAGGATGTGATGTCATCCATGAAACCCCATCCGTACCCTCCGTTATACAATAAAGTACCATGCTGGAAAAAACTGAAATCAGGCTGTATGCCGTCATCAGGGGTTGTGATTATCCGGAGCTCGTTTTGGATGGCATCAAGACCCCAATTGATGTCACTGAGCGATTCCCGCAGGCAACCCCGCCATACCGTCTCGGATGCGATCCAAACAAGATTCTGTCCAGTCCCTCCCGGGTTGTTCAGGAAGTTTGATCCCCTTTGAACCCGCGCTGAATCCAGATCCTTTTCCATAAGAATCAAAATCGGACCCAGAGACATCTGCTGGCCAATATCGTTGTACCACCAGTTGTCACTGTAGATGACAGCATCATTTATATACCAGTAGTCCAATCCTCTAATAATGCCTCCTAACATGGCAGTGTCCCGGGAAGATGGGTTGGAGACAAGGTTGAAGGCAATGGCCATTGACAATAGACGGTTTAAATGCTGTCCCGGTGCCCATATCGATCCACCACGGTCTGCATAATTAATATCAGGCCAACTGCCGTCAACCCGTTGGAGTGATAAAAAGCCGGCAGCGCCGCCCGCACCACCCTTTAGATAAAAGGCCGCGAGTCGGTCTTGCAGGGTATCAATGTCATTGGCAAAAGAGGCCATGGCAAAGAACATAATGACGAAGAAACCAGGAACAATCAACCGATGGATTTGATTAAAGCGCATAGGCAATCTCCTTTATAATGATTTTAGCAGGTTTATCGTGAAAGCATCACCTTCTTTGACAAAACGGTCTTTCCTGTTTCAGCCCTGATGATATAAACTCCCGCAGGAAGACCGGAAGCATCCCAGGAATAATTTCCTTTGATGGTTTTTAAATCAGACACCTGTTTTCCGGAAAGGTTGAATATGGAAATGCCGGCTGACAATCCGGTTGTGGTAATCGAGATCGTGGTTTTCAAGCTGAAAGGATTTGGTGAACATACAAGCTCAGGACTATTGTGACCAGGACCTGACTCCTCATTGTACGTTCCACCCGGCACGGCAGCCGTCAGCCAGGACACTACATTCTCCGCAAACCGGTTGTTATCCGTGGTATTGATATACTCGTTGTACCAGATGGGATCTCCAAATGCGAGTATCCTTCCGGCGCCAAAATGTGTAGAGGCGGCCAGTACCTCATTGTCCATAGTAAACTCAGCCTGAGCCGAATCTGACAATGTAAAGGTACAGACCCCGACCCAGTGGATCGCGGCGCAGCCCTCAAAAAACGGATGTGACGGCAGGTCCGTGATGTCGTAGCTGGCAGAAGCCTGGTCCGCGTTGAAATGGATGCCGAAGCGGTCGGAGAGACCATTCAGGTGCGTGATTTCGCAGTTGCCTGCGTCATTGGCCAACAGGAGAAGCACTCCTCCGTCCTTTACCCAACCTTCAATCGCGTCCGCCTCTGTGGGAGTGATGTAATCAGGGCTTGCTGTTTCATCCGGTGTGTCAGGGTCAACAATGATTAGTACTGAAACCGTAGCAAGCACATCGGCTGTCAGCGCCTGCCGCAAGGTAACGGTGTCGTTGCCCATTCCCTGTATCAGTGTCCCGAAATCGCAGTAGCTTCCCCAGTCGCAGGAGGCAAGTGCCCACTGATAATGGTTCGGGCTGCCGGACTCGTTGTTATGCCATCCGTCCAGGGCAAAGAGGGGACGGTCACCCGCATATAATGTAAAGACGATGGACAAACCAAGCAGAAAAAGGAATACTTTTTGTCGAAAGGACATGGTATGGCTCCTTTCAGAATATTTTTTAATAAAAAATCCAGGCTATGCTTGACTTTCAATTAACCAGCAACACATCCGGTGTCAGGTAACGCTGCAACGGTTTTCCATTTGACGGCCATTTCCCTTGAAGAACCAGGCGCGCTGCTTCCTGCCCAATCCTTTCCGTCAACTTTGCCGTACACAGAATGGGGAAAGGATATTGGCCTGATTGTAACTCATCCATTGAGGCGACTTGGACGTCTTTTCCGGATTCAAGCCCCGCCTCATGGATGGCTTTCATGGCAAGGGGTATGGACGCAAGGAAAAGCACAAGCGCATCAGGTTTTTCAGGTCCGGAAAAGAGGGAGCGAAGGTAATCCGCCTCATTGTGCCGGGGAAAAAAGCCGGCCCATTCTTTACGGAAAGCAAGCCCCTGTTCCAAAAGCCCTTCGAGAAATCCCGCGTACCGCTCTTCAGGGGTTTTGAAGCGGCTTTCAGTTTTACTGACCCATGCCAGCCTATGGCATCCTTTTGCCTTGAGCGCGGCCACAATGGCCCTTCCTGCTGCCCGGTGATCTATATTAATGAAGGACGATTCAGGCGGGTCACGGTATAGTACAAGGTGCGGGATATTGGCTGCCCTGAGTTCTTCCATGAAGAAGGCATGGTATGAATCCGGCATAATCAAGACAATAAATTTGTGAGACATGCACTCCTCTCGTTTTGAGGGGATACGGATGTCGTATCCAGAAAAGTGGTTCACCTTTGTTTCAATGCCAATGTTCCTAAGAAATCCCTGTTCAATCTCGGTTGACCAGGGATATTCGGGGAAACAATTAATTATCGCAATGGCGTCAATTTCTGCTCTGTTCTTTTGTGGGGGCACATAAGTACCTTTTCCCTGTTCCGCAACCAGGATTTTTTCGTTTATAAGGTTCTTCATAACATGATCAACCGTGGCACGCGAACAGTTGAAAGTACTCGCCAGCTTAAACCGGGTAGGGAGATTGTATCCTGGCTTCAACTGTCCGTTTCGAATTTCTTCTAGAATCCATTCCGTAAGTCTTTCCCGTTTACCAACAGTTTCTTCTTGATTCAAAGTTTTTTCCATATTCGCCTTAATCGTTTATATATGACTACTTGTATAGTAATATAGATTAATTATTGGTTAATTGCAATAATAAATTGTATTGTTGTAGCTTTAACAACAAGTAGCATTAAAAAGAAGATTTTGGTCGCCTGGATTTGAAGATGAGCCGTTTTTTTTTAATTGACTAATCGGAGGGTATGTTATGCCTCAACAACAATTGCCTATTTTTCCAGTTGGTGTTACAGTACTGACTAAAAGAATGAGTTTTTAATTACGGATCCTGGCAGGTGATATCTTTCAATGTCTTATTGCATGCATTTACATAGGCAAACGGATGTTGTTTACCATTCAGTTTATTGTTGTTTTCTCCAATGTGGAACCGTTTTCGATCAATCATCCTACCCGAAATACCCCATACGACTGCCCTTTAAGACTAACAACACTTTTTATGTTACCGGCAGTAATTTCTACACAATCAGCCAACAGTGCCTCACTCTTTTTAAGGGCAATTGGCAATGAAACCTGCTCTGCTTTTAAAGAAGGATTCAAGGCAATAAGATATTTCTCTTTACCAATGGATCTCAGATATATCAGCGAATAGTTATTACTGCCATCAGCCAATACCTTGAGGGCTCCGGCAGTTCCCAATGCCGGCGTAGCTTTTCTTAATGCAATTACTTTACGTGTAAAGTTAAGCAAGGAGTTGGCATTTTTTTCCTGCGAAGCAACATCCGGTCGTTTATTGGAAGGATCTATCGGCAAATACAGGTCCACGGCTTTACCAGTTGAGAACCCTGCATTTTTTTCTTTCGACCACTGCATGGGCGTTCTGGTCCCGGTTCTGGTATAACCGCCTTCCTTGCTAGGCAGGTCAGGGATAAAACTCATTCCAATTTCATCGCCGTAATATAGGGACGGGATGCTGTTCCATGTGAAAATAAACGTATAAATGATTTTTAAATCTTTTTCAGTACGCCCCCAATTCATCCTTTGAAAATCATGATTGGCAGTTGGTACCGAGATATGACCCTTACCCTGCACTTTTTTATAATGTTTGAAATATTCTTCTAAAAATATTATTGGTGACCCTTTTCCAGCTTTCTCAAAATAACATGGCCCCTCTATCGGACGGCCGACGACCACCTGATGATTAAAAAACATTTCCCCATATCCCGGAACGCCGAAATGCAGCATAAAGTCAATGTCAAAACCGGCACCCCCGACAGCTTCTTGCGGATTACCCCACTCGGCAACCATTACAGCATAAGGGTAATTTTTCCTAATCCAGGGGTGAAGATTATTTTTCCATAATTTAATGACTTCTTTCATATCGTAATCATTTTTAACCAATGATGACGCCATATCAACCCGGTATCCATCACAACCCATGTTGAGCCAGAATTTCATTATGTTTTTTAATTCAGAAATTACAGCTCTCGGACCTTTGCCCGTAACCGGTTCTTCCCAGGGATTTTCCGGATTTGGTTTAGCATAACCATAGTTTAATGCAGGCTGAGTCCAGAAAAAATTAATTAGAAAATTACCATTGCGCTGTGCATAACCATTTATACACCCGCCGCCGCCAGAGGGGTTTTTCCCCCAGTGATCAGACCAAATATAGTAGTTGGAATATTTATTATTTATAATTTGAGCAGACTTTTGAAACCAATCGCATTCTATTGAACTATGTCCTGCAACCAAATCAAGACAAACACGCATATCCCGCTTATGGGCTTCGCGAAAAAGAATGGCCATGTCTTTATTGGTACCATAACGCGGCGCTATTTTATAAAAGTTGCTGACATCATACCCAGCATCCTTGAAAGGCGATTCGAAACAGGGGTTTAACCAGATTAAATTAATTCCAAGAGATTTGATATAATCAAGTTTGCTGATGATTCCCTTAAGATCACCTATACCATCACCATTGGTATCAAAGTAACTCTGTGGGTAAATCTGATACATTACCGCATCTTTAATCCAATCTCTGTTTTTATTATTCATATATTTCCCCGGTTATAATTAAAATTATTTACTCTGTATTTCAGTATTTCAGATTTTCAGATTTTTAAAAATACTATTTATGTACAGTGGCTTCAAAACAATAAATCTATCAGTTTATTTTGCCTTAAACATGAGCGCAAGCCTTATACCATCTGCCGCACTACTTACAATACCGCCTGCGTAGCCAGCCCCTTCTCCTATTGGATAAAGACCTTTTAGACTGATGGACTCGAAGGTTTCTGGGTTTCTTACTATTCGAACCGGCGAAGAAGTCCCTGTCTCAGGCGCTACCAGAGTCCCTTTGTCAATGAAGCCTTTTATTTTTCTGTCAAAATCAAAAAGACCTTTTTTAAGACCATCTGCAAGTTTCTTTGAAAGAAGACTATTCAGGTCATCCGAAAAATATCCAGGTCTATAGCTGCTTTCAATATGCTTGCTTTTACCCCCACGGATGAAATCCGACGCCTTTTGACACGGGGCAAAGAGCCCGCCCTGTGCCGCGCATCGCAGTTCCATCTCTTTCCTGTATAATAAACCTGCCAGGGGTTCATCCGGAATATCCTGAGGCAAAACCGTTGCGACAATAGCGCCATTCGTGAAATCACCATCCCGTACGCTCATACTCATACCGTTTATAGACACCCCGCCTGAACCGCTGCTCGCATTAATCACCCTTCCACCCGGACAAACACAAAAGCTGTAAACACCGCGGCCGGGTTCAATTTCAGTTGTCAATTTATAATCAGCAGGCCCTGTAAGCGAGATATCATGTTTTTCACCATACTGTGAAGAATCAATAAACCGTCTTGGATGTTCAATGCGTACACCCACTGCAAATGTTTTTTTTATAATCGCTACCCCTCGCGCATGGAGCGTATGAAACAAATCATCAGCGCTGTGGCCGATTGCAAGTATCACAGAATCAGAGAAGAATTCTTCGGAATCCGTCTTAACCGAAATCCCACCACCCGCCTTTTGCAGATCAATGACTTTGGTGTTAAACTTGAATAGAGCCCCATTGGCCTTTAAATAAGCCGTTAGATTGGGTACTATTTTAGTTACCCCATCCGTTCCAAGATGAGGCTTTGCCTGCCAGGCGATTTCTTTATTGGCTCCGAACTTTATCAGCGTTTTATAAAACAGGTCTGTTTCGGGTGAGCGGTTGCGTGCAGTCAACTTACCATCGGAAAAAGCTCCTGCACCCCCCTCACCGAATACCACGTTTGACTTTGGATCAATTATACCCTTGTCCCAAAGTTTTTCAACATCTGAAATCCGTTCATTAATCGGTCGCCCTTGTTCCAGAATAATCGGTTTATAGCCCTTCTGCACGAGGATGTATGCGGAAAAAAGCCCGGCAGGTCCGGAGCCTATAATTAATGGCTCATTTGAGGGATTATATGTGCCTAAAGAAAAATCAGGCGAAAGGGCCTCATATTCCCTGAAGCCTTTTGGAAGCGCGACAGATACCAATTTGACGGCAATTTGGTATGTCCATTTAAGCCTGTTCTTCTTTCTTGCATCAAGAGATTCGCGCAGTATTATAATATCGGCTATATCATCCGTAGTGATGGATAGTCTTCTTGCAACTAAAACAGAAAGGGGGTCTTTGGAATAGACGTCTTTTTCAAGGCCATCAAGAATAAAATATTCATTGGCCATTCAGGAATCATTTCTTTTTTGGGTTAAGAACAGTGCTAATTGCAAGCTTCAGATTTTGAGCGACCTCAACTGTTGAAGCCTTTACCTCTTTTGACATAGGCGCGGCAAAATGAAGATCTTTCGGCTGAATACCCACAATGGTTATTGCGCAGGAAATGGATTCCTGCAGGTATTGAATCATGAGTTTAAGCGGAAGCTGATGCGTTGAAAAAGAGACCCCGCTCACCTCTTTGGGGCTTATGGACATTATGGTGCCTGGCTTTTCCCCTGTATCAGCGGAATCAAGGATTATAAGATGATCAGGATTATAGGTGATTAAAACACCTGTCAGATTTTCCGGTGCTGTAGCGCCGTTGAATATTTTGAAGGAAGATTTTATAGACTTTGTTTTAGCGAAGGTTTTAAGTTTTTCCGCTATTACGAGACCTGCGGCATCATCCGCCCTGAGCTCTGAGCCCACACAAAGAAGAGCTATCCTCTTCGAGCCCTTTAGGTACTCCTCAAGGAGTTTCCGGAGTGCCGGCATTTTTATAAACTATCTTGAATTTAGTGTGATCGAGTTGGGCCAGTTCAAAATCACCTGAAAGGGCAAGAGCATCCTTGTTGCATGAATCAACGCACTGGCCACAATAGATGCAGCGATCCAGGTTCATTTCAATATTAAAACGTTTTTCGCCTGTTTTTATAATATGAATGGCATCACTTGGGCAGTCCCTAACGCATAATTTGCAGCCAATGCACTTGTCAGCATTACCGACTACCCTTCCCCTGAAATCCAGAGGGGTAACAGCCTTTGTAAAAGGGTATGAGCATGTAGCCGGTTTTTTTGTCAGTGAAGAGAGGGCAAGCCCTATCATTCTGCCGGGTTTTTTCATTGGGCAAATGCTCCTTTAAGGATTATGTTGATGATAAGTTGAATGAACCCCAGGGGCGCAACATATTTCCAGCATAGATTAATCATCTGATCGATTCTGATTCTAGCAAAAATTGCGTGAGACAATGCCAGCAATGCGATTACAAACAGAACCTTTAGAATATAAAAAGCGAACCCGGCCAAGGGACCAAGTGTAAGCCCAAAAGGAAGGAAAACTGCGGCAAGCAATGAGGCTCCTACAATGGTTTCTATGCTTATTGCCATACGGAAGAATGCAAAAAGATTACCGCTGTATTCCGTAAAGGTACCTGCAATTATTTCAGTTTCCGCTTCCGGTATATCAAGCGGTGCTTTCTCAAGTTTGCCAAGAAGAGAGAATATGCCGATGCCAAAACCAATTAGATTAAATAGCCAAAAGCCCGTATGGGAGGCATAGAAAGCAGCTATTCCAGAAAGAGACCACGAATCCGCTAGGAGCGCTGACGATAGTATTGATACGAATAATGGAACCTCATACGCGAAAAGCTGAGTAAGACACCGTGTAGCACCTAAAAGTGAAAATGGACACAAAGAAAACCAACCGGCAAGGAAGAATGTAAGCGTCGGGATTGTGAGCAAATATAGAACAACAATAACATCACCATTAAAAGAAAAAATGGAGCTTGTCCCCCACATTGGTATGTAAAGAAAAGCCGTTACTGTGGATGCAAGCGCAACCAGGGGCAAAAGGGTGAACATTTTTGATTCAACTTCTTCGGGTATGATGCTTTCTTTTCCAAACAACTTTATAATATCAGCAAGGGGTTGAAACCATGGCGGCCCCATCCGATTCTGAAAGCGTGCATACAACTTGCGATCAAACCACTCCGCGAAAATTCCAAACACGGTTAAAAATAAAAACCCGGGAAAAATCAAAATATGAAACAATGAAAGGGCCATATCAATCACCTATCTCCTGTTTTTGCTTAAATCAATGCCTTTTTTTGCATACCAGTCAATACTATACTTGCGTAAAGACTCCCAATCCATGATATCTGTTCTGCCGGTATCGATTCTGCTTACCTGTATGGTGCGGTCAGTGCAGGAAAAGCAGGGGTCGATTGCTGCAACAACAATTGGAATATCGGCCAGGTAGTAGTTTTCGAGCATCTTTTTTACTGCCTGAACATTTGCCATTGTCGGGGCGCGAACTTTTACCCGTTCAGGTTTATCAGTCCCGTTGCCCTTAACATAATGAACATCTTCTCCGCGTGGTGCTTCATAGCGGCTTATGGCTTCCCCTTCAGGAACTTTTCTTGGCACTTTTACAACAATGGGGCCATCAGGCATTTTATTGATTATTTGGCGGATGAGTTTAAAGGATTCCATTAATTCAAGTACCCGTACTACAGCCCTTCCATATACATCACCGTGAGTATCGGTAATTACTTTAAATTCAAGATCTCCATATGCGGCATAGGGATCATCACGACGGGTGTCCCTGTCCAAACCTGAAGCGCGTCCGGTAGGACCAATTACGCACATTGTTTCAACATCTTCTTTTGTAAGCTTTCCAACGCCGGAAAGCCGCTTAATAAAGGTAATCTCTTCTGTTGCCACTTTAATGTAATATTTGGTTCTCTCTTCAAGAATATCAACAGCCTTTAATATGTCAGCATATTGATCCTTGGAAACATCGCGACGTACGCCACCAATTGTATTAACGCCATAATTGACCCTGTTTCCAGTAAGAAGCGCCAGCAGGTCCATCACAACTTCGCGATCCCTCCATGAGTACATAAAAAGGGAATCATATCCCACTTCGTGCCCGGCAACACCGAGCCATAAAAGATGGCTATGGACACGTTCAAGTTCGGCAATTAGAGTGCGTATATAGCTCGCTCTTGGCGGAATTTGAATACCAGCCACCTCTTCAACAGCCTGAATAAAACAGGTCGTATGCGAATGTGAGCAGATTCCGCAAACACGTTCAAGAAGATAAATATCCTGTAAATAAGTGCGTTCTTCGCATGCCTTTTCAACACCCCGATGATTGTAACCGAGACGGGCATTGGCTTCAATGATTTTCTCACCTTCAAGTAGAATGCGGAAACTGGCGGGTTCTTTAAGAGCAGGGTGCTGAGGACCGATGGGGATAAAAACATTACCCATAATCAACCCTCCTTTATGGTTTCAGTTTGAACGCCGGAATCTTTTTTCCAGTCTTTTCGAAGCGGATGCTCTCCCTCGGGCCAGTCATCCGTAAGCGGGTAGCGGAATCCTTGTGCGAGCCCGTCTATTTTAAAACCCAGCAAATCAATTAATTCGCGTTCGTAAAGATCAGCGCTTGGAAAACAGTATGTAACAGTTTTTATTGTTGGATTTGAACGAGGCACCTGTATTTCAACATTCAGCATAATGCCGTCAGGCCGGGCCAAATGGTATATAACAGCAAGCATTTCGCCTTTATCAAGCCCTGTCATTGTCGTTAAGATGGTGCACTCTTGCATTTTTCTAAGATATTCGAGTACTTCGATAAAATCTTTTTCATCAACCATTGCCCATAAACGCCGCGGACGTTGGAAACGGATTTTGCCTTCAAGAGAGGGAAATTGTTTTACAATTTCCTGTTGTATTTGATCTTCTTTTGCCATAATTGCCTTTGATAAAATCTATTAAATTATCATGCTTCCTTGAGGCTTCCAAGCAATTTAACCACACCATCAATAATCGCTTCTGGTTTTACAGGGCAGCCCGGGATAAAAGCCGATACAGGGATGACTTCGTTGACACCCTGCATCATATTATAGCAGCCCCTGAAAACACCGCCTGAACAAGCGCATGTTCCAACAGCAACAACAAATTTCGGTTCAGGAAGCTGTTCGTATATGCGTATAAGCCTTTCCCTGGACTGCTTGGTTACAGGGCCGGAACATATAAGGACATCAGCATGGCGTGGTGTACTTTTAAGAACTACCCCGAAGCGTTCAAGATCGTATCTGGGCGTAAGCGCATCGAGTATTTCAATATCACAGGCATTGCATGCACCTGTATTATAATGCAGAATCCATGGAGATTTAATGCGCGACCAATTAATTATTTTTGAAACAAGTGACATGATACTTTAACCTCTGAATAAAATTAAAAGCCCGACAATCGCGCCCCCGATATATACAAAGGCAAGATTATGAAGCCCAACATCACCTGATGGAATTGTGGCAAGAACAAGGGCCACCACATGCATCATTGTAAAAAAGAAAGCAAATGGAAAAAACTGTTTGTAATCGGGTTTAACCCTCTGTATAGGGAGATCTTCACCGCAAGCATAAAGCTTACGTTTACCTGGAGCATCTTTTGTGGGACGTGCAGCAAGGCGCTTGGACAGACCATAAAGCACAAAAACCGCCAGTAACAAGATTACAAAAGCCGCAGGCGGGGTTAAAAGCCATTGAGACATGGTGAATTCTCCATCTGGTTTAACCTTTCAGACTATCAAGGTTTTTTACGCTAAGCGAATCTGTGTGTTTATAAATATTTATAACAATCCCGGCTGCAATGGCCAAAACAAAAACCTCGATAATAATAACTGTTATGGCAAGAGATTGTGTAAGGGCCATATTATTGGTTGCATATCCGACTGCGATGATTGCAAGGGTGATCCCTTTGGCCAGCACCTCTATTCCTATCAGAATGCGTATAAGGTTCCGAGTTGCAAGAATGCAATAGAACCCGATAAATAATAGAAGCACCGCGGAAATTCCAGCAATCCAGACTAATGGAAATGAAGCACAGCAGTTCACTTTTTTATCCTGTCTTTGAATAAAACCACAATACCAAAAGCACCGGCCAAAAGGAGAAGTATCTGCCCAAACATATCTGCCTGCCGCAAATGCCAGAAAACCTTTTGCACATCAGTCTCAGCAAGGGCCTGCGGCATGGGAATGAGATGTGGCTTGACCGCAACAACAAGGAGAATGCCCAATATTATTGTCAATATAGGAAGCATAATATATTTTCTCCATCGCACCTTGCTTCTTGCTTCAATCTCTGATTTTGTATAGTGCTTTACAAGGCTTATGACGCTGATAAAGATAGCCGTGATAAGTCCGGCGCAAACCGAAAGCTCTATGACCGCCGCAAGCGGTGAAGCCATCCTGAAAAGTATTATGGCAAGCACAATGCTGGTAAAAGCAAGCCCAATGGCTGCATAAAGAATCCGTGTAGCCATAACAGCCCATAAGGACATCAGGATAAGGAGAACAAGGAGTACTATTTCAACCATGCAACACATGAATCCGTTTCCTTTTATTTTGCAACATTAATTATGGTCCCAGCCGCTTCCAGGAATTGGTTTATCGCAAAAGGATAAGCCACACCAAGAACAATTGTAATGGCTGACATTAAAATCACGGGTATTAAAAAACCAACAGGAACTTCTTTAATGTCTTTCCATTCTGATGATATTTTGCCAAAAAACATCTTACGTTGCAGCAGGAGAAAATATGCCAGGGTTATACAGCTTGCGCCTACTGCTACTGCTGCATATATATGATGATGCCCCTGCCAAAGCGCTATGATTATGATAAGTTTGCTCCAGAAACCTGAAAGAGGCGGTATTCCTGCAAGCGAGAGAAAAGCCACAATAGATGTTCCGCTTGTTACAGGCATATTGCCGCCCAAACCTCCGAGTTTGTTCATGTCTCGTGTATTGGTTTGCTTCTCCATAATTGCAGCGTTTACAAAAAGCTGGGATTTGAAGACTGCATGGTTGAACAAGTGAAAGAGCGCACCCGCATAACCATAAATTGTTCCGGTGCCAAGTGCGAGCATGATATACCCCATCTGACTGATGCTGGAATATGCAAGCATGCGCCTGAAATCTTTTTGATTAAGAGCTATAAGCGCACCAAGGACAGCTGATATTGCTCCTACTGCAAGCAATATATGTTGAATAGGAATTGTTAAGCCAAAAACAGAGGCAATTATGCGTATGGCTGTATATACACCAGCTGTTTTGGTTACAATTCCGCCAAGTAGAACAGCAACACTTGAGGGCGCGGAACTATAAGCATCAGGCAGCCAGCCGTGGAATGGCATTAGACCGCCTTTAACAAAGGCAGCTCCAAGGAAAAGAGCCACTGCGATTAGTACAATACGCCTGCCTGGTTCGCTGTTTATTGTCTGATGCACAACATCGAAATTAGTATCGCCGCAACACAAGATAACAGCTGAAATTGAAAGGAGCATGAGCATACTTGCACCAGCGGAAAGTACAATGTATTTGAACGCGCCTTCAAGAGCATCTCTTTTCTTTTGTAGTGATATAAGTATGAACGACGCAACCGCCGAGACTTCGATATAAACATAGATTGAAAAGAGATCAGTTACCATTAAAAGGCCGTTAAGTCCGGCTATTGTAATAAGTACAAGGTTGACAAAATTGAATTGTTCTCTTTCATCATCAATCGTATATTTTCCCGTAATGAAAGTGGAGAAGCCGACCAGCCCAACCGCAAGAAGCATGACAGTGGAAAGGCCGTCAACAGCAAGATTCACAGGAAAATGATCGCTTAAAATATCTGAGAATTCAGTTGTGAAAGATGCTGCAGGGAAACAGATTAAAAAAACCTGTACCAAAGCCCAGGCAATTCCGAGCAAATAAGCATTACGCCTTACAACCCCGGAGTTAAAAAGGTTTAAAACCACAACCAGAATAAAGGGGATAAAAATCAATGATGTCAAATCTTTTTAGTCTCCTTATATTTTCATTTTACTGCAAGTGCATAAACCGTAACAAGCAATATTCCAAGAAGCGACCATATTAGATATGTGGCATAGCTTCCATTGTGCAAGCGACTCAAGAAATGCGAACTTACACTTGTTATTGTCACGGTAAACACATCATATATCCAATCCATTACTCTGTCAAGCCAATACCCTATTCTTGAAAAGACGTCAACCAGATTAAGACCAAAATTATATGGATCAAACCAACGTTTTTCAGCTTTATCATAAATTGGTTTTAAAACCGGCGCATAATGGATGTGATCCGCCGCACCGATCCCGCTCCCCGCCTTCTTAACACCAATTAAATGATTTACTATTGCAGCAACAATGACAATAATAGTAATTACGATTAACATTAAGCTTTTCGGCATACCGGCAAAATCATGCCCCTCAAGACGCTCCTGCCCAAGAATAGGCTGTATCAAGTGCCTTAATGGAAGGGCATTATAAACGCCGAATAATACACAAAACCCGGCAATTGTTATCATTGGAATCAGCATGGCAAAAGGGGCTTCAGTGACCTTGTCGTTTTCCGGTGCACGTTTTCCAAGGAATGCGGCATGTCCAAGTTTTAGGAATGACGCAGCAGTGAAGAATGAACCTAGAGCTGCCATTGCATAAAAGATCCAACTGCGTTCAAGAGCCCCATCGTAAATAAGCTCTTTGGAAAAGAACCCATTGAATGGCGGCACCCCGGAAATAGCTGCTGCTGCAATAATAAAACAAGTAAATGTAACTGGCATCTTCCTGCCGATGCCGCCGAGTTTTGAGAGATCTGTTGTGCCTGCTTGTTTTTCAACAGAACCTCCTGTCAGGAACAAACAGCTTTTATACATTGCATGGTTTATCATATGGAAAAGACCGCCGACAATTCCTATAGGCACTGCGGTCCCTATACCCATTATCATGTATCCGACCTGACTGATTGCATGATAAGACAAAAGGCGTTTATAATCTTTTTGAATGAGCGCCATCATAACGGCTAATAATATCGTAATGCCGCCGATTATCATAAGAAGCGGGCTAAGCCACGATTCCGGAGTAAGGGCGAACATTTGAAGCGTTATCCGTGCAAGAAAATAAATGCCGAGTAGCTTTTCAAGTGCTGCGGGTAAAAAGGCCATGAATGGGGCTGGTGCGTCTATGGCAGCATCAGGAATCCAGGAGTGGAAAGGCATTGAACCGGCTTTTGATATTGCACCAATCATAAGAAGAATAAAGGCAATACTGGAAAGCCCTGTAACAGGAAGGGCAAGTTGCGATATTGTAAGCGTTCCTGCAATATGACCGGTAAGCCCAATACCAAGCATCATGCAGAGATCCGACACACCCACAAGAACAAGTGCTTTTACAGCTGTTTTGTATGCGTTTTTATTGCCTATATATATGAAACCGAATAAGGTCCCAAGAAGGCCTTCCCAGAAAAAGAGAAGTAGAATAAGATTGTCGGCAAGTGTGGCACCATTTACAAGGGAAAGCGAAATAAGAAGGTAAGCAAAAAACGGTTTACCGATCTCGTTTCCCTTCATGAATGCAAGGGAATAAATAGCAATAAGAAAACTGAAACCTGAAACAGCAAGCAGTATAAAGGTGCTGAAATGGTCCAGTCTGAGTGAAAATTCAATGCCATATCCCAACCAGGGAATGGATATTAATTTCTCTTCCCCGAATAATGTTATTGCAAGATAAAGATTAATGGATGTTGCGGCAAGTAGAATCGCACTTCGTAAATATGGCACGCGTTTGGGGACAAGGAAGGTAATTGCGCCGCATATTGCAGGTAAAATTAATATTGTTAATAGTTGAATGTTCATTATTTAACCAATCCCGCCATCTGCTGAATTGTGGATTCAACAAAAGACCCTGGATATTTTATATATATTCCGCCAAGTAATGACAACAATGCCAAAAGAGCAACACAGAAAACCATTACAGGTGACTTTTCAGCTGCCAAATGGCCATCTTTGGCTTCACCCATGAAGACCATTGTAAAAACCCTGAAAAGATAAAGTATGGTAAGTACGGCCCCGATTATAAAGGTGCCTGCAATAAGAAGTTGCCCTCCATTTACAGTCCCGGCAATCACCATGTATTTGCTGAAAAAACCTCCGAATGGAGGTATTCCCATGACCGAGAAAGAGCATAATAGAAAGGCCACAGCTGTGATAGGCATTGTCTTGATTAGCCCTCCCAGCTTTGTAATATTTTTTTCGTGTGTGTTTTGTTCGATTATTCCAGCGCAAAGGAAGAGGCCCGCTTTTGCAAGACCATGCATCAATATATATAGAAGCCCTCCTGCAACACCAAGGGGTGTCCCTGAAGAGAGTCCAAGAAAGATAAAACCAATCTGGCTTATGGTGGAATATGCTATGATACGTTTAAGATCAGTATCTATCAGGGCAGCACTTGCTGAAATAAGTGCGCTTGCACCTGCAATAACAGGAACCACGGTTGACCAGATTTCACTCACATTAAAGGTTGCGCAAAAGAGCCTGGCATAAACATAAACACCTATTTTGACAAGCACTGCTGCATGAAGCAAAGCAGTGACAGGCGATGGCGCAACACCCGCATCAGGAAGCCATGTATGAAGGGGCAGGGTTGCGGACTTTGAAAGTATACCGAATAATATAAGTATAACTATTATATCGCGGACAGGGGCGCCTCCAAGAGAAGCCTTGATTCCAGCCAGGTTGAAGGTTCCGGTGTCGGCATAGAGCATAATAAACCCAAGGAGCATGACAAGGGCCCCGAACACGGTAACAAGAAATGATTTGTCAGCCTTAAGAACAACATGTTTGTCGCGGTAAAAACCAATGAGTCTCCAGGATGCAATCGCAGTGATTTCCCAGAAAACAAACATAAGTATGAGGTTTCCGGAAAAAACAAGCCCCATCATTGAACCCAGGAACAATACTACCATTACATAATATTCATTTTGATTGGAATAATGGCTTATGTAGCTGAATGAATAAAGGACGATAAGGGCACCTATAAAGGACGATACCATTGCCATAAATATGGCAAGCTTGTCTGCATAAAGAACAAAATCCATTCCCATTGGGACTGCATATTGCACAGTGATAGTATTACCGGCTAGAATGGATGGCACAAGAAAACACGATAAAACAAAAGATGATGCTACAAATAAAAGCGCCAGAATATTTCTAAACCCGCTTGAAAAGAAGTTTGCTATTGGAAGAAGAAAAGCACCTGCTGCTGGTATGGCGACAATCAGTATCAAAAGCATTTGGTGCTCCATAAGCAGTCAGTCCGATTTTGTTTTAATGTGATTTTCAAGAACGAAACGGTATAAAATAATTTCCTTCATACACAAACTTCAAGAAAATATTTCAGCAATGAAAAAAAAGGGAGGTTTAATCATTTTAAAAGGCTGAAGTAAAAATCGAATCACCTTTTAAAAAAAGCTTTTATTGTTATTTATTTCACAATAACTGTCAAGGCTTGTAGAAAAGAAGCATTGGAAGTAAATCATCCTCAGCAATAAGAATCCGTCCATCCTTCAGGCTCAGCATTTGTGAAGCAGTATAAGTTCTATGGCGGCCATTTATAAGCTTATTTGTGAACCTGAAAAGCCCTACGTCTTCAAAATTACCCTTGGTAATATCATAGGTAAAGTAATGAGTATATTCCAATCCTTCTCCGACAAGCCCATGAATTACATTGTTGCGGATGATCATGGATTTAATGTTGCCGGCAACCGATGGTTTCCCAAGATTGATAAGTTCAAGCGTCTTGGGATCAAGTGAAAACAGGTATCCGTCCAGGGTTGTTCCACCGTACAGCTTGCCATTATCCGCAAGAACCCAGGATTGAACATGATTCGTTGTCCGGCGGTACTGAGCATACGGCAGATTGATGCCAGGTCTTTTTATTTTGTTTATTTTAGGATCATAGAAAAAGATTACTCCTTTATCCGTACTGCCGAAAACCTTGCCATCGCCATCCACAACAAGGGCCTTGCAAAGAGCCGCTTCCCTGCCGTTAAGAACCCCTGCGGGCTCGCCTTTGTTGACAATTCCCTTAACCTCTTCGTTTGCACTTGAATCCAATTGCGCTTCATTGAACAAATCAGATTTTCTTGTTTTTAAATCATAAGTAAAAAGGACATTGTTAGGAGAAAGAATGCCATAAAGTTTGTCTCCGGCCGCAGATAATGTGATAGTAAAAATACCTTTCTTCTTTGCAATGGGACCGAGGGGTTCCACCTTTAATTTATCCCCGCTCGCATCAATCTGATAAAGCTTCCCTGTGGAATTAGTGTCGCCATAAGTGCCGAAATAAATCATATTATTTTTACCCACAACAATAGCCATTGAAGCATTATGCCCTTTTTCGCCTATTGAATTGAAATCAATATAATCTACCAGCTTCTCTTCTTTAATATTGAAGCGAAAAATGAGCGGCGAACGGTTCTTATGTTCAGGTTTGGTAACTCCGATTATATACTTTCCAGTTTCCACAATGGATTGAATATTAGCCGCACCAACAGGCAGTTTGGTCTTGCCTTTTTCAGGATGGGCCAAATCAATGGCATAATCAGTTGCATTGTTCCCTTTAAGATATAGTTCTTCTTTTTCAGCACCTATGCCGCTCGTTGAAAAAACAGCGACCATTGATAATAACGTGAAAATGATTTGTTTCATTTATTGATTTCCTTTTCCGGATTGAAAATAATCAATTGTGCACGTGAAGACCCCGACTCGCCGGAATAACTGCTGTTTCCATCATGGCGGGCTGCAAAATACAGATTACCCTCGTTATCAACAACATTGCTTCCGGTAGCCTCTGCAATCACTGAAGTCGGGGCCCTATACAGGATTTTTTTTGTGTGCAGAGAAGGATCCACTTCAATCACCATTGTAGTATCATCCCCAAGGTAATTGCCGTGTCCTCCTGCAACAAAATAGAGTTTATGGTTGGGATGGCAGACCATATTGGGACAATTCACTACGGCAATTTTTTTAAGAGGAATGTCTTTGGTGGGTTCAAGGATATACCCTAAGTCTTCCAGCTTTCCAAACCCTTTTTCCTGAACAATTATTCTAAAGATACGTGACCAGGCTGTAAGAAAATAATACTCATTCGTTTTCTTAAAACGTGTCCACGCCCGGTTTCCGGAACGGAAATTTGTTACACTTGCCACCCCTGTGTCTCTAGGCAACGGCACATCAGCCCAAAGGAACGAATCAATAGTCGGTTCATATTTTATCAGATATCCACGCATATCAGTATAATAGGCGTTTCCCCAATCATCCGTAAACATCGTACGGCCTACATGCGCTTTGTTAAGACTGCCTTTATCTATTAATGAGTCTGTCGCAAGATCTTTGATAAGGAAATGCGTTGATGGATAAGAGATACCATACAACCGCTGACGAACCTGATCAATTCCCACCTCCTTGACACTCTCGTAACGACGGCCATTGCCAAGGTTGACAACCTCAAATGTAACAGGGTTGTATTTCATAAAGAAACCACCAAAATACCCGTTCGGATGGTCCATATAGTATTCTTCCCGTCCCTCTCCTCCATCTGTCCCGAAATACATCCAGCCGTCTTTACGATTTTCAACAATCTGGGAATGAATTTTTCCCTGCCACTGGAACCATTGCAAATGACCACCCTGTGCAACCCAATTGCGCCTGTTGATTGTTTTCTTGGCACAATCCCATTCAAAAATACCAACATGGGATATATGATCCGTAACACCTACAATAACTTTATTTGAGGCCGTGGAATAGCAGATGGATCCCCAACTTGAATTGGGATCCGCCATATCAGGATAATCCACAAATCGGAAATTGGCATTGGTTACTGCGAAAGCATTTAAAAACAAAACTGCAAATAGGAAAAAAAGATATAATCTTGTCACGCTGAAACCTCCATGGTAATATATTGATGCAGCAAAGATACTTTATTTTAAAGATAGGAAGAAATCTTTTTTGTGGGTTTCTTAAAACTAAGGTTACACCATAGTCAATCTTTTATTAAGAAAACTTACATTGTGCTTCAAAATTTTCTTTAGTTTGAAGCATTAATAAATATTATATTTACATTTTTAACTATGGTTATTTTTTATGGAAATATCTACACATTATTCAATGGAGGTTTTATGCGTCTCATCCTTATTTCTGTAATGTTTTTTTTAGCAGCTTCTGTGTTTTCACAAAACACACCCTGGCTTGATCCGGCAACCTATATGCCAAAGGCAATGGACTGCATTGCCACAGATGCCATGATTGCGGATTATTCCGACTATTGCCACGGTAAAAAGACTTATACTGTCCGTCAAACCAATAATGGTTCAGACCCGGTAATTGATGGTATTCTTGAAGACAGCATTTGGTATTATGCTGATACTCTTCTTATGAATTCATGGGCAGATGCTGGTACGCAAGCATGCGGAGACAATCCGAGATTCAAAGGGCCTCAGGATCTGCATGCAATATGGCGTTTCTGTTATAATCAAAATGCCTTGTACCTAAGTTGTGAAACACACGACGATATTTGGGATGTTGACAGCCTTAAAGGCTGGAATGCGCAGGACGGAGTTGAACTTGCTATCGATCCATGGGATTGGGGTTATTACTTAGGTTCTACAATTCCATCCGGAGGTTGGCCAAAGGAGGATTTCCGCCGTTACTGGTCCAATAACTCCACCATCATTCCCTATCCAGGTGATGCCCAAATGTGCCTTTTACATCTACACAAGCGTGCCAATATAGAAACGTATATGGCCGGATTTATACGTGGCACACTTCTTAATAACTACAACCGCGGAGATGAAGGAATAAATTTTACACTTGGTAATTATAATCTTTATGAAATCAAGTTCGCAGCCCAAAAACGCGGGACCGACGATTGGGGCAGAACTGTTTTTCACTATGAATTCAAGTTTCCTTACACATCGGATTTATGGAAAGAGCTTAAAGGTACTGGTTTCTACAATGAAAATAAAATGCCTGCGGGCGGACAAATGTTCAAGATGAATTTCGCCAACAATGATGATGATGCTCCGGGTCCTGATGGCGTAAATGGTAATACATCCTTTCTTATACGCTCCAGGAATTTCAAGAACCAGGATGATCCGTTTGTGAATTATGATGCTCACTGGTCAGATACCCGTTATATGATGACATTCAAATATGGCGGGCAGCCTGCTGAAAACATCCATCCCTGGCCGCCCAGCGATATAAAGGTGGTTGAACATGGACATCGCAGTATCTTTGCAACATGGGTAGATGCTGCAACAGAAACAACTCCTTATGAATTTACCGAAGCCGGTACAAGCATCATTGATAACATTACTTATTTCTATGATTCGTTGGCTGGAAATTCAAATAGCGGTAAAATCACAAATGTCAAAGGAGGCCAACAAGTCGGGACATATACAGTTGTCAGGATCAATCCTAACTATAATATGCGCGACACACTTAAACTAACCATGGGTGGCACGACCTATACTCTTTTAAGAAGAATCAATACTGGCTTTGATCAATTGGAAAAACGCTGGGTGCAGGCCCGTGTTGTGTCAACATTTAGTTCAGAATGTAGTAGTTATGACACGACATGGGTCCCGATAAGCGGTGCGAAAGAATATCGATTCTGTCCTCTCTCAAAAATTGACAAAGCCAAAGTAACGGATCCTGCATATCAGAACTGTACTGATTCGGTCAGAATCTATGACTATGAAAAAGATTCACTCTTGCGCTCATATTCCTATACCCCAACACAGGCAATCATAGGTCGTGACAGTGCTGTTTTTAAGATTGAAATTAAAAAGCTTGTACATGAATCAAATCCAGCACACCCAAAGGATCCTTATAACCTGATAATCACATATAATAATGATAATTCAGTTGACACCCTTGTTGAAATCCAGACATATCCTACTATTCAATTTAATGCCACTGCAAAAGGTGATCTTGGACGCCTGCAACCTATTTTTGCAAAGAATGCCGTGGATTCTATTACTAAACTGTTGGTACTAGATAAGTTTGTCGGCAATATTATGTTCTTTCCGGATACGGCTCCTGCAACCCAGGCTGCTACAAGGGTGTATGGAACATTTTACAATGACGGGATGGTGCTGTTAACTGATAATTCAAGAAGTAACTTCTGGACAAAGCTCTGCAACAGCAAGATTATCATTGATACGAATTACCTGGTAGGTTATGATCCATTGACACCAGGTTCAGGTACCGTGGTTCCAAAAGTCCAGATAGCCTGGTAACCCCTGACAGCTCATGGATTCAAACAGTTACAACAATTGTCCTTAATGCAAAAGCAGGTGTGTATGATACATTCATGATAAAAGACACATCGCAAACAATCTATTGGAACTTTAGATTCGACGTACCTATGGATCTTTACAACACCATTGACACCATGAAATGTCATGTGCCGGTTGGATTAGAACAAGCTGCTGCAACAGAAGATATAAAGGTTGTCACAGTTGATAATTATCCCAATCCATTCAACCCATCAACAACCCTCAGTTTTGCCATACCATCTCAGAAAACAGATGAAAGGTATGCACTCCATATTTATAACATCAAGGGTCAGCTCGTACGTACTCTTGAAAAGGGTGTAGTTGGGAATAGAGGCCTTATCCGCAAGGTCTTATGGGATGGCACGGACAATCTCGGTATTGCAGTAGGAGGCGGTATTTATTTTTACAGGCTTGATGTAGGAACAAAGGTAAGAAAAGGCTGCATGGTTTTTGTAAAATAATCTTATCCAATCCCCCTTCTCTTATGCAAAGAGAAGGGGGATTGGAACTTTTATCAATTTTTAACTCGATTTGGTATTTCAAATAATTCACGCTTGATTTCAAGATAATCCAGGTATTGCTGATATGAAATATCAGCCTGAACCCTGTGGTCAACATGCGGGATAAACCCACCTTTATCTGCCAGGATCTTAAGTTTAACCAGTTCTTTTTTAACAACATCTTTGTCTTGCTTTAGCACAACCTTGTCGACTCCCCCCATCATTCTTATTCCTGGATTCTCTTTTCTAAGTTTTTCCGGATGAATTCCCGCATTTACCTCGAGAGGAAACATTATGTTTACACCATTATTCAGCCAACCAGGCATAAGGAGGCGAAAATCTCCGTCACAATCAACATAACTGTATAGCGTCCCAGCTTTTTTATAAACATCCATGACTTTTCGTATGATCTTTCCGCATTTAATATTAAAAAAATCAGGTGTCACAATAGGACCATTCTTAAAGGCAATATCCTCCCACCACGCAACAAGGTCTATTTGCATATGTTTTGTAATTTCCTCGGCAATTCCTGCGCTCAAATTCCCGATATCCTCAAGTATTTCTTCAAGAAGTTCAGGAGTGTCATAAAGTGCCATACAAATGCCTTCAAACCCCATCCAATTACGAATCATACCTGCAGTGCTTCCTGCATAAGAATTAAGTATATAATTTCTGTTTCCGACCTTTTTTCCCATGTCTGCCAAATCAGATGGCAGACGCTCATCAAGTCTTAACTTCAGTCTCTCTTTAAAGGGAAGGTAAGAGTCTCGATCCTTAATGGGAAAATCAATATAATGAGGTATGCTGTCGCTTCCATCTGAAAAAATTTCACATTTTACACGATCACTATTAAGGATAATCCGGCGTCTTCCATCATCCTCAAGAATAATTGTTTCAAAATTAGGGACCAAACCAAAATCAAGCGGAATATGTTTCACCCATACATCAAACCCGAAAAAGATATCAGCACTTTCATTATTATTGACATACTCAGGGAGACCTTCCTTATGCCACCTTCTTAATGTTTCATCCCAATATCCGAATTCAGTGTCAACAATCCGGTCTGTTTTCTTGAAATCCATAATAGCCATAAATCGCTCACGAGGAGACATCTCCCCTTTCGGAACCTGAACATTTTCTAAAGATTGTTTTTGCGAATATAGAACTTTCAATTCATCAGCATCCATTATATGGCTCCCTTTAAAGTTTTATCAACCAACCCCACATTAACATAACAGTGGGGGACCTATCCTCTTTATGAATAATTTAAATTAATACAATATTTTTTAAAATAGCCAAAAATAATAATATATGGATAATTATAATATTAATACTTTATTTTTAAGCATGAATAACCTAATTATAAACCTTGATGGATATTTATAATAAATCTCTAATAAAATCCTTTAAGCTGCATTTAGCAAACCATTTTCAAGCAGCACCAGGCAGAGATATATGGGGACCTAGGACCATAGAAGATTATGAATTGATATATCTAATATCTGGAAAAGGGGGTATCTCTTATGATAATATTAAAAACATAATCATAAGACCAAATGAAGTACTTTTAATTCCACCAGGCAGGGTGCATATATTTTCAGCAGATTCTTTTGATAAAACAATATTAAGCTGCATTCACTTCTCGTTTGTTCCAAGTTATGCGGATTTTTCATTTGATGTTTTTTATGCATCACATGACATGGAAATACTTCATCTTTTTAAAAAAAGTGCTGACGAATTCACAAACAATGGTGTTAATTATAAATCCATTCTTGACTGTACTATTGGAGAAATATGGCATCGCCTGATGAGGGTAAACATGCAATCAATAAAAAGTCACGAACCCGCCAAACTAACACACGCCAGGCGCTTTATAGAAAAAAACCATGCAAACCCTATAACAAGACTGGATATTGCCGATCACCTTGACATTACCCCAGAGCATTTAAACTTTTTATTTAGAAAATATACAGATACTACACCGATAGATTATTTAACACAAATCCGTATTCAAGCCGCAAGAGAACTTTTAAAATCAGCGAATGTTAATATTTCAGAGGTAGCATATCGAACCGGTTTTGATGATCCTCTTTATTTCTCAAGAGTATTCAAAAAACTGAATGGGATTCCACCTCGCCAATATGCAAACTCACTCTAGTTTGCTTCATTTTATAAATACCTCATTATAAAAAAGTCTTGATGCCAGGTTAAAGAAAACCTTAAAGTTTTTCTTAAGGATTTCCGATAAATAAAACAAGAATCAGGGATAAATGTTTAACTAATTGTTAAAAAAGGAGTTACAATGAGCCAGATTAGCACACAATCCATTAATTCAATGATTCCCATGCCAAGCTACAGCTTTAATGGTGGTCAGTCAATGCAAATTTCCAAGGAATCACTAAAAATTGACTATAAAAGCAAAGATGGTGACACGGTAACACTCAATTACAAGAAAATATCAGCTTCAATATATTCAAATAAGTCAGCTCAGAACTCTGATACCATTTCAAGTCCAGTTCTTCTTACTCCTGAAGAGAGTGAAAAGCTACGAGCAAAACTTAAAACTGAACTATATTCATACAAAGAAGCTTTGATAAAATCCTTTATTGAATCCAATGGTGGAAAATATACACCTGCTAATAATATTGAAGATGACGCTGAAGTAAATGAACTTGAGGCCAAAATGCCGGAATATTGGAATGCAGATAATACGTCACAGCGTATTGTTGATTTTGCAACATCATTCCTTTCAGCATTCAAAGGTGATTCATCTGAGTTTATTAAGACAATAAAAGATGCAATTGAAACAGGTTTTAAGCAGGCTAAAGACATGCTTGGAGAATTATCCGGTCCTGTCGGCAAATTAATAGGTAAAACATATAAAATGACTATGGATAAGCTTGATGCATTCGAAAAACAACTTTCAAATCCACAAACAATTGTTTCAGACACAACTCCGGCAGATGAAAAACTGGCTGATGTTACGGTATAATGATCTTTTGTTATTCTGTGGGAAAAGTAAAACAGCACCGGAATCCAAGATTTCTGGTTGCGTTCTTGGGCCACTCCCATTGCCTATTATCACATCGAGAATAACCTTCGCCTAAGATATGATTTCCGCCTCGAATAATTCTCTTTTTCATGGCCTCTACATGGGTTTCCGGCAAAGGCTTATTATTTTTTGAGATATCCTCCCTATAAACATCCGCTACCCACTCATAAACATTACCGCTTAAATCAAATACCCCGAACTCGCTCCTGCAGTTCTTATTGGCTCCAATAACCATAATTGTGTCATTGTCGGTATTGCAACGTTCTTTGACATATTCCGGGCCGTAAGGATAAGCATTTTGTGACTTTCCAGCGCATGCATACTCCCACTGACGCTCCGTGCATATTTTTTTTCCTATGGAATAACAGGAATCCGATGCCTGTTGAAAGGTTACAAACACATCAGGATAGTCCCCCCGTATATTAGGGAACTCCCATCTATCGATACAGTATTCCTGCATATTTATTTTTTCTTCACCTTTCATGTATGATCCTGCGGATACATATACCATTCCCTCGTCCCCGCGATTGGGACACATCTTGGTACGTGCCCTCACCTTGATTTTAAACGAAGAACTGAATTGCCTTGGATAGTCCCGGTCAGCATGCCAAATTATATGTTTCCCCCTACCCAATCTAATATATCCGGTATCGCCTTCGGTGCTTTTAATGTCAATATTCCATGAAGCTCCGTTATCAGAAGAGCCTTCGAGCATAATGTAAACCTTGGAAACATCCTTGTCTATCACATCAAAATAAATATCTACTAGATAAGAAGATGCCCGCTGCGACGCTTTTACACTGGAAACAGGTGAATTGTCCTGTCCGAAACCTGATTGGAAAATTAAAATAGAAAGGATTATCAGGTATTTCATTTGATAACTTTGAATTTTATTCTCTGTACTTTTGAGGAACCATTTTGGATTGTATAATTTACAAGACACTCAAAATCACCAAACTGCTTTATCCCATTTTCATCAAGACCATTCCAGGTTACATAATGCCGCCCTGGTGCCTGATCCTCTTCAAATAATTTTTTAATAGGCATGCCATTCTGTACAATTTCGACTATAACCCTGGCGGATTTTGGCAAATTGTATTGATTGGAAAAAGAAACCCCATCCCTGTCATCATTTGGTTTTTGCACTTGTTTGGAACGAACCGAAAACATTGTATTAAGCACGAAGGTCTTGCTTGTTGAGTAATCCATTCGCTTGCCTTTTTTTCGAATATTGGCACCTGCCATTTCCATTTTAAAACGAAGGGCATCATCCAATAAAATTAGTTCAGTTTCAGAAGTATCCGATTCCTTTGGCTTACGACTCCCACTCTTTTGTGCGCTCGGATTAATTATTAAATAAAATACAAACAGAATTGTGAAATATTTAATTATGGAATGCATAAAGTTAAAATAAAAAAACACATGAGATAACACAATGCTGTTAACAGCGATGATGACTATGGGGAGTTTTCCGAGCAGGGTCAGCCAATCATTTTTCGCACACTTTCCATAGTGTAAAGCGCTGCCCTTCCTGAATCGGCTTTTTGTTTTTCATCATAAGTGGTAGTGGTGACTTGAGGCAGAGGGGTGAACAAGGCATACGGGAGGGTATACCTTTTTGGTGAAGGAAGTAGGGTTTCCCCTGATGGCCCAAGTCTTGGCAATCTGCTTAGATTTAACGAATATGGCACAACAGCACCCTGGACACAGACCGGGAAATATTGGGTGGGAAATTTCTTTACAGAACAGATGGGTTGGGCCGGGGGAGCAAAAGACCTCTTTCAGAATTTCAATGTCCTCACAAAACCACTTATAATTCATCGGCATTTTAATTGCACTTATGCTCTTACAACACGGGACATCCTCTTCGGCCCGATTATCACTTTTGCCGGTTCGCCTGGCAAAACAATTTGGGCCCTGATCCCATTTGGCACGGATATCTTTACCCCGATGCTTCCATCCCCTCGCCTGTCCCAGGTCCCCGATACCATTCCCATTGGAGTTGGGATTGTTGCAGCGCCTTTATCCCCGATAAATTGGGGCGCAAAGCGAATCTGTTTCCAGGCAGGCACAATCTGAGTTATGCCGCCTATAATTTGCATAAGGTGAAATAACGGGTGCGCCGACCAGGCATGCGAGAAGCTGGATGAACCGGGTGCTGGACTAAAGACTTCGAATGTTGTCCCATGCTCCACCATGGGTTCCCAGTGCTTGCGAATGAAATCCACAACATCCTTTCCATATCCCCGTTCGGTTAGAACAGTAAACACATAGGTACACCAATACACTGAAGGTCGGCCCTTTATAACCTCGGTTTCCCTGATATAAGGCAGCAGAATCCTGTTAAGCATTATCTCCTCTCCCGCCGGATTAAGCCCCGTCATGATCGCCAATGTCTGGCTTTGGATACTGGTGGTTTGGACCTTTTTGTTGTCAAACGTCATCCCATCCATGAGCAGCCCTTCCCTGGTAAGGAGCCGTAGGAGCGCAGCTTTCACCCTTCCTGCCCATGCAGAAAGTTGTTTTGCCCTGCGCGTATCTCCGGTGAGTTTAAATAACATCGAAAGCTTTTGCAAAGCCAGCAGGAGCCATAGATTATACACGGATGAGTAACCGTCTTTGAATATATCCGTCCAGTCAAGGAATAGCCAGTACCGTTTGTCGTATCCGACAAGTCCGCTCTTTTTGTCTGTCTGCTTCTCAAAATAACCAAGGGCCGCGTCAATTTCCTTCCTGTGTGTTTTGACGGGTTCGGTGTTTCCTGTCTGCCAGTAATAGTCCCACATTGTGAGCATCCAGATTAGGGTAAAATCAGGCAGAATGCACTCGTGTGCGGCCGTGGGCGCATGCCCGTATGTAAGACCTTCAGGCGTTGTCTGGGATGCGATGCAATGAATACCGCGCCTAAACAACCGTGCATCACCGCTCAAATGAAAGGTGTTCCATGCCTGCACCCGGGCATCCCCCCACCACTGGGCCTGTTCGCGCCAGGGAGTGTCGATGTATGCGTCAATTGCACAGCACTGCTGTGTCCAAGCGCAGATTTCCCATATTCGTTCCAGTGTGCGATCCGAGCTTTCAAAGCGCCCTTTCTGTTCAAGTGGATAACCAATCCAATTCAGCTCTATATCCACGTCAAGAACACTTTCCGAATCACGGACAGTTATTTCCAAAAAGCGAAAACCAAACGGGTGATAAAAGGTATGCCAGTTATCGCCTTTTCGTAAGATCATCCGGTTTCCAAACGCCATTCCTGACCATTCGTTCGGGTTAAGATGCGGTGCGAGCGTCTCCTTGTCAACTGTTTCCACATGAAGTGTATCAACAATTTCACCTCCAAGTGCGCCTTTTACTTTTATTGACAGGCTACCTACAACTGTCCGCCCGAAATCAAGAAGATAACTTCGGAAATTGCCTTTGCCAGATGCGTCAGCCTTGATTGAAGTATCATCGTTATTTACAATAATGTGCGTCCTGTCCTCTGTTTGCCTAAGCGATGTCACGTCGCGCGTTGACAGATATCCATCCGCGTTTATGCCGGATCCGACACCGATAAGTGCAAGGGGCCGCATAACCTTTTCCGAAAGCAGGGGAATCATCCGCGGTTCAAGATTGTTCCACGGCATTGCTCCGAACTGTTTTGCCGTGGTCTCTCCGGTCCAATCGGAATCGTCATATTCCGGCATCATCCAGTCGTCCGCTTTAAGACGCATGTCCATTTGCTCCTGATCAAAGAGCTGGACGCTTACGGGGACAGTGCCGCGAGCGATACTGTTCTGACGGCGCGCTTTCCATGTTCCATCTGAGCAAAGTGCTAAACTGCCCCACTCCGCACCCACAAGAAGACCGGCCATGCCCTGTGATACATACTGAAAGCAACTCCGCCCTGGATTGTAGGCCCTGACAGCAATGACATTACGACCTTTCTTCAGGAGTTCCCTTACGTCAACTTCGTCAAAAGGCCAATTCAGTTGCAAACCCCTCGCGGGTCCCCGGCAGACAAAAATGCCGTTAATATAAAGATGATATGATTGATCAGCGGTAATAAACAGGGGCGCCTTTCCAGGTACTTTACCTATGTCAAAAGCTTTTCGAAACAACGCATAGCAATTGTGAAGGTCCCAGCCTGGATTTCCGGCCCAGATCCATTTGGCTTCTTTCAGAATTTCCGGTATGAAATTATTCAGCATTACTCCTCCATTCATATATTATAAATAAAATAATCTTCGCAAAAGAATTTTGTCAGCAATCTTCTTAGGAAAAAACGTTATTTTTTCAATGCCAGCTATTTTTAAGGAATTTCATGTTAAGCAAGTTTTATATTTAAAAAAAAGCATTTTCAACAAAAGATAACAAGTAGACTGGAGTAATACTTTTAACAAGGAGAATTTATGTTGTTCAAGATACTGTTTCTTTTGGGATGCACAGCTCTCATTGCCTATTCCTCACCCATTACCAATCTTACAATCAAGGAAACAGCGGGAATTAACCGCACAAACGAAGATGTGACAATGGGCCTTCCTCTACCTGAAAATATGAATATCAGCGATACATCAAGACTCTCACTCCGCGATGAGAGCAATAATCTCATCCCCTGCGAAATTAAAAAGATCAGCAACTGGTATAAAAATCCAGGGGCAATTCGATGGCTTCAGCTTAATTTTCCCTACAGCATTACTGCCAATGCTACCAAGACCGTTACCCTTAGTCTGGATGACGCTCCCAATACACTTGCTTCAAAACTTACGGTTGTTGATAACGGCACAACGATTACGGTGAACACTGGCAATGTCCGTTTTATTGTCAAGAAGGCCAATTTTAATCTGCTGGATCAGGTGTGGGTGGATGAAACCGGAAGTCAAAACTATACTGACGCCAACCAGGTGGTTGCATCCCACAGCAGGGGCATCATCCATTATCTTGAAAACGTCGAATATTTGTCCAGCAATGACGCTGCTTCCACGGTTACGATTGAACGTCAGGGACCCTGTGTGGTTACACTTAAGGCCACGGGAAAGCTAAAGAACAATAGCGGTGATGCAACGCTTGCGTTTGTGACCCGTATATACACATATAACAATTCCTCATCAATCAAGATACATAACACAATTGAGTTCCGTGACCCTGATGCCAATGCTACAGTGAATATACAGGGCGCGCATCTTGAGATTCCAATGAACCTTGGCGCAACCAGAACCGCTTTAGTGGGCCGGCATGGAGGCTCTGTTCAGGCCGTGTTATCCGGAACGCAGGATGCCTTCTGCATGGTCAGGCGTCCGAGTAATACAGGTGGAACCGACGGTGTTGTCATAAATGGTTCCATTGGCGGAGAGGTCACATCCTCCACTTTTAACCCCGTGGACAATAAGCCAAAAGACATAGGTTGGGTGGCCCTTTACGATGGTGTCAGGGGCTGCGTTGCCGGAATGAAGGATTTCTGGCAGATGGTTCCAACCTCGGTGGAGGCATTCGGGAACGGGAAAATCATTCTCGGATCATTTTCCAAACGCGCCGGTCACCTTGGAATGCCACTAGGGGCCGGTACGGCAAGGAGCTGTGAAACACGCTGGACCTTTTTCAACACAGCCACCCCGGAAACAATCAGGTCCAAAGCAGCCGCAATCACTGACCGGCTTTTCGCCCTTGCCTCTCCATTCTGGTACACACGTCGGACAAACTCCACTGTTCACATGGTGGAAGTCAATCAGAGTATCTATACACCGGCTGACTGGGCCACGGTTTCATCCTGGGACACAAAGATGAACAATATATGGGACAACATCTTCGAAGCTGACGACTCATGGATAGGGGAAGATTCCTACGGGTTTCTTGAATGGGGCGATAACCCGCATTACTGGACTGGATTTGCCCCACCCTGTGACATGCTCTGGAACGGCAATTACTATGGCATGGACTTTTTTGCCTTTGAGCAGTTTTACCATACCGGTGATGCAAGGTATCTGACGTGGGGCATTGCACATGCGAGGCAGGTGGCGGATGTTCACCAGGTACATTTCGGTGAAACAAATGCAAACACCGGAGCCTCCAGGTATTGCCCTCCATCCAATCACATCTGGAACGGGGAGGGATGCACCCCAACTTTTGGCCACATGGGCCATCATAAAACAGAAGGCCTCTTCATGAATTTTTACCTTACCGGTGATGATTATTCGCTCCAGTGCGCGCTGGAAGGAGCCAATTGGGCAGCATCTCAGAATTATGCCTATGCAATCGGTCCATCTGATAATGTCGAATCACAGATACGGATGTGGAGCAATAATATGAACGATCTTATCTGGGCTTATGAATATAATCAAAATATCAATTACTATAATAACCTCTGGATGAATTGGGAGGTGTTCAGGGAGAACATCTGGGCACCGGACAATCCAGCCGGCAATGCAATCGGCCAGCCGTTCATGACAGGACTTGCAATGGAATCAATTGTCAAGCTGTATTACATCCTGGCGCCATCGTATCGGGTCAATTCAAGCTTGACTAAACCGGATTCAATTGTCTATTTCCTGAAAAAATGGTGTGACCGCGTGAGCGATCCTTATTATGATGGCACAGGGAGTGATGAATACAATTCCAATACTACCATAGGCTATGCGTTTTTGTCTCAATTCGGAGGGGAGGATTATCGTACAACCGCGGCAAGAAGGGCGGGTAATCTTCCTGCCATGCCAAATAACCTTCACAAGGACTTTGCCCAACAAGCGCGTAACCTGGAAATGGCCATGTATTATTTTGCCATCCCCGATTCTGTGAACACCTATACCGCACTGGAAAAAAACCCAACAAAAATGCTGTCAATAGGCGATGAATTCAATATCGCAATTACGCCGACACCCTTTAAACCATCCACGGTTATCCGGCTTTCCGGCAAGGCCCTTCAAGGAAAGTTAAAACCCATTGTACGGATTTACACACTGACCGGCGCTTTGGTTAAAGACCTCTCGGCTGAAATGGACAACAACAGCCATTCCGCTGTTTGGAACGCGAGTGGGCAATCAACGAATATGTATGTGATTAAATGCACTCTCGGCAATAAAGTGTTTACGAAAACCACGGCATTGTTAAGATAAGGGTAATAAAAATCTGAATGGTCGGACCAGGTAATGTTACAAAATACAGTTATCTGACCCAAGTATGATGAGGTTTGCTTATCCTCCTGCACAACTCATCATCTAATCAGCATAACCTTTCGCTTAATCTCCACATTACCTTGTCGCAGCAATACCAGATACACCCCCGACGCATGTCCCGCAGCATTCCATGTCAACTGACGAACGCCCTTTCCGGAAAAAGCACTGTTCAAAACTGATGTCAAGTCAGCCACCACCTTGCCGTTTACGTTCAAAATCTTAAGCTCCGTCCCGCTTTTCAAACCGGACACCCTAATGTTTACGTTGGGGTTAAAAGGATTGGGCAAAGCTTCAAGAATAGCGTGATCCGGTTTTATCAACCCAGGTTCATTATCTGTTGTGCCGCCCATCACCACACTTACTGCATCAATAAAAGCTGTATTGTCATCTGTTGAATTTGTTCCAGCAAACTTCAATTGATGGGTACCTTCTGAAACAAATACGGATTCAGTGACACACTCCGCAAAACCCGATGATCCCGGGGTGAACAAGCCAATTTCCTCTTCATCCAGATAGACATTGATGGTCTGATTATTATCCTTTCGTTGTGCTGCGCTGAACTTTATTTTGTAATAGCCGGAGTCAAAATAGACATTCTGCGACACTGTTCCAAGGCCTTGGAGAAATGCAGCCTGCACGCCATCCGGCGCATTGGCCGCGCTGAAATCGCTTCCATTGTGCTCTATGCCGCTTCCATTGCCTGAAACGCCTCCAAATGTCCAGAAGGAATCAGCCACTCCATACTGGTAAGTGGAAACGAGCGGCCATTCGAAACTGGAATTCCTGATAACAGGTGTACGGATGATATAAATCGCGGTGTCCAAATTGTTCATTGTATTGGGTATGGATGCCAGATCACGTAGTCCTGTAATATGGAAGGAATATGTTGTGCCTGTTTGCAGTGTGGAAACGGAAAGTATTACTGATCGTTGATTCGCCTGCAGGTCAGCCTCTGTAACCGAAACGCCGCTGCTGATGGCATAATTGTTTGTATCTTCCGATGTAGTCTGTTCAACCTTTTCGCTGAAAGTAATGTTAACCGTGGTGGCTGACAAAGACTGGATGGCGATCACAACCGGTTTCACCGTGTCAACCGCCGTGACGGCGGATACGTCATTGCTGAAGGCAAGGCTTGTAAGATCAGCATTGTTCACGGCCTTGACTCGATAATGAAACGTTGTGCTTTCCATCCCGGTTTTATCCTGATAAGAAAGCACATTGCCAACCGTTACATATAACGACGTCGGATTTGCGGCAAGACCACGGTATATCTGATAATTGGAGATTCCGCTTTCCACGTCAATGGAAACGTTCCAGGAAAGGGTGATTGTCTGGTCTTTCACTGACGGGTTGTTCATGATAACGTTAGCGGGTGGCGTTGTGTCGGATGGCTCCCATGATCTTATGGCTTTTCCGACTGAATCAAGGCGGGAGGTATTCGGGAGGCCTGTTATGGGATCCCGTGTGGGGCAAAGTACCGCGGCGCTTTCGCAGAACTCGTCCCATGCATTGATGAGGATGGACCAGGCAGGGACACTGGCCGGGTTATCGAAACACCACCTGATTCCATCGTTGACATAGCTGGACATCCGGGCGCCCGTGGGTTCGGCGTCTGTGGCATAGAAAGTACCCCAGCTCGGTGGATTGTCAATACGAGGCAGGGTGTTGGCGCCGAAGCTGACACAAGGAATGGTTGCGTTCGTGCCGGCATAATTGGTGCTCACGCCTGGTCCAGGCAGGTAATCGCTTCCGGCATCCAGACCGCACGGCTGTTCTCCCATGCCGACCACATAAGGGTTCCCCGTTCCGCTTGCCTCGGATGCTGCGCGAAGCTGGTTTATCTCCGCAGTTGTATATTGAAACCTTGCTGGGTCATAGAGGTACACCAAAGGACGGCCGTCAAGAACCTTGACATAATTCGAATCCTTGAAAAATTCGACATATTGGGCTACCTTTTCCGTCCAGGTTCCGTTGGGGTCTCGAAAAGCTATCAAACAATATTTAATGTCATTTTTATAGGGGCTTATTCGAAGCGCATCAATGAACAGTGACAATCCCTCCGCAGGTGACACATATAAGACCGCAAAATAGTCTATATGTGCGGACTTTGCATAAAGTATCTGCTGATCCACATTCTCCGGCGAATATCCGAGACCTGTAACCAGGCGATATCTTGCCGTGTTATCCGTTGCAAAGGCAAGATTCGGCGTGTGGGAATCCATCATTGAAAAGTCATTAAGATTATCGGTTAATACGGACTTGAAGGGATTGTCTGTGGCATCGACCTTATAATTGATGTCAATCCGCATAATCTGAGGGTTTGCAAAGGTTCCATTTGTTTTTACAATACCTATCTTCACATACCGGATTGCTGCTGTTGAAACAACAGCACATAGATTTACTTTTTGCCAGTTTGTCGCATAGTTAATTGTTCGAAAGGTCAGTGTCTGAGGGCTATAGATTGCGCCGTCCTGGGAAATAGAGAGCGTAATATCGTTTCCCGGAGCACAAATTTCAGCGTCATTGAAAGCAGCGTAAATCGAAACATAAGTAACATCGTTGTCCAGACGATAAACTATCTCCTGCTCAGTATTTGCCGTTCTTACTAATCTGCTGGAATCATCCCTAACATCCGCAAAATAGGGAAGGCGATAGGACCATTTGGGCGGTGTCAGGGTCGTTACATCAGAAATTATATCAATGGCTCTCTGCCAGACAGGGTAGGTGACAACGCCCACCATTGGCCTTTTTTGCGCTGCCGCAGATAATTGCGGCCAAAGCATCTGTAAAACAAAGATGGCCCATAGGCAAACCCATCTCCTGACCAATTTCTTTTTTCCCTTATGAAAAAAACACCTTTGCATCTTTGCCTCCAATGTTAATAATTTATCCGCATTTAAACACACACCTGATGTGAGGCATGTCACCTGATCAGCACAACCTTGCGTTTCAGTTCCACATTGCCACTATGGAGTATGACGACATACACCCCCGATGCATAGCCTGAAGCGTTCCAGGAGACCTGACTCAATCCCGACCCCCGGGGACCACTGTTCAGAACAGTTGTCAGGTCAACCACTATTTTACCATGAATGTCCAGTATCTTTAGTTCCCATCCGCTTTTCCAATCGGAGACCATAAGGTTTATTGCCATATTGAAAGGATTGGGAGATAGCGATAGTTCCAAAGGAAGAAGCGCCGCGCCCAATTCTACGACCGAATACAGACTGGTAAACGTTAGACGCACAGGATTACCTGAGTTTAATGGGAACTTGACTAAAGCGTATGGCTCACGCCCAACAAAGTCGTAGCACTGTCCATCCGGGACATAGGGATTATATACAGGGAAAGGCCAGAGCAGGGAGGCCTCATAGGGCAACAATATGTTAATTCCGCGATGTCTCAGCACCCCGCCGAGATCCACAGCTTTCCAGGTTCCAGTGGTGTCGTGCAGCGCAGGAAGGATAGTGTCAGCGCCGCAGACCATGTCTGGATAGTGGATGTAAAGAGGCAGACCGCCATAGATTGTTCCCATGCCGGTTGCCTTGAATTCCACGGAAAGACTGGTATCACTTATTTCCGGAATGCTAATCACGCCTTGGTACATGCCGTCTGAAAAGGTCAAGGATACCGAAGGTGGGGCGGTTGGCGCGCTGAGCACAGTCGTATTGGCTATAAAGGAACCGTCGAAATTGAAATTCGACCAGGATGCTTGATTTTTGCTTAAATTATCACCGCAAATGAGACCGCTTTGCTCGTTCCACACGCTAAAGTAAACCGAACGATCCATGACCCAGCGATTGCCCTCACTTCCCGTAAACCCGGAAAGGGTGACTACCCATGGACCGGAGCATATTTTTTTAACGGGAATGTCTGCAGGCTTCCAATCCGCCGTTTCTCCACCCAATGGCGTACTGGCGGTCAGTTCAGGTACGTAAAGAAGAGTATTGAATATCGGCATAAACCAGTTTAAACTCGGCTTAGGCAGAGGCAAAGGACTTTGCAGCCATTTTTCAAGGTAATAACGACTCTCCAAAGAAACACACATCGCAGGTATGTCCCAAAGCGATCTTTCTGCATTATAGCCGACACGGCAGCTGATCAGTGACATTATTGAACAGTCAGGATAAATAAAGAATGAATGGAAGCGCGCGCCGCGTATCAACGCCGTTTCCACCCGCGGATCACCAGAGGTAAGCCAGTAAACCGCCAGCGCCTGCAAGTATAAGAAATTATAGAGTACTGAAGGACCGATTCCTTCATTCCAGTATCCGTCAGCTTCCTGGTACACTGCGATATTGGCAAGTGCGTCTCCGAAAAACTGCTTGTCGGCCGCGTTGTTTCGGCATAAAGCGCCGAGGTAACCGCTCCACTTATGCAGGGCAGTATGGTTGAAACCCGCAGTGCCCGGGCCTGTAGAGTATGCCATATCTTGGGCCCAGATGGGTGCCATCTTCTGCAACCACCGTTGATGGGTGCTGTCAGGCATCAAGTGAGCCGAACGGAGTAATACTTCCCCTAAAGCGGAGGCAATCCAGGGATCGGCTTCATATCCCCATTCGCTGCCATCTGTTTTCACAGTATAGAAATGTCCATTTTTATCCGCCAGATTCATGATGTATTCTCCGACGCGCCAGGCGGCGTTCAGAAACCTTACATCACCTTTGTAGGGGTTTTTCGGGTGATCCAATTCATAAAACGCGTATAAGAGTGCACAAATGCAATGTTGATAAGAGGAATATTTGCCATCCACCAAAACCCGGCCGGTGTTCATATCGACCCGGACAGCCAGGTTTCGGCATTTTTTACGGCTGAATCTATAACCACCTCAATAGCAGCCTGTCTGGCGTCAGTAAAGGAAAGCGCGTTTACAGAAGACGGAATGAGTAATGATGCCAGCAAAACGGTTGCGATTAACATGCCTGGTTTTATCCTTTTCGCTATAAAATGTTCCTTTTACTTATGCGTAGAGATTTTACAAATATTTTTCCGGTGTTTTCTCGATACACCGCACGTATAAACCCGCTCTTTTATATAACAAATTTCCTCCGGCAGGTTAATTTTACTTCCGGGTAACTTAACCCGTCATCGTCCTTCCTGTTCCAGACCATGCTTTGCGCTAAACCAATTGCCGAACCTCACCTGATCAGCACAACCCTGCGCTTATATTCCATATTACCATGCCGGAGCAATACAAGATAGACCCCCGACGCATGGCCCGCTCCATTCCAGGTCAACTGACGAACGCCATTTCCGGAAGAAGCGCTGTTCAAGGCTTTTGTCAAATCAGAAATCACTTTACCGTTGATATTCAACACCTTCAATTCCATGCCCTTTTTAATGCCGGAAACCTGAAAGGTTACGGCAGGGTTGAATGGGTTCGGCGAAGCTGCAAGTGAAATACCTTCTGAAATAATCGCCACGGGTTCAATATCAACACCCGGGAGATCAATGACATACCTGAAATATACGGTATCAGAGGTATCCGCACTCCAGATCCACTTTGCCGTTGTTCCAACCGGTATTCCGGGTACGATGTTCCACGGAGCATCCCCATAAGCGGCTACCACGGTTGCGGGCATCCAGGCCGCATCATTAAAATCCAGATTTTCCCATGCAGCCTGTTTCTGTGTGCTGATTTTCCACTCAGTGTCCGTATCATGATGAAGACCTTTGCATATGATATCCGCAAGCAGACCGCCCGAAGCACCCCAATCGGCTGCTTTGACAGCAATAACATTTTGCCCCTGCTTAAGGTCAACGGAATAATTCTCGGCATTACGCCAGTCTGTGTTTGTTCCAACCAACAGGCCATTTACATAAAGTTCGTAAACATTATCGGCTGTAAGGGAAACAGCAGCAGACACCTTGACCAAAACAACTGAAGTATCAAAGATGTCCATGGTGTTCGGTATGGACGCCAGGTCCTGTATGCCTGCACAATGGAAAGAATACACAACAGATGTTGATAATGTAGAAACAAAAAGCACCACTTTACTCTGGTCCGTTTGCCGGGCGGCCGCTTTAACCAGGATGCCGCTATTGACGGTGTAATTTCGCGTATCTTCCGCGGTAGTCTGCTTCACTTTCTCGCTGAAAGTCAAACAAATCGCAGAGTCGGACAAAGATTGGATACCAATTACAACCGGTTTCACCGTGTCAACCGCCGTGACGGCGGATACGTCATTGCTGAAGGCAAGGCTTGTAAGATCAGCATTGTTCACGGCCTTGACTCGATAATGAAACGTTGTGCTTTCCATCCCGGTTTTATCCTGATAAGAAAGCACATTGCCTGCTGTTGCATATAAAACCGTCGGATTTGCGGCAAGACCACGGTATATCTGATAATTGGAGATTCCGCTTTCCGCGTCAATGGAAGCGTTCCAGGAAAGGGTGATTGTCTGGTCTTTCACTGTCGGGTTGTTCATGGTAATGTCAGCGGGGGGCGTGGTGTCCGATGGCTCCCATGATCTTATGGCTTTTCCGACTGAATCAAGGCGGGAGGTATTCGGGAGGCCTGTTATGGGATCCCGTGTGGGGCAAAGTACCGCGGCGCTTTCGCAGAACTCGTCCCATGCATTGATGAGGATGGACCAGGCAGGGACACTGGCCGGGTTATCGAAACACCACCTGATTCCATCGTTGACATAGCTGGACATCCGGGCGCCCGTGGGTTTCGGCGTCTGTGGCATCGAAAGTACCCCAGCTCGGTGGATTGTCAATACGAGGCAGGGTGTTGGCGCCGAAGCTGACACAAGGAATGGTTGCGTTCGTGCCGGCATAATTGGTGCTCACGCCTGGTCCAGGCAGGTAATCGCTTCCGGCATCCAGACCGCACGGCTGTTCTCCCATGCCGACCACATAAGGGTTCCCCGTTCCGCTTGCCTCGGATGCTGCGCGAAGCTGGTTTATCTCCTCAGTCGTATATTGATTCCTGGCCGGGTCAAAAAGATACAGTAAAGGTCGACCGTCAAGAACCTTGACATAATTAGAATCCTTAAAGAACTCAATATATTGCGCCACTTTTTCAGTCCATGTCCCGTTGGTTCGGGGCATATGGGCTATCAGGCAATATTTGATGTCATTTTTATACGGACTTAATCTAATCGCATCAATGAACAACGGCAGACAGTCCGGTCCATTAGGGTACATATATAATACAGCGAAATAATCTATGTGTGCGGATTTTGCGTAAAGAATCTGCTGGTTCACATTCTCCGGTGAATACCCAATTCCGGTAACTAAGCGATATAGTGATGGATTATCCGTTGCAAAACTGAGATTGGGTGTGTGGGAATCCATTTTTCCGAAATCATTCATGTTATCTATCAATACCGACTTGAATGGATTGTCTGTTGCAACCGCCTTGTAATTGATGTCAACTCGCATAATTTGCGGATTGGATTGAGTTCCGTTTGTTTTAATGATCCGGATTTTCACATACCGGATTGCCGCTGTAGAAACATCTGTCCACAGGATCACTTTCTGCCAGTTGACTGCATAATTAATCTTGCGAAAGGTTAATGGCTGCGGGCTATAGGCTGCTCCGTCCTGAGAAATAAATAGCGCAATATCGCTCTCAGGAACACAATTTTCAGCGTCATTGAAAGCCGAATAAATCACAATATTGGTAATATCGTTGTCAAGATGATACACTATCTCCTGTTCAGTATTGCCTGTCCGCACAAGTCTGCTGGAATCATCACGGACATCAGCGAAATATGGCAACCGGTAAGACCATTTGGGCGGTGTCAGAGTTATTTCATCCCAGATGTTTCCCTGCCAGACAGGGTAGGTGACAACACCCACCAGAGGTCTTTGATCAGCGAAAACAAGCAGCGGCAGCAAAAGAATCTGCATAACAATGATGAACAGAAAAGTAGAGAAATTAATCATAAAAAATCACCTTTCAGTCAATTTTACAAACCACAACGCAACAAAGTCAAAGCCTTGTCGATAAAACAGAACCGCACTGCGTTGCCGCCGCTTGATGCTCCAAGAGGAAGGAACATATTCCTTCAATTATTGAAGTGCAATCAGTCCATTTTAAAGTTATAATTTACCCCTGCCCTTTTGCAAATATTTATTTTATCAGCAAAACCTTGCGCTTATATTCCATATTACCATGCCGGAGCAATACAAGATAGACCCCCGACGCATGGCCCGCACCATTCCATGTCACCTGCCGCACACCATTGACATAAGAACCGATGTTCAAGACTGACGTCAAATCCGCCACAACCATGCCGCTGACATTCAGAATCTTGAGCTCAGTACTTTTCCTGCATCCGGATACCTGAATGTTTACACTGGGGTTGAAAGGATTAGGGTCGCAACCGATTATCTTTAAACCGCCATCGGAAACAACGGATGATGTCAATGCCGACATACCCCCTTCACCGGTATAATAATATTCAAATGCATCCCAGTCCGTGTAGTTATTGCTTGTCAACACAATCTTCAGTGTGTGATTCGTATCAGCAAGTCCTGTTTTTTCATAACAGACCTGCATCATATTATCCACAGCACTGTACGTTGAAACACTCCCCATCAACCTTCCATCAAGATAAACATCCGCTGTCCCATGATCCTTCCCAAGCTTCCCAATCCACCGGACGCCGGTGCCCTTGAATGCAAACTGCGCATACTCGCCCATGGTATTTGCAAAATGAGCGCTATTGGCGTAATAGCCGGCGGCGCTTGCATACGATACGCCTGATGAATAGGTTGCACTGACCGTATTGTCATTCACCCTGTTCCAGGTATTCGGCACTGAAATCTTGACATAATGCATCCATGTGCGGTATGCCGAACTGCTATTAAACGTATTTCCAGCTGAAGAATAATCAACCACCGAAGCAGTACCATTTAATGCCGGCGCCTGATATGCCATCCAAATCCCATCAGGCGGCACAGCCGGTACAAGGGAAATATAGCCGGCCGAATCCGATAGAATAGGAACATCTTCCTGCAGGTTGCCGCCGGATCGAACGTCTCGCGCGAGAACAAGCGGCCCGCGCAGGACAGCGTTGAATTCCGAGGAATAATCAATAACACGCCTTCCGCGCATATCAAGCTTAAGCACGATTTGATCGCCTGATGACGACCAGGTGCGGGTGATTTCCTTATAGGTTCCGGGTGTTACGGCAATATCAGCCCCGCCGTTAACCGTGAGTCCGGTATGCGCACTGTCGCTCCATTCAGGGATACGCAGGCTGACAGAGAAATCCGCCGAGATTGCAGGCTTGATATTAATGATAATCGTATCGGATTTCGGATAGTCTGTAATCTGCGTAATCTGAACATCATTTCCTGATACAGGTACGATTGTCGTACCGCCGCAATAAAGGTTTATCACGGGTCCGGATGCTTTGGACATAACCGTCATTTCCGGAATCAGCACCATCCCCATGCCGCCGTTGGCCACACAGCAGGAAAGTCCGAGGTGCTGGATGTAAGAAGGCACACGAGTGTTGTTTAAACTTGCAAAATAAGATGTCCAGCTCCCATCAGGATAAACGGCACCGAGTAAATCATTATAAATGGTTTTTTCAATCTGATCCGCGTATCTGGAATCACCTGTAAGGCGAAGGAGCTGATAATTGTACTTCATCCACGTGACCGTAATACAGAGCTCACAGGACATTTCATTTGTCGCCTGGTCATAATAGGTGTCTCCCCAGAATTCATTTCCCTCGGCATTACGCCCGCCGGTACCGGTAATGACGATTTCATGATCCACGACACTCTGCCAATAATCCAAACAAGCCTGTCTGTAGTCCGGATTGCCTGTCACCCGGTATAATTCGACCAGTCCCTCAAAGACAGAGGTCATTTCATAGGCCTTTCCATTTCCAAGCTGACTTGGTTGATCTCCGCGAATGGCACCTGTAATAAGATTATTCCCGGATGTTCCACCTGTCCCCGCAATGTAGTTTGCAAAGTCAAGGTAACGCTGATAACCGGTGACATTATACAACTGAACCATGGGCTCAAGAATTGAGCAGGAAGCAAGCCCTGCCTGTTCACCGGTGGAGGTGATTTCCCTTTTCGGGGACGGCCCCGCCTGTGAAAGCAGATAGTCAGCCTCCTTGATTATTGCCTGCAAAACAGTGTCGCTTTGCGTCAGGTAATAATACCGAAGCAGTCCGAGAAGAATATATTTCCTTCCCCATACGTCCCATCCGTAAAGCTGGTTGGACGTTGAATATGTGCTGATGCAGCCATCCGATGTCTGGGTTGACAAAAGGTCTTTTACTGTGGAATCCATTTTTGCCTTTAAAGACGGAGACTGGTTATAACAATAGGCCTCATGCAATGACCTGAAACACTTTCCCCAGAACTCACATTTCCAGTCACTGCCTGTGGCTTCCGGGCGGGTCCGGAAGGGAACAACAAGTGAAGGGTAATCCTGCACAGTGATACGGTTCTTTATTACAAGATCGATCCGGTCGGCAAGATGGCCATTAAGGTGCAGGCTTCCCGCACTCAGTGGGAATAATACATCATTCGCTGAATCCGCGCCGGACAATGTCATAAAGACGACCGTAAATATAAGAATGAACATTTTATTTATCATGATACGTCCTCCCTCAAATTTTAGTGCGCAATTGACGCCTGACCGCGCTTTGATGCCTGGAATAAAATAGCCATTTCCCTCTAAGGGAGACCGCATTTATTAATGTACCGTTATAGGACAGATTGTGATGTCCCACCAAGGAAGCTGTTTAGAGCGTTGAAGACGGTGCTCAAGTTCGATTTTTCGTTTGGCATTAAGTTTGATGCCCTTTTCATAGATGCTTGCTAAGATGGTCACTGTTGCTTGCACATTCCTCCACATAAAATTGGACGCCCTCTTCAATACGGTTTCCACACTATCGAGAAGATATCCATTCCATGATCGTTCCAAGCCGCCCCAATATCGCTCAATAGCATTGTATTTGCTGTGATATGGCGGATAGTAAATCAAGCGGACTTCCACCTGTTCGCGGTCGGAGAATTCAACCATGCGTTGCAGAAATTGACTTCTGTGACCGCTGCACTCAGGGCCATTGTCCATGTTGACAACGATGCGCTTTACGGTGCTCAATCTTTTTTGGTTAGCCTTCCACCAGAGCTCGATTCCATCGGTCAGGAAATCGCTGGTTTTGTTGCTGGCGGTAAAAAACAGGAATGCCTTGCCGTTGTCGGTCTCAAGTATTCCGCCCGGCACCAGTTTTTCCTTGAGCATCATGTCGTGATCCGCCGCCTTGACCGCTTGGATTCCGCGCGAAAGCCCGCCTCGGGAATATGGACCAATGTTGACGGTGGCTTTGGTATCCACGCTAATCCGAATCGCTTCCGGATCGGCATCTGCCGCCGCGTTAATGAGCTTCACATTGTCGAAGATGGCGTCGGTGTATTCTGTTTTTTTTGGACTTGAGTTTTGATCACACGACGAAGTCGGTAGTTTTGGCGGTTCAAAATATTGGACAAGGTACGCACGGCGGGAACCTTTTCCTCTGGCCATCCCTTCTTCAGCAGTGCGGAACGTACGGCCTTCGCCGTCATCTTCATGTAAGAGAAGGGTGTGCGCAAACTCGCTTGCGCTTGGCTCGCCGAATCGACAATCCTCCTTATGTCCACCACTAACTCCGGATATTTCTCCTCCGTAGTTGGCTTTCGACGCTTCGATAGATCGTTCACACATACAATGCCCGTTTGCAATTCGTTCATGCCCAATGAAACGGCCGTTCGTCCCCATCCAAACACATCCTCAGCCACACGGGTTTTGCCGTTCAATAGCGTATTGGTCACATCGGCCATCGCTTGCCGACGATCAGGCCAAGAAATCATATCCACCAGTCGCTGTACCAATTCAACCACACCACTGCTGATCTCGTTTTGTTCCAGAATCGATGTCTTCATGCGAGAGGCCTCCTCTTGTAATATAGCATGAAGATATCATTATTAACGGTATATTAGCAATTACTATCTCCCTAATGCTTACATTACAAACATGACCATGCGCTTAAGCTCCACATTACCCTGCCGCAGCAATACCAGATACACCCCCGACGCATGTCCCGCAGCATTCCATGTCACCTCTCGCACTCCCCTGGTATAAGAACCGCTGTTGAAGGTTGACATCAAATCCGCCACCACCTTGCCGCTGACATTGAATATTCTAAGCTCGGCTCCCCTCTGCCAACCGGACACCTGAATGTTTACAGCAGGATTAAAAGGATTTGGCGAGGCGACAAGCACAAGGTTTTCCGGTTTCATTACCCGGGTTCATTATCAGTTCCTCCGGGTACCACCACACTTACCGCATCAATAAAAGCGGTATTGTCGCCTGTTGAATTCGTTCCCGCGAACTTCAACAGATGTGTGCCTGATAAAACCAATACAGAATCAGTGACACACTCAACAAAATTACTTGATGACGGGGTGAACAAACCGATTTGCGTTTCATCAAGAGACACCCTGATGGTCTGGTTATTATCCTGTCGTTGTGCTGCGCTGAACCTTATTCTGTAATAGCCGGAATCAAGATATACATTCTGCGACACTGTTCCAAGGCCCTGGAGAAATGCAGCCTGCACGCCATCAGGCGCATTGGCCGCGCTAAAAGCGCATCCATTATGCTCTATGCCGCTTCCATTGCCTGTAACGCCTCCAAATGTCCAGAAGGAATCAGCCACTCCATACTGGTAAGTGGAAACGATCGGCGATTCAAAACTGAAATTCCTGATAACAGGTGTACGGATGATATAAATCGCGGTGTCAAAATTGTTCATTGTATTGGGTATGGATGCCAGATCACGTAGTCCTGTAATATGGAAGATATATGTTGTGCCTGTTTGCAGTGTGGAAACGGAAAGTAATACTGATCGTTGATTCGCCTGCATGGCAGACTCTGTAACCAAGATGCCGCTGCTGATGGAATAATTGTTTGTATTTTCCGCGGTCGCCTGTTCCACTTTTTCGCTGAAAGTAATGTTAACAGTGGTGGCGGACAAAGACTGGAGGGCGATCACAACCGGTTTCACCGTGTCAACCGCCGTGACGGCGGATACATCATTGCTGAAGGCAAGGCTTGTAAGATCAGCATGGTTCACGGCCTTGACTCGATAATGAAACGTTGTGTTTTCCATTCCGGTTTGATCCTGATACGCAAGCACATTGCCAACCGTTATATATAAACCTAAACTGAGCGATTCTTATGATAAAATATCACAATTCGCACGCAGCAAGCAAGTTTTTCTTTCTTTCCATTGTCAAGATGTTGTTCTTTTTGAGTAAACAAGGGAAACGCGTTGACAAGGAGAGGTTTCTCGTGCAAAACTGCGGAAAATTATCGAAAAGTGGCGATGTTGGTTTATTTCAGTGTGCACCTTTACATAGGCGCTATTGCGCGGAGAATGGTTTATGCAACGACCCGTGAAATGTTGTGAATCTATATGGTCAATGGTATCGGAACGAGCCCTGTTCCTGTACAGCGCTCCCAAAGTTTTGGAATGTTGAGCGTACTATGGATAAAATGCGTCAGTTGAAGTCTTATACAATTTCCTTTGAAAACGATCTTTGCTGCAAAGTCGATGACCGTTCTACGCAGCGTAGTGGGATAACAATTTGCAGCTATAGGTACGATATCCTTGACTACATCTTCCTGATAGGCGCAAAGAAGCGCATGTCCTATCAGCATCAGATAATAATAGGCCGAATTCATACCGAAGCGCTTGAAAGGCATCTGCTCACTGGTCATGAAATCCTTGATGGAGCGGTTGGTGAGCTCGCTCTTACCGCGACCGTGCCCAATTTCGATAATGCGTTTTGTTTTCAAATAGTCTTCGTTTCCAGTATTCTTCAATTCCTGGGTCAGCGTGGCATTGCTGCCAATGTTTGTGTACAACACCGAATCAGGGCGTGCTATCTCAAGAATCATCTGCCTGTCTTCATCGCAGGAAAGACGGGTGAAAATAGTCCGCAGGAAACCGATATTTTTCCACGATTCCAGTTTGCTACCGAATTCAACATATTCCCATATCTGTTTACCGTTATCATACCGTTTGAATTGTTCTCTGGGACAAGCCCTTGCAAAGTTCGTAACCGGATCATACAGTTTGCCGGAGCAGATGAACAGAATCTTGAGCTTTTTATCGAAATATTCAAAGTTCTTTTCATCAAGAAAGCCGCTGTCGCTGGTAAGAAGAATGGGAATATTCTGACTGTATTTTCTTCGTATCAGATTAACCAGTTTCTTCATGGAATCCTGCACGTCGTTACCGTGATTGGAGTGAGCGCTGCCACGGCAGAAGAGTGCTTCAACCACGATTCCGCTCCAAGTGATCTGAAGAGGCTGGAAACCCTTCTTTTTCTTGTAAGTCGGACTCACGCCTTCACGTTGAAGAGCGTCATCATTGTCCAGTACCACGGTATCCATATCAAGCACAATGATGGACGGCTTCGTTATTTGCAGCCGCCAGATGAAAAGCGCGTTAAGGATATGACGCAATTGGAAAGTCTTTGCAAAAGTGAACTTGGAGAAAAACCTTTTTACCGCATGAGAAGAAAGCAGGTTCTTTTTCTCTACCTCCAGAACTGCCGCATACCCGTCATCATTACGCAAACGGTCAAAACCAATTATGGCTTTCATGCTTCCGTCAATGAAATAGGCCAGTATCTGGCGTATGCAATAAGCAACCGGCTTGCCTTTGGCGCTTTGCCTCATGTCGGTAAGAAAAGTTTCTATCAGATTGAAGAAACTGACATTTTCAAGATATCGGAGAAAAAATGTCAGTCCGCCGCGACTGCAAAGTTTTGCGTTGGTCGTCTCAATCTTGTTTATACTGCAGGAGGAATCCTTGAAGAGTTTCTTTGTCATGGTTACCCTCTGGGTTAAAATTATTGTAGGCCCGTATACCTACAATATTAGAGGGAGATTCGGAGGAAAAGATCATTTTATTTTGAAAGAATCGCTCAGTTTAGGTGATACTCTTTTAATAATTTCTCTTATAGTCAAATTTCCATCCGATTACCATCGCTTTGGTGTCATTTCATGCAAGTTTCAGCCACCGACAAATAGTTCCTATGTTTTTCCGGTTCCCCTTCTCCCATAAATGGGAGAAGGGGTTAGGGGATGAGGGTTGTTCATAACATTAGCTGTCTTGCGGTTATAAGAGACTCCCCAGTCAATAAGAAAATATGGCTTTACTTCATTTTCTTGTTTCGTCACATGCACCAAAAAGAAGAGAACAGAAATTTGACTGACAGAGTCAAAGCAGTTATCCTGGGACTGGTTACCCTACGATATATAATTCACTCTGTGTTATCCGCTATATTATTTCACCCAAACGCAGACCATGTATAAATACACTCTGCAATGCATGACAACGCAGGCTTCACAGCGCTTTCCTTGTTCTCTTCTTTATGGCAAACGTGACGCTCCTTTTTGAATTCTGCAAAAACCGTGACAACCAGAGCACCCCTCGCGGATGCGGAGGTTGGCGCGGTTTTTGGCTTTCAAGCAGCAGCCTTAACGGTCATATTTAATTTTTCTATCTGTGACTGAACCTTGACGATTAGCTCCCAAATGAATCCGCATAATTCACGGGCAATGGCGCATTTTGCCTTGTTGCTGCATTTGCCTTGATTTCGCAAGTATTTATATCTGCTATATAGCCTGTCTTGACAACGCATTATAAATTCGCGTAATAGCACAGGGCTATCCGTAAGCGATGCCTCTGAACGCATCAACCGCCGATCCGTATAAAACTTAGCGGCTCCTACAAACGCAAGTCGCAGATAGGAATTACCTGCCTTTGTAATCCCCCGGGCCGGATCGTGTTTTCCGGAGGAATATTTCCTGGGAATCAAACAAACATAGTTCATCAAACGATCCTCTGTAGAAAAACGATGAAGATCATGTCCCTCGACTATCAGCGTCATTGATCCTACGAACCCAAATCCCGGTAGAGTTTGATATAATGCCATAAGTTTTCCATAAGGATCATTTTTTAAAAAGAGTTCGGTCAGCTTTAAATCCAAATCCGATGTCTTGGTCTTCAATGTTTCCAATTCCGTGAGCATCATGTCCAACCGTATACGCGTACAAATCGGAAGTTCAACCGCTTTGAGCCACCGATGATGTTGAACCGTCCAGTTGGTTTTCGTACCGCTAAACTGTTGCCCTTGACGCTTCACTAATGAAAGAATATGCTGTTTCTGCTTGCCTATTGACCATGCCAGATCATAGCGATAACGAAGACACTCGCGGGCATCTTCGTCCGCCGCGTCGGGAATATGAACAAATCGAAGTAACCCCGCCATATAATAATCCAAATTTGCAATCGCGTCATCCCGATCCGTCTTCTGCTCCTTGCCGCGGTTTCGGAATCGAACTTGTCGCAATAAGCTTGCAATGATAGCCATGCTTGACAAAATAGCGGTATGGCGAAAAACCTTTATTGCCGCATTCCACCAATACCATTACCTGTTCTTTGCTCCCCATCTTCTCAAGCTGATTTCGCACGGCATGGTAGTCTCCCATAATATTCTTGTCCACCATCAATTCACCGGATAGAATGTTGACACCATACATATATATGTTTGATGTATGGTCATCTAATGAAACAACCATGGGATACTCCTCCACTGCTTTCCTGTTTCGACAGACTGCTGCAATTTTGTAATTTCTCATCTGAGACTCCTTCGGTTAAAGTGATTTTTAAGCCTTTAGCGATGCTTAAAAATAAATTCTCACTTAACTTAGGAGTCTCTTATAATATCACCCGGAACAAATGCAAGGTTTGCCCCCCTTATCCGCCAATAATTATCTTTCATCATTATGAAAGCAAATGAAATACGCGACAGCTTTATTGATTTCTTTAAAAAACGCGAGCATACCTTTGTACGGAGCGCACCGATCTTTCCTAAAGATGACCCGTCTCTTCTTTTCACCAACGCCGGGATGAACCAGTTCAAGAATATCTTCCTCGGCGTTTCCAATGAAGCGGGCCTGAAGCGCGCTGTCAACTCGCAAAAATGTATGCGAGTATCGGGCAAACACAATGACCTTGAAGAGGTCGGCCGCGACCATCACCATCATACATTCTTTGAAATGCTCGGCAACTGGTCTTTCGGCGATTATTATAAACGAGAGGCCATAACATGGGCATGGGAACTCCTTACGAGGGTATGGAAACTTCCCCGTGAAAACCTGTATGTTACAGTGCACACAGACGACTCCGATGCCGAAGGGTTCTGGCTCAAGGACACTGACGTCATTCAGGCACACGTCTCAAAACTTGCCGAGAACTTCTGGGAAATGGGAGATACCGGCCCCTGCGGTTCATGCTCGGAAATCCATATCGACAGGGGGCCCGGCCATTGCGTAAATGAGAATGTTCCAGGGCATGCCTGCGGGGTAGGTGTTTCAGGGTGCGGCAGGTTTGTTGAGCTGTGGAATCTGGTCTTTATGCAAAGCAACCGCGAGAAAGACGGTTCCATCCACGACCTCCCCAAAAAAAACATAGATACTGGAATGGGGTTTGAACGGATTGTGGCCGTGCTTCAAAACAAGCCTTCAAATTATGACACTGATGTATTCAGCCCGATTATCATAAAACTGGAAAAGATGTCCGGTATGAAATACAGCCACGGCGAGGAAGGCGTGCCCTTCAGGGTCATAGCCGACCACGTCAGGGCCCTTGTGTTCGCAATTACTGATGGTGTGCTGCCAAGCAACGAAGGACGCGGTTATGTAATGCGTAGGCTTTTACGCAGGGCCTTCCGGTTCGGAAAGAAACTAGGGTTCAAAGGCCCTTTTATAAATGAGCTGGTCCCGGAAATCACTCTTATGATGGGTCAGGCCTATCCTGAACTTGTTGAGCGGGCGGATTTTGTAAAGCGCATCCTCACGGCTGAGGAAAAATCATTTGAAAAGACACTCGACAAAGGGCTTGCGCTCTTTGAAGAAGCCGCGAAAGAGGCGAAATCCTCGGGTTCCGGAACAATCGATGGAAAAACGGTTTTTAAGCTTTACGATACTTTCGGATTCCCTGCTGATCTTACGGCCCAGGTTGCTCTCGAAGCCGGACTTGCAATTGACCAAAAAGGTTTTGAGGATGAAATGCAGAAACAGAAGGAGCGCGCCCGGGCATCCTCCAAGTTCAAAGATATGCAAGGTGCGGGTAATACTTGGATCGAAGTTACATCAGGGCCATCCTCAATATTCACAGGTTATGATTCCCTGACCGAGGCATCGGTTATACGAAGGATACGAAAAACAGGCTCTGGATATGATTTTATTCTTGATAAATCGCCATTCTATGCGGAGCAAGGCGGCCAGTGCGGGGACACAGGACTTATTATAATAGAAGATCGGGCCACAGTTGAAATTATTGATGTTAAAAAAGAGGGCGAAGACATCGTCCATATCGGCCGCATTGAAGGTGATTTGGAACTTACTGGAACAGAAAAGGTCAGCGCTGAAGTAAACGAGCAAAGAAGAAACGAAATCCGTAAGAACCATACGGCAACACATATTGTCCAGTATGCACTTCGCAAGGTGTTGGGAAACCACGTCAAGCAGGCTGGCCAGGGCAATCGCATTAAAATTCGCCACTTTATTTCTTATTGTCAACGGTAATACGTGACACACGATCCGTTCTTGTTCTTGCAGTTACTTTGTTAGACTTGCCAGTTCTAATCATTTTCATGCACTTTACTGTTTCAACCTCCCATTCCACAATTTCGCGTTTCTTGAAATTCATCGCTTTTGCCAAAGCATTGGGAAAATTAACATACCACTGATTTCCTTTCTTCCGTGAGATGAGTTGAATCGTTGTTGGATAGCCCATGCCCAATTCCTTTCTATTTAAGTAGCTCTACGGATATCCGTAGAGCTATATTATAGTATAAAGAAGAGGCAATGTCCACATTTTATTTTACCTATAAGGGGGATTTATGATTTCAACGCCATGCACTTTTATCGAATACTTCCAAGACATACCGGACCCACGCATAGAACGTAAAAAACTCCACAAACTTATCGACATAATTGTTGTCTTGGTATGTGCTACCCTTTGCGGCGCCAAGTCATTCGAGGAAGTCGAATTATTTGGCAACGAGCGAATAGAGTGGCTTAAACAGTTTCTTGAACTCAAAAACGGCATTCCATCGCATGACACTTTTGGGCGGGCCAGTGCCTTGCTAAATCCGAAAGACTTTCAAGAATGCTTTATAAAATGGGTTGAGGCGTTACGATTGCCGAAACAAAATGAAGTAATTGCAGTCGATGGAAAAACCGCACGGCGTTCATTTGATACCAAGGCCGACCGAAATGCTATCCATGTCGTTAGTGCCTGGGCAGCAGAAAATAACTTGGTACTGGGGCAAATAAAGGTGAATGATAAATCCAACGAAATCACCGCTATCCCTGAATTGCTGAATATGCTCATGGTGAAAGGATGTATCGTCACTATCGATGCAATGGGTTGTCAAAAAGCTATTGCCGACAATATTGTAACCAATGGCGCGGATTATGTTCTCGCCGTTAAAGAAAATCAACCGAGCCTGTATGAACAAATCCGCAACCGCGTAGATACTGTCGTGGTGGATGGGTTGAAAGATGTGGCCCATGACACGTATTCAACAGAGGATAAGGGACATGGTCGCGAAGAGCATCGTGAGTATCATGTTATCGATGATATTACCTGGCTAAAAAATAAGGAACAGTGGCGATCATTGTCTGCTATCGGTGCTGTTCACTCCATAAGGAAAACAAAAAAAGCAGAGCAGACAGAAATACGGTATTATATTCTCAGTCGTAAAATGTCGGCAAAACAGTTTGGTCAGGCAGTACGCAGTCATTGGGGAATTGAAAACAAATTGCATTGGAATCTGGATGTGTCTTTTAGAGAGGATGACTGTCGCATTAGAAAATCAAATGCACCAACAAATATGAATGTAGTCCGGCATGTCGCTATAAATCTATTGAGACAGGAAACATCAATAAAAGCCAGTATCGTACGCAAACAATTAAAAGCAGCTTTGAGCACACAATATTTGGAGCGCATCCTTGGAATCGTTAAATTTTAATGCGATTGCCCTGGCAGGCTGGCTCCCTGAATAATCCGGAGAGGTTACGTTTCGACTTCACCCATTATGCCGCACTTTCAGATGATGAACTCATTAATACCGAACGAATCTGCAACGAGATTGTCCTCATGAACCTTCCTGTTTCAACTCAGGTTACGACCCTGAAAGAGGCTGAAGGCCATGGCGCACTTGCCCTTTTCGGGGAAAAGTACGGTGAACATGTACGCATGGTCAAAATCGGGAATGAAAGTATAGAGCTTTGCGGCGGTACACATGTAAAATCAACAGGTGAAATTGGATACATACAGATTGTATCTGAAAGCAGCATCTCAGCTGGAATGAGGCGTATTGAGGCGATAACAGGCCGTTGTTTCGGAGAGAATTTCCGGGCCGGACAGCAGGTGGTAAAAACCCTTTGCAGGATTTTCAAAACGCAATTCTCAAAAATACCCGATCAGGTTGAAGTATTATCAGATAAAATCAAGTCCCTTGAAAAGGAGACAGCCACTCTTCGCATGAAAGTTGCGTTTTCAAATATGGATGAATTGTTAAAGAACGCAAATGAAATTAAAGGAATAAAATTCATCAAGGAATATTTAAGGGGATGTGATCGTGAATCCATTCAAGCCAAAGCTGAAGCACTTGTTGCAAAAGCCGGGTCCGGCATTGCAGCACTTTTCGGGACGCAAGAAGGCAAATGCACAATAATAGTAGCTGTCTCACCAGACCTTATCACTGGCAAGAAACTCCATGCGGGAAATATTCTTAAAAGTCTGTCCGAGGCCGCGGGTGGCAAAGGAGGCGGACGCCATAATCTGGCTCAGGGAGGAGCAAAAGATGAGGGCCTTCTTGAAAGCGTATTTGCCAGGGCCGATGAAATCGTTGGGAGCTTTATTAAATGAGCGTGAAGGACACACTCCTTGGCAACCGCGAAAAAGGAGCAAATTATGTTGTCCTTCTTGACCCTGACAAGCTTGATATTGAAAAGGCTTCAGTAGCATCCGAAAGATGCAACAAAGCCGGGGTTGATGCTATTTTCGTTGGTGGCAGCACAGTTAGCCATAAGATTTTCAGCGCAATAGTAAAATGTATCAAGAAAAACTCCGATATTCCGGTCATACTTTTTCCAGGAAGTTTCGAGCAGATCGTTCCTGATGTTGATGCAGTGCTGTTCATGTCGCTCTTATCCGGCAGAAATCCCCGTTTTCTTATCGAAGAACAGGTAAAAGGGGCTGCATTAATCAGGAAATACGGAATAGAGACGATTTCAATGGGCTATCTTTTGATTGAATCCGATGTTCCATCAGCAGTTGAAAAGGTCACGGGCACAAATCCCATCCCACGTAATGATATCGAATGCGCTGTAAACCATGCTCTGGCTGCAAAATACTTCGGCATGGATGTTATTTATCTTGAAGGCGGCAGTGGCGTAGGGCTTTCAGTCCCAGACAACATGATAAAATCAGTCAAACAGGCAACAGGGATGCCCCTTATTGTCGGCGGGGGAATAAAAACCCCAGAAGAGGCAAGGAATAAGGTTTTTGCCGGTGCTGACATAATTGTTACAGGAAATGTTCTTGAAAAAGATGTCTTGGTTCATCTTCTTGAGAATTTTGTAAAAGCCATCCATTCCTGAAAATTCACCAGGTTTAAAATCCACGCATCAACTCAATATTATGTTTTGTTTTATTAATTACGGAGTTTGGGATACCATTTTCGTTTTTTATTCTCATGGTTTTGATAATAGATAAGCGGACTTGTCAGGTTCTGCTATATAATATTATGTTTTCATAAGAAAATGACCTGTATTTTTTTTACAAGCACACTTAATGAAGGAGCGGTCCATGCGTTCTCGTATATCAATTGATCCTGAAATATGTCATGGGAAACCTGTTATTAGAAAAACAAGGGTGTTGGTATCAAATATTTTAGCAGATCTTGCCGTTGGCCGTACTTTTCATCAGGTGATTAAGAACTATCCTTCAATCACAGAAGATGACATACGGGCGGCACTTGAGTTCGGGAGCCAGCTTGCTAAGTTTGAAAGTATTCCATATGGGGCGGCCATCTGATGGTTTTTTTTCTTGACGAGAATTTTCCCAAAGGCGCGGTGGAACTGATAGAAAGGCTTGGTCATAAAGTCCATGACATACGAGGCAGTAATCTTGAAGGGTTAAAGGATAATAAAATATTTGATTTAGCCTTAAAGAAAAAGGCCATATTTTTAACCACGGATAAAGATTTTTTCCATACGATTCCGCGTATATATAAAAAGCACTTTGGAATAATTGTTATTACATTGTCCAAACCTGATTCGAACAGTATTATCGAGAAGTTGAGGTGGGCTTTAAATTTTATTGCAAAATTAAATTTTGAGGACTCATGTCTTTTATTAAGCGACAGACGCCATTATTTTTCAAGAATATAGCGACATTAACTTTCCACACTATAGCAAATTCCCCTGTTATTTTACTATTTGAATTGAGGATGGAATTGCAGTATTTCTTTTAAATCCCGATTGATTCAAAACAAATCGTTTCGTCAACTAAAAAGTGCTTACCTCAAGAATTTATGAGAATAGTGGAGTTTGATCAGGAAGCAAGCTTCTGTGCCTGAACACCCGCTTCACCACGGACAAAAACAGGGTCCTTGCGTCCTTTAATAACGTCCCCGTCTATTATAATCCCGATAACGTCCTTCTGGTTAGGAACCTCGTACATTATATCAACCATTATATTTTCCATCACAAGCCTTAAGCCCCGGGCTCCGGTTTTCTTGCTCTGGGCGGTTGACACAATTTCGTCAAGCGCGCAGTCGGTTACGGTAAGTTCGACATTTTCTATTTCCATCAGCTTTTTATATTGCTTAATAAGGGCGTTGCGAGGCTCAGTAAGTATTGAGCGCAATGCATGTTTGTCAAGCTCGTTTAGTACCGCAAGGACCGGCAAACGGCCTACCATTTCAGGAATAAGGCCATATTGGATCAAATCTGAGGGCTCCACCATTGAAAGAAGGCGGTTGCGATCCTTTATTTTGCCCAGCTTTTCCTTGCTGGAAAAACCCATCTGCCCTTTCCCTGTCCGTTTTGAAATAACATCTTCTATTCCTTCGAAAGCACCTCCGCATATAAAAAGAATGTTCTTGGTATTTATATGCACAAGGTTCTGTTCAGGATGCTTGCGGCCTCCCTTGGGAGGAACAGATGCAACAGTGCCTTCAAGAATCTTGAGTAATCCCTGCTGAACGCCTTCGCCCGACACATCACGTGTAATGGATGGGTTCGCGGATTTGCGGGAGATTTTATCGATCTCATCAACATAGACTATGCCATTTTCAGCAGCCGCGACATCGTAGTTTGCGGCCTGAAGTAATCGTACCAGAATGTTTTCAACATCCTCGCCAACATAGCCGGCTTCAGTGAGTACTGTGGCATCAACAATTGTAAATGGAACTTTCAGAAAACGGGCCAGCGTCTGGGCAAGAAGGGTTTTGCCGCTTCCTGTGGGCCCAAGAAGAAGAATGTTTGACTTGTCAATTTCAACATCCCCGGGCCTTAACCTGTGACGAATACGTTTATAATGATTGTAAACAAGTACTGATAGATATTGCTTGGCCTTGTTCTGGCCTATTACATATTGATCCAGTTCCTGCTTTATGGCTGATGGTTTGGGAAGGGAAAAGCCCAGGAAATCCTTGCCTGCAGTGCGATCCTCTTCCTTTAACATATCCATGCACATATCAATGCAGCGATCGCAGATATTGGCTTCCATTCCGGTTATGATTTTTCTGACTTCAACCGTAGTGCGCTTGCAGAAGGAACATGTGGTTTTTTGGAATCTGGTGCTCATTTATTTTCTGTCTCCCTTGTTTCTTATGATTTCGTCGATAAGCCCGTATTCGAGGGCCTCTTCAGCGCTCATAAAGAAATTTCGATCAGAATCCTTGATGATTCTTTCAACAGGCTGGCCGGTATGGTGGGACAGTATGGCGTTAAGACGCTCTTTTATCCTGAGTATTTCCTTTGCATGGATCTGGATATCCGAAGATTGCCCGCCAATTCCGCCGATGGGCTGATGGATCATGATGCGGGTGTTCGCGAGCGTAAAACGTTTTCCCCTGGTACCGGCGCACAGGAGAATGGCCCCCATGCTGGCAGCCTGCCCCATGCATCAGGTATTTGACTCCAGCGCTGTGTTTCTGCGTTCAATTTCCGTTGAACGCCCCTGGCAGGTATCTGTGCATAAACGCACGGGAGAAATTTATGTGCTTAACACGGATTCCTTGATGCCTACAAGTAAAACAGGCACACGCATTTCAAAATATTCTTCCACAGGAAACATTCTTGCTCATGTGGAGTTTCAGGGTCATTATGACTATAATAATCAACTTTGCACACAATTTGCCCTTGACGAGTCAGAAGACACAGCCATTCTCTGGATTAGTTCTCCCACTATCGACAATTCTGATGGAGGTATCTGGCGGGTGGCTGAATTCGGTAATGAGTTTAAAATGCTTGGTGAAGTGACACAAACAGGCAGCTTTAATAATAAAAACATGCAAACTGATCCACAAGACCAATGGCTCTATATTAACAAAGCGCGTTTTAATACCAGAACAGGAGTAAATGATTCCGATTTTACACGCAGACTCTTAAATTGGCCGAATAATGTAACGGAAATATGCTACGGGAATGATAATCTGCTATATTGCAGAACTCAGTGGCAGGGTAATGGAGAAGCAAAAGAATATGTGGCTCGTTTCAATACCGAAACCGGTGCCCTTGTTCCATTTGCATCAGGTCTTGATTCCGGGCGCATTGCATTTTCAGGTTATGAAACATTCGGATATCCTCGTTCCGGATTTGATGTGGCTCCAAATGGAGACGTGTATGTGATTCAAGATAAGAAACAGGAACCGGTTCCGGACCCAACACCTTTTGTGCCGGAGTCATGGTGCATGAGTTCCGTTGGAGGACCTTATTTTTTAAATCAATATGATAATGACGGACAGATTCTTCACATGGATAAACTACCGGGTATTAGTACCGGTACTGGCGGTGTGCGTATAATGCGTTCCAAAGACATCATCATTCCAATGCAGCTCAGGCAAAAAACATTTAATGGTTTGATATCAGATATGCTCGGAGGCGCTGCAATTCCCGATTTGCCGTCAAATTTTAACTCCATATGTTATGAATGGGGATCCGTATGCAGGTTTGATGCTGACAACGGCAAGATCATGATGGATGACGGAGGGAACTGGACTGGCTATACAGCACAAAAATTTAATGTTGAAGGACTCAAAGCCCATGTCGAAGGTGTAGGCCCGGTTCCTTATTCAAACGGTTGTATATGTAATAGGTGCCGTGTTGATTTGGACGGCTTTGATCGCGTATTTGCCCCTTACTTTGCCCTTTCCAGTGTCATGGCTCTTGACGCAAATTTTAACCAGATTGCTCGTATCGGTTATTACGGCACTGCGGATGATACAGCCAATGGAAAAACTCCATTATGCCGTCCACACTACGTGTGCGTGAATGATTCGTCCCTATATGTTTCAGACCCTGTCAACCAGACAATCACACGTATTGCTTTAAGCTATGCCAACCAAAGGACCTTCAATCTTGACGGCACCTTGTACACTGCAATAGAAGACGGAGAACCAATAAGTCAGGCTGCCTTGTACCAGAACACGCCCAATCCGTTTAATCCCCAGACGGTTATCCGGTATTATCTGCCGAAGCAGGCAACAGTTACACTGCGGCTGTATGATGTGCGCGGCACTTTAGTCAAGACTATAGCATCATCCGTCAAGAAGGCAGGCGTGCAAAGCGTATTATTTGACGCCGGCACACTTGCCAGCGGGGTCTATGTTTACGAATTAAAGGCAGGAACATTTGTGAGCAGGAAGACAATGGCGCTGATTAGATAAGGATGATCGGCTAAACAAAAATATTAATGTACTACAATTCATTAATCCGATAACGTATAGCAACATGACAAGATTTGTATCGATTCCAAGCGGCGGCACAGAGGCCGCCGCCTAATCAAGATCGTCTTTGTTTTTAGGAGGGTGTGTATTTTTGTAGAGCCGCAGCAGGCTGCGGCTCTACAAAAATACACACCCTCCCCCTTGCGTGAATATAACCTGATTAGCCGGCGGCCTCTGTGCCGCCGGTCGTTTCGGACCACAAATAATGTTTTTGCTATCCGTCAATAAAGTGCATTAAAATTTTTGATACGTGACAGGACTTATGAATCGGAGTACTAAGGCCCCTGCTTTTTGGCAGGGGCTTTTTTTTTATCCGGAACCCCTGACTATTTATACCCCAGTAAAACACAAAATAGTAACAATATTAGCGTATTCCAAAATATTTATTTTAATAATTACTATATTTCTAATTGATTACTATTATTCATGTTAGGATGATTATCGTATTCCTAATAATAGGTTTTATTTGACTATCGTTCTTTTTTTTATTATATTACTGGTATGGGAATATCCATCTTCAATTACAACGACTATCGTATTTTCCTTAAGGACTTCTATAATGAAGCAAAATCTATTGGCGAGGATTTTTCATTCCGTATATTCGCAAAGCGTGCAGGGTTTACTTCACCTAATTTTCTAAAGCTTGTCATGGATAACAAAAAAAACCTTGGCAGAGAAAGCCTATCCAAGATTGCAAATGCCATGCAGTTAAAAACAAAAGAAGCTGAATATTTCAATTACCTTGTTTTTTTCAATCAAAGTAAAACAATTGTTGAGAAAAACTATTACTACGGCCTAATGGCGTCTTACAAGACAGGTTCCAGCATCGCCAAAATACAGACAGACCAATTTGATTATTATTCTCATTGGTACATTCCTGTTATTCGAGAGCTGATAAAAGACAAGGAAGAAAATACAGATCACACCCTTCTTGCCGATCAGGTATCGCCTTCCATCAAACCAAAAGAAGCCATGAAAGCTATACGTTTACTGAAAAAGTTAGGCTTTATCAAGTTGGATGAATCCGGCAAATACGTGCAAACCTCGGCACTCATAAACACTGACCGCGATTTACAATCCCTTGCCATACGGAATTTTCATTCGCAGATGATAACCCTTGCCAAAGATTCAATCGAGTGCGTATCTCCGGAAAAACGGGAAATTTCCTCGGTTACGGCGCATGTGTCACAAAAAGGGTTCTGTCGTCTCAAGACAAGAATCCAGGAATTCAGGGAAGAGCTGCTTCAAATTGTAGCAGAAGATAATAATGTTGACAGGGTTTACCAGATTAATTTCCAGCTTTTTCCGCTGTCAAAAGAACCCGAAACTCCAACAATGGATCAACCATGAAAACCACCCTGTTTTGTTCTTTACTTGTCTGCTTGCTCACCATGATTGGCTGTTCCAAAAGTCCTACAATGGCAGGAGGGGGCAGTGGTACTGGTACCGGTAATGCATTTACGCGCATTGCAGGAAGCGTCCGTTATTCCGATAACACGGCAGCTGTGAATGCGGATGTGTATCTGCGGCCAAAGAATTTCCTAAGCGATACCTCGATTACGTCACACACAGGCAACACAAGCAGTACGCTTTCCACAAAAGTTGATGCATCAGGAATGTTTACACTGGATTCAGTTGACATTGGGCGCTATTCCATTGAAATCAACAACCAGAATTCCAAGGTCGCGCTTGTTGAATGCAATGTTGATTCAATCAATAAAACATTCTCTTTACCCCCTATCACATTGGATTCTGCAGGCACGGTCACGGGTGTTATTGATGGTTCCGGGCTGTCTGATTCTGTTACCGCCTACATTCTGGTCTATGGTCTTGATAGGGCAGTAAAGGCTGATATCAATGGCGCTTTTACCCTGCCGGATATGCCGGAAGGCACGTTTGACATTAAGGTCGTATTCAGTGAGAAAGAATATGTACCACGTGATTCCGTAAAGGCCGAGGTTGTTTCAGGAGAGTCAAGGCCTGTTGATACAATTTCCGTGCTTCCACAAGCGGATTCTTCATCAATGGATGTATCAGTTTTATTTATAGACTCATCCTTTAATGAACCAACACTCCGGAACACCCTGCGTATTCTACTTGTTCGTATGCCTGATACCCTGCAATGGAGCAACATCACAGGGCCTCAGACCACCACGCCAAACCAGCTTCTCAACACATTCAGCCCTTATCCGAAGATGCAAACTTATGCAACCTATGCAGCTATTGAACAGGTCAATGGTTATCAGACCCGTGTAACCTGGGACAACCTGGATATCCAATCACTTGTTGCCGGATCGTATGTGCTTGCTGTTTTTACAGATGATGGAATAAGTCAGGCATTTTCTAAAATCATTAATATAAGTGATAATCAGAATAAAGTGGCGCTTGGGATTACAAATCCATGCGCAATCAGAATTAAATGAATCTTAACCTCAAAACAAAGGAGTGTCTCAGATGAAAAAACTGTTTGTCCTTTCCTGCACGCTTATTGCGCTGTCCGCCCCGCTCTTTGCCTCGTGGGAACTTGTCCAGCAAAAGCCCAAGCCGATTCCCGGGGTTGTATGGGGCATGGGCCAATCCTTTCAATATGGAGGATACCTTTTTCTTTCCTGTCCGAATAACGGGCTTAAGCGATCCACGGATAATGGCGTGCACTGGTCCAGCAGCTTTGAAGATACTATCATTGATTATGCCAAAGGGTTTAACGCTTTATTCATCCTTGACGGTTTGATGAATTTATGCATTTCCCAGGATAGCGGCGGCAGTTGGCGTAAAATGAGCCAGCTTCTGAGTGACACAAATCTAATGAATCCACATTTTTTAGCTAAAAGCTGGACTTTACTTGGTGGAAATCAAAAAGCGCTTTTTGCTAAGGAAATAAAGGCAGACCTCAAGGGCGGGACAACGTTCTTGCAACTGATGCGATCTTTGGACACAGGGAAAACATGGCAAGTTGTAAAGGTTGATTCGTTAAGTACACTTGATGTGTCTATTGATAATACTAATCTATGGATTGCAGGAAAACCAAGTTCAATTCCTTATATTAACAATACCAGAAAGTACTTTATTTCAAACGACAACGGTAACACCTGGCAAGAAACAGGTTCCGATACTATTCTGCAGAATGAGCGTTTTGAGACTATTGTATTAAAAAATGACATCCAGATAAAAAAGATTTCTGGAAGACCTCTTATTAGGAGTATTGATCTTGGTAAAACATGGGATTCCATTGCTCCAGGAAAGACTATCACCTATGGCGGCATTACTTATACCTATTATGGATTTGACTTTCCAAAAGTAATTTATATTCGCAAAGACCTCGGTTCATTCACTTATAGTATGCTGGAAGGGGTAACTTCAGATACGGGAAAGAGCTTTACAACATGGTTTCTTATCAATACGCAATTTGATAACAAGCTTCAGATCGATAATGTAACCCGGCAAAACGGTAATTGGTATTACCATAATCCTGAAACAGCCCAATTGTTTATATGGAATGTACTTCAAGGGTCCTGGATGAATATTTCCGTCTGATTTAGTAGCGACTCCTATAATCTTTATCCTACCTGGAACAAAGTATATTTATGGGAACTTTGGGAGCCAATTTTATAGCATTCAAAGTAATGGAAACCTTGCACTTCTCCCAGATTCATTTTTTGACCCAAAAATAAAGAACTACATTTCCTCCGGCATATGCAATGTCTCAATCCCCACGCCGTGGGCAACATACATCTCCGCCTATGGAGATTATCGTAAAACGACTGATTCAGGTTTAACCTGGCAAACCTGTTTATTATCATACCCTTCCTATAAAGAAACAGGAATATATATTCATTCGATAAATATTTATGGATCTTCTTTTTATACAAATGGGTATAGGGGTGTTTACAAATGCGACAACGACAATGGTGTGCCTTGGGTGTTGTGTTCAATGCCAAGAGAAAACGAGTCTTTTCATGATTTATTAATGCTGGAAGGACACTGGTATGCAACGGCAGATGTCTGGTCAGACACAGGTGCATCTGGTCAATTTTTGGAAGGACATCGGTACGCCTCTTCTGATAGCGGAAAAACCTGGAAAATTCTTGAGACCTCCTATGACTATTATCATCATTACAATGCGCCAGTTTATGCATCAAATGCTGTTGATGGTGTTTATTATGGCTGGTCTACGGATCCTTTGCATGGTTATAACGACAAGATAATTGCCTCATTTGACACTGGTGCCACATGGTTTGTTGTACGGGATTTTGGAGATACTCCCACCACACCTGCTCTTGCAACATCCAAGCATTCCATATTTTTGTTAATCCAGGACAAGTTGACAGTATCATCTGACAGTGGGAAAACCTGGAAAGATATTACAGATGAGTTAATAAATATAATTTACATAGCCACAGGCAGCGATTACATTACTGTGACTACAGACTGATGGCGCACAGTATCGGAAACCTGTTGAGAGCTACGAAACCCGCGTAGAAACCACATCCAACTTGCAATCTGTTTTCTGCTATATCTCAGCCTACCCAAACCCTTTTACGCCATCCACTGTGCTGTCATACCAGGCTTTGGCAGACGGCAAGGTTCAGCTTTACGACATTGCCGGCAAGATGGTGTGGCAGACACAGGTGAAGAAGGGCAGCGGCCAAGTCCTGTGGAAAGGCGTCAATATGAACAACCGGCCAGTGTCAGCTGGCATTTACATCGTGCGCCTGCAGAGCGATAACAGGCAGGTGGAAAGGCGAGTGGTTTTGACGAGGTAAGGAAATCCTTCCAATGCCCCTTCCCTTTTCTTGAATGAAAAGGGAAGGTTTACCAATAGGCATATTGACAGAAAGACATATGTTCTTTATCCTTGATTCGTCCACACTGCTGCTTTTATTTTGATGTAAACTGGATACAATGTTATCCAATTAAAAATTGTATGCGTTTTGTAAATAATATTGAAACAATATGAAGACCTTCTTTTCACCTGCCGCAATGGACGTTTACAGGAAGAATTTTGACAATCGCGAGAAAGTGGTTGCTGAACAGAACAGGAATCTGTTTCTACAAGCACTAAGCGATGCATCAGCCATCATTCAGATGATAATCGGGAAATATAATCCCAGGCGGATTTACCAGTGGGGTTCCCTATTGGCCCCCGAAGCATTCCGGGATTACTCGGACATTGACATTGCAGTTGAGGGTTTGCCTGGGCCAGAAGTTATTTTTTCAATCCTGCGTGACGCAGGCCCATTGACCCGGTTTCCTTTGGATTTGATTGAACTTGAAAAAATTGATCCGTTGCATGCCGAATCCATAAGGCAGAAAGGACGGCTGGTGTATGAGCAGGTATGAAGAAACACTTGAATTGATTGGGGAGTTCAAGAAGACGGAAAGCATATAAATAGGCAAAACCAGTAAAACGTCAGATTAACTTCGAAAGGAATTTAAAAGCCGGCTGTACCATAATACCACTGTCCGTGACATAATCTTCTTCCCCTTCGGCATGTATCTGATAAGCCTTACAAGAGGGAAATTTTGACTTGAAATATCGTAAACTGGGGTGGATTTCGCGTCTTGTGGAATTCTTGCATTCCACACACATGAAGGGACTGCTACGCTCCAGGATAACAAAATCAACCTCGCCCCTATCAGCCCCTCTGAAGAATCGGAGATCCACATCCCGCCCTTCGCTGTCCTGAAGATAATGAACCCACTTCAGCAGATGGCAGGCCATGAGGTTTTCAAACCGTAAGCCAGGTTCAGTTACCAGTGTCCAGTCGAAATGGTAATGTTTTTGTTCCTTCTTTGACGCCCTGATTTTAGGCGCGCCAAAAGGCGGAATCCGAAAAATGGCATACATCCGTTCCAGAATCTCTATCCAATGACGAATTGTCGCGTGATTGACCTGTAAATCCTCACTCAAAGCGTTGATGGAAAGCGGCGCACCGACAAGATCGGGCAACCGCAAGACCAGATTTTCCAATGTGCCCATATCGCGGACCTGTTCCAGGCTTGCGATGTCATCCTGAATCAGCCGGGTCCGGTATTCGCGTGACCACCGCCGCGCTTCTATTTCGCCTGAACCAAAATAAGGCTCAGGGAAACCTCCGAGATCCATAAGACGCCTGAAACCTGTCTCAGAAGTGATTTTGAGCTCAGTCACGGATAGTGGGTGCAACCGCCAGAAATGGTAACGTCCCTGCAGGGAATCACCGCCGTACCTGTAATAATCAAGCCTGGCGCTTCCTGTAACCAATATTCGGCGTTCTTTGCCCTGCAAGTCAAAAAGGCCTTTCAGAAACTGCCGCCACTTGCGGTACTTATGAATCTCATCAAAAATCCATATTGGGGTCTCGGGCAACTGACGCAGCAAAATCTTTTCCCTGTGTTCATCGGCATCCCAGTTCAGATACCCATTCTTTGACCCAGCAATGTCAAGGGCGAGTGTGGTTTTACCCACCTGTCTTGGGCCGCCTATAAAAACCATCTTCTTACGCAAATCCCCCTGGATTCGCTCCTTGAGGTATCTTGAAACAGGCTCGTGTTGTTTTTCTGTCATACTATAATATATCCGCGAACAATTTATGGTATAGTATAGTTTATACTCAATTAAAAATCAACAATTTTCCCGCCTGAAGGTTTGCCCCCCTTATCAGCCAATAATTATCTTTCATCATTATGAAAGCAAATGAAATACGCGACAGCTTTATTGATTTCTTTAAAAAACGCGAGCATACCTTTGTACGGAGCGCGCCAATCTTTCCCAAGGACGACCCTTCTCTTCTTTTCACCAATGCCGGGATGAACCAGTTCAAGAACATCTTCCTCGGCGTTTCCAATGAAGCGGGCCTGAAGCGCGCTGTCAACTCGCAAAAATGTATGCGCGTATCGGGCAAACACAACGACCTTGAAGAGGTTGGCCGGGACCATCACCATCATACCTTTTTTGAAATGCTCGGCAACTGGTCTTTCGGCGATTATTATAAACGAGAGGCCATAACATGGGCATGGGAACTCCTTACACGAGTATGGAAACTTCCCCGTGAAAGCCTGTATGTGACAGTGCACACGGACGATTCTGATGCCGAAGGGTTCTGGCTTAAGGACACGGACGTCATTCAGGCTCACGTCTCAAAACTCGACGAAAACTTCTGGGAAATGGGAGATACCGGCCCCTGCGGTTCGTGTTCGGAAATCCATATCGACCGGGGCCGTCGGCCATTGCGTAAACGAGAATGTTCCAGGGCATGCCTGCGGTGTTGGTGTTTCAGGGTGCGGCAGGTTTGTTGAGCTTTGGAATCTTGTCTTCATGCAGAGTAACCGAGAGAAAGACGGTTCCATCCACGACCTCCCCAAAAAAAACATAGATACCGGAATGGGGTTTGAACGTATTGTGGCCGTGCTTCAGAACAAGCCTTCAAATTATGACACTGACGTATTCAGCCCGATTATCGTAAAACTTGAAAAGATGTCCGGCATTAAATACAGCCACGGAGAGGAAGGAGTGCCCTTCAGGGTCATAGCCGACCACGTAAGGGCCCTTGTGTTCGCGATTACCGACGGTGTATTGCCAAGTAACGAAGGACGCGGTTATGTAATGCGAAGGCTTTTGCGCAGGGCTTTCCGGTTTGGAAAAAAACTTGGGTTCAAAGGCCCTTTTATAAATGAGCTGGTCCCGGAAATCACTCTTATGATGGGTCAGGCCTATCCTGAACTTGTTGAACGGGCGGATTTTGTAAAGCGCATCCTCACGGCTGAGGAAAAATCATTTGAAAAGACACTCGACAAAGGGCTTGCGCTCTTTGAAGAAGCGGCGAAAGATGCAAAATCCTCGGGTTCCGGAACAATCGATGGAAAAATGGTTTTTAAGCTTTACGATACCTTCGGCTTTCCTGCTGACCTTACGGCCCAGGTTGCTCTTGAAGCTGGACTTGCAATTGACCAAAAAGGTTTTGAGGATGAAATGCAGAAACAGAAGGATCGCGCGCGGGCATCCTCCAAGTTCAAAGACATGCAAGGTGCGGGTAATACTTGGATCGAAGTTACATCAGGGCCATCCTCAATATTCACAGGTTATGATTCCCTGACCGAGGCATCGGTTATACGAAGGATACGAAAAACAGGCTCTGGATACGATTTCATTATTGATAAATCGCCATTCTATGCCGAGCAAGGAGGCCAGTGCGGGGACACAGGACTTATTATAATTGAAGATCGCGCCACAGTTGAAATTATTGATGTGAAAAAAGAGGGCGAAGATATCGCCCATATCGGCCGCATTGAAGGTGATTTGGAACTTACTGGAACGGAAAAGGTCAGCGCTGAAGTAAACGAGCAAAGAAGAAACGAAATCCGCAAGAACCATACGGCAACGCATATTGTCCAGTATGCACTGCGCAAGGTGTTGGGAAACCACGTCAAGCAGGCCGGCTCCCTGAATAATCCAGAGAGGTTACGTTTCGACTTCACTCATTATGCCGCACTTTCAGATGATGAACTCATTAATACCGAACGGATCTGCAACGAAATTGTTCTCATGAACCTTCCTGTTTCAACTCAGGTTACGACCCTGAAAGAGGCTGAAGGCCATGGCGCACTTGCCCTTTTCGGGGAAAAGTACGGTGAGCATGTACGCATGGTCAAAATCGGGAATGAAAGTATAGAGCTTTGCGGCGGTACACATGTAACATCAACAGGTGAAATCGGATACATACAGATTATATCTGAAAGCAGCATCTCAGGCTGGAATGAGGCGTATTGAGGCGATAACGGGCCGTTGTTTCGGAGAGAATTTCCGGGCCGGACAGCAGGTGGTAAAAACCCTTTGCAGGATTTTCAAAACGCAATTCTCAAAAATACCCGATCAGGTTGAAGTATTATCAGATAAAATCAAGTCCCTTGAAAAGGAGACATACACTCTTCGCATGAAAGTTGCGTTTTCCAATATGGATGAATTGTTAAAGAACGCAAATGAAATTAAAGGAATAAAATTCATCAAGGAATATTTAAGGGGTTGTGATCGTGAATCCATTCAAGCCAAGGCTGAAGCACTTGTTGCAAAAGCCGGGTCCGGAATTGCAGCACTTTTCGGGACGCAAGAAGGTAAATGCGCAATAATAGTTGCTGTCTCACCAGACCTTATCACTGGCAAGAAACTCCATGCGGGAAATATTCTTAAAAGTCTATCCGAGGCCGCGGGCGGCAAAGGAGGCGGACGCCCTAACCTGGCTCAGGGCGGAGCAAAAGATGAGGGCCTTCTTGAAAGCGTATTTGCCAGGGCCGAAGAGATCGTCGGGGGCTTTATTAAATGAGCGTGAAGGACACACTCCTTAACAAACGCGAAAAAGGAGCAAATTATGTTGTCCTTCTTGACCCTGACAAGCTTGATATTGAAAAGGCTTCAGTAGCATCCGAAAGATGCAATAAAGCCGGGATTGATGCTATTTTCGTTGGCGGCAGCACAGTTAGCCATAAGATTTTCAGCGCAATAGTAAAATGCATCAAGAAAAACTCCGATATTCCGGTCATACTTTTTCCAGGCAGTTTCGAGCAGATCGTTCCTGATGTTGATGCAGTACTGTTCATGTCGCTCTTATCCGGCAGAAATCCCCGTTTTCTTATTGAAGAACAGGTAAAAGGGGCTGCATTAATCCGGAAATACGGAATAGAGACGATTTCAATGGGCTATCTTTTAATTGAATCCGATGTTCCATCAGCAGTTGAAAAGGTCACGGAAACAAATCCCATCCCACGCAATGATATCGAATGCGCTGTAAACCATGCTCTGGCTGCAAAATACTTCGGGATGGATGTTGTTTATCTTGAAGGCGGCAGTGGTGTAGGGCTTTCAGTCCCAGACAACATGATAAAATCAGTCAAGCAGGCAACAGGGATACCCATTATTGTCGGTGGGGGAATAAAAACCCCTGAAGAGGCAAGAAATAAGGTTTCTGCCGGTGCTGACATAATTGTTACTGGTAATGTTCTTGAAAAAGATGGCTTGGATCATCTTCTTGAGAATTTTGTAAAGGCCATTCATTAGGAAGCCAGCTTCTGTGCCTGAACACCCGCCTCACCACGGACAAAAACAGGGTCCTTGCGTCCTTTAATAACGTCCCCGTCTATAATAATCCCGACAACGTCCTTCTGGTTCGGCACCTCGTACATTATATCAACCATTATATTTTCCATCACAAGCCTTAAGCCTCGGGCTCCGGTTTTCTTGCTCTGGGCGGTTGACACAATTTCGTCAAGCGCGCAGTCGGTTACTGTAAGTTCGACATTTTCTATTTCCATCAGCTTTTTGTACTGTTTAATGAGGGCGTTGCGCGGCTCAGTGAGTATTGAGCGCAATGCATGTTTGTCAAGCTCGTTAAGTACCGCAAGGACCGGCAAACGGCCTACCATTTCAGGAATAAGGCCATATTGGATCAGATCTGAGGGCTCCACCATTGAAAGAAGACGGTTTCGATCCTTTATCTTGCCCAGCTTTTCCTTGCTGGAAAAACCCATCTGCCCCTTCCCTGTCCGTTTTGAAATAACATCTTCAATTCCTTCGAAAGCGCCTCCGCATATAAAGAGAATGTTCTTGGTATTTATATGCACAAGGTTCTGTTCAGGGTGCTTGCGGCCTCCCTTGGGGGGAACCGAAGCAACAGTGCCTTCAAGAATCTTGAGCAACCCCTGCTGGACGCCTTCACCCGATACATCACGCGTAATGGATGGGTTCGCGGATTTGCGGGAGATTTTATCGATCTCATCAACATAGACTATGCCGTTTTCAGCAGCTGCGACATCGTAGTTTGCAGCTTGAAGTAATCGCACCAGGATGTTTTCAACATCCTCTCCAACATAGCCAGCTTCGGTTAGAACAGTGGCGTCAACAATTGTAAAAGGGACTTTCAGAAAACGGGCGAGTGTCTGGGCAAGAAGGGTTTTGCCGCTTCCTGTGGGCCCAAGAAGAAGTATGTTTGACTTGTCAATTTCAACATCCCCGGGCCTTAACCTGTGACGAATGCGTTTGTAATGATTGTAAACAAGTACTGACAGATATTGCTTGGCCTTGTTCTGGCCTATTACATATTGATCCAGTTCCTGCTTTATGGCTGATGGTTTTGGTAGGGAGAAGCCCAGGAAATCCTTACCCGCAGTGCGATCCTCTTCCTTCAACATATCCATGCACATATCAATGCAGCGATCGCAGATATTGGCTTCCATCCCGGTTATGATTTTCCGTACTTCAACTGAAGTGCGCTTACAGAAAGAACATGTGGTTTTCTGGAATCTGGTGCTCATTTATTTTCTGTCTCCCTTGTTTCTTATGATTTCGTCGATAAGCCCGTATTCGAGGGCCTCTTCAGCGCTCATAAAAAAATTGCGATCAGAATCCTTGATGATTCTTTCAACAGGCTGACCCGTATGGTGCGACAGTATAGCGTTAAGACGTTCTTTTATCCTGAGTATTTCCTTGGCATGGATCTGGATGTCCGAAGATTGCCCGCCTATCCCGCCTATGGGCTGATGGATCATGATGCGAGTATTCGCCAGGGCAAAACGTTTTCCTTTGGTGCCGGCGCACAGGAGAATGGCGCCCATGCTCGCAGCCTGACCCATACATATTGTGGTGACATTAGGCTTGACAAATTGAATCGTATCGTAAATTGCAAGACCGGCTGACACAAGGCCGCCGGGACTGTTTATATAAAGGCTTATGTCTTTTTCAGGATCTTCGTATTCCAGGAAAATAAGCTGGGCCATAATAAGATTTGCGACATTGTCGTCAATTTCGGTACCGATAAAGATTATCCGCTCTTTAAGCAGGCGGGAAAAAATATCGTAAGACCGTTCGCCCCGTCCGGTTTGTTCGATTACCATTGGGATCAACATTGTAAAAACCTCCTTTAGGTTCTTAAAAGAAAAATGATCGAAGTTTCAGGATTATTCGGCTGCAGCAGTTTCAGCCTTCGGATGATAATCAATGATGAAATTCAAGGCCTTGCCTTCACGCAGGTTTTCCCTGATATCCATGATTCTGCCGCTCTTCCGAAGCGCTGCCTTGACCTTTTCAAAGTCCTCGTTGCGTCCTTCGGCGTATTTCCGAATCTCTGCGTCAACCTCATCCTGGGATGCTTTTAAATTCTCTTTCAGGGAGACAGCCTCAAGTATTTTGAACCGTTTCAAGTCACGGATTACCATGTCGCGATTTTTGCCATTGAATTCTTCCTGTGTTGTTTTCGAGTGGGGATATTGTTTCTGGAAGGATTCAAAGGAATATTCAAGATAGCTTGTGATTCGGGATTCCGGGACATCAAAAGGATTGAGTTCGATTATTTTATCGATTGCGTCGTTGTGGGCTTTGTTGAGCGCGGTATTTTTATTGTCTTCTTCAAGGTCCTTTCTTATTACCCCCTTTAATTCATCAACCGTTTTTGTACGGGGTGATGAATTTTGGGCAAAGGCGTCGTCAAGAAGCGGAAGTTCTTTTTCCTTTACGTCATTAATATAAATTGTGAACTCAGCGGGTTTGCCAGCTGCCTCCTTATAAGCATAATCCTCGGGAAAATTGAATTTAACAAGTTTTTCCTCGCCCTTTTTCAGGCCGATGAGGTTTTTTTCAAGATCCTTGAGTGCGCTAGCACTGCCGATTTCAACAGGATATTTGGGGCTATGATAGTCCTTCTTTTCCTCATTGTCAATAACGACCTTGCGATACTCAAGATCAGCGTAATCTCCCTGTTTAAGGGCCCGATCAACTGATTTTAAAGTGGCCATTCGTTCGAGTAGCTCTTTTATCACATTATCAACATCTTCACCTGTAACAGATTTTTCTTCGATTTTTATCCCAAGCCCTGAATATTTTTCAATTTTAACCTCAGGCTCCACCTCAATCTCGGCTTCATATTTAACAGGTGAGCCTTCCTTTGCCTCAAGTTTTTTTACAACTGGTTTTGAAATAGGCATGAGTTTTTCTTTTTCGCAGGCTTCCTTGAAAGAAGATGAAACCACAAGTTCAACAGCTTCCTCCCTTACCACCTTGCCGAAACGCTGGATCATCATGTCACGCGGAACATGGCCTGGTCTGAAACCCGGAATCTTGACCTCTTTCTTGTAGTTTTTCAGGACGTCTTCGAATTTTTCGTTAATCTGTGATTCTTCAACAGTAACATTTAAAATGCGGGTATAGCTGTTCTTGGCTTCTACAGAGACTTCCACGGATGCTCCTTTTTAATTGGTTTGCGATTGTCGTAAAAAGATAAAAAATAAGGAAAGATAAAGTAAAGGTCAACGCCGAAATAAAAGTTATTTTCTCTGGGATTCAGACATTAGACCTGTTGTGTATTAGCTTTTTTGTTTTATCACCGGATCAGCGCCATCCTCGTTTTTTTGGACCAGATTTTGTCCTTACCTGAAATATCAATTGTGCAGAAATAAATTCCCGAGGTGGCTTGATCCCCTGATCCTGTTTTTCCATCCCACATTATACCATGCTGCCCGGGACCAAGCGCTCCACGGAAAGGTTCGCAAATCAGCCTGCCGGATATATCCCATATTCTTATTTGGACACCATACGGATCCTCTGCCCTTGGAAGGCCAAAAGATATTTTTGTGACAGGATTGAAAGGGTTGGGATTGGGGCTGCCTACTATAACAGAATCAGGAGCATCTCTCAAGAGTGTTGCCAAGTAACCTTCAACAAAGCCCCTTGTTCCACAAACAAGCGAAAAAGCACGAGATTCTTCCTGCCCATTTTTTTCCACAGTAATATTGTCTGATGCTAATAGGTTGGTTGCGGTGTGATATTTCTGATCAAACATTATGCATGCCTCGGGTTGTGTGCCCGTTGACTGGTGCCTTATTATCACCTTATTAGCCATATTGAAACAAAGAATAAGATTTGAGAAAACATGATTATTCCCTGATGTGTCCTGAAAAGTGAAATCTGTTATTGTGGAAGGGGCGTCTTTCATTCCTTCAAAATAAAGGTTGGCTTTCTCAATACTTATTGGCGGTGGACAAGGGATGTTCTTTTTCATCTCCTTCAATGCGCCAAATGTGACCATACTGTGTTCTTCAAGACTAAGCGACATAAGAAAACCGCTTGAAACCTGGTTTTCCATTTTTTTTGCAAGTGAAGGTGAATAAGGTTTGACTGTTAATGTAAATGGAGAGTCGTTTGGGTTGTAAACCCAATACCCCCTCCATGGAATAAGAATTGGGTTACTGTCAAGGCCAAGATAACCAACACCAGCATATTGGTCGGAAAGGGGTGGCACGATGCCGGATGTAATCCTTGCGGAGTCGCTTGCAAAGAAGTCGTTCCAGGCAATTGGAAATGCGAATGGGCAACCTATCTGGGTGAATTGTTTAGGGGCAAGGGTTATTCTATAGGGCTTGTCGATTCGTACAGTTTTACCGGGTCCAGTGCCAAACTCGGTTGTTTTATCACGCACATAAAGGAAAAAGGCCTTACCGGGTGTCAATGCATCTTCTGATGGGGATGCATAACGGGTTCCATCCCACCTGACAATCTTCCAGTGCCTTCCATCGTGAGGGCCCAGGATGGGTTCCAGGATTTTATACGGTGATTTCTCGCCTGTTAAAATTGGCATTGAAAACATTCTCCATTTGTCAGAAGGAAATGGTGAGCCTGTTTTATCCTGAAAGGAAAGGCCGCTGGAAAGGGCCACCATAGTGCCGGATGAGTCATTGGATGTATCCGGATAAATTATTGAATTACCCTGGCTGTCGATTGCCTCGGCAAAAAAGAAAAAACCCTTTTCATCAAAAGGATTGCCTATGATGCTTTTAGTATAAACCCCGTTGTCTTTTTCAAGCGTATCAATATGTAAAGCTTTTTCGCCTCCGACCTTGTAATGGAAGCGAACAAGCCGTATTCCGGCCAAGGAATCCAAAGCATTAAACGATAATGTGAATCCGGAAGCTGTGCTTAAAGAAAAAGGTGCCAAAGGCACTATCCTGGGCCATGTCCGGTCAACCATATTCCCATAACTTATAATAGCAGCCGGCATAAAACCTGAAAACAAAATGCTGTTTCCAAAATGGATCGTATCGCCTATTGGTTCGCCTATTGTTGCCTTGAAAGAAGAATCGAACGAACCTCCGCTTGAAAGAATACCCAACTGTGAAAATACAAGCAATGGTATTAAAACAACTATAGGAATAATTTTCATTGGTATTCGTCTTTATCTTCCATTGGTATCTGCCGTCTTAAAATTGGCTGATGGTGACCTTGCGGATGATCTGGTGCAAGTGCTGGAGGCGCAGCAGGCTTTGTATTTGCCGGAACCCTATTATCAACAGGGCGATTTATTATTTCAATCCAGTAACGATAGCCAGGGTTATCCCCTTTCTCTATGGTTTCTATTGAACGGTAAAGCTCCAATGCCTCCCTGAAAAAAGGCGCATGGGTGAATTTCCTTACAAGAGCTCTCCGCTTTCTGACAGGAGTATCCATCAGATAATCGAAGCGGGGTAGCAATTGAAGAATAAATCTTATTCTAACCTTATCCTGACGCGACACAGGCAGAATATGGTTAAGCTCCGCAAATGTCAGGTGCATAGCTTTCTGAATATCACGTGTTGCTATAAATTTTTCCTTTACACGCGGCCACACAAGGAGAGCAAATAAAAAATGCGGCTCATTAGGTTTTTGAATTGCATAATGGTCGCATGCACGGGCTATTTTAAGCGCTGTGTCGCTATCTTTTGTAAGGTAAGATTTAAAGAAAGGGAGATAGTGGTTTAAGAATGAATATTCCTCGGCCTGCTTTACAAAGGCCTCAAAAATACCGAGCCTTAGAATCTTCAGGAACTCCTCAAAAAGACGGCGTTCACTGCTGAGTTTTATATTATGCTTTAATTTATGGATAGCCTTATCCAGGTTTTTTGCCATCCTGAGGTTGAATTTTGCCGCAAATTTTATTGCACGCAGGATACGCACAGGGTCTTCAATTAACCGTACATCAGGATCCCCGATACATCGGATTTTCCGTTCCTCTATATCCCGTAATCCCCCAACATAATCAATGATTTGATTTTTTGAAGGATCATAAAACAGCGCGTTAATGGTAAAATCACGCCTGAAAGCATCGTCCTCTTCTGTGCCGAAAACATTGTCATGTGTGACCGGCGCACCTTCATCCTCTCCATGATGACCACGAAATGTGGCTGTTTCGATGACCTTGTTCATCCTGAAACGAACATGCACCAGCTTGAAGCGTCTTCCGATTATAAATGCGTTCCTGAAAAGTTGGCGTATTTCATTGGGTCTCGCTGATGTTGCAACATCGCAATCCTTAGGGGTAAGCCCAAGGAGACGGTCGCGTATTGCCCCTCCCACGATATACGCTTTATGCCCATGTTGTTGTAGCCGATAAATTACTTTCAGAGCATCAGGGTCAAAATCCTCAGGCGAAATACGAGGATCGCTTGTGCAGAGCGGGGTGTTTTTTGCTTTGATTTTAAGGCTTTGGATTATCCAGTTCAACATGAGGTGCGTATGGGCTTTGTATAAAAATATGGTTTATTGTTTATTCCTGATATAATATAGAATTTGTCAATAGCGGGTGTCATCTGGAAAACAGTTGCCTTGAGTCTTATCAGAAAAGCATTGTACTTTAACAAGGAAAGATTTACTTTTATATAAAAAATTCAAGAAGGATTATTTCGGTTCGCAGAACCTGTTAATTCAATATCCAAAGAGGTACGTCTCAAATGGTAAAGAAGTATAAAATTTATCCGAACCGCAAACTTTCCTCAAACTCCATTCAGCAGGCAATAAAGCTTTTTGCAGCCTCTTCCAAAATAAAAGAGGAACAACCAATTATTTCATCCACCTATTCCATATCACATCAGGATGAAGCAAAATTCATTGAGAGCTATGAAAAGGACATTAAATCATCTGAAATGTTTCTTAAATTTCAAAATGGTGCAACACTTTGCATCAAGTACCATGGGGATCACACGGAAATTACAATGACCCACCCGGAAGATATTGATTTGGATAAAATTATTGAGATGCTGGATTGATCAAAATACGAGCAGTTCATTAAAGGTACGATTGCCTGAAAATTACAAAAATAGTTTTATTCTTTTCTGAACCAATGATTCCAATTTGCCGCTTTGTTCTGTTGGCATAAGGGAATTCCTGATACAGTCAGTAATTTTCGAGACACAGAAAATCGTGGTTTGATAAACATTGGTCTTCTGTTTTTCTGACAAATCAAGGTTTCTTGCCAACGCATCAAAATCCGCACGGATTACATTTGATTTCTTTCCATTAATTGTAAGCGCTGATTCTTCCGTGTCTTCCGGCAGAGCAATTGTTGTTGATACCAAATCATAAGCCGGTGCAAGTTTTAAGCCGCCATCTGTCTCGATCATGGAATAATTCTTCAGATGCATGTCCGCATTACCAGCAAGATATGAGAATATAACACGGTTAAAGAAATCAACAGCATCGAACCCGGGATAAACACTGTATTGCCTTATTAGCTTTCCAACCCTTTCAACAGATGCCCGATATTTGTCTTCAGTCATCCGTTCCGCTATCTGACAGAGATCTTCCATGTAAATTTTATTGCCATCCATAGTCCGATCTATCCGGCGGCTGATAAAAGAGAGTTCTCCTGACGCAAGGCGGATGAGTCCATGGGGTACTGTTGTTATCCCTGCCGCCTCTGCCATACGCATTACGGTATTTTCATTTTCAGGAAGATTCGGATATTCGTCTGCGGGCGGTTTAAGAATATATCCGCCCCACAAACCCACGATAGTAAAACGGTTGTCACGACCACGACCTTCTATATTAAGGGAAAGTTTTTTCTGGACACCGGTGACCGTGATACGATTAAGGACAGTAACAGCAGCATATTCTTTAAGTTTGTCGAGTGTCAGATCCAATCGAGGTGGTGTGTCAACACCGAAAAGTCGACGACTACAGGCAGGATGATATTCTTTTTCAGGTCCACATATATCCGAACATATCAAGCACAGATTACTCATGCAGCGCCTCCACACTGACAGCGCCAATACAATCCCTGCAAACAGAGAGCAACAGGCCCATCCTATCGCGGCTGTCAATCTTCCAATTATGAACCGCAATGTCGAGCATCCATCCTTCGGGAATCAAACCGTCAAAAAAAGGAAACAATGTCCTTGATAAATAAGGTTCTTCCCGAAGAGGCATAGTGACACTGACTGGCCATGCATCGGGTAGGGCAAGATAATCAGGATGATAAGTGAATTTGTAGCCTTCGTCGATTTCTTCAATCAGCCCTGCATATTGGTTCTTGAAAAATGTCTTTCCTTTGCGGTTCATGATGCGACCTCTTTAGGTATTCGTACTGGACCTGCTTCATGCCCGAAAAGCATCAGCACCTGGTTGAGCTTGTCAAGACGCACACTTTTCTTTCCCTGTTCAACATCCCGAATAAATCTTAAACCAACACCGGCTTTTTTAGACAACTGATTCTGAGTAATGTGAAGTTCTTTACGCCGTTCTTTAAGAAATTGAGCAAAAACTTTCATATAAGCCATATTATCGATACCCTTTAGGGTATAACTTTAACCTTTATGACTATAATATACCCAATAAGGTATAATTTGTCAATATGTTTATTAAAATATACCCTTAAGGGTATATTTATTTGATCTGCCAGATACAAAGTAAGATTAGACTATTCTCAAGGACATTTAAGTTGAACCATCTGAGTTGATGTGTCCGGTTGCGTCATAAACAGCGTGTCCCCGCAAGCCAGGGAAGCGCCTTGGGCAAAGAAAAACTCCTGAATACCAACAGGCAGCCCGCTGAAGCTGATGAAGGAATACCCACTGTCTATGGAAAAGATATACGAACTCATGTAATACGATCCTTTCACATAGCCTATCAGGGTGTCGCCAACATTATTGTTTACGACCTGGAAGCTCATTGAAAAGACCGGAAAGAGAGTGTCTGTTCCCAAATTCAGGGTATCATTCTTTGGAAGCATAATAGCCGGCTTGAAACGTTTGAAACTTCCTGCCAGGTTGCGGAATTCCAGGTTTACTGTTGTATAAGGAATACTGTCAATATGATAGATACCAGAGTCAGGGAATAATGTGTCAGAAAAAACAAGGCCCATGCTGCTGTCAAATGGAAGAACCGGTTTCGCCTCGGGGTCATACATTAAAATAAGTATTTTTCCTGTAATTGGTTCGTACACTTTTGTATAATCATAAAACAGCAGACGACCTGAAAGTGCATTACCGGTATTGGATCCTCCTCCGGCCTGAGTCGGTGGTGCTTCTCCCTTCTGGCATGCTACGATCATCATAAGGGTGAGACAAACCAACAATAGAAGGATAACCGGATGTTTCAACATTTTCATCCCTGTTCTTTTCTCCGTTTTATCAATGGGAACCACTGCAAATTCAATTGATAAACCTGATCCGAGTTTTCATCCAATACCGCCATTTCCAGAAGCTCTTTCTTAAAGGCCAATATACGTTTTTTTATCTGTTCAAAGCATGGCCTTGAAATCCGCAGGGTGAGTCCGCTTACTTCACGGTTTTTTTGCGGCAGTTTAATTGATGCCTCTACGGCAAGCCTTATCATTTCCCGGTTAAACCCAGCGACCCATTCTGACTTGACCTCCTCGGGTGTGGTAATGGCCTGCTCCCTTACCCTGTAACGTCCCTTTTTGTCCTTCTCAATCAATCCAAGTGAGATAAGAATCTGGATAGATTCACGCACCTTTTGAACGGATATTTTAGGGTAAATGGTTTCTGCAAACCATGTGGGGTCACTCCTCGCATCCGGCAATTCCACCATTTCGCGAATAACCGTATGATACCATTCAGAATAAAACCGGTATTTTGCAATATCAAGCTCATGTATATTGACATCATGCCTCTGTTTCAACCTCATTAATTCCGACTGGAAGCGAGCTTTTTCACGGGTATCACTGGTTTGGCTGAACTGAACAAGGGCTGCAAAAAATGTCGCAGCCGCAATATCAAGCCCCAGCGCGGCTGCTACCTTATCCAGCGAATCTCGGGACAAATTCCGCTTTCCATCAATAATCAGTTTCAGCGCGCTGGAAGATTTGAATCCAGCCCTCCTGCAGAAAAACCTGTGAGAAAATGCAGGCTTAACGGCTTTTTGATGGATAAACCAGGCCAAAAGAAATGGACGGTAATCCCAGTACTGATAAATATCCGGCGCAACAGGCGCCGGTTTCTTTACGGTTATCTGCACAATAATGCCGCCTTCTCAAGAACTCTGCTGTTTTGAATAACACGGAAAAGATACATTCCGCTTGGGAGGCCCTTCAAGCTTAACGGGATACTGCAATGGCCAGCCTATAAAATTATTGTCCAAGTCCAATATTTTCCTGCCATTCAATGAAAAAACCTCTACTCGTGCCATACCAGACTTCTCCATCTGAAAAGACACAACAGCGGCGGGATTGAAGGGGTTAGGGGATACTTGAAGAGATTCGTTCACTCTATGGCCCTGCCTGGACTCAACCGTTGTTTCTCCTACTCCGTATCCTCTGGCAATAATCACGCCGTGGTTCAGATTGGCAATATAGAGAAGGCTGTCTTGAAAGGAAAGTCTTCTCCCATATCCGGCAATTCCATATTTATCAAAATTAGGTAAATCCAAATTAAGCGAATCTACGATAATAGGATTTCGAATGTCTTTCACATCCAATACAAAAACCCTTTGTATCCAGCAGCGCGACCAGCCGCATTTATTGAAATTGGTCATGAGCACATAAGCATATTGCCTTTGATGGTCAACTGCAATATCGTCCAGATGACCCGGATAAAACCAAACGTGGCCTGTTCTGTTATATCCTTTGTATAATCCGCCTGTATCACTGAAAATATTGAATTCCGATGCACCGGCATGATAGATGACACTTCCATCCGGGCTTACGTCAATACCACATGTGTCAGAGCGAATAATATTCGGGTAAAATATTTGTTCAAGCGTAAAGGAATCTTGTGTCCAATAATTAGGTTCTTCTGCAATTGCAGTGGGTACCCATGCTAAAAGCGCGATGTCAAGGGTTGTAGCATTCTTCTTAAGCCTATTATTTCACTTATCTCTATGATATTCCTTGGAAAAAGCCCCTGCTCCAAAAAAGCAGGGGGGCTTTTTCCAAGGAATATTTTCACTGCAGTTCAAGAGCAAAATGTGTATTGCGTCTATAGTAAGATGAAAATCTATTCGAAGGATCATTGATGTGAGTAAAAGTTGAAAAGACATCCCCCGTTCTGGTATAAGGTTGTTGGTGACAATCTTTAACCAGGAGACAGAGGGATGTCCAATGATAATATTATCAATTCGTTCTTGGGACTTCAAAGTTATGGTGTAGTTACATGGAAAAGACACAACAAGAAAAGTCTTGAAATTTGGCTGGAACCAAGGAAACACAAATGGACGTGCGATGGGTGTGGCCGGACGTTCCAACATCACTACGATCATGTATGGGTTCGTCTGCGAGATTTGAATATCGGTCCGCATAAAGTCTGGCTGTGGGTTTGTCGACATCGAATTGACTGTCCTCAATGTGGAGTTCGTCGGGTTTCCCTTCCAATAGCACGTCCCCAATCTCGATGTACTCGTCGGTACGAGCGGTGGCTGTTTCAGTTGACAGGTGGTACGACATTGAAAGATGTATCCGATTGGACAGGAACTGATTGGAGGACAATCAAGGATGCTGAAATTCGCCATATCGTTGGTTTGTTGAGAAAGCGGAACTTGGACGGAATTACCATTCTGGGTATCGACGAAGTGGCCGAGAAAAAAGGGCATCGCTACCTGACGATTGTAACCGATTTGGAAAGCCACCGCGTTATTTGGGTGGGACGAAACCGCGACCGAGCAACCTTGCGAAAGTTCTTCAGCTGGTTTGGCCAAAAACGAAGCCGCCGACTTCGATGCGTGGTCATTGACATGCACGACCCCTATGAAGCAGAAATCCGGGCTCGTTGTCCGCGCGTCAAAATCGTCTACGATCATTTTCATGTTATCAAGCCTCTGAGCTTGGCTATCGACAATATTCGTCGACGGCTCCAAAGCGAACTTCCACCAGAGGGGAGACGCCTTTTGAAAGGTTCCCGCTATTTGCTTTTGCGCCCAAGGGAAGATTTGAAGCAGTCGCAACGTGTCCGGCTCAAAGACCTGTTCCGCTTGCCCGCAAACGAAACATTGAACACTGCGTATATCCTCAAGGAGGATTTGCGGGTTGTTTTCCGCCGGATGAATCCCCGGCAAGCACGCGCCGAACTGAGTGAGTGGAAACACCGTGCTCGGGAAAGCGGTATTAAAGAAATCCTCGATTACATCAAGATGCTCGACCGTCGACGATTTGGCATTCTGAATTTCTTCAAGCTCCGGTGTACCAACGGCCTGAGTGAAGGGTTCAACAATGTTGTCAAGACAATCAAGAAAAATGCTTATGGGTTTCATGATTGGCAATATTTTCGTCTTAAAATACTCCGCAAATGCGGAAATCTGGGAAATCACTGATTTGATTGAGTTTCAAATCCATTTCATAGAGTGAGACCCACTGCAATTGCAGTTGATCCAATAATTATGATAAACGGATATCATACCACCATCATAACCTGCATTACTCAATGCAAACAACCATGTAACTTCATGAGATAAATCTTGACGCACTACCACACGTTCTGTTAAAGACAAACTGGTTTTCCATAAAATCTTTGGCTCTTTGCCCAAACACCCATACCCAATCCAATATATCCCTGAATCCCCTGCAGCAATCGCGCTGCCATTAAAAGGAGCAATATCTTTGGCGCCGCCAGGTATAGGAAAGGCTGCATTATAATAAAGATTATTTGTGAATGACACGCCTGAATCACCTGCAGCAGATACTATGTATGTTTCAGTATCGCAATGAGACCAATCCAGAAAAGCCATGTAAGCGGTTCCTTTGGTGTCAAACCATTCTGTCTGGTCCAGACGCTCCACGCCATTTGGACCTTCAGAGATAAATCCGTTGCCTATTGACCATGCAGAACCATTAAGCCCGGCGTCACCGCCAACCGGAATGGTGCGAACAACCGTCAAATCCCCAAAGCCCGTAACAACCAGCCCAAAGACAACTGCCAGAAGCAATACCTTTTTCATGAGACACTCCTTTTTTTTGTTTGTTTTTCTTTTCTCCTGTTGATAAATATAGATTCAACAGAGGGCTTCAAGGAGGGTCAAGGGAAGAAACCGTTTTCTTGAGAAAACAGGGATGGAATTATTCAAGAGCCTTATTATGCATTGGACAAAGCTACACACGTGACGTGATTGAAGCTTTAATCCGCATGGCAAGGCCTGTTCTTTCCTGCTCTGTAAGAATATCCGACAATTCTCCGGCAATATTCTTGTCCGATATTTTCAAGGTTTCTTCTTTTAAAAATCCGTAAAAGGCTTTTATCTCCAAAGGAGGTTTTCCAGGAAAATGAATAACACCTTTGGCATAGGCAGGCTTTTTTAATCTTTGGATCAATGTTTCAAGGTCCGGCTTTATACCCATGTTCAATAAAAAATGAATATCGTATAAATCCCGCATTAACCGTCGATCAAGCCAGGCTGACATTTTATTTGCCAGTGCTGTACCGAAATCCATAACAGCAATAACACGGGTGGGCTGGTTATAAATTTTGGACAATACAGCCGAAGTAAGGACTTCTGTCTTGCATTCAGTACCAACTTTTACCTCTACCTGAGCGGAAATATTATCAGCGCTCTTCATTATAATCCTGAAACATTTAGAATTCATGGAATATTCCAGTTCCATCCCTGGAATTTTATACAGTGCATCTGATGTATCCCCTCATTCTTAGACATTTTTTTGTTGAAAAGAGACCCTCCTATTGCTATATCTTGTTTGAAGTTAAGACAAGAATAACAATTAAAATGGAGGGTCTCGTGAAAAAGATAATTGCTATGCCACAGGTACACAAGTTTGTTGATAATATTTTTGGAGAATCCTTGCACGCCAAGCAAGTGAAATCGCTTGGACATGGTGTACTTGGCACCCTTTATAGTTCTCGATTGAGCAGTACCAGCATAGGTCGTGCGATGGCCACAGAACGTGAGGTTACGCCGAAGCACGCAATTAAGCAGATGGATCGGCTTATTGGGAATACCAAGATTTCGATGAAAGACGGTCTTCAAGCGTTTGTTAAATATCTGATCTCCATGCGGAAGGAATTGGTTGTTTCTCTGGACTGGACGGAATTTGATCAGGATGGTCATTCGGTGATAGCCGTCAATTTGGTTACGAAGCATGGGCGTGCTACGCCGTTGGTCTGGCGTACCGTCCGAAGCAGCTCTTTGAAAAACAGACGGAATCGGTACGAGCAAGATGTTTTGAAACTTTTGAAGGAACTGGTTCCTCCGGAAGTAAATGTGATTGTCTTGGCTGATCGTGGGTTTGCGAACATTCAATTTCACCGTTATATAGAGGAAAAACTGGATTGGGATTTCGTTATTCGGATGCGTGAGAATGTTTTTGTTGCAACCCAAGATGGCAGGAGTTTCAAAGTTCGTGACCGTGTTCCCAAGAATGGTCGTATCGCAGAATACCAGGAAGCCTTTTTGACAAAAAAAGAGCGCTGACCAAGGCCGTTGTATGTGTTAAGAAAAGAGGAATGAAAGAAGCATGGTCGTTGGCCACCAGTCTTAAGGGAAATAAAAAGCGTGTAGTGAAACTGTATGCACGCCGTTTTACTTGTGAGGAAAATTTCCGGGATACAAAAGATGACCGTTTTGGTCTTGGACTGAAAGAAACCAGAGTCAGCACGCCGGAACGTCATGATCGCCTGTTGCTGATTAATGCAATTGCGGTTATCCTTTTGACTCTGTTGGGAAGTGTCGGCGAAGAAATCGGTTATGATAAAAAGTTGAGAGCTAATACAGCGAAGATTCGGACGCATTCCCTTTTCAGACAAGGGAGAGAATATATCAAAGGTATTATCAGCAGTTATGTTGACGAATTTCAAGAACGCCTCTTTGCTTTAATCCGTTCTCATAAATTGAGTTATGAAACATTTTCAGTCATCTAAAATGAGGTTTACAATGAGGGGATCACTCAGCGTTTGCCCATAAAACAGACCCCCAGATAGAAAGCCAGATGGAGTTTTCCTTTTGAGCATTTGCAGGTGGGGTTACCGCAGGTCAGCTTTCGTTTGGAAATACTGCCCCGTATAAAAGGTTTTTCGCTGATTAGGGCGGTCAGCTTGGTTCTGGCGGATAATTCGTTCATAGTAAGGGCTCCGTTTAATGGTAGAGATAAGGCTTACCTATTAATATAAGTAAGCCTTATCGCCAGTTGCAAGGAAATAATGCGGATGCGAATCTGCTATCTGTGAGTTTTAGAGCTAAGACTTTGAAAAATTAGGGGGTAATAAAAACGTTGCGGAATCGCTGACATTATCATATGTGGACAATTGATGCGGAATTATCCATATACGCCAGTACGGCATCCGCTACATACTTGAGCATCTCATCCGTCATTTCCGGGTAAACAGGCAAGGCCAGAGATGTTTGGGTGGCTTTTTCAGAAACAGGCATATCGCCTTTCTTGTATCCCTGTCCTAACAGCCAGTTCTTTTACCGTATCAAATACGGTCACAAGCTTTGCTTCAGGTAATTTTGATATGGCATCAATGTGGTTTGTGGAAATTCGTCCGCAACCAAGAAGACCGATTTGCACTTTATCCATGAAAGTTCTCCTTACCCAACACATATTTTCTTTATTTCATCTTGAAAAAAAAGGTTATGATTTTATAATATTTTTTTAACATACTTAATTCATTATTTTAGCTTCAAATAAAGCAACATGAAGCCGCCGCATAGCCGCACACACAAGCATTGCCTAAAACAATCTCTATTGCTTATTTTTCCTACCACTTATGAAACGTTTCTTTAACATTGCCGGTCCATGCATCCCGTCAGAACATTATACGCTGACAACACTGGATAGATGTCCTGATATCGGCCAATTAATTGAATCAAAACAATATTTCGTAATTCATGCGGCCCGTCAATGCGGCAAAACAACCCTCCTGAATGCACTGGAATTTGATCTTAACAGGGATGGTAAATATGTCGCCCTATACTGTTCACTTGAAACAATTCAGGGAATAATTGACCCGAAAGAAGGCATTCCCGCCATCGTCAGGGCAATATTACACCGTATCAAATTCCATCCTGTGCTGAAGCAATTGATTCTTCCAAAACCTGATTACACGGATTTCAATACAGTTGTGAATGACCTGCTCTCTTCTCTTGCAGGCACCATAAGCAAACCACTTGTTGTTCTGTTCGACGAAGCGGATTGTCTTTCCGAGCAAACGCTCATCACATTTCTGCGGCAACTGCGTGACGGCTTTGTCAACAGAGTCCGAAGCCCCTTCCCTTCTTCCATAGCCCTTGTCGGCATGCGCGACATCCGGGACTACAAGGCTAAAATCCGTGGTGATGCAAATACGCTTGGCTCCGCAAGTCCGTTCAATATCATTACAAAATCCCTGACACTCACAAACTTCACTCGCGAAGAGATCGCAGCACTTTATCAACAGCATACGGAAGAAACCGGCCAGATATTTGAGAATGACGCTATTGACAGGGCTTCCTACTGGACCTGCGGACAACCATGGCTTGTAAATGCCATTGCGCGCGAATGCGTGGAAAAATTGCTTGACAGAGACTATTCCAAACCCGTCACCACAGAATTAATAGACATAGCCGCCGAAAACCTGCTTCGCCGCCGCGACACACATATCGACTACCTCATGGAAAGGCTCAAGGAAGAGTGGGTGCGCAGTGTTGTTGAACCGGTCATCATTGGCAAAGAACTGGCAGTGACATATGATAATCCCGACAGGTTGTTTTGCATTGATTTGGGACTTCTTAAAGAAGACAAGGGTTTTTTGTGCCCATCCAATCCAATCTACGCCGAAGTCATAATCCGCGCACTCTCTTTCACTGCTCAATATTCCATGCAGACAATGGTCGAGGAAACACCGTGGGTGCAGGACGACAAACTCGACATGAACGGCCTATTAAAAGCCTTCCAGCAGTTCTGGAGAGAGAATTCCGAAGCCTACACACAAAAGGCTGTTCAATATACCGAAGCCGCGCCGCATCTCATCCTCCAGGCTTTCCTGCAGCGCGCTATAAACGGCGGAGGTCAAATTGTCCGCGAGTTTGCGCTGGGAAAGATGCGCCTCGATTTGCTGGTGATTTACAAAACAGGGCGCTATCCCATAGAGATAAAGCTCAAGTATCAGCTGAAAGCCAAAGACCCGCGCACGCAGTTGCTCGCATACATGGATCGCACCGGAACAAAGGAAGGATGGCTTGTGATCTTTGACCAAGATTCTTCCGTGAGCTGGGAAGAAAAGATTAGGTGGGAGACCGATACGATTCAGGGAAAGATTGTCCATACTGTCTGGTGTTGAGCCGGAGGACATCTCATTTAACATGATTATCAAGAAACCTGACAATACTTCAAACTATGCCCTTGCCTGCCTTAATGCCCTTTCGGCAAGCAAAATGGGAGGCTGTGTTTCCATAGGAGGAGCGTTTGGATTATCCCACTATTATGAGTACCGTACAACCCACGATATAGACGCCTGGTGGGACGAAAAAACGTCTTTGCAGCAACAACAGGAAATTATCAGTTTGTTATCCACAGTGTTGGAAAAGTTCGGAACGGTACGAATCCGTATCTGGGGTGATGTTGCCAGTATTGAATTAATTCAGGAATCCAAAACTGTTTTCAGTTTTCAAATCGCGAAGAGATCGGCGCTTCTTGAAGAACCGGTACCTTCACCCTGGGCAGGTGTACCCCTGGATAGTTTTTCAGATTTAATCGCATCAAAGATGACCGCTTTGGTTGAACGCGGGGCGCCAAGAGATTTCAGGGACATCTATACGCTTTGCAGCAATAAACTGATTGATATCGCGGCATGCTGGACGTTATGGGAGAAAAGACAAACTGCGGCGCACGGAGACACCGATAAGAACAGGGCCAGGCTGGCCATTGAGTCTCACATGGAACGTATTACGCTGCATCGCCCATTAGACTCTATTCAAGATTCGAATGGGCGCATCGAAGCTGAAAAATTGAGAAACTGGTTCAAGGTGGAGGTGTTAAATGCCGGAATGGCTTGATGCTGCTCTTTATCCTGATAAAATTTCGCCGGATAAATTGACCTCTTTAGCTGAAAAAGTGGATTTTCTTTCTCGCCTTTGCGCTGCCTGGGATTTCGGGATTTTACCCTATACCGCGACCATTCTTGAAATTCGAAAGCAGAATTGGAGAAGCGCGGTTGAAGCTTGCAGGCTTTTGACTTCATCCGCCTATCATTTATTGAGGTCATGGCATGGATTGAGCCCATTGCCATATCTTGGAACACGCATGGGATATATCTATGATGATGAAAGTTTGATGCATGTATAAACAACCGGAATAAGGGGACAAAACGCCACCTATCTTGCCGAACTGCTTTTATCCGAGCTATTCCTAAGCCTACACCAAAAAGGCTGTTCAACCGAAGCCACGCCGCAGTTGATACTGCAAGCCTTCCTGCAATGGGTCATAAACGGCGGAGGTCAAATTGTTTTCTATTTGATATACTCCAACACTGAATCCGCAACATACTTTAAAGCATCAGAGGTAATCTCTGGATAAACAGGCAGTGCAAGCGATGTTTTAGCTGCTTGCTCAGAAACCGGCATATCCCCCTGCTTACCTCCCAGATAAGAAAAGCATTCCTGCAAATGTAAAGGCAGAGGATAGTACACTTCGCAGCCAATACCCTTTCCATTTAGATGCTTGATAAGCCCATCCCGCTCTTCTACTTGAATAACATACTGATTGTAAATAGTCGTGTTTTCTTTTCGAATCACTGGAGCTTTGACCCCTGTGTTTTTGAAGCGCGAATCATAATAAGCAGCATTTTGCCGCCTCTTTTCGCTCCACGAACCAAGATACTTCAGTTTTACTGAGAGCGGTGCGGCCTGTATTGCATCAAGCCTGAAATTGCCGCCGATAAATTTGTGGAAGTATTTGGGCTCAGCCCCATGGTTCCTTAAAAGCTTCATAAACTTATACAGGGATTCGTCATTTGTGACGACCATCCCGCCATCGCCGAAACCGCCTAGGTTTTTCGATGGGAAAAAAGATAATGTTCCAACATCACCCATTGTACAAACCGGCTTGCCTTTGTAGAGCGCCCCTATAGCCTGTGCACCGTCTTCAATAACCTTTATTTTCCTTGATCGTGCAATTTCCAGTATGGGATCCATATCTGCGGACTGTCCGAAAAGGTGGACAGGAATTATGGCTTTTGTCTTCTTTGTAATCTTTGCTTCGATTTTAGCCGGATCTATATTAAATGTATCTTCACAGATATCCGCAAATATAGCTGTGGCACCAACCCGGGCAATACTTCCGGCAGTTGCAAAAAAAGTATAGGGGGATGTAATAACTTCATCACCCTTGCCGATATTCAGACCCATAAGCGCAAGCAAGAGCGCATCAGTTCCAGAAGAAACCCCTAGCGTAAAAGAGCTGTTTAAATACTTTCCCACTTCTTTTTCCAAGGCTTCAACCTTGGGCCCCATAATAAAATGCTGGGACTCGACTACCTCCATAATTGAGCGATCAATTTCAGGCTTAATTGTGTTATATTGCGCTTTGAGATCTAGTAAGGGAACTTTCATAATTTCGCTCCTGACATTGGTGAAAGAATCATAAGGCACAACAGAAACCCATCCCCCCGACCCCCTTCCCTTTTTCTTGAGGGAAAAATGGAAGGGGGAGTTAAGATTGAAACACAATTAAGAAAAATCTTGTTGCATTTTTCAGAACCCTTCCCTTTTTCTTTCAAGAAAAAGGGAAGGGCAGGGATGGGTTTGGCAATTTGATAAAAATTCCTTTTATCCAACATATTGTATATATCTATTAAAAAAGGACGATGCCCCAATTATAAATCTAATGGTATAGATATCCGCCGACCTTCTTTCGCGGATTTGTATATAGCGAGAATAAGTTCCAAAGACTTCCGACCTGACCGGCCATCAGTATCAGGCTCTGCGCGACCCATGAGTACATTAATCACATTTTGATAATACCCTTGGTGACCAAATCCATATACATTAGGAGGATTGTAATTTGATGTTTTTACTATTGCATCATCATCATCATACTCCGCGAACTTCCAATAATCGAAACGATTGATTGCTATGCCACCTACTTTTACCGTTCCCTTTTCGCCCAAGATAGTAATCGAACCTTCCATGTTTTGGGGATAGACGAGCATTGTTACTGTCATGCTTCCGATGGCGCCGTTTCGAAACTTCATGACAACAGAACCAGAATCCTCAGTCTCGATTTTACGCCCCAGTGTTGCAGTCATAGCCATGACACTGTCCACCGGCCCTGCAAGCCACTGGAGTGTGTCAACATAATGGCTGGCCTGGTTCATGAAAGCGCCTCCGTCAAACTCCCATGTACCGCGCCATTTGGCTTGATCGTAATATTCCTGGGGCCTGCTCCACAATACATTTGACTGCACCATGAAGATTCGGCCAAAACGTCCTTTATCAATGGCTCTTTTAAGGAGCTGTATAGTAGCGTTAAGGCGATTTTGCTTAACAACAAATAGCCTGACTTTCATTTCGTCACAGGCATCAATAAGCGCATCAACGTCTTTCAGAGATATACCCATGGGTTTTTCACATATAACATGCTTACCGGCTTTTGCAGCCATAATACCATGTTTGGGGTGGAGACCTGATGGGGTACAGATGGAAATTGTGTTGATGTCCGTGCGTTCCAGCATTTTTGCGTAGTCTGTATAAGCTTCAGCACCGCATTTCTTTGCAGCTTCATCAGCCCGTTCTTTTATCGGATCGCATACGGCCACAAGTTTTGCTTCGGGTAGTTTTGATATGGCGTCAATGTGATTGACAGAGATGCGACCGCAACCGATAAGACCGATTCGTATGTTATCCATGAAATTCTCCTTACCGAACCCATATTTTCTTTCTTTTTTCTTGAAAGGAAAAAGGGTTATAAATTTGTCATAATACTTGAATCTATGATATTCTATTTTAAAGCTTTAATATACTTAATTCATTATTTTAGCTTCAAATAAAGCTAGCATGAAACCATATTGTATTGACTCAATGCTAATTAAATCATAAAATGAGCTGGGTTTTAATTGATTCTTATTATCTTTGATACTTATATTTCTAAAGAATTAGGGGCTTCAATTGTTATTGTATTAATTCCAAAACAAGGCCAGTTGAGAAACATATTGAAATGAAGAAGAAAGCTCTTATTACCGGTATTGCAGGCCAAGACGGTTCCTATCTTGCCGAACTGCTTTTATCCAAAGGTTATGAAGTTCATGGCATTGAAAAGATGTCAGCCTTTGAGGACAATTCGCCTGGGCTTGTTAATATCCAGCACATCAAGGATCAGATAACCCTTCATGCCTGTGACATTGAAAACCAGTTGGCGCTTTATAAAATCATCGGCCAAGTTACTCCGGATGAATGCTACCATCTTGCAGCCTATAGTTTCGTAAGTTATTCCTTTGAGGATGAATTTTCAATCATTAATGCCAATCTACATGGGACGCATTGTGTCCTTGCTGCGTTAAAAGAATTAACCCCTAAATGTCGCATCTATAATGCGGGTTCAAGTGAAATGTTCGGCGTTGTGGATCATTCGCCACAGGACGAATCAACACCATTTAATCCACGATCCATTTATGGCATATCAAAGCTGGCCGGGTATCATCTGCTCAAGAACTATCGCAGACAGCATAACCTGTTCGGTTGCACAGGAATCATGTACAATCATGAATCTCCCCGGCGCGGGCATTCATTTTTGCCACGGAAGGTCAGTTTGTCGGTCGCAAAGATAAAACTGGGGTTGCAGGACAAACTACGACTTGGAAATCTCGATGCCGTCCGCGACTGGGGATATGCACCGGATTATGTTGAGGCCATGTGGCTTATGCTTCAGCAGGAAAAGGCTGATGATTATGTGATTGCAACAGGAGAACTGCATTCGGTTAAGGAACTAGTGGAAATTGCATTTAATTATGTAAAGCTTGACTATCGGGATTATTTGGAGATCGATAAACAATATTACAGGGCATCAGATGCAACTCCTCTATGCGGTAACAATACTAAAGCACAAAAACAGTTAAACTGGCGGCCAAAGAAGGATTTTAAAGAAATAATTGAAGATATGATTGAAAAAGACATCCAATCGCTTGGGAAAAAGACATAAAAACCCCAAAAAAGCATTAACCACAGGAATTATACAATGCTTGTATATTCCGTGATTTTAATATCACAGAAGGCAACAAATTAATAGTTTTCATTTAAACCCACTTTTAATCGATCCGAATTTTCTGGATTAGAAAATAGTTTCTCAAAAATTATAAATTCAATGAAAATGATTGCACCCGGCAATGCCTACATGCTGTTAAAAGCATTGCTAAACATTTGAAAAACTATGTATGTTATTATTATAATATATCGACTTAACCATAGAACAATAGGTCTTTTAAAAGGCATCTCAAGACCAAATAAATATTAAATGCAAATTATTATGAGAGCACATGCCTTTTACAATAATTCAATAAAATCATATTTTTTTTGATTTGATTGTGGAAATAAAATTTATGCAGTTTATTTACAAAGATTATATAATAGTTTGAGCTTTTTGAAGGCATGTTAAATATTTTTATCCCTAAAAGACCAAAATGATAGTTTTAAACTCAAATTATAGCACTACAAAAATGTTACAGCAATACTCTGTTACGGATATTGAGAATGAATTAAAACAATCCAGAAATTCAAATAGCAGCTTTGAATCTGTTCTCTATCTACCCGAACACAGTGGGCGAAAAGGAGAAGGTGGCTTGCGAACAAAAGGGTACTTAAAACAAAATACTGAAGCCAAACCTCTAATTAGTGTAATAACAGTAGTATTTAACGGAGAAAAACACCTTGAAGAAACAATTAAGAGTGTTATCTACCAAACATATGAAAATATCGAATACATTATTATCGATGGCGGCTCCACAGATCGTTCAATTGAGATTATCCGGCAATACGAAGACAAAATTGACTATTGGGTAACCCAAAAGGATTTTGGCATTTACGATGCGATGAACAAGGGAATATCTCTAGCAAGAGGAGAATTGACAAATCTCTTAAATTCTGATGATTATTATGCCGATGATCATGTTATCACAAAAACTATTGAACATTTTAAACCTGGCAATTCTATTCTTATTGCCGATACTCTTATCATTAATAATAATAAGAGTTCTGTTTTCATCTTTAATGGCAACATAAACAAGCTGTATTATCAAATACCCTTTATGCATCCGAGTTGCTTTATACCTTTAGAGATTTATCGAAAAAAAGGGCTTTATAGCCTTAGTTATAAGGTGGCTTCTGATGTAGATTTACTTATGAGGCTCATTTATAATGGGGTAACAATGCAAAAGCTTCCATTCATTGCGGTCGCGATGCGGCAAGAGGGGGCCAGCAACTCAAACTTTGTGGCGGGGCGGGTAGAATATGCAAATATTTTCTTTAACTATAGCCACAATAAAAGCTTGACGTTATATGGGCTAATCAAATCAGTCTTACTGTTTTATTTAAGCAAAATGAAGAGGGCGATCTTCCATGGATAGCATAAAACTATTTATTTGGCGCTTGATCTTTAGGATTTGTCCCGGTTACCGGATAAGAAACTTCTACTTTTTTCATGTGTTAAAGAACCCTATAGGCAAGAAATCCTCGCTTCATCACGGGGTTGAACTCTATTGCGTCGGCGGCATAACAATCGGTGAATCTTCTACGATTAATAAATATGTTGATATCGATGGAAGAGGAGGCCTATATATCGGAAATAACGCCAGCATTTCGGCCTATGTTAAAATCCTTACGGCAAGCCACGATCCAAATAGTCCCAATTTTCAACAGATAACCAAACCAATTAAGATTGAAGACTATGTTTGGATTGGAACCGGGGCAATTATCCTGCCAGGAGTCACATTATGCCAAGGCTGCATCGTAGCAGCAGGCAGTATTGTTACCAAAAATGTCGAGTGCTATACCATTGTAGCTGGAAATCCAGCCCGGAAGATCGGAGAAAGAGCCAAGAATCTCGCGTATTCGCCTTTTTGGCGTCCAATATTTCAGTAAGCCATTTCGTCATGAAAATAAAAAGATCCAGCATAGATAAAATGATGATCTTTTCTTTTATTTGGTTGTGCTGTTTTGGGCAACCGAATGGGATCTATTTGATATTTCCTTTATTTAATGTCTTATTCTTGGCAGTGTTGTCCATTACGGCCCTTTATTTTTTAATGATCAATGATTTCTTTGTCAACATCTATATATTAATGCAAAGCGTAAGCAAATACCTAATTGCTTTCCTCCTTTTTTCAGGGTTATCATTGCTGTATTCTCTTGATATGCTTTTTGCATTCCGGCTTTTGCTCTCCTGTTATATTAAAATAATTATATTCTTATTACTTCTATTTGCAGCTTCAAGGACATATCAAATAAACCTTCTGGTAGCCAGCGCGCTTAGGTGGGCAGGCGCCTTTTTTTCTATAATCTCCATTGTTTTATTTGTTAGGATTGTTTGGTTTGGTTTGCAACCAAGCGGAGAGATAGGGACCGTAGAAATTGGAGGCGGCCTAAACTATGACCAACAGCTTCTATCGTATGGACTACTTGGTTTCGTACGAGCACAAACATCCTTTCTTGATTCTTGTCTTTCCGCGCATGCAGAGCTATTTTGTTGAGCCTGGTTATTTTGGCTTTTTCTTGGAGTTATCCCTATTTTCGACGATATACTTGAAGAACATTTCCGAATCTTTAAATAAAAATCTGCGATTTTATTTTAGTTCCGTATTCCTGCAGCTAACTGCAATTGCTTTAACATTGTCACTCGGCACAATCTTGTGCTGCTTGGTAGGCTTTGTGATGTACTTAGTTTGCAGCGGAAGACTCAAAAGGATCGTTTTCAATCCCACCAAGCTCTTTTTTTATTCGCTCATTTTTATCCCAGTCATAATGGGTTTACTTAATACCGATCTAAAAGAAAACCCGATAATCAAAATTATTTTTCTTGAAAGATTCCAAACAAATTATGGGAACAGTTCAGTAGACACCAGAACAGACGCTTTTTCATCAGGAATTGAATTAATTAAGCAAAGGCCTATTAGCGGTTGGGGGTTTGGTCAAGTTCGAATTGCTCTAAACGGAATGGGGCTTAACAATTCAATATTGACTGTCTTTGCAGAATTGGGTATAATTGGATTAATACTTTATTTATTATTCCTGTTTAATATTATTAAAAAAATTCACCTATCATCCAAGTTGAGTCGACCACGTGGGACAGCCATAACCGATGCAACATCCATCATAGGGGCTATGATGTCTTCATTAACACTGCACACTTTCATTATAGATGCATCTTGGTCCTTTATTTATTGGCTCGGAATAACCCTGACTTTTCTACATTTCAAATATCTTTCCGAAAGCATTTCAACAATAAGAAACCAACCATCGCATTTAATCAGTCCAATATGAGTAAAATCAATCTGATTCTTCTTGCACCTTCAGACAAATACAAGTCCGGAATTGCATCTTATACGGATAACCTGGAACAAATACTTTCAAAATACCTATCTAAAGAAGTAAAGGTCATCCGGGTAACCAGCAAAAGCTATTTGACAACAATCGTGAATACTAAAGGTAACTTTGTTGTTTTGGCTCAAATGGGTTCAAATGATGGGGAAATATTTCAGGTGCTTCTAAGACAAACAGAGCAACACATTTATAGAATCATTGAACTCCATGATCCTGAATATTTTGTTCTTTCGTATTCGAAGCATCTCCAAACATTTTCAAAATGGTTCTTGGGTAGAGTATACCGAAGAGTCATTCATAAGATTGCCAGCAATTATTATATTAAAAAATTGATTAGACAACACGACATTTTAGTCTGCAAGACAGCAATTGGCTCAATAAATCTAGGAGCAAGAATGGCAAATTTGGGAATTAAGATTCCAATCTGCTACATAGACCTGCCAAACTATTTAGACCCACCAATTAAGCCAAGAATTTCAAAACAAAATACATCATGCCTTGGCTTTTTTGGCTATATTCACCCTAACAAAGGAATACATATCCTGATTGAATCAGCAATTGCACTAGCAAAATGCAAAGGGATCGAATCCGTACCTTCCATCTCAATTCGAGGAGCAGTATCGACTGAAAACCATAAAAAATATCTTCAGAATCTAAAACATAAAATTTACATGGCCGGATTACAGGATAAAGTTACATTCGGTGATTTTATTTCACCCGAAGAACTTCCAGAATTTGTATCGCACCTTACAGCTATGGTTCTTCCCTACACAGACAAAAACAGAATTTCCGCCAGCGGCCCACTTATCTGGGCGCGAACCTGCGGAATCCCCGTTATCGCACATAGAACCGCCGCCTTTGAAAGCACAATTCAGCATAATATTGACGGGCTCTTGATTCCTATGAATGATATAAACGCATGGGCTTCAGTAATGGAAGAGATTGCGACCCAACCCAATTGGGGAAGAAAGCTTTATGAAGGATTAATCTGTCGGCAACAGGCAACATCGTGGAAGGCAACCGCAGACAAATATTCCTCTCTGATTATGGGCGAAAGATAGAGTGATAAGCCCTTGTCACGACACCATGTTTGCTGCCAGTTTTTCATATTTTTTTAAAACATGGTAGCGGGCCCAATGATGGGCATTCTAACCTGCTAAACCTTGATAAACATCTGTGAGTAACCGTACCATTTGAAGAGGGGTAAAGTTCTCTTTAACCCAAGCATGAGCATTTTCTGAATATTCTTTACGTAGCGCATCATCATTTAGCAATCTGTTTATCGCAGAGCCAAAGTCTTTAGCGTTTCGATTCAGCACGACAAATCCAGTATGGTTATTTTTATTTACCCAATTGATGCCAGACTCTGGCAAATTAAAAGTTACCGCAGGCGTAAAACAATAAAGGGCCTCCGCTAAAGCAACTCCAAATGCCTCATTTTTTGTAATCGATGGGAAAGCAAACACATCAGCCAAATGAAAATGGCATTTTGTTTCCTTATTGGACAATCTCCCCAAAAATCTAATACAATTGTTATCCTTGGCCCTTTCTTTTAATGATTTTGTTAGCCTTCCAGTTCCCGCGATTAAAACCAGACAATCTGAAGCGATATACTTGGCCCCATCAATTAAGTATTCGATACCTTTATAGGACACATGCCTTCCCAGAAAGAAAACAATTCTTTTGTTCGCATACCTTATCCTAAGCGCCTCAACCAGACTTCGATCCGTATCGTCAAGCACAAGTTTTTTTTCATTAATCGAATTTTGTACGACCCTTGACTTATGCTGATACGGGGATAGGGGAGCAGAATGTTCGAGATACTGCCGACTCGTGGCGATTATAACATCCGCCCTCTTCAGAAGGAGCGTTTCCAAGGGACGAAAAAAGAAATAAAGATTTCTTTGCTCAATAATATCTGAGTGCCAGTGCAAAACCAATTTGATCGTCTTAGGAATAAAGCATAACTGCAAACAAGTGCTCGCCAGGGGATTAGGCCAATGCAAATGAATTATATCAGGCTTAAAAGTTAAGATAATTTTTTTAAGCTCAAAGTAAAAGCTAAGGGAAACGGGTTGACTAGCGAATTTAAACAAGCAGCCAACACGCAACACATTGATACCATCAACGCAATCAAATATCGACTCTAGGCCATCGTTAAAACAAATAATTTGTTGGCGATACTTATTATTCATGCCGTTAACAATTCCATAAACCACATCTTCTATACCCCCAACGTGTGGCGGGTAATACTTTGATATATGCAGTATTTTTTTCATAATATCTGGGCAATCATGGCAATTAACTTCGTAGCAGAGCTATCCCAATTATACTTACTTACCTGCCTGTAACCATTTTCAATTAGCTGATTGCGATAGGAGCGATTCTTTTGAATATGATGTATAGCGGAGACAAAAGCATCTGTAGAATTCGGATCTGCATAACAGGCAGCATCCCCGCAAACTTCCCTTAAAACAGGAATATCTGAAACAATTACCGGACACCCCCGCTGCATTGCCTCAAGTGGAGGTATTCCAAAGCCTTCATATAAGCTCGGATAGATAAAGAGGTTTGCCAGCGAATACAATTCTGAAAGACGTGCATCATCCACATAGCCTAAGAAACTGACATTATCTGGATATAGATATGACATCTTCTTAAAAGTTTTCTCATTTTGGCCCACCACTAGCAACTTAACATTATCAATTTTCCGCATAACATCAAACAGCCTATTGATGTTCTTTCTTGGATTTATCGAGCATACAGACAATAAAAATTGTTCCCGTTTCAAATTAACAGTTTTTATAGATAGACTCTGAGATACCGCTAGCGGAATTGTAAATATTTTATCGCCATCAACCGTGGGGATATATTTAATAATCTCATTCTTAGAAAAGTTGCTAATCGTGATAATTCTAATAGAACGAGAAACAAGTATTGGTGTACAAAAAGAGTAAAATCGCGAATAAATACAATTGAACCATTTTGGATTTACAAAGAAGGAAACATCGCATATTGTGCAAATTAGCTTTTTATAAAATAACGGTCCAAGACCACTGAAGCTAATCAGAATTGGATTGCCCTTTTTCCGTAAGTAAACGGGAAGATCTATTTGCTCCCAAAAATGTGACCGGAACAATCCTATGCGTTCAATGTTAAACTCACATTTATATAGATCTTCCCGTATTCTTTTTGGAGTAATGACAACAAAATCCAATCCCGCGCACCTTAATGCCCTGCACATTTCGTATGAAAACCTCGGAATTCCAGTAATCTTTTGCGTGAGAAATCTTCCATTTATATAAACACGTATCATATTCTTTGCTCTTTATTCTTCGCGTTTCACCATAGTTGCAATAAAAGATAGTGTGAAATGACACATAGCAAATATAATAAAAGTAAGCATAGACAATTTTGGTCTCAAAATAGTGATAAAGATGGGTGAAACCATTTATGACCAGGATTCATAAGGTTCAGTTCTCTTCTTAGCTTAACATTTCCAGCACTTCCGGATATCTACCAATTCCATGAAAGCATTATTTATAGATTGAAGGGCCGCACCCAAGGTGAACTTTGATTTTTGCAGCACTTTTTTTTGAAGTACCAATAGCTCTTCTTTGGTATTTTTCTCAATAATTCGTTCCATCGCGTGCGCCATCTCCTGATATTTGGCCGGATCAAAATAAATAGCGGAATTTTCCAGAATTTCGTGATGGCCCTTTAAATCAGAGCATAAAACAGGACAACCAATTTCCAAAGCCTCAATCAGAGGCATATTTGTCGGCCCAAGAAAAGTTGGCATAACTAACGCGGTTGCATTTTTATATAGAGTATAAATTAGCGTCTCATGTACAAACCCCAGGAAAAGAACCTTATTTTCAATCTTTTTCTCAGCGACAACACTTTTTATATACGACGCAGTACCCTTGTCTGAACCCGTAAGCACAAGCTTATAACCCGAATTTAATGTTATAAATTTTTCAAATGCACAGATCAAGCCAAAATGATTCTTGTGTGCCCAAAACTGGGCGGGATAAAAGAAATACCTATCCGATTCGAGGCCATTATCCGACAGCAATTGCCTCTGGACATCAACATTAACAATATTCGCGGTGACATCTCCGGAAAAGAGGGGCACAACGGATAATTTCCTCGAATCAACGCCTGTAAAACCAATCAGCTCTTCTTTTCCAGCTTCGGACTCGACAAAAACCTTTAGGGCCTGTGGTAAAACATAACGATACCAATGATCGCGTAAAATAAATTCCGAGCCATGGGTTGTTTCAGGAAAAGGAAACATGCTTCGATGACCCATATCCCACGATGTGGCAATGAAAGGAAAATCACTAACAAAACATTGGGCCTGTATAGGGTAGTATAATAGATCCACACCTTTTTCTGTTAATTTATCGGAAAAATTCTTTTGGATAACAGGGCCGCCAAAAAGGGGAATGTCGATTTTTGCAAAGGCTTTTATTAGCGCGCTGCGGAATATTCGTTTGGGCAAAACAGTCGGAGAATTTCTTTTAAGGACAATGACTTCTTTCTTAAGAGTATTATTCTGCAGAGGTCTTGATGCGATATAACAAACCTCTACTCCGTCGGCGAATTGATAATTATCTATTCCATGAATAAGTTTGTTATAATAGGAATATCCACCACCATGCAAGGGATTATATCCATCTGCCAACCAAACACCAATCTTCATGTGTTAGCTCTTTAATACGAACAAGGCATTCCAACTATTATAATCGGGAACCCTCCCGCTTAACCATTCTTCGAAATTGATGATAGTTAGACCTACTGATTTTGACAAAAGTTCTATTTCGGGATAAAAAAGGTACCGCATCGAATGAAGTTCTTTGACAATCTCCCTCTTCGCTGTTTTCTTATCAGTTACCTCAACATCATAATTAACATCAACGACGTTTCTATTAGCGTACATTTGAGGTTCGGTCAATCTTACTACGGATGTCTGTGAATTTTCCATGCGCTTAATTCGTACACTGGGTCTGTCTGTCAACACAGCCGGACCATACCAACAGTCAAATATCAACAATCCGCCTTCGGCTATATGCAGTTTGGCTGTTTTCAGGAAATTTTCCAGGTCTTCATTGGTGGTTTGATAGCTGATTACATGAAAAAGTGAGACCACGACATCAAACTTTTTGTTCAACCTAACCGTTCTCGCATCTCCCTGAACAAACGTGCAACCCTTTGCCTCGGGATTAGACTTGGCAAATTCAATCATTTGCTTTGATAAATCAACACCAGTAATTTCAAATCCCTTTTTAGCAAAAAGAACATCGTGCCTACCCGTTCCACAGCCCAGATTCAAGATTGTTTTAGTATTCGACTTGTGTTTTTTGATTAAACTTTCAACATAATCAACCTCTCCTTGATAATCCTTATCCTGATAAAGAAGGTTGTAATATTGCGCATAGACATCAAAGACCGGAGTACTCATTGTTCAAAACTCCTTTATAAGGTCACAAATATATTTAATTTTGTTTTCTGGTAGATTGCTTGCGGAAGGCAAATAAAATCCGTTATTTGTAAGCCAATCACATACAGGATATTCACCCGAGCAGTCACAACCATAATCTTTCAAAGACTTTTGATGATGCATGCCATTGAACAGCAGCCGCGTATCAACATTGTTTGCCTTAAGGTGTGCAATCAGCTTATCCCTTGAATGTCCATATTTCTCCGCCTCAACCACCACGGCATTCATCCAGCATACATTCAGCGCTTCCGGCCGTTCCTGTTGTAACACGATTCCCTTTACATCTTGCAGATATTTTCTGTAAAGCTGGTTATTCTTTATGCGTAAATTCCTGTACTCATCGGCTTTCTCAACCTGAGCCAAACCTATGGCTGCAATTACATTTGACATGCGATAATTAAACCCTATATCATCATGAGTGTAGTTACGACTGCCTGAAACCGGAAAACAGACATTCTTAAAATACTTTGCCTTGTTAAATAAATCTTCATTGTTTGTAACCACCATTCCACCTTCACCGGTGGTGATATTTTTGTTTGCAAAGAAACTAAATGAGGCAATACCAGAATAAGCGCCGGCTTTTACTCCTTTATATTCCGCCCCATGGGCTTCTGCGGCATCTTCAACAATATGGAGTTTATGCTTTTTAGCCAATGCGGTTATACGTTCCATATTGCACATTTGCCCGAAAATATGCACTGGCATAATTGCCTTTGTGCGAGCATTGATTTTTTCTTCGATTTTGGAAACATCAATATTCCAGGTATCTTTATCAGCATCAACAAAAACAGGCATGGCTCCAGTATAGCAAACCGCAAAAGCGGAAGCAATCATGGTAAAAGAAGGAATAATCACCTCGTCGCCTTTGCCTATACCAAGAGAAACCAATGCCAAATGTAATGATACTGTACCATTACAGACAGCAACACCATATTTGCACCCGCAATAAGCCGCGAATTTATTTTCAAACTCTGTTACATATTTGCCAGCAGAAGAAATCCACCCGGTAGCCACGGCATCCGTGACATATTTCAATTCATTTCCATTAAGAAAAGGCTCGCAGACAGGGATAAATTCTTTCATAATTATTATTAATTAAACAATTTTGATTTTGCAACTATCGACTTGCTTGAAACGGGTCTTGTCCTGGTCTCCGCAATACGGACCTTGCTTCACCTCAATGATTTCAGATTGTTCCAGCATTTGAAACCCATGCCCGCCATGAGCCAATAAGACAACATCCCCTTTTTCAACAATAACACTCTCTAAATATTCCTGCTTGTTATCGTAAAAATCCACCCGTACCTTGCCTGATTTAATAAACAGAACTTCTTGTGTTAATTCGACTTTTCGTTCAACGACATTATGTACATGAGGAGGTATGACATAGTCTTTCCCGCGATTCATATAACCTAACTGTTGCGAAAAATCACCAGGAGTAAAGAAATCTATCCCATCCTTCTGAAAGCCGGTACGAATTATAATACCAAGCAATTGGTTATTGTGTTTTATTTCTCGTATCATTTTATTTGTTTTTATGACAATTGCTTACAATCTATTTTACCTTTTTCATGACAAATTATAAGTAATATGGAAAGCTAAAATCAAACAAATAGCACTCCAATAAAGATATGCTCAAGGCAATGCTATAAACAAGAATGCAACTATCTTTACTTCGAAGGCAAATATCATTGGCCACGCACAAGTCTGAAACCGATGCTTTGGTCATGATAGGTCCAGGTAACGCCAGTACTTGAACCCGAACGCATATAGCTTACATCGTCGTTATAGCATCCACCCATTATAACCCTACGATTACTAACATAGGATGTTCCAGATATGTCATTTACAAACTCCCAAACATTTCCACTCATATCATACAATCCCCACATGTTAGGCTTCTTTCCTGCCACTGATAAGGTACTGTTGTTAGAATTATAATCGAACACTGCATTAGAATCCACATCTAAAGTGTCTTCATATGTGGTTGGCGGATAATTTCTGCCCCAATAATAATCCGTAGCAACCCCTGCACGGCAAGCATATACCCATTCAGCTTTTGTCGGCAATCGATAACCATTCTGAGTGTAATCAATATGACTATAGTCAAGATACATAGGGGGATACATTGCGGAATGAATGTAAACAGTATCTCTGCCACACATCTTTGACAATTCATTACAGAATAAGACCGCATCACCAAAAGTTACATTTTCAACAGGCAATTCGCCTCCGGAATTAAAACCAGAAGGATTTGTACCCATAACTGCCATGTACAACTCCTGGGTTACTTCCGTTGCATCCATTTTGAACGCAGCAATTGTGCCATTACCATCAATAGGAATTATTGGTGGAAGACCAAACCTTACAGTCAACGTACAGGGCTCACTAAAAAGGCCATTGAAGTCAAGAGCCTTAACGATGACCAAACATTTCTGGCCGGACTCTCCCATAGGAACAGTAGTCTGCCATATCCATGTAAAGTTACTTGTGCTGGCATCCAATATATCATCCGCAAGTGCGTCCCAATAAACTTCAGTGATTGGGGCAAACCCTGAATTCAATGTGTCGTTATCATGTTTACATTGCAACAAAACATCATTGGCATCACCTGGAACTTTATCATCAATGAGCCAAACCTTTTTGGGGTCCCCGGAAATGATCGGCTGATACTGCCTTCCTGTAATGCGAAATACCATATTCGGACGATCCCCGCCAAACACGCGAAGCTTAATCTGCTTTTTTATTCCACATTGTGCTGGTAGTGCCATCCCATCATCGAGAATTCTTAATGGATTTGGATTTGGTCCCCAGGTTCCACCCCCATCTATGGATAATTCGATGGAGCACTCCGCCTTACCCTGCCCCTCTGGTTTAAATCCAACAATGCAGTCCCGGCTCTTCCGCTCTTGCAAAATTCCAAGATCATCATACCAAGTGCTGTCACTGTTCCAAACACTGTCAACGGTAACTGAATCCACGGTTAATGATGCATGACAGACAATACCAAAATATAACACAAAAAGTATGATTAATCTGCTCATCGCACCACCGCCAATCTCGTTGCTTTTGAAAGGAAGCCTGGCGTTTCAAATCGGGCAACATAGATACCATTTGCTAAACCGCGTGACAAGGGTTCAAACCCGTCATGATTCACTTTTATCGCAGCTACCATTCGCCCGCGTATATTGAATAATTTGACCACCCCTTTGGCCCCTGTATGAATAAACAGCCCGTTTCCAGTTGTGCTTATTCGAAAAACCTCAGGAGCAAGCATTACTCCAGATTTTTGAACTGCTACACCGTATCCGTTCGGTCACTCCATATAGCATTCTATCTGAATTTTAGCGATATTATATGCGGGCAGCGACAAGCTTGATCAAGCAGCGTTCTTTGACAATTTCCAGGCAGCAGGCGTAAGGTCGCGGATTTTCTTTACGGGGTAGTCGGCAATCCTGGTCAGCACATCGGAGAGGTACTCGAAAGGGTTGATATCGTTGAGATTGCAAGTGGCAATAAGAGAGTAAATAATGGCGGTGCGTTTGGCGCCTTCCTCAGAACCGCAGAACAGGAAATTCTTTCTGGCGATGGCAACGGTTCGGATAAGCCTCTCGACCAGATTATTATCGATGGGCAATTTACCATCCAGAAGAAAGTTATTCAGCTTCTCCCAATGATTGAGCGCAAAGGAGATGGCCTTGCCCATAGGACTTTGGGGCAAGATGGTTTTTCCAGGATTTTGGATAAGCTGATGGATAGCCTCAACAATTGGGGTGCTCTCCTTTTTGCGCAATTCGAAGCGTTGGGCAGGTTCCATTTTGTTGTCTCGCGCCCTCTTTTCTATTTCATAGAGCTGGCCAATGAGGTCCAGAACTTTTCCGGCAAACTCCGGCTCCGTTTCTTTGGCCTCAAAGAAACCTCGCCGCGCATGAACCCAACAGATCAAATGTACCAGACTTTTCCGGTTAACTATTTCCAGATAACCCGCATATCCGTCTGTCATCAAATGTTTGCCATTGAAGTCCTTGAGCATTTCATTCGGTCCCTCCCGACCACGGCCAGGGCGGTAGTCGAATATGGCGAGGCATTCATCGCCTACATAGGGGAATAACCACCCCAGATGGGCTTTCCCCTGTGTTTCGCCGTCCAAGACTTTGAGCGGCGTCTCGTCTCCTTGAATACAGTAGGATTTGAGAAGGTCTTCGCGCATGATATCGTAAATATTCTGAAGGTAATGGCAAACCTGTTCTATCCACCCGACCATCGAGGAGCGGTTTATGTGGATGCCGTAACGCTTGAAAATCTTTTCTATCCGATAAAGCGGCAGGCCGTCGAGGAATTTGCTGATGATTATCCAAGTGATAAGATTAACTCCCGCCACGCCTCGTTCAATAGGACGAGCAGGAAGCGGGGCCATGGTGACACCGGCATCTGGGCAGGCTTTGCAAACGTATTTAGGGCGAACATATTTCTTTGCATAGAACACGGCTGGCTTGTATTCCAGCTCAGTGGTCTCGTCGTTACCAATGAAGACTTTATCGGTGTCACAAGTGGTGCAATGCTTTTCTTCGGCGGTGGGTTCAAGCATGATGATTTCAGTGTAAATGCCTTCAGGAATAGGGTTGCGGCCATGTCCCTTCCGGGCCGGTTTACACCTTTCATAGGATATTTTCTCTTTAGTCTCGGCTATCCCTACAGAGGGCACTTCTTCGCTGAAGAGTTTGGTTTGTTCTACAGGAACTTGTGCATGAACAAACCGTTCTGCCTTTTGACCGAAGATAAGACGTTTGAGATTGGCAAGCTCGAAGGTGAGCGCGAGGATTCTTTCCTGCTGTTTGAAGATGAGCGTATCTTTTTCTTCGGGGGTGGCGGGGAGAGAAGGTGCAGAAGGTGTTTTGCCGTTTGACATAATTAAATATAATATATTCAACGCAGAAAGTCAAGGCTTATCTTTCATTTTTCCCTATGAAACATCATTTTTATTGATCTCTCCGGCTGAGGCTTTCGCCGGAAGTGTATAACGTCGGTGTCTCCTGATCGAACGCAGATCAATGCCTTCGATAATGCACATCAATTCCTCCCTTGGCAGGTTAATTTGCCCTGAACGAAGCGCCTCTTCGCTCAGTGATAAATTGAAGCGCCCCTGCTCCAGTCGTTTGGCCAGCACCCAGTATCCGTGGCGGTCAAACACTAATATCTTTAAACGGTCCCGCTGTCGATTGGTGAATACGAAATAATCTCCGCTCGCAGGATCACGTCCCATGTGCTGACTTACCTCACCGCTCAAACCGTCGAAACTTTTCCTCATGTCCACCGCCCTTGTGCAGAGGTAAATGGCGGATGCGGAGCCTGGGCCGAACATCATACGGTCACCCCTTTCAAGACGGTCAGCAGCGATTCCAGCGGATATGAAATCGGAAAGCTCAAAACACGTCCATCCGGGAATGAAAGCTCACAGTTTTCCCTGCATGCAAGCGTCTGCGCATCCGGTAGGATGCGGACAAACCCTGGGTTGTTTTCTGCTCGTGCTATCCGTGATAACGATGCCTCTCCTTCACGAATACGCTTTTTCCACCAGCCAAAAGTCGATAGATGTATTTTATGCTTGAGACAATACGATGCAATACTCAGACCGCTGCTTGGTTGTGCTTGAATCGCCCTGCGCATTTGTCGGAACTTTTGGATTCGTTTTGACATGTGACCTCCTTCGTGTACATATAAGATAACGAAAAAGGTCGCGAAAACCTATATGGAGCTACCGAACGGATACGCTACACCCAAATCCCACCCGGTCTTTACTCCTGCCGTTAATGTAAACACTGTGGTTTGTCCGCTTGCTTCTAAATAACTTTGAGCAAATACAATAACCGGTACCATGCAGAACAAAATCAATATACGCATAATGCTTCCTGTTTAAAGAAAGTTTGTTTACCATATTACAAATACAATATATTTATTTTATTAGACGCAAAAATGTTCTTTACGTGCTGCAATTATTATATTTGCATGAGGTCATCAAATTAATGCGCATACTAAAAATGTACTCATCAGAACTAAACGTATGAGTAGTTTCACCATCTAACTTATTTTGCTAATATCCTATATGTTTTTCGTATTATTTGATTTGTTTTGTACATCAATAAAAGTATAAATTATTCTAATAAGGAAACAAGCTCATCCTTAAAACATCCAAGCAAGACATGATCAATATATTCTCCGGAGATTAAAAGCTTTTTTCTAATACGTCCTTCTTCTTTAAAGCCTATCTTCAGAAACGCTTTTATTACGCCACCATTGGCAGCAACAGCACCTGCAGTCAACTTTCTGGCTCCAAGTACATTAAATGTATATTGACATGTAGCAAATAATGCATCCGTAGCAAGACCTTTTCCCCAGTATTCTCTTGCACCAATCATAATGCCGATATCTGCGGTACGAGTAATTAAACCAGCTTCATTGAGATAGTTTATTTTAACTGTTCCAATAAACTGATTTTCTTGTGAATGGTAAATTGCAAAAAAAGCACATAACTCATTACACCATAACCCTTCTACATATTCACGAACCTTTTCAAATCTTAATGGTTTTAAATACTCATCACGTCCTATATATTTAATAACTTCAATATCAGTGACCCATGCAAAATACTTTGGATCATTAAGATTTTGTTCATCAAATGGTTTGAGGAAGACTTTCTTACCATCTATTCTAATCATAAAATACTCCTTCTTTAATTTTTCCCCAAGTCGCCAAAGAGGTACCAGCTTCAATAATATAATGACGCGCTTCTGTCAGGTTATCACTCATAAAATTAAACAGATTAGCAGTAGAGACAGCAGAAATATCTCGACTTTTTAGTGCAGCAGAAAGATGCTCAAAATTTCCAGCTCCGCCAGATATAATCAAAGGCACACTGAGCATTGCTCCAAGTTTGGAAACATAGTCCAAATCTAATCCCTGTCCTGTTCCATCATTACTCATCGAAGTCAAATAAATTTCTCCGACCCCGAGAGATTGGGCAAGAAAAGCTGCCTTCTCTGCAACCATTCCAATAGGGCGCACCCCATTTTCAATAAATACTGTTCTTACGCCATTTTCATTCTTATAATCAATAGAGGCTACGACACATTGACTTCCAAATTGTTTTACAAGTTCTTTCACCAATTCCGGCTCAGTAAATATTGGAGTATTTATTACTACCTTATCAGCGCCAGCCCTTAAAAGGAGATTTGAATCTTTAATACACCTTATACCACCACCTGTAGCAATTGGCATAAAGTATTTTTTTCCAATATCCTCTATAACTTTAGAAAACTTTTGCAGATCTTTCTTATCCCTTTCTACGTTAAGAATAATTAGCTCGTCAATTGAATATGCAATTGCATCGAAATCGTAGTTTTCCCTGACCCAATTAAGATCTCCTACCTTTTGTAGAGAGAAGTTCCTACTCAGCATAAAACTGCCATTCTGGAAAAGCAATGTAAAAATTAATCGTTTCTCTAGCATCCTACCTCTCGCAAAAATTCTTCAATAATCGCAAACCGTTACTTTGACTCTTTTCCGGATGAAATTGAGTGCCAATTACATTTCCACGAATCAGCACTGACGTAAATTTAATCCCATGATCAGTAACTCCTGCAACATCTTCTGAAATGCCATTAAAATGATAACTATGAACAAAGTAAAAGTAGCTTCGATCTTTAATACCGGAGAATAACGAGTCGTTCTTAATTATTTCTACCTGATTAAACCCCATGTGCGGTACTTTGATATCAGATCGTTTTGTATTTAGAAATTTAACCCTCCCGCTTATCAATCCAAGACCATTGCAAAGACCGCCTTCTTCACCATATTCGGCTAACAACTGCATACCAAGGCATATTCCAAGAATAGGCTTACCATTCCTGCTTGCCTTTTGAATTGAATCAACAATATTAAGACGTATTAGGTTTTCCATAGCCTCGCGAAACGAACCTACACCGGGTAAAATAAGTTTATCGCTATCTAATATTTCTTCTGCCGTCTGAACTAATTTGTTCTCTACACCTAAATATTCAAGAGCATTTATTACTGACCGCAGATTACCCATCCCATAATCAATAATTGAAAGCATTAATGAACCTCAAAGGTGGGCATCCACTTTCCATTCTCAAAGCTAAAAAGCTTTTTATTTACATGTTTTTCAATTATTGCATCATACCCCTGTCGTGACAATCCAAAATATTCCATATAGTGGGGGATAAATTGCTCAGGGTCTTCACGGTCGAATTTTTTAATGAGCGAAACACCCTGTTTTCTACTTAATGCTCCTCGCCGAATATCAATACCAACATCCTGCGAGCAGCGGCCAAAACCATATTTAAGATACATCAAGTAAGTATGCAGGTTATAAAGGGATGTATCAGATTGAGCAAAATTATTGTATGTACCGGAGGCTCGCTCAAATTGCTCTTTAAGGCCGCATTTGTCCTTTGCAAGAAGGTAATGCTCGTACGAATCCCAATTCTCAAAATAAGACCAATGGGCAATACAAAGATTTGCAGCCTTCATTTCTTGTGCACTTGGATATGAAAACCAATATAATTCTTGTTCAGTAAACATATCGCGGTATCGCATTGGGTCGTGCCCCTCAAGATAAATCTTAATGCTATCAGCAGCATCGTAATAATGTTGATTGTTTAGTTTCTTTGAACCGCCGTATTCAGTTTCACCTTCTTCACCAAACATAACCAATGGGATGTTCATTTTAGTGGAAATGCGAAATATGGCAGTCTGAACCGCAGTCTGCCACCCTAATAAAGGTTGGCCTGCTTCTTCAAACCCAAACTTATCAATCGCTTTTAATACAAAGGGATTTGGCGTTATATGTATATGGTCATAACCAGCATTAATAAAATTAATTAAATTTTTTTCTCCAATTTCAAACGTTATTCCAGGTCTAATTGTGACACAAAGAGGATGCATTTTAAGTTTATATTTCATCATATATGCAACATAGCTGCTATCCTTTCCGCCACTCACAGGTACAATACAATCAAAACCTGATTTAGTTCTGTGTTGGTCGCATAATTCTTCAAGAAAGAGCCATCTTGATTTCCAATCTATTGAGGTTTTCTTCTCTTCACTCCATTGGCAAGCATTACACCGACCACTTTCATCATAAGAAATTCTTGGCCTTGTTTCAGGCATAACACATTGTGAACAGTATTTCATTGTGATTCCTCTTTATAAATTACATATTATACTTTTAGTTATAGACAGGATAATCCTCTTAGATAGACTGAATATTTTTAAAAAGCAAAGCACTTATTTTGTAAACTTATTTATATAGACTTCACCTAAGCAATGTACTACCAAACTCTATCTTATTCATTGCTATTCGATATATAAGTCATTTTTTATGAATAATTATAAGTTATTCAGAGTTCGGAAATCAAATAATTCTTAGAACCTGTATAGGTTATAGGTTAATTATTGATGGGTATTTGTTATTGGAAATAAATTAATCTGTTTTGTTAAAAACCAATCAATTACCTCACAAATCTCTTTTAATGGCATTTGCTTAAATCCATTAACATACATTGTCTCTTGCCCTATTCTATCCAAAAAAAACAGCAATGATAGACGATCAAATTCCATACTGCAAAATTCTTTTGAAAAAAAAGACTGAACCTCCATCAAAAATATTTGGGTGTCAATTAGCTTTAATAGCTGCTTATACCAGGTCAATTGGTTTTTATTGACATAAAATTGCAGTACAAAATATAAAACATCAAAATCCTGGATACTATATTTCCTATAACAGTCCAAATCAATGATAACATATTTGTTATCATTGTCTTTTAAGATATTGCCCTGATGAAAGTCGCCATGGGCTGGCCCGATTGCGAAAAGGCCAAATTCTAAAATATCATTAACCCTGTTTAAAATTAGCCGTTTTACATCACATCCCTTGATATAACCTACAACCTCGATGCCCTTTTGAATTTGTTTAAAATTCGAGAGAGAAGGAGATTTTACCAAAGAACCAGCATATGCGAATCTGTTTAATATGGCACGCGCAGCACCGAATATCTCATCTTCCTTAAGTGGAAGACAACGTTTTATTTCGAGAATTTTAAACAAAAAGCAAGACGAATAATGATGGGGTGGGATCATGTCTCGAATGGACTCTTGTTCCATTGCAAGGTTCATATTTTCATACTCTCTTTTTATTACTTCTTTTTTCCAGGATATTTTAATAACAACATCATCCGCCAATAAAACCACAACTTCTGGAAGGGATGATTTTTGTCGTATCACTTTTTTCTTCTTATATAGACAAACCATTATAAAACATGAATAAGAATTTATAGATTCAATTAGCAGATTGGTAAATCTAAACGGATGACAAATTAGCAGGCGTGTTGCTTTATAAACAGTCTTACCAATCATTTGGATAACAATCTTATTGCCGACTTATATAATGAATATTCTTTAAAATCAACTTTATTTATACGATCCGCTAATAAAGAATAAGCCAAATCGGTGTTAGGCTTTCCTTCAACTCCCCAAACTTTAAATAAAATTGTAGTGTCTATCAAAGATGTATCCGTTTCTTGTAACTTCATAAATTCAGCATAAACTCGTTTTGCTGTTTCAATTTGTGAGGGATTAAGTTTATTTATTGTAGAGATTTTAGATAGGCATTCAAAATATTCCGCTTTTGATTTAGGTTCAATGGTAAATCCAAAACCAGCATAAAATGGGCATCCAGCCAACAAAACTGGAATCCCTAGGCAACCAAACTCCATACCAACCGTTCCTTGAGCAGTAACAATTCCCGAAGCCAAATGCCCGACACTTGCGGTACTAAAATCATTAGGGCAAAGAAATATATTTGACGATTTATATTCCGCCAATAGTTTTTCAACTTGCCCCTCCTCACCATATGCAGAAACCATCGGATGAGGTTTTACAATCCAATTAACATTAGTAACATTTTTCACGAACCTCAATGTTTCTTGAAGCCAATAGTAATAGTCTCTAAACAACATATGATCGCTCAAACCTTGCGGGGCATCTGAAAAGGCATGACAAAAAATAAATATAATAGGGAAATTGTTAACAATGCCTGTTTTCTTGTCGAACTCAGTGCGAGAATAGTTTTTCTTATTTTTATAAGCAACTATAGCATCCGATTGCTCAAGATTTCCGGAAAATCTCTGTTCAAGCATTCTTTCTGCATTGCGTATCAAATTATCATCGACAGGAGCATTATTGATAGCTGTTTTGATTTCATCGTGCATATACCCATGATAATATGGAAATTGCACCTTACCATTTTTCTCTATTTTACAATAACTAAAAAGAATAATATCAGTAGATTCATAAACAGGAACATTTCTAAGAATACAGATTCTTACTAAAAGCCCATACCAGAGATACTGGGAGTGTGTTGCGATATAATGTTTAATTGGAAATAAATCAATTAGTCTTGAATAGGATTGGATATATTCTAATGCTTTGTAGATATATATAAATTCATTTATCCCGATTCTAGAAATTGTGTATTTATTGCATTCTTTAATTATTGTATCATAAAGTAAGTCCCCAAACAACAGACCATTATGCTCTAAACTTATCAAGTCTTCCGGTGTACTAAGTTTTTGATAAATTTTAATCGTTTTAATTAAGAGCCTGCAACGTAATAAAAAAGAAGGTTGAAAATCCGACAAGCCAAGGAAATTTGAAATGTCAAAAGATTCATAAAGAAGACGCTTCTCTTTCTCTTTACTGACTTTGTCCATAAAAAGAACAAACGGTGTTAATTTCCTTGTTTCCTCCACAGCTTTTGCAAGAATTCCGGTACGAAGTAAATAGTTTGGCCCGGAACCGACCAAATATCCCTCGACAAGAACTATTTCCTCAATAATACTCCCCGTCCTATCAAGCTTCTCCCATTTTTTCCTATTAATAGATGCGAATAGTTTCTTTTCTTTTGACACATCTTGACGCTTTCCCCTCTTAAACAACAACCTTTTCACATTTCTTAAAAATCCAAGATTAGTAAAATAAAGCATAAACTGAACAAACTTTATTAAGTCCTTCATAAATTATGCTTTCGTAAACTTTGATTTTATAATCAAATAAAAATCATTAATCTGGTGTTTTTTAAGTCCAAAAACACGAGGTACAAATGCAACCAATATAACTACAAGTAAAGTATAAAACACACCAGAAACAATAAAATTTATTTGAACTCTCTCAATTGAATAAATCGAAACACAATAGTGTGAAGCCAGTCCTATAGCAACAAATATAAAAGGCGAGCATATAAGATGAAGAAAATGTTTAATAAAATTCAACTTCAAAAACCTTGCATTCACGGTTAAATATACGATACAATTGATCCCGCCCATAACTATTTCTTTTAATGCAAGTCCCCTACCACCTAAATTCATCCCGACATATTTATTATCACCAACAAGTATATACGTTGCAACCAAGCTTAATGGAGTCATTATCAATGATAAATATAAATATACATTTGTGCGGCCTGAAGAATAAAAAACAGTACTATGCAAATTCCCATACGTATAAACCAATGGATAAAAGATATAAATTAAAAATATCGGCACAGCATTCGCATATTTTGCGCCGCCAAAAATACCGATTAAGTTCTCGGCTTGTGTAAACAAAAAACAACAGAAAAAAGCAGTTATTGCATAAAGCATCGGCACCTGATTCCGGAACAATAAGGACATCTTGGCCGTATCTTTATTTTCAGCATAAATGGACATTTCCCGCATAAGAAGAGGCATCATAGCGGTGGTAAAAATAACACATACATTGGTAAATAACAGACTGAAGGAAAACAAACCCTGCTGGTTAGCTCCCCCAAAAAACTGCAGCATCCACCTGTCTGCCAACAAATAAATTGTACCAACCAGTTGGTATAATGCCAATGGCGCGCAATAAACATAAAACGCTCTAAACTGCTTCTTAAATTCTTCAAATCTTATCCGAGCGATAAAAATAATATCTTTATATTTTTTTAAGTAAAAATAAATAACAAGAATTTGGGATAATGCAACAAAGAATTGAAAAACAAAGTATTTAACAATACTTAATCCATTAAAATAAATAATGGAAACTAATAGTAAAATAGATACGATACGGAAAACAATCTGCATTTTCTCCAGCCAAACAGTTTGTCCATAGGCATCCATCATTTGCGAAAAAACAGATTGAAGCCAGGAAACGAAAACTACTACTGCCGCCAATATGACATATGAAATAGGCTGCTTAAGAAAAACCATGTTTGAGAAGTTAAAGAAATACAGGAAACCGATTACAAGAAATAGTATTATTATAAAAGCGCTAATCAAATATCCATAAAAGACAAAATTCTCTTTTGCATCATTATTCTGGGATACTCTTTTAAAAAACCATGTACTTGACTTGATCTCAATAAACAGCAAAAACTGCATTAAAATCGTATAAAGAAATGTATAGTTGCCATAACCATCAACCCCAAGAGCCCTTGGAACCAGCCCTGCGGTCAGAATGCTGATAGTAAAGCCGACTATATTAGTGGCAAGTTTGAACAAAAAACGTTTTTTTAAGGAATCACCCTGCATTTTAAGCTACAATTCTAAAATTATATTATTCATTTGCATTAAATGCTTTAGCCAGATTTTAGATTAAAGCGGTATATTATATGGCTGTCCAGCCGCCATCAACAATCAGATTATGACCGGTTACGTATCCGGCCTCGTCTGAAAGTAGAAATGAAACAGCCGGTGCAATATCATCGGGCTTTCCCATGCGTTTCATAGGAACTTTACGCTCGTAATTTTTTACGAACTCTGTGTGTTGATTGTCGAATATCCCACCTGGGGAAACACAGTTAATCCTGATGTTTTCCCTTCCAAAATAAGAAGCCATATAACGAGTAAAATTAATGATTCCGCCTTTGATGGCAGAATACGCCGCGGCTGATGTCAACCCTGTCCCTTCATAAACGCTAAAGTCATTCCCGACTACCCCATATATTGATGCAATATTGACTATAGAACCACTATGCTGGATTTTCATTTGTTTAAGTACTGTCTGGCAAAAAACAAAATAGCTATTCATTTGCATATCAACATTTTTGCGCCATGAATCAGGCAACACATCTTCAAATTTAACACCCCAATCTTTTGTACGCGGATAAGCATTGTTTACCAAACCATCAATCCTGCCGAATTTTAAGATTATTTCTTTTACAGCATTTTTAATCTCTTCGTCTTTCGTGATATCGGCCTTGAGAGTACATTTTTGCAAATCGGTTTCAACTGAAACATCGACATTAACAGCTATTCCACCCTTATTACAGATATCGGAAATAATGGCCTTTCCGATTAATCCGGAACCACCAGTTACAACTACAACCTTATCTTGAAGCAACAAGCCCATTTTTTTCATACCATCCTTTTCTTCTATCCTGTAATACAGGAAATGATTTCCTGTATTCGCCTACGCACCAGGGATTAATTTCATAAGCCGAATATACATTTTCCCGATGAACCAATTTCGGATTCAACCCGTCAGGCAGAAAGATATTTGAAGATTCAATATAACTTAATTGGTTTTTATCGCGTCCAGTTCGATTAACACCAATGACAACATACTGATTTTCAATGGCCCTGGCTTTTAACAACGTTGTCCAGTGATCAATCCGCTTTTCCGGCCAATTTGCAATATTTATGACCATCTGGCAATTATCCGCATATAATCTGTACAGCTCAGGAAAGCGTAAGTCATAACAAATAGATAGACCTATATAGCAACCTTCAAAATGAAATACTGTAATTTCGTTTCCAGGTAAAAAGTGTTTATCTTCTCCTGCAAAAGCAAACGGATGTATCTTTCGATATATTGCTTCAACAGTCCCTGAATTTGAGACAAAAATAGCACAATTGGTAAAACCAAATGCTTCATGCAAACAAACCCCGAATACAATTGCCAGATTATTTTTGATTGACAAAGTCTTGAAGAAATCAATTGTTGGCGAAGAATCAATTGCTTCAGCCGTATTTTCCGGATTCATGGAAAATCCGGTCAGTGTCATTTCAGGAAAGACAAGCATATCGATGCCTGAAGTGGACGCCAGACTGGCGAATCCTTCACAAAGAGACCTATTTCCAACTTTGTTTTCCCATAATTGATTTAGTGATGCCAGTGCAATCTTCATCAGTTGTATTTTCTAAATACAGGTTTGATCGAAGGTCCTACAAGATAGTTATTAATACCATCTGATAAGGCTTTTTTATAAACTTTCAAGACATTTTCCACTGCCTGCAATGTTAAGTTTAATTCATTCTGAGTATGTGAATTACTAAGAGCTATCCAAGGCATTAATATATTGTTTTTTATCATTTCCTGGGAAAACAACGTCCTAAACTCCATGGAGACCACCCCTTCCGCGTCTTTACATACATAGTTCGGGGTGGCGGGCAATCCTACCACTGAAAACTGATTTAATAAACCCAGCGTAGAAGAAATACTATTCATTCCATCTATAAGCTTACGTCCATATGACCATAAATTGTTAATTACATTTTCTTCTTTAATAATATTAATTGTTTCAACAAGAGCGCCCAATCCACTCATTTCAGCCCCATGAGTAGTTGACAGAAGAAAAAGCCTTTCCTTACCTGCGTCCTTAATCCCACCTAATTCCATTATTTCCCGCTTGCCCATTAAAGCCGCTACAGAAAACCCATTGGCTATTCCTTTACCAAAGGTACATAAATCTGGAATAATATCAAAGTATTTCATTGCACCTTTTAAATCAACTCGAAAGCCGGTTATCATCTCATCTAAAATAAAAACAGCCCCATTATCTTTGCATAATTTTTGCACTTTATGCAGAAACTTGTCTTTTGGCTCATCAGTAGTTATCGGCTCCATAATTACAGAGGAAATTTGCCCCGGATATCTTTCAAAAAGCTTCTTTAGAGAATCAAGATCATTGTAATTAAAATTTACCGTTAATTGTGATATTTCATGAGGAATTCCTTTTGTCAGTCTGGGTATCTCCTATAAACCAGTCATCGAAAGAAAAGAACGGGTGTTGGGCACACCTGGCAATGTATTTCCTCCCGGTAAATGCACGGGCAAGCTTTACTGCTGCAGTTGTAACATTCGATCCATTCTTGGCAAATTTAACCATGTCCATTCCATCAATTGTATTTACCATTAATTCAGCAGCCTCAAGTTCAATTAAGGAGGCCCTTGTCAGATTATTCCCGTTTTCTATTTGACGAAAAGCCGCCTGATTAACCCTACGATTGTTGTAACCTAGCGTTACAGCCCTTAGTCCCATACCATAATCAAGAAATTTGTTTCCCTTTGCATCAAAAACATACGCACCGTCACCTCGAGCAAGAATTTGGGGGGCATTTGAGGGGTACTGATCATCACCTCGGCTGTATGTGTGCGCTCCTCCAGGTATTACCCTATTCAGGCGTTCACTATAATCCATTTTTGAAGCCACCATAACTCCTTTCTATTTTATCAAGGATTTCAAGTACCTTTAAATCATCTGCAAGCGTATTAGGAAATTTAAAATCACTATTAATGCTTTTTATAAAAGCGGATAATTCATCAATGTACATGTTTTCAATTATATTCTTATTATAACCAGTTGCAACAGGACTTTCCGGCTGATGAAAAGTTACCCATCGTTTTGAATCTGCCTCGAATAATTTTAAGGCACCATCATTCCAGTTCCAGAGCAATTGGGCTTTTTCGAGATTGAGAATCAAATTACGCGTCGCATATCTTGCCGCCACATCAACAATAATGCTGCCAAAATATGTTTTATAATCCAACAAAAAAGCGTAGGTATCGTCTATTTCCGCTCCAACTTCTAATGTTTTTCCAAAAACGCCTTTTACATCTGAAGGCCAACCCATGGTATCGACAATCCATGTTAATTCAAATGGAACAATTTCACGCCCGCCACCCGTTCGACGATTGGAAACATAAAAGTCTTTAACATTCTCCCAAGGATGCCAATCTGGTAAAAATTGACCTGAATGATAAGTAAAATTGGTAATTTTACCATATTTTTCAGATTTTAATATATTTTTAATATCTTTTATAACGGGATGAAACCTGAAAGTACATGAAGGCGCAATAAAAATATTCTTCCTGTTGTATTTAACAATTTCTGCAACATGTTCCAATAATACACTTGCTTCTACAAATGCTGGCTTTTCATGATTTATTGCCAGCTTAATATATTTGTTATGAATATCCGGTGGCGTCGATATAATGAAAACATCAAATTCTCTTAAAATCTTATCATTGGTTCCAGATATGGTTTGAATCTTATATATTTGTTCAGCCTCGCATTGCCTGTCTTTTCTAATATCATAACCGTAAATATTTTTATGCCCCAATGATTTAAGACATCTAATTCTTCGTTTACCCATGGAGCCTAAACCGATAATTAGAAATTTCATATTTCCCCTATCTTGTATTTGATTATAGTTTCGATACAAAGAAAATCATAAATATCATCTACTTCATAACACTGCCATCGTTCAATAAGAAACGGAATAATATTTTCGGTGTAAAAAGAGTGCTCTTTCCTAAAGACAGAAGTTTTTATCATATATATGACACCATAGGGAAAATATGCTTTATCAGCTTGTTGGCGTTGATGAATTTTATTTAAATTAGAAACATATGGCATAATTTTATTATTTCTATCCACTTTTTTTACTATCATCGGATGTTCCATGTGAACTTCACCTAGACTAACAATGCCATCAGCCGTATTGTCAACATTTAATAGTTCAACCGCAGCATCAATATCCGTTCTTTTTCTCAATGGCGAGGTCGGTTCCAATAAAATAATATATTCAAATTGACTATTAATTGATTCGTAGTAGTTTAACACATGCGATACTACATCCATTGATGAAGACACATCCGATGATAGTTCATCAGGACGCAAGAAAGGCACTTTAACTCCAAACTCTTCTGATACTTTCGAAATATTAATGCAGTCCGTACTTACAAATATTTCATCAATATATTTTGATTGCTTTGCCTGCTGAATGGTCCAACCAATAAGCGGTTTTCCCTGGAGAGGTTTTATATTTTTTCCAGGCAACCCTTTACTTCCACCACGGGCAGGAATTATTGCAAGGATACTTTTCTTATTGTTCATAACTTAGCTTTTAATATGTTTGATGAATTCCTGTACCTTATGATAATCTGCGGGCTTGCCTATATCTATCCAATAACCAATGAGGGGAAAACGTACAACTTTATACCCTTGTGCAATAAGTAACTCAACAAATTCAGTTGCATCAAAGAAAGTCCCCATAGGAATAAGATCTAATAACTTTTTCTTGACAAGATAGATTCCGCCATTCGCATAATAGTTGTAGGTAGGCTTTTCCTGTAAACCCCTTATATACCTATCTTCCAGCTTTAAAATTCCGTAGGGGATAGATACAGAATAAGGTACGGCCGCTACCGATAAATCTGCGCTATGTTTGGAGAAATGATCATAGAACTCCTCTAAATCTATGTTTGTGAACAGATCCGAATTCATTATTAGTACAGTATCGTTATGAAAATTCGTAATAAATTTTACCGAGCCCATGGTACCATAATAATTCGGTTCCCTAATACAGGATATCTTTACATCATCCCTTGCTACAGCAAAATGTGATTCAATTTGTTCTGCTAAATAGTTAACAGTGATATGAATATGCTCCACTCCGAAATGTAGTAATCGTTCTATGTTATAATCAATAATTGCCTTATTACCCACTTTAAGCAAAGGCTTAGGTGTTTTTTCAGTTAAAGGTAATAATCGTTCGCCTTTCCCACCTGCCATTAATACTGCATCTATCGGTAAAACCGACTGTTTTTCAACAAGATTATAAACTTTACAGATTTTGCCATCAGCATCAACACAAGGTAGAAGCTTGATGTCGTCGACTCGACATTTTTTAATTTTAGCTGGAGTTATTTCATTAATTTGAATTTTTATAAAATTTTTATTCATTGCGGATCGAGTAGTTTCATCAATACCAATTCCTGATATTAAGGCTCTGCGTATATCGCCATCAGTAAGTGTTCCAACTAATCGCTGAGCATCATCAACAACAAACAAGCATAAAATCCCGCCAGAATTTTGGTTGATTTTAATCAACCCTTCTCGAATAGATGCACTATCAGATATAAGATGTCTTGTATAATTCTTCATTCTATGCCTTTATATTATAGAACTTTTTCCCCACGAGATCGTCTATCCTATAACTTTTAAGAACAGTAAAGATTTCTTCTATAGTATTTGCTTTTTGATAGGGATTTAAGCTACCCTGACAGGACTTTTTAAATTTAGAAGATAATATTAATATAAGCTTTTCTACAACATCTTCAAATGTGGGTTCACAATCTATAACGGTACCGGCTTTTGCTCGCCCTTTTTGTCTATTTCCGATATTAAGGGTTGGAATGCCAAATGAAGGAACCTCTATCAGGCCACTTGATGAATTACCAACAACAGCAGAAACATACTTCAATACTGATAAGTATCTGAGTTGACCAAGGGAAGGAAAGGCTGCAAATCGAGATTTGTTTTCTTCTACAAACTCATTGATCCTCTGAATAATAATATGTCCATTGGTGTCGGAATTAGGAAGAGTGATTATGCCTCTTAAATCATTTATAGATTTTAAGGCCTGCAATATATTTTGTATCTGCTTATCAGCAGTATGATTTTCCAATGTTACTGGGTGAAAAGTGACCAACACACATTTCTCACCAAATTTAAAATTAAGACTCTCCTCCAATTCCTTTTTTGATATAAGTTGAAAATACCGAATATTATCAATTCCGATAGCACCTACATTAAACACCATATTTGGATTTTCACCCAACTGAATCACTCTATTTCGATACTCATCAGTTGAAGTAAAATGTAGATGGCTCATTTTGGTAACAGCATGTCGGATAGTGTCATCATAAGCCCCTTCGGTGATTTCACCGCCATGTAAATGTGCTATAGGAATTTTATAAAACAGAGCCGTGCTGGCAGCCGCTAAAATCTCAAACCGGTCACCTACTACTACCAACAAATCGGGTTTCAAATCCTCGTAGGCATCGGCAAACCCAATAATAGCTAATCCTACAGATTTTGCCGTACCATTAGCTGTATCAGATGATAGTAACATTTCAACTTTTTTATCTATCCGGAACCCATCTTTCTCGATTTCTTTATAGGTAAGTCCAAATTCGGGAGAAAGGTGCATATTGGTTGCAATAATTTGTAAACACAACTCTGTATCCGCCTGTATCAATTTCATCAAGCGGCTGAACAGGCCATATTCGGCCCTGCTACCCGTAACAAAACATATTTTTCTCATGGCTCAATTAGGTCATCCGGTTGATAATTTCTTTTAGCCTTTTTGTTGATCATTATATCCCACAGCATAGGAGACACACCATTACCGGGCCGCTTTACCGTCAGATTATCTATTGTAAACATCTCACCCACTTTAATTATTTTAGCAGCCACAATACTTTTTCGTGCCGCTTCTTTGTTTTTTATCTCACTCGCAAATGGTATTTTAATTCCATTACCCATCGCAGCCTCAACAATTCGTATCCCTTCTATCATCTTTTTAAGTTCATCCGGCTCAAGCGAGGCTCGATGATCAGGACCTTTCATGTTCTTATCGAGTGTAAAATGCTTTTCAATTACAGTAGCACCCATAGCGGCAGCAGCCAAGGCAATTACAATACCTTGCGTATGATCGCTATAACCTATTTTGACATTAAACGTTTTAGCAATGGTATTCATTGCTTTTAAATTCACCTCATCCACGGGTGCCGGGTACTCTGTAGTACAATGCAGAACAGTTATATCTTCGCGAACCAAACCTCCTTTTATTAATAGATCCAAAGCCGCCTTAATTTCATTAATATCAGCCATGCCAGTGCTCAAAAGTACTTTTTTTCCTTTACTTGCGATATGCTGTAGGTATGGTTTATTTGTGATCTCACCTGATGGTATTTTAAATAATTCAATTCCAATACTTTCAAGATAATCAATACTTTCCACATCAAAACCTGTTGAAAGAAATTTAATTCCTTTTATATCTGCATAAGTAATTAATTCATCATGCATGCTTGGAGTCAACTCCAATTTTTTCAGCATATTAATTTGGAAATTGTCTTTATCGATAATATTTTTCTTCTGATAATCTGCCTTTTTAGCCTTTTTACTTACAAGGTTTTCCGCCTTAAATGTTTGGAATTTTACATAGTCTGCTCCGGCATCCACGGCTACATCTATAAGTTGCTTTGCTATTTTAATGGAGCCATTATGGTTTACTCCAGCTTCTGCTATAATAGTAATACTCATGCTCGACCCTCGAGCCTATCTCCAACTTTAAGTTTTATCGATGTTTCTATTTCAGATATTTCGATAAAGCTATCTTCTGTTTTCACATAAAATCCTTTTTCAGTTTTTGCTATCAATTGTCCTGGAGTGTTTATAAACTCTGGCGCATTAGTTACCATTTCCGCCTTGTTTATTTTAACTACTTCACCATTAAAATAAGCTGTACCTTTTGGACCAGGGGACGAAATTGATCTAATAAAATTAAATAGACCTCGTGAACTCGATTTCCAATTTATAACTTCATCACCCGGACCTCTTTTCCCACAATAGAAACCCACTGGATGAATATTATTTTGTTTAATTATCTTATGGTCACCATTTTGCAATAACTTTATTGCATCGTATAATATTTTGGGGCATTCCTCATAAGCTTTTTCAAGAAGGGTCTTATAATTATCTAAATCTGTAATAGGATATGTTCGTTGCAATATAATGTCTCCGGTATCAACTCCCTCATCAATAAAATGCACTGTTATCCCAAACTCTTTTTCGTCATTAATCAATGCCCAATTCAAAATATTTCTTCCCCTATAGAACGGCAATTTCCCAGCATGGCAATTTATCGTATTATGCTTTGGTAAAAAAATGACATCTTTCCTAAAAATCTGATCAAAACTCATTGAAACAAAAAGATCACACTCATACGATTTAGCTTTTTCAATAAATTCCTTTGAATTTACTTTCACAGGACATAAATAATCAATATTATATTTTTTTGAATATATTTGAAGGGTATCGTCTAAAGTATCGCTTCTTGGTACAATAAAACATATCTTTATTGTTTCATCAATAACCAATCTTTTAAAAGCCTTATGTGACCAAGGTCCGTCAGCAAAATAACCGATTTTAAATTTATTCATTATTATTATACAGCTCTATATTATCACGCTACTCGGAATATTCACAACTCTCATTTCTAAGTGTTCAGCGTTCGACAAGTCACTTCGCTTATAGTCTTTAAACATAGTCAGTTTATTCATCAATCTCCAAGCTGGCCTAGTCATTACGCCATGCTCATTGGTGTATATTATAAAATGCTGCTGCTCTTCTTTTTTTGCAAACACTAAAGTATTAAGCCAATAATTAGAACAAGAATCTTTTGGTTCCGAAACGAAATCAATCCCAATATCTTTGAAAAACTTACTATACATTGATGCAAGTTCACGTTTTTTCTCTATAAACAAATCCAACTGCTCCATTTGTGCGCACCCAAGGGCTGCATTCAAATTCGGCATGCGATAATTGTACCCGATTTGGTCATGAACAAATTCCCACTTATGAGGTATCTTTGCCTGGGTTGTCAAATGCTTGGCAAGTTTTGCCAAATCGTCATCATTTGTAAGCAACATACCGCCGCCGCCCGTAGTTATGGTCTTATTTCCATTAAAACTTAATACACCCACCCTCCCAAAAGTTCCCGTGTGTCTGCCCTTATACCTACTCCCAATACTTTCAGCGGCATCTTCAACCAATTCGATGTTATATTTTTTGCATAAGATCACCAGCTCGTCCAGTTTTACAGGATGCCCGAAAGTATGCATCGGCACACAAGCCTTAATTCTTCTATTGCTTGTTTTGTTATAGCATTCATTGTTTCTTAATTCCGCATTTTCTGCCAGCCACTTCTCCATTTTAAGCGCAGAAAGACCCATGGTGTCCATGTCAACATCAATAAATACAGGATGCGCATTAGCATAAGAAATAGCATTCACTGTTGCAATAAAAGTAAGGGGTTGAGTTATTACTTCATCATTATCCTTAACACCAACCAGTAATAACGCAAGATGAAGGGCATTTGTTCCATTTACACAAGCAATCGCTCTTTTTGCACCAGTATATTCAGATACCATAGCCTCAAATCTGTCAACAAACTTTCCAACGCTTGATACGAATGTCGAGTCAACACATTCCGATAAATATTGCTTTTCTTTGCCGATAAAACATGGTTCATGCAATGGAATAATCTCTTTATTGCCAAAAAGTTGTTTAATATATGCTACAATATTGCTATACATTGTAAATATCGGCCTTGTACTTTTTCAAATTATCCTTGTTTAGAAACCATTCTATTGTTTCCTTCAAGCCGTCTCTTATTGAATAACTCGGTTCAAATCCGGTAAGTGATCTTATTTTTGTATTATCTCCCCAGAGACGAAACACCTCTGAATTCTGGGGACGAACCCGTTGTTGGTCTTCAATAAAATCAACCTTCTCGCCCATTATTTCGGAAATCAATTTTAATACATCGCGAACAGAGATTTCATAATTACTGGCAATATTGACTTCCTGTCCAACAGCAGCATTACAGTCCGCCAATTCAACAAATCCTCTGCATGTATCTTTAACATAATTAAAATCACGTGTAGGGGATAAATCACCAAGCTTTATTTCACGCGCACCGTTGGCAATCTGTGTAATTATGGTAGGAATAACCGCTCGTGCGGATTGACGCGGCCCATAAGTGTTGAAGGGGCGAACAATGACTACAGGGAGTTGAAATGTATTGTAGAAACTCAACGCCATTGCATCAGCGCCGATTTTTGATGCAGAATATGGCGATTGTGGTTGCTTTGGATGTTTTTCATCAATTGGGACATATTGCGCAGTTCCATAAACTTCGGAAGTGGATGTAATTAAAACTCGTTTAACTCCATTTTCTTTAGCAGCTTGGCAGATGTTTAATGTACCCTTGACATTCGTATCAACATAGCTATCTGGAGCCACATACGAATATGGAATAGCTATAAGGGCCGCTAAATGGAAAACGACATCCACGTTTGCCATGACACTTTTACAAAAATACGGATCACGTACATCACCAGACACAACTTCCAGATTGGGATTTTGAATCCCCTCGAGCCAACCCCAATTATTAAAAGAATTGTAATATGACAAAGCTTTAACTTTGTATTGCTTTTGCAAAAGCATTTCTGTCAAATGTGAGCCAATAAAACCATCAGCACCAGTAATTAATATCTTCATAATCCCTATTAAATTAAAATGATATGGTAATTAATTAGCATATTTATTATCTGCTTTTAATTTATTTATTATAACAATATATAGCCCATAAATATAAACAGATGCTATTGACACAAACAATCCAGCAAAGATTGATATAATAATAATCAATTTCCTTTTAGGCTTAACCGGACTCAAGGGCAAAACTGGCTTTTCAAGAATATCGAACGATTGTGAATTAACAAGCATCATACGTTCAATCTCAACAGCCGCCAGATTCTGAATCTTTTCCAGTATCAATGGATCACTTGTGCTTTTTGCACTAGCCTCCAAAAAGACCCTGTTACTTTCCGCATCTCGAACAACATCTTCTCTAACCTTATTATTTAATGCGACTAAATAATAATTATTGATTTTCTCGGCAAGAGTGGCGTTTGGAAAATTAATCCCCAATGTAATAGTATTATTCTTTGAATTAACCAATACAACAAGGTGCTTTCCTCTCAACAATTCAATTCCCGAACGTAATTTTGGAATTGCAGCAGTATCTTTTACTTTCCATTCTTTTTTACTCGTATCCCACATCTCTGGAAACAAGTAAGGCATCAGATTATTGTTATTAATAACATTTTCAGCCAATTCTCGTCCCTTGACAATAATTTCGATTCTGTTCAGGCTTGTATTACCTATCCCAAATTGTGATGCTACCAATCCTCCAGCCCCCCCGAATTGTGTAAGTAGGGATGCTGCTCCACCACTTTTCTGTGATTCCTTAGGCGTGATTAAAGCTTCTGAGTGATAAACCGGAGTTGCAAGCATAGCATATAAAATACCTATTAGCGAAAAAACAGCGGTGCCAAATATAATTTGCTTTCTATGCTGCCAAAGATTTGAGATAATTTCAAGAAGATCTATTTCCTCTTGCTGATTTAACGCTTCATTTTTATCCAAGTCGAGAATCCTTTGGCTTTAATGGTGAACTTTTAAAAAAACACGAGCGCATCTTTTTCTTTCTTTCAGGACTCAACAGTCACACTCCTTTCCATGAAGTACGCTGTATTCCACGCCTTTTTATATTGCGCGTCCAATCCATCCTTAACAGGTATATATGCAGGAATTTCTCCTGGCTTTATGGGTATTTCTCTCAATCCCTCACCTTAATTACCCTTTAATAATGGCTATTACCCCATTATAGAATCCAGTCGTCGCGCCCTGCAGATGCCAGAACAATGGCTGGACGCAGCTTGCTGCCGGAAAGATCGGAGAATGGGAAGGTAACGAGAACTACTGCGCCTGCTGAAGGTGAGACCACGCCTTATCCTCCTCAGGCCGATTCCAATCCTCAGCCAATGCAGGTTCACTAAGTAATGCCGCTTCAGACACATCAGTTTCTTCGATTATTGTAACGAAGGCCCTGCATTTATGCGAAAGGTGAACAGGTTCTTTCAGAACAATATGTCCATCTGAATCAATTATCGCTTCGATTGTCTTTAACATTTTTCCCTTTTGACATTAATATATAACTGTACCGCAGATTTTTTCAAGATTTTATTAAGTTTGTTCCAAATGTGATTTTCATGCTTTCTTATACTTCGCCATTACATCTTCATAGGAAACAGGCTTTTCGGTTCCATTTTTATAAGCACTCCAACGGTTTGATGCTTCCTGCGCCCATACTTTATCAATTGTCTTATCCGTACGAATCATGTCCCCAATAATGTTATGGACAATCCGTATTCTTTCTGACATTGTCAGCTTTCCAATCACCGCGTTCAACTCCTAATCTGGGAACCGTCTGAATCAGGCGGAGACGATATTGGGGGATCAATAATGCTATTCTTAATATAAGGACCGACCAATGGGCTTTTTTTAATTGCTTGAAGAATGGCGGCCTGTAACTTTTCCGGAAATGACCGGCCTCTTTCCCTCATTTCAAATTTGAATGATTTTTCGACTCTGCTTTCAAAACCTGTTTTACTAATCATTTCAACCAGATTGCAATCTATCAGGCTTGGTTTGGAAAGAAAGGGAAAATCTTTCGAATCCACTTCAATTAACGACTCTAATGCAGAAACATTGGAGTTCTTATAATATCTTTTCCTTTTATCGATCTGTGAAGTTATGATACAAACAACCAAACAATGACTTTTATCCGTGGGCACCAACACATAATTGTGGGGAGGGGCGTCTAAGGAATATTTTTTGTCTTTAAAATAAATTACTCCAAAAACCTTCTCGTTAATAGACGCGAGAAAATGATGAAATGGCAGGTCCATTACGTGTAACAACCCGACATTATTCTTTTGGATTCTTTAACATGCGCCGAAGGGATGTCAAAAAGACCGGCGGTTTGGTCATTCAATATATCCTCAAGCGGCATTGCAGCTCTACGAACAGTTTTTTCCATAAGCGCTTTCTCATGTTTGACCCATTCGGGAAATTTATGGGTCTTACCGACCAAATCCCATTTCTTAAGCCGGCCAAATTTCTTTATAATATAATTTAACGCATCAATATCAGTTTCAGATAGCATTTGCGGCAAAAACTTTGTTTTTTTCTTTGCAATCAGTTGTCCTTTGCCATTGATTCCAATTCTTTCTTTGATAAATGCTTTCTCCTCTTTAATAACAGAAAGCGGTTCATTAAAATTAATCACATCTTTGGCAATAGAACCTACCGGCCCGAATTCCATCGCATAATACTCATCATTTGTGATGGTGCGCCCATATCTCGCCAAATGATATTTGTCCGCTAAATACAACAGCTTAATCAATTTAAGCCTTTCCGCGGGCCCAATCATTTTTAGAATATGATAAAGACATTCGGTGATAATATTTGTTTGGTTCATAGGTTTATTTGCGTCTTTTTCGGTAAACCTTATACTCTCCTGTAATTAAATTTAAATAAAAAATTGAATCGATTTCAACACATTCTTTTGTATATTCACCGTCTTAAAAGGATAACCTGCATGACATAATATCCGCCTCATTGGCAAATCCGCCGATTTTAACCACTGTCTGCGGGTATATCCTCTGTGGCTTACAAATGCGGGGATAGGCGGGAATTTCATCCGCATTAATGGCAAGTTCCATTAATAGGATCAGATAACGCTTTCCTGATCCTATTAATGGAACATGATTCCATTCGTTCCCATTCCGCATCACGGCCTTTTCCAAGAGACCGGATTTTCCGCTTCTTGGAAAGCTCTGAAAGCGCCCTCTTTAAAGTCGGATAGCTCACGGAAGGACAAGCACGTTGGACATCAGCCAACCGAAAATGGGTTGGAAGGCGCAGAATCGCATTTTCTACCATTTCCCGCTTTGCCCCTTTGGCTTAAATAGTCTTTAGAACATCGTGATTTAGTGGAGTGTCAAGATAATAATCATATTCAAAAGATTTCATTCATACACCTTTTTTGTTTCTTCAATTTAAGGCACAAGTTTCGCTATCTCCTTAACGAAAATTTCCACCTCATTAAACCACGGCTGCACGTCCGTTTCCTCGAATACAAAAAACGGCCCATAATCGCTTTCCTGTCTTCTGTCAAAAAGGTCATTGTAAATGGCGGCAATTTCTTTAGGTACCTTCCCTGCTTTGACAAACTGTTTGTTGAAAAGAGAGCGTACTCCGGAATGTTTTGAGGATGAAATCCCGTCTTTTTCCAGTAAGGCTGAAACCGAATAGAAGCAGGCATAATATAACCTGCTTACACACGTATTAAAATGGCCGGAATTAGCAAGGATTTTGGCTTCTTCCAGGGACTCTTTGGCACGTTTTAAAAGATGTTGTACTAAATCACCAGGCGTTTCTTTCATAAACGAATCCCTTCACGTTCCACGGATTTATGTAGAGGAACTATCCGGTAATCCGGGTCATTCCATAATTGGCGACTCTTAACAATGGTGCTTATGACTTCGCCCATTTCCCATTCGATTTCATACAATGAATGGCGTATCCGGTCTGCACGTATAATATCTACCGATCCATCCACAAGAACCAGGAAATCCCAATCCGAATATTCCTGATAATCTTCCCTGGCTCGGGAACCGAAAAGTATAACATCCGCTAACGGTTCGATTAAAAGAACTGCTTTTTTAACTTTTTGTAAGATTTCCTCTCGCATGCTAATCCTCCTGCCTGGCGTTTTTCCTCTCCCCTCCCCTATAAGCGGCTTTCTTTTTTCTTTCAGGACTCAACAGGCACACTCCTTTCCATGAAGTACGCCCGTTTCAAAGACAACATACTCCGAAGGGGAACAATATCAATGACCCATGGAAAAAAGCAATTCATGAGTTTTTCAGCATCCATTTTGTCAGACAGGGTAAATTCCGGCACCACTAAATCAATATCCGATCCTTCATGAAATCTATCTCTATGTAAAAGAGAACCAGCAACACGAACTTTGATATTCTTAAACCGTGTTTGCAATACCTTTACAGCCTTAAAAGCGGTATTCCACGCCTTCTTATATTGCGCGTCCAATCCATCATTAACAGGTATATATGCGGGAATTTCTCCTGACTTAATAACAAGTTTTCTCATTTTATAACCGTAAATATATATTTGGCGCATCGTGTGTTTTAGTGGGTACACACAACCCATTGTATTTAAAAACCTTAACACATGGGAAACCCATCCCCCCGCAATGCTGTTGACTTAAGGTTGACGGATGTAAACAGTTAGAAAAACCTGGTTTTAACCCCTTTTCTTTTCTCCAAACTTCTTCTTGGCCACTATTTGTCCGGTGGCACGGAGGCCACCGGCCTGTAATTATATTTGTTTTTATGTGCGAGGCCAGAGACGGCCTCGCATTCAGCTACAATCTTTTTTTTGTTTTCACCGAGCCGTCTCTGGCTCGGTATCAAAAATAACTAACCATCAGACCAGCCGGCGGCCTCCGTGCCGCCGGGCAAATTGAGGGAATTCCCCAAGGTTTTTATACGTCTTAAATGTCACATGTCAACCTTAAGTCAACGGCATTGCATCACCCCGACCCCCTTCCCTTTTTCTTAAAGGAAAAATGGAAGGGGGAGTCAAGATTAAAACACAAAAAACCTTTTTGCATTTTTCAGAACCCTTCCCTTTTTCCCTCAAGAAAAAGGGAAGGGCAGGGATGGGTTTGGTAATTTGATAAAAATTCTTTTTATCCAACATATTGTATATACCCATGAAAAAGTACGATGCCCCATATATTTATAAATGAATAACCCCATGCAGGGTTATTTCGACTGATACGATAGACCATATCCTTTTGCACCAATCACACGTTTGGAATAGGACACCAATCTTCCACCAAACTTCTTCTGGGTTTTTTTCAAATGCGCAGCATACTTTACCGGATCATAATTAAACCTGGCGGCGATTTTGTCGGCGTTGGACCTGACTTCTTCGACAATAGGGTCTTTAAACATTTTCATCCCTCCCCATGAGTTCCTCGGGCGTTACAATGACAGGCATCGGAAGCCCAAGCTCTTCATTCAAAGACATCAACTTTCTGCTTCATAAGTATTCTGAAATATATATTTTAGCAATTCCCAACGGCGTCCTTTTGATTAACCCACACTCCGCGCCGCCATCCAATACCCGCCTGTTTTCCTGCTCCCACGATATTCAATCAAATGACCTGCTATCATTTTCCTGACCTGCTTTTCAACTGTATCAACTGGTATTTCAAGCCGCTTTGATATCTCTTTAACCTTAATTCCGCCCCTGCTTTGTATCAACTCCATAATAACAAGCTGTTTCTGAGACATTCCGCCATTTATTCCGCCATTTATTCCGCCATTTATTCCGCCATGTTTTAACAAATTAGGTTTCTTATCGGTTTTCCTCTTTATAGGAAAAACTGTAACAAGAAAACCATTGCTCACCTCGGAAAAAACAGGCATCCGGAAACCCGTCCCCTCAAAAGCGTCCAGCACCCTTTTAATGCCGGAACCATATTTCTCAATAAGGCCTGCCTCTTTAAAAATGTCGGCGATTTTCCTGTTACGCGGCTGCGAAAAATACCTGCCGGAAAGGAGCGCGTCCACAGTAAGCCCTTCGGGTAGTTTCCCCTGATTGTAGATTTCTATTTTATCGTCGAAAACCTTGATGATGGAATCCGCACTGCCGGTATAGTCGCGATGGATAATCGCATTGATTACAATTTCACGCAGGGCGTCAACCGGATACGCCCATTCATCTGTATGACGCGCGGCACCGGTGACAATAACCCGCTTGTTGATATGCTTAAGAAGAAAAGACAAAACGCGGTCAACTTCAGAAAAGAGATCTTCTTTAAGCCTGACGTCGTCCTGGATGATGGTCTCCGTCTGAAAACGCCCCATCTCAATTGTTGAGAGAGAAGAATTGCCGGCCATAAACAGAAGAAAACAAGCATGCGTAATCTGATTGCCCCGTATCAACTCAAATTTATGAAGGACATCAAGGGGCGCATCCGTTATCGGCAATCCCCTGCCCCGGTTTGCAAGGGTAATGAATGTCCTGACCTTCTCAAGGGAAACATCTTCGAGTGTATGCTGATCATCATAAAGACAATCCCAACTCCGGTTAAATGTCTTCAGATGCAAGCCAACAGCGTCTGAAATGGAAATTTGAATATTGGCGTTGGCGACCCTGCGGTAATACCTGCCCTTACAAGAGACTGGCTTGATGGGGGATTCCGGAATGGAGAACTCGATGACCGGTTTACTGCCTGTTGCATGGGTACTTATTTCCGGTGTCAGAATAGGCTGTGTGACGTTCCGGATTTGATTCACCCATTGTTGGACTAATTCTTTCCCGCAAGAAACACCGATAATGCCGCCGTTATCCGTAACGCCGATGTAGACGGAACCACCTTTGGTATTGGCGAATGCGGTCAGCGTCTCAATAACTTCATTTCCAAAGGAGGCCTTAAATTCTATCGTTTCACCTTCACCGGAAGCCAGGAGCGAGCTTAATTTCTCTGTTGTAATTTTCAACCTGGAACCCATATATTTTTAACTACCTAAGGTGTTCAAAGCATGTTTTTCTGAATAAGCACAAGGTCTTTAGCCTTTTGAATCAAAATCTGGAAGGGAGGTAAAAATTCTTCATGCTGCATATAAAAGCATTCCCTTGGTGTTTATTTCTCTGTAAATAGAGCCTGTTTGTGCTTTATAAAACTCAAATTCAGGTTTTGATACTACTAAAATATCAAAAGGATGGTGAATTCCCAACAGTTTGGCTCTAGCCTCATTCATTTCTTTCATTTTCGAAGAAACGACATCCTTTACAACAAGCAAATCGATATCGCTATCCCGATTTGGATTACCATAGGCATAACTTCCAAAGAGGAATATCTTTAATGGAAATACTGATTTCAAACGATCTATTATTTGATCACATAGTTGCTTTTCGAGCATAATTTTTTATTCAAAAAGTCTTCATCCTTAATAATAGAGCGCCGCTTTGAACAATTCTCCAATTTCCTCAAACTCCACCCGTTTACCGGCTTTTTCAGCCTCCTGGCATACCATAGGCAGTCCACGACCTAGCTTGTCAATATAACGCATGTTTTCCATGAATTTCACGATGACCGGATTTGTCGCATAAGAAACCCCTGCCCTCAGTTTATCGATTGTCACAGTGTTCGGCAATTTACCAGGACTCAGGAATTCAATCCGATCCGAAAACAGCATAACACGGATACCCGAACCGGAAATGGCATAATTCCGGTGAACACAGGCATTGGTTAAAAGTTCACGGTAAACCCTGTCAGAGTATTGGAACGAAGAATCAACCCGCCTGGTACCTTGAATAAGGGATGGGTTAAGAATGTTGTTCTTGATAACGGCAAGAGAGGAATCCACCATTCGATTCAATGTCCCGCCGATGTTCTGTTTGTCTATCAGTTCGGCAGTAACGGTCGTTCCGGCAAAATGAGCGAAATCAATTGCCGCATGACGAAGATGCCGCTGTGGATTATTGCCAAAAAGAAGCAGACCGCCAACCGTAGCCTCTGCTGTATCAGTAAGGATATCCGTGTTCTTCAACAAGCGGATTCGTTCTGTGTCAGACTCCTGGGGTAGATTCACTTCATAGCGAAGGAAATAATCTTCAAGAGACGCAAGGTTAATATCAGCCACCGAAGTTCCCTTGACACCGGTCAGGTCAAAATGAAACACACCGGCGCTTTGAAACAGCCTCATGAGTTCGCTTTGGGATGCTGTTCGGTTGGTGGATCCTATCCTCACAAGATATTTGCCATCAAGCGTCTGGTAGGGTTTGTCCGGCCCCTTGGGTACCTCGACTGCAAGAATCCGGTGAATCCCCATTGTCACATTCACAATACTGGCATCAATGGCTGGCACCACATTTACCCTGCAAATGTTCGCAACCCATTCTTCACGATTGAAATCATCCATAACGCCGGAAACAGTACCATCATCCTCCACACCGAGGAGAATGGTACCGCCGGAGGTATTGGCAAAAGCAACAATTTCACGAGCCAGAACATCGGCCTTGACATCTGATCTCTTGAATTCTATTGAACTATTTTCGCCCTGCTGTAATAATAGGCTTATTTTTTCGCTATTCATTATTTTATCACTTTCCCAGATTTCGGGGCTTTGATAAATGCACCCGTTTCAAATCATCAATTGTAACTTCGGGTGGCAGTTTTCCTTCATTTGCAATGTTCAATGTATTTTTGTAAACCCTTATCTGGATGGCGGACGTCGTGTTGACAATTTTATTTCAGCTTTTCGTCAATAATCAACGCCGTCAGTATAAGTGTCATGGTTGCTGATGTCATGGCCATCATTTCTTTATAATCAAATGTTGATTTCTCCTTGGGCGGCACATATAGCTTATGTGGAACCACAATCTTTGAACCCGGAACAACCCTGCTGGAAGAAAAGAATCCTGTTTTCGCTTTGGAAGCATTGCCATTGGGGTAAATGATATAGATATTCTTGATATCCGCGGAATCAAGTGTGCCACCGGCAGCGTTAATATAGCCTTTCCATGTCTGTCCTTCAAAATACGAGACCATGCTAGGATTAAAAACTTCGCCTGCAACCTCCACAATATTATCGTTTCTACTTACAAATATGGTGTCATAATTTACCAGGAGATGTTTTCCCTTTATCTTAAAAGGTGATATGGATTCAACATCAATTGGGATTTTGGATAGGCTCCCTTTTCTTACAATATTCAGTGAATAAGGGTTGGAACGGCTTGTAAAAACACCAACCCTTTTCATAAAATCTGCCAGGTTTTCCGTTTTGGACAGAAGTGCGTAGGGGCCTGGATTCTCAAATTCCCCAGCAAGACAGACAAATTCCACGCTACCCTTCTCGATATCCTTGCGAAAAATAACCAGAGCGCCTTCACGGATTAAATCAATGGATTCAAGGTTAGAAGGGGTCAAGCTTACCATTGCCCCTAATTTTCCAAAACCGGGTTTGCTGAAATCAGGATTATTGATTTCCACCTGATTTCGGTTGATAGCAGAAGGCAGACCGCCAAGCCTATGGATAATTACATTCAAACTCAAATCATTGGAAAATTCAAGAATTAACGGCTCTCTCCCATCCATAAGAACAACCACTGGAAATTTCTCGTTGAATTTTTTGTAGTCAAAGGTGTACACTTCATCCCGTTTGGCCATTCGGTAATTTTCCGCATTTTCCGCCATAACGGTTTCATAGCGAATATTATTATGATCGTCTGTTTTCTTGATATACACATAAGGTAGTGCACCATCACGAAGGCCCCCGGCCCTGCGAATAACGCTTTGAAGCGTGAGGGAATCAGAATAGGGAAACTTGACATTATCACGAACAAAACCAAAAACAGATATTGAGGTTGAATCCAGGAATTGTGTTTCGTGATAGGTTAGAATGGAATCGCCTTTTTGGACAGGGAATGTTTTGGCCTCGTCCTGATTATTTATTACTAGCTTTATGGACTGGGGGCCTTGGGGTGTTTTTCTTACTACTTCAATGTTCGGAGAATATCCTTTGACAAGATCACCGGCTTTTTTAACAACATCCCAAAGTGAATTCGTTTGTCCCTTTATTGAATACCGGCCAGGCACATTGACTCCTAGCCCTGTAATATTAACATAATCTTTAATTTCAACCTGCATCAGCCTTTCTGATATTATGTCCCCATCACGCAAAACAAATGATTTGAATTCCGCGTCAGAAGCCTTAAGATCAAGTATCCGCCTCGTTGGACTATCCGGATTACGTTCCGCTGCCGGTATCAATCGCTCCACTTCAATTAAAGGCGAAATATCCTTGGCTTCAAGACCACTGGCAAAGTCCATGAGATCGCCCATTGTCTCGGACGATGTAACCTCGTATAACGCAGGTCTTCTAACAATACCTTTTATTTCAACCACATTCTTAAGGTCTGCAAAAAACAAAAGGTCATTTTCCTTCATGACAATATCCGGTATCTTACCGGTTTTTAAAAATGAATAAAGGTCAAATGTCGCAATTATGCTGCCGCCCCGCTCAAGGCGTATATCACGAATGGATCCCTGTTCCGAGGGGCCCCTTGAAAGAACCAATGCCTGCCAGAATGTGCAGTAAGGGGGAACAAGTATAGTACCTGGAATTTTAGCCTGACCAATAATATTGACTTTAATAGGATGGGTTGAAATTACCCGAACCTCACCTTGCACACCTGTCATACCTGTCACAACATTATTTATTGTTTCCTTGAGAGCGCGTTGGGTCATACCCTTTATATAAACTTGTTTGTTTAAAAGCTCGATAAAGACATACCCATCCTGTCCAATCGTATAACTTTTATCAAGATTATATCTTCCCCAAAGGCGAAGCAGAACCTGGTCACCTTCGACAATTACATAATTATCCGGCACATACCCGCTCACCAATGTTGTGTAATCCTGCCTGAAGAATGATCTCCCATAAATCTCTTTTTTTGCACCTGATGGATCAATACGGGCTATATCTTTAGTTGTATTTCCCTTATCCGAAGGAGTATCATCGGTCTTCTGCACTGAAGGAGGCGGGGTAACTATTAGCAGACTGCTATCCACACTATTTTTTGTCTGAGCACTGGCATCACTTTCTATTTGACTTGCCAAACCTGGATTTTCCCTCATTAATTTAGCGGCTTGCTCCTTTTGAGCTGGTGTCAAATTCTGACCCATAGCAATTGCAAAAAACAGAAGGATAACTATCCCTTTTTTGCTGAAAAGCATCAAACCTCCTGAAAAATATTTTAGCAAAATAATGTCTATTTAAATTTTAAGGTACTTTTTGAGAATAAAATATATAAAGACGGCTCAATGTATTGCAATGATTTAACATCCGGTTAAGTTATTTAACATGGAAACAAGCTGCATTTCAAGTCATTTTAATGTTCTCAATCCCCATCCGGATAAATTAAGTATATAAAACCTTTTCCCTAAAAAATCCACCTTCCTTTGACATTTCTTAACGTATCCTATTATCTTTTTTATTCTTTAAACTTGATGCGGGTCTAATCAAAGGCCGTATCAACAACTCAGGAGCTTTATGAAACGACCTCTCTGTCTTATCATCCGCGACGGGTGGGGATATGCCCCTCCTTCCAAAGGAAACGCAATCACAAGCGCCAAAACCCCGCGAACAGACGAATTCATGAAAAAATATCCTAATACGCTGATAAAATGCAGAGGCCTTGCAGTTGGCCTTGAAAAGGGCAACCAGGGCAATAGCGAGGTCGGACATCTTAATATAGGCGCGGGCAGAATCGTGTATCAGAGCATGACACGCATCAATAAATCAATTGAAGATGGCGACTTCTTCAAGAACAAGGCTTTTCTTAATGCCATCGCCCATTGCAAAAACAACAATTCAACCCTCCACCTATACGGACTTGTCCAGGATCAGGGGGTGCATGCTGTTACATCACAGTGTGTGGCACTTTTGGACCTTTGCGCCAGGGAGAAATTCAAGAACGTATTGGTGCATGCATTTACCGATGGTCGGGATACACCACCGAAATCAGCTAAAATTTATTTAAAAGAACTCCAGGATGGAATAGACAAATTCGGCGTTGGCCGTGTTGCATCCGTAATGGGCCGTTATTATGCCATGGATCGGGACACAAGATGGGAAAGAGTTGAAGTCGCGTACAATGGCTTGGTAAAAGGCGAAGGCAAATCCGTTTCCAGCTGGAATGAGGCTATTGACGATGCTTATGCTGCGGGTGAGAATGATGAATTCATCAAACCGCGATTGATTGATTTTAAAGGGATCAAAGATAGTGACGCGATTATATTCTTCAACTACAGGCTTGACCGAACAAGGGAGCTTACGCATGCTTTTACGGATGTAGAATTTAACGGGTTCAAACGTGAAAAGAGAAAGGTGTTTTACGTTGGGTTTACGGATTATTATCCGAACGGCAATTTCGAAGTGGCTTATGCGCCGCAAACTAACAAAAATATTTTCGGGGAATATATTGCTGATAAAGGTTTAAAACAGGTCCGTTGCGCTGAAACTGAAAAGTATGCGCATGTGACCTTTTTCTTTAATGGCCAGGAAGAGACGCCATATAAGAATGAGGATCGTTTGCTTGTAAACAGCCCCAAGGTGGCAACCTATGATCTAAAACCTGAAATGAGCGCGCCCGAAGTCCGGGACAAGGTCCTTAATGCCATAAAGAGTGACGTCTATGATGTCATAATCGTGAATTTTGCAAACTGCGATATGGTGGGCCACACCGGCGTGTTCCCAGCTGTTGTCAAGGCTGTTGAGACTGTTGACGAATGCGTTGGCGCGCTTGTTGATGCCGTGGTATCAAAAAACGGCACTGCAATTATAACAGCTGACCACGGAAACGCGGAACAAAAGCTCCTTGATGACGGCACCCCAATGACTGCCCATACTACAAACGATGTGCCGCTCATTCTTATTGGCTGCGGAGATGTCAAGTTGCGCGAAGGCGGCCTGCTTGGCGATATCGCGCCCACAATGCTTAAAATACTTGGTCTTGAACAACCAATTGAAATGACCGGAAAGAGTCTATTCTAATTATGGAATTAACCATATACAATACGCTATCGCGCAAAAAAGAGATTTTTAAACCCATTGGACATGATGTCGGCATGTATATCTGCGGCCCCACAGTTTATCACTATGCTCATATTGGAAACCTGCGCACCTACGTGTTCGGTGATATTTTAAGGCGAACTCTTGAATATCTTGGGCATAGCGTAAATCATGTCATGAACATCACGGACGTAGGCCACTTAACCAGTGATTCCGACACTGGCGAAGACAAGATGGAAAAAGGCGCACTAAGAGAGGGTAAAACAGTCTGGGAGATTGCAGAATATTATACACGAGTGGTGCTCAATGATTTGCAGCTCATTAATGTTTTGCCCCCGAAAACCTATTGCAAGGCAACAGACCACATCCCCGAACAGATTGCCCTTATTTGTAAACTTGAGGAAAAAGGCTTTACATACAAAATCGACGACGGCATCTATTTTGACACATCGAAATTTCCACGTTACCCTGATTTTGCACGGCTTAAGGTCGATGAACTCGATGCCGGAGCGCGTGTTGAGATGGCTCCCGGGAAACGCAATATAACCGACTTTGCTCTCTGGAAATTCTCGCCCACTGATAAAAGGCGCCTTATGGAATGGGACAGCCCATGGGGAATAGGCTTCCCCGGATGGCACATCGAATGCTCGGCCATGGCAATGAAATACCTTGGCGACACAATTGATATTCACTGCGGGGCCATTGATTTGATTCCGGTCCACCATACCAATGAGATTGCGCAAGCTGAGGCTGCAACAGGAAAGCATTTTGTAAACTATTGGGTGCATGGGGAATTCCTAATCATGGACAAAGAAAAGATGTCCAAGTCAGCAAATGAATTCATTACTCTCAAGACCCTTATAGACAAGGGTGCGTCTCCAATGGCATACAGGTTATTTCTTTTGTCAGCGGTTTACAGGGCACCACTTAATTTCAGCTGGGAAATTCTGGATAATGCGAAGAGTTCGTATCTCAAACTTGTCTCCAAAATACAGGAGCTGCGCAATAACATCAATGATGCAGGCACTCATGACACGGATTCGTTTAAACAGGATTTTGTCACAGCAATAAGTGATGATTTAAATATGCCGAGGGCCGTAGCTGTAATGTGGGACGTATTAAGGGATGAACGTCTCTCCAATCGCTGCAAATTGGAACTGGTTGAAGATTTTGATCGTGTTCTTGGGCTTGGCTTTAAGAATATAAGTGCATCGTATATTGAGGTCAGTGACAATAAAATTGAAGAGCTCATTCAGGAACGGGACAAGGCAAGAGCGGAAAAGAATTGGAAAAAGTCGGATGAAATCAGGGATGAGCTTGTCAAAAAGGGCTACAAGGTAATTGATACAAAACAGGGAACAAAGGCTGAAAAGGTGTAACTGTTCAGGCATCTTGACGGCCCCTCGATACACCAGCCGGTTGCCGAGTGTCCGCCGCAGGCGGATGTATCGAGGCACCCGGCTGCCACACCTCGACAAGCTCGGTGCATCGCTTGGGGACCGGCAAGACACCTGAACAGTTACGAAAAGGTTTGAATTAGTTAAAAGCATTTAACATCCAAACATATTTTATTTTGAAAAGGAGGCTTTATGCCAGGTTGCGACAATAACGACAAAGACAAGAAATCATCAGTTGATAATATGATAGAAGAAAAACTCCTTGAAAAAAGGGAGATATATCTTTGGGGCGCGGTTGACGATGAAAGCGCCGAGAAAATAGTCAAACGTATCATATACCTTAATAATACCGGGACCGGAGACATCACCATTTACCTCAACAGCCCCGGCGGCTCCATTTCATCAGGCCTTGCGATTTACGATGCCATGCAGGCGAGCAAAAACCCTGTTGCTGTTGTTTGCATGGGCCAGGCTGCGAGCATGGGCGCGGTGCTCCTTTGCGCCGGTGCCAAAGGAAAGCGTCTTATATGGCCCAATGCGAGGGTCATGATTCATCAGCCCTTGATATCAGGCAGCATGTATGCGCCTGCAACGGACATTAAAATCCAGGCAGAAGAAATGCTGCGGATAAGACAGATTTTAAACAATATCCTTGTAAAGCATTCCGGCAAGACCTTTGACCAAATCGAGCAGGACACTGACCGCGATTATTACCTTAGTGCCAAGGACGCGCTTGAATACGGCCTTGTTGATAAAATAGTCCAGTAAAATATTAATGAATAGCGGTAACCGTCCAGCTTTTCTGCAGCTTATCGGAGCAGTTCTTTGCTGGGCTGTAGCCGGGAGCTTCGTCTATTATCTCGGGGGGCACATGGGAATACTTACCCAGAGCACCTTCCGGTATTTATCCGCCAGTATCGCGCTTTTTATTGTTGCGGCCTTTGTTTTCCCCGGGAAGATATTGATAAAATGCGATACATTACTCCGGTGGATCATGCTCACAGCTTTTTTTGGGACAATATTCCAGCTTCTCTGGGTCAAGGCGCTTTATCTTATAAAACCCGGCACAGCCTCTCTAATCAGCGAATTCGGCACAGTAATAAATGTTTTTGTGCTTTCCTTCTTTTACGAGGAGGAAAAAAGACGCAAAGTCGCAGCTTTTCCTTGTAAGCAATGTCGTGATGATGATCGGTGTTTCGATGGTCATCCTTTTCAATAAAAACCTCAGTTTTGATTTCAATCTCGGCGCATTTCTTGTAATTGCATCGTCTTTGAGCTGGGGCATGTACACGGTCGTTATAAAAAAAGTGCTCAGGTCCATGAGTTCCATCATAGCCATGGCTTATGTATCGTTTTTCATCGCTCTTTACCATGCACTGCTCGGTATTTTCTTCGGTAATATCGGAGAAATTACTCAGCTCCCGGGTAAAATAATCTTCATACTCATATTGTCAGGCGTGATATCAATCGCCGCTTCACACAGCCTTTTTTTTATGGCCATAAAAAGAGTCGGGGTGATCATATCAAACAATATGATGCTCCTTGTGGCAATACTGGCATGCGTTTTTTCATATTTTCTTTTTGATGAAAGACTCTCCGTTCTTCAGATGGTAGGCGGTGTTCTTGTGCTTGCGGGCGCCTATCTTACCACACGCGTCCATTATGGAGGAGCCACGGAGAAAAAAACAGCTTAGGTAGCGCATTCTAAAAACTTTGCATTAGCAAATGGATTTGAATTATTTTTTTTGAATAAAGCCCAGGTGGTGGAATTGGCAGACACGCTAGATTCAGGTTCTAGTGCTCGCAAGGGCATGGGGGTTCAACTCCCCCCTTGGGCAATTTTAAGATTATCGGAACAAATATTGTTCTCGATAGAAATTGTTTCTTAGCGCTAATATAAAGCCCGAACTTCTTTCTTAAAATATTTTTTTACAGTTTCCCATTCGATATCTTTTGTCAGTAGCGGCACGTCATCGATTGCATCTTCAAAATAACATAGTGACTTCATAATCGAAATTATATCGAATTTAATGCCGAGATATTTTTCCTTCATCAATTCCAAGAGTGCAGGAAGAGTTATTCCAGTCATGCAAATTGCATATAAGTCAATGAAGTCCTTTCGCAAACCGCGCTGCTGAATTGCCATAATTTTCATTAGGCCTATATCCTTCAAGGAGGCGATCAATATTCCATGAAATTGCTTTTTCTCCAGGACCTTATAATGATACTCAAAAAACGAAACCGGTATTTCTCCAATCTTAAGATGAAGAGTGCCTTTTTCCATTCCTATTACCTTAACCGGAGCATCATGACTCGATTCTTCAATAATTTTATTGCTATTCAGAGGCCTCTCGCTGAAGAAATCAAAATCAACTGATAAACGATGGCATAATTGAATATTAAGTGCCGTGCCTCCGGCAAGATAAAAATCCTTTATGTACTTAAATTTTCCAATTGCTGCCAGGAGACGGCTCTGTTCGGACGTAAGAGAGTTTTCCATTTTTCCTCTTTCCCAAAGGCAACCATCCAGAAATTAAGACTCTTTGAATCCAATTGCGATTGGTTTTTATTTAAAAATTTCAATATTTCTCTTGTATTGTATCGCCCCTTCATCCAATTTATCGCTTCCATATCACCACGATTCAAAATTCGGCTGAGGATATATTTCTTATGCTGAATCGGATCAAGACTTGCAAAATTAGCATCCCAGAAAAGCCATTTCAAAGAAGATGGTATTGCAGAAACAGCGTTTCGGGGGTTTATTTTTTTTAACCTTAAATCAACTTTAAAACCACAGCAATTGCAAAAATCGGAAATCGTCTTTATGGTCAAATTCTTATTGCCTGACAATATTTGGGTAACATAAGCTCTGCTAACCCCCATTTTCCTTGCAATAATATTTTTGGGGAGTTTGGAAAGTTTGAATGCCTCATTGATTACATATTGCATATATTATCATAATATAAATAATCAGATGCATATCATCAATACAATTTGTTAATTTATATATTAACAATATTGTTGATTAACTAACTGTTGCCCCATTCAATATTCTCTCACATAGTTAAGTTTTCTAGGACTAATGCCGATATGCGGCTATTGAAAAAGTATTGACATGTAACTAAGAATTAGTTACATTATAATAATGAATGGGAATGCGTTCACAGTCGTTATCAAGAAAAAGATTATGCGTTCCCTGTCCTCGCTTCCGGTTTCGGTGCAGGAAAAATTTAATGTACTCGTTAAAGACCTCATGCATAGCGGTCCGGTACAGCCCAGGTGGCCGAATTATTCCATGCTGGGTGAGGGCCGGTACCATTGCCATCTTTCATACAGTTGGGTGGCTTGCTGGGAATTACACGGTGACAAAGTAACAATCGAGGTGTATTATGCTGGTAGTCGTGAGAAGGCCCCGTACTAGGCGGCCCGTATTCGAAGTTCGCGGACGGATTCCACGGTGGCTTGTCAGGGAATTGCGGGACAAATACAGGGAAACCGTGACAATGAGCAGGAATGATGACAATTCGTTGATCAATATCACGAGTACGGATTGGTACAAGGATATTAACGGACGTATGAAGCCGGGCGACTATGTTCGGATATACAGGGAGAATGCCGGTTTAAGCCAGGAGGAACTTGGCGTAAAGGTCGGCGCTTTTAACCGGCAGAACATTTCCGCAATCGAACGTGGGGAGCGCGGAATCAGCAAAGCCGTTGCGATTAAATTCAGTGGCATATTCAAAGTCCCAATAGACCGATTCATCGCCTGATACTTAACGCATTTGTCAAATATTTGTGCCGGCTAAAAATGTGAGTCCATGCGAATAGATATATTTCATCGTAGTCCCATTCAATATCCTTTTACATAGTAAAGCTTTTAGGATTACTGCCGAGATGCAGCTTTAGCGAATATTACATTGTGACTTATTTTAGAATTCCGAGCCCCAGCCAGATATTTGCACCCCAATAGGGATTTTTTCCATTGATATTGCCGAAGCCTTGAATTCCCAGTGCAACATATTTAAAATAGATGAAGGATATCTCAGCTTCAATGGGAAGTCCGATTGTCGAATAAAAAGTTTCGTTGTAATGCACGGCCCCAAACCAACCCGGATCAGTGTACAAAATGATATTACCCCTCCGGTTGCCGCTGACCATTGAAAGCCCTGCGCTGCCCGCGCAGCGTATGAACCTGTTTGAATATTGTCGCCCATAAAGTATTCCGATATCGCTGTGATGGTTGACAGGTTGTGGGCCCATAATGTTCATTAGAGGCTCACCGTAAACATAACACGTTGAGAAGATATGGGATTTGCTGACCACAAACATGCCTGCCATGGTTGTGATCCCGTTATCAATTTCCCCTGTGAATGTGCCGATACCGGCCCTAAAACCGAACTTTACACTGTCTGATGAAGTCTGGGCGGATATATATGCGAATGAAATCAGGATGATGAACAAATATCTTTTAAGCATTATATGCTTTTTTTATTTCTCTATTTTGCCATTGACGTAACCATATACAATTAAGCAATTTCCCGTATTGACAAGACCTTAAAAGAGAAGGTTCAATGTAAAGCCGCCGTAAACAGTATCATAGTTTTCAGATCCGCTTTCCGAATCATCAAAACCGTTCTCATATCCGCCTCTGGCTGATACTGAAAACATCGGAGTAATACTCCATTTGATTTCAGACTCTCCGCCATAAAGTTTCTGGAGCTCATTGATACTGGCGTCTGTTTCAGATTCAATATAATCGGTTGTTGTTTTACTGAAATATCCCTGAATATTAAGAATTATCTTACGTGGAATAACGTCAACTGATAATTTATCTAAAACATTAATTGTGGTCTTCTTTTCAGTCCTCTCCTTTTTCTCTTTATAACGGTATCCTGCGTCAAACTTATTGGCAAGTCTCTTTTTAAGAAACTTGGCTGCAAAAGACCCTTTGACACGCTGCTGATATCCGTCATTCTTGCTCCATTTTATGGAATCAACATCAAAATCATTTTTGTCGTCAATGAAAATACGCTCATATTCAAGTTTATAACGCATATTTGATATTGTTTTGTTTGCAAACGGAGGAGCAAAAACAAGGACAGTTCCCACCTGAACACGGCTTTCAGCATCAGCATACTCCGTGGCCGTTACGGTCTTGTCCACACCATCCACTGTTGCGGTTACGGTTTGGCTTTTGACATCGATCTTGAGCAAAGGTTTAGTCTCATAGTAATAGGTAAAAGCCGGTTCAAAAGAAAAATCAGCAACTGGAATCTTCAAACCGAGAGCGCCTTTAATCTTATTCTCCATGGGTTGATATCTGAAATCCTGATTGCCGTATGCTTCAAATTCCGCTTTCCGCCCACTCTCACTTGTATCAATAAGCACCAGTCTGTCTTTCCCTAAGGTATCGGCTTTTATACCGTTTTCTTCTGATCCAACAGCTTCCCAATCAAAAGCAGTTGAAAGATCAACCGCCTTGATTTTACCGTTAAGCAAATTCAGGTCAAAGGTCTTGCCTCCGGTAAATTGTGCCTTTTGAAAGTTGCCCACAACAGGTTTTATGGAAGGATTCCCGCCTGAATAGAACTGGTTCTGCGCGCGAAGATATTCGATATTACCAGTAAAACCTCTCAAGCTGTAATCAAGCCCGGCAAGCGCGGCAAGATTATCCAAGCCAATACCATGATGTATGGTCGTGTCCTTGGAATAGTTGATAGGATTTACATCAGAAGAATCAACATCAACACTCAGGGTATCAGCATAACCCGCGTCAATTTCAGCATATGCGCTATATTTGTCATTGAATATCATTTGTGCGGTAAAGCCTCCGCTCATTGATGCAAGCTTGGGGTCAGCGCCATAGAGTTCGGTTGAATCAAAATGTATCCCGGGAACAAGCAAGGGATCGTCCACCTGGCGGGAATATATATAATGGGCACCCACAACCAAATCAGGGCCTGCTTTTGTTTTGACAGAGCCCATGCCCAGCCATTCCTGGCGGACCGGTGTTGTATTGCTGTCAAGCATGTCCGGCTTGAGCCCTCTTTCGTAAGGGATTACCGACTGGCCGCCGAGTACCTCGACATCAAGCGCCCTGTTAGGTTTGGCATTAAGCTTGCCCTGCCATTTAAGACCGCGAATCTGCCTTGATGCAATAGATAGTTCTGAACCGCTTTCCGTGAAGTCACCTAAAATGAATTCGTGGTTGGGTATGTTTGTGGTAAGGTTCACAACTTCAATCTTTTGAAGACTGCGGTATGCATTTAAATTCTCAAGGTGAGTTTCCCCACCAGCGCCCTGCGTGCGGTTGCCGTTATAGTTTCCATAACCATTCAAGGTAAAGTCGCTCGAACGATCACCCACTTTGCTTTGCATATATAGTTGAAGCTCAGGTCGCAGCCCGGGTACGTATGTTGCTTGATGAGGAAGGGCTGAATCCGCGACACCGGAGTGTACGGAATTGTTTAAATCATTCACCTGCCTGTAGGTCATGCCTAATGAAACCTGACCCAGAAGACCTAATCTGGCAGCAAGAGATTCCCCGCGTGAGGGTGCGGAAGAAAACCCGGACTTGAAGCCCGTTGTATCGTTAAACTCCTTTTCTTTGGCCCTTACGGATGCAACCCTTTCCGGTTTTACGAAAAACTTCTGGGCCTCACTTTTATCCATTATCTTCATGTTTTCATCATTTCCCTTGACCATGAAGAGCTTGCCTTCTTTTATAGGGAGCTGTGATAGAACACCAATCCGGTTATCGGAAACATGGATGTCTTTTAATTCAACAAGGCCATTCTGGTCGGCAACCACGCCGATGTCGTTATTCTCGATTCTTGTGCGTGACATTTCGAGTTTTCCAAAAGACTGGCATACAACGGCCCTATTACTGTTTCGAATCGAACCGCTGTCAACAAGAACACTTGATCCCCTGTCAACGTTTATTCCAATAATGTGACCACTCCCGATTTCAGTGTTTGAGATGGACACCTCGGACATATAGGCATATACGCAGCTTATGGAATTCCTTATGAATCTGCATTCGGAGAGTGTGACATTGCCGTTGTCAACACATACACCGTAGTTGCTGTTCGATATGATGCAATAATTCAGATAGGAACGTGTGTTGCCGCGTATGTATATACGGTCCCAATCCCATTGTTTGGCGTCCTTTTTGGCTGATTTGATTATTACAGGATTTTCCCTGGTACCTTTTACCATAAGCTGACCATAAACGACTATTGAAACATAATCTCCGCTCACAAGAAGGGTCACGCCCGGGTCGATTTCAAGAACAGCATTTGCCGGAACAACAACGTTTCGTATTAAAAGATATGGGCTTTTGTCTTTGGTCAGCTTGCCTGACAACTCATCTTCCATGATAACTGTCGCCTTTTGAGCAGCTTCATCGGCATTGGCCTCTTTAACAGCAACTTCCTCGGCTGCAACAGCCATGGGCTCAAGCTGCATCAAAAACTTTTCTACCCATGAATCCGATACAAGGTCGATTTCCCCAGGTAATTTTTCGGAATATTCCATGACCTGTTCACCGAGTTCAGTATCAAACACATAGAGTGTTGCCACATATTCCGTACGCTGCTTGAAAAGACCGATTGATGCCAGTAGGTGTATACCCACTTCTTTTGCGGCGCTGTTGTAACAATCATCTTTTTTACAACCACCAAGTTTGTCTATAAGGACGGTCATAGCGGTTTTGGGCCTTATATCAAAAAGGTTAAGTGTTTTAAGAATGCTGTCTGCTTTATTCTGCAAAAAGGTTACCTGGTCAGAATTGATGCCAGGGCCTCGTTTTACCTCGAGCAGAGTAAGGGTGCGCTTTGTGGCAAATGTCTGTGTTAATAGAATGAAAACAAACAGCAATAAAACTCTTTTCATAATAATAGAGCCCCCTTGATATTTTCTTTTTTTATTGCCCGATGACAGTCAAGGAACCATTCTGCACCTTTTCGTTTCCGAGCAGATCGATGACCTTGATTATATATGTAATCACATGCGTTTTCTTCGTATGAAACATACTCGTATTATAAGTAAGAACTATATCATCAAACTGTAAATCACTCGGCATAGTGGCCCCTTCATAAATCTGTGTATTACCAATGGAAGGCCTGAATTCAACACGTTTAATAAGTTTGGCCGGATTGCTGACATCAATTCCGTCAATACGGAATGAAATTGAAACCTCCACATCCCTATCAGACCCATTGGGTTCAGGAGGTGGGACTAATTTCTGACTAATTGTAGAATTAAAACTCGGTGGGTTGATGGGCCGGATAACAGGCTGCCTATCCATATATCCGGTTTTGGTGTATGTCATGGTCGTGACATTTTTACCTTTATCCGTTGCCTTGACCGTATATATGATATTCGCGCCATTTACAAACTGCACACACTGCCCGCCGCCATTCTGCGATACATCGAATTCATCCACCTGCCCCTCTCCTGTTGCATCAACTGTTACCGCAACCTCCTCCTCGGCTTTACTGCATGTAAAGGACTTGTCGAAAACCTTTACTGAAAGGCATTTGCCCTGGTCGGCCAGCTGTATCGTAGGCTTTTCAAGGTTGACTATGGGGCATGTCCATGTTACCCGTGTTTCCTTGGATGCAGGCTCGGCTGATTCATCGTTGGCTGCAAACACGATTTCCATATCACTAAAGCAGTCCCGGTCGTTGTTTCCGACCTGATAAGTGTATGAACGTATTGTTCCACCAGCCCCGGACAAGGGTATAATTTTATCGTTAGCTTTAAGTTCAACAGCATTTGTCTTGACTTCAATGTTGATTTTATCACCAGCACAGACCGGTGTTGATGTTGTGAGTATAAGCGGGTATTTCTGCTTGTCGTAATGGAATGAAACAGGCACCTTCTTTTCACCCGAGCTTACCGATGCACCGAGGTTTACATTAACCGTTAACTTGACAGGAGCTAATTTTATACCATTGCATTCGGATTGCACGTTCACGTCGAATTTCTTTTTTACGTCCTGACCCGATTCCATGACCGCGGAAATCTCGACATCGTAGTCGCCGGTTTCATCGGACATGGGGTATTCAGATTCAAAGGTCCCGTCTGAAAAAACACGTGCCTCTTTTGAACCGTCGATTAAAACCTTGGCCATTGATGGAAAGACCTTGCCCCTAATCATGACCGGAAGTTTAGTAAGCTTTGAGCCGCTCTTGGGCTCCGTCACTGAAAGCGTAAGCTGACCGGCCTGGTTCTTCTGGAAGCCGGTTGCAACCTGGGCCGTAAAAGCATTCTGCGTAACGGTTGCAGCCACGCCATTCACCAAAACCTGGGCATTGCCATCAGGATTATCCACCTTGCCGGTAAGAGTAAATATTGGTTCTACGTCGGCCCCGTTTGCAGGATCAGATATTTCGACCACACAACCGGTCTGGTCTTGCACAAGTTTTACCTTGACTGTCACCTTCTTGACCGAAGTCCCAAGTGTTGACGTAAAAGAAAGTTCGGCGTCGCCTATTTTTTTTGGCAGCTCGTAAAGCCCCCTGAAAGAACCGGAGTTGTCGGCTGTTACGGATGTCCCGCTGCCAAATGTGACTTTGGCATTCGGGAGAGTGATGCCCTGCACCGGAATCACATTGATTTTCGAAAACTCCTCTCCATCCGAAGGGGCGTTTATGATAAGGGACATCTCCTTCATGACCTCAACAACAGTTACATTGACTGAAACGGTTTTTACCATTGAGCCGACTGTTGCCGACACCTTGACCGGATAGTTCCCTGGAGCGGATGGAAGCTTGTATGCAAGAGAAAAATTGCCGTCCGCTGATATTGTCACCTGGCCATCACCCAGCATGATAGTGGCACCGGGTGTTACAGTACCGCTCACCTGCACTGTTTTTTGCGTTACTGAAGCGCCCTCAATGGGTTCGGACAATGTCAGGACAACCACTTTCTCTTCAACCTTCTTTAACACCACCTTGACACTTCGCATAGCTGTTTTACCCTCGAATACAGCGGCAACAATTATCTCCTGATCTCCTGAAGCGCCTTCAGGAAGTGTTAGCGTGCCTGCAAACAGACCATCTTTTGCGGGCGTGATATCTGATCCGCCGTTTACTTTTACAAGAGCGCCAGGCGTTGTTTTTCCTGTTATGGTGATATTGCCTGTTGAAATTTCCTCACCATCGCGGGGAGAAGTGATTTCGAGCATGAGTTCGTCCTTAGGTTTGGCCGTCTGTGGTGTCCTGCTTCATGGGAACAACATCCACACCACCCTTGTCTTTTTGAACATGCGCCTCCTGATTATCGAACACAAAAACAGGTTTGCCACCAGCCTTGTTCTGCACCTCAACCTTGCCGCTTTTAACGCTGACGCGTGTAAGTCCTTTATCAACCACAATACCGAGCTCCGTGCCACGGATAGCGGCTGTTGCGGTAGGCGTCTCGAATGTGAATGTGCTTCGCTGGTTTGTAAGCTTTTTAACATTAGCCCATACGCTTCCGGTTTTGACGCTTACGGTTGTTGTATTGGCCTTTGTCCTTGCATTCTGGAAGACTTCGTTTAATTCAAACACTGTGTTTTCCATGATGTTTATTATGGTACCTTCAGGGGTTTCTATGTCCACTTTTGACTCAACATAAGTGCGAATGGCATCCTTGCTGGAAAGCTTCATGCCGATTTTAACGTCTTTCCAGTCTTTATCATCGCCTTTTTTGACCATGACCTTGCCAACAAAGTAGCTTATTTTTGCTCCACGCTCTATCATCTGTTCTGCAAAAGGGGCGGAAACAAGAAAGGAAAGGATCGTTACCAGTGAAAACAGGAATGACCGGTTTGCGATAGAGACGATCATAGATACCCCCTTTTCAAATAATATTACTGACAAAAACTTTCAATAATTAGTCATAGGAATCTTAAAAAACAGTGGTGGCTGTTTGTCTGTTCGAGTAGGCCGGGCAGATTACTGCCCGGCCCCTCACGGAACCGTACGAACAGCTTTCCCATATACGGCTCTTCATTCGGTCTTCGAAGTTTTGCATTCATGCTCGAAACGGACATAGGTTAACCATGATTCGCGATTTAGGCCAATTTACGTCTTTAAGCATCTGATTGAACTCTTTCCAGTTGTAACTTCGACGTTGACTTCGCCTATTCAACCACTTGAACGTGATTCGCGTGAACCAGTAGTGATACAGACTGCACATCCAACTATTATCCGTGATGGCGTAGTAATTCAAATGCCCTTGTATTCGAGCCTTCGCATTGCGCATCAATTCACCCGTGTTCATCTTCGCTCGTATCTTGCGTATCCACTCTTTATATTCGCGGAGTTTCGCCTTGAATTTCTTGATACTCGTACATCGCTTTACTTTGAAGTCCCCAAAACGGGTGCGTCCACAGTAATGCGTGAGTCCAAGAAAGGTGAACATCTGTCTTTTCTCGCCTTTGCGCTTTGCGTTTTGTACCGCATAGGGGCCATATTCCATTCGCCTTGTCTTTTCCGGCGCTATCTCCAAGTTGAAGCCTTCCAGGCGGTCTTTGAGATTGCGCTCAAAAGCTTCCGCGTCTTCTTTGAACTGAAATGCGCTGAGAAAGTCATCTGCAAATCTGAACAGATGCGCCTCTCCCTTTGCATGCGGCTTCACTCTCTTTTCGAACCATAAATCCAAAGCGTAATGCAGGTACACATTCGACAGTATCGGTGAAACGATTGCCCCTTGTGGCGCCCCTTCCTCACTGGCATGGGTCAATCCGTCCTCCATGATTCCCGCGTTCAACATTCGCGTTATCAGCCTCAGCAAACGCTCGTCTCCTATCCTATGCCTGAGAAATTTTCCTAACCATTCCCAGTTCAACCGGTCGAAGAAACTCCGAATGTCCGCTTCCACTACATGGTTGATTCGCTTCTGCTGAATCGTCTTACCTATCGCATCAATACACTGATGCGGACTGCGGTTCTCACGGTAACCGTAACTGCACTCTAAAAACATCGGCTCGTATATCTGTTCGAGAACTCTCTTCACCGCCATTTCCACTATCTTGTCTTCAAATACGCTTATCGCCAGCGGTCTTCCTTTCTCGTTCCCCGGCTTTGGTATATATGCCCGCCGCTTGGTTTGCGGCAGGTATCCCATTCGCTTCAACCGTGCCGAGAGGTCCAGCAAGTTCTCTTCCAGATTTCTCCGATACTCTTCCTTCGTTACACCATCAATCCCGACGGCTTTGGTTCCGTCGAGACTTTCAAAACATGAACGCAAGTTGTCCACATCCGTCACATGGTGATACAGTGATGTCAGCACCTCTGCGGGATGCTTCTCAACATACGCCCTTACCCGTGTCAGTTCAGTTGCCATTATGCTTCATCCCTTGCATGATGATAATGTCTCCCTTTTCACGGACGACCTCCTGTGAGGCGCTTCGCTCATCAGGGTTTCCCCCAATTCATCGCTACGGCCATTGCAGCCTCTACCGCGCCTCATCACTGCACTGGTGTCCTCTGGAACAGCTCCTTTTACGTTGTCATTCCATACTTCGCTACTACCCCACTCGATCCGGGAGTGCTTCACGAAGAACCTTCGTTTCCAGTGACTCGCCTGGTTGCTCCATCTTCAGTTCGTTCAGCTCGATGCAGTCTGCGACCCCGGGAGGCTGCGACAGCGCTTGCCTTGACGCGCTACCGTATTTCGTCTGCGCCAATTATGAAAGGATCGACCGACCTCCACCTTTTAATTCTTTCGGGGCTATGTGTCTGATTCAGAGCTAATTTCCCTTCAACCTCGCTGAACTCGCCTTGGTTCTAACGGATATCTTTCATCCTCCCAAGCACTACCGAGTGATTTGGCTAAATCTTACTCGGGGCGACCTCCTTGTCACCTTGATGATGGCTCATTGCCAGGTTACCCATAAATAAATTGTTATCAATTCGTTAATAGATCCAGAGGATTATCGCATAATCTTGAAAAATTATAATTTTCCTTGATTTAATTGATAATCAGAAATTATCTATATGTAAAATATATTTTTATTTCTATTATATCAATAGATTATTGTTAAGATTATAAATCATTTGGATTTAACCGGAGCGTTCCAATGGAAACACTTGAAAAAGGCCCTAATAACAGCAGTTTGGATAATATAAGCATAAACTACGAAGAAGACGGCATCCTGCTTGTTAAAGAAGTGAAAAAACAGGTACTATCCAAAGGTGCATGGACAACCATAATGTTTCTCTACCAGGAATACGACAGGGCAAACCAGAACTACAAACCAGAGAAAATTTCCCTCCGGCGCTACCAGAAAAAAGACGGCAACTACATCCAACGGAGCAAATTTACCATATCAAGCGACAAACAGGCTCACATGATCGCAAATAAGATCGCGGAATGGTATCCGGACACTGTTCTTGCCGGTGAAACTGTTGAAGAAAGCAATACTCAAGAGTAACCCCGCTTTTAATGCAGTTGATTAATGTAATAGAGGACCATAAGTCGTTATCCGTTGATATTCTATTCTTAAAAAAACTTGCAGCACACCTTTTGATCTGCGAAGGTGTTAAGGAGCATGAAGTAAACATCATACTTTCGGGCAATGGTTTATTGAAAAGACTAAACAATCGATTCAGGAAAAAAGACAAGCCAACTGATGTTCTTTCATTTAATTTCAGCGACCCCGGGTTCCTGGGAGAAATCTACATCTCCCTTGACAAGGCAAAAACCCAGGCCCGTGAATACGGGGTTTCTTTCGAGAATGAAGTAAAGAGACTCTTGGCACATGGACTTCTTCATCTCCTTGGACACACACATTATAAAAAAGCCAAGCGAATTAAGATGGAGGAAAAGGAAAAGCTTTATTGTGCATAGAAGAAACTTTCAGATAATCCATAGCAAAATAGCTGGAATTTAAAATAAACGTCTACCATCCTTAATTCTAAAATAAAACGCTTCTATAATCCAAGCTCCCAAATGTTGTTGTCAATTCGACAACACTTTTTTAATGTGTTTATTGACATTGCCATTTCATCCGACTATCTTTTTAGCAACTTATGAACAGCATTCTGACATACGACAACTTCAGAGAATATATCCGGGACTATTTTATTGAATCAAAAAAGACAAGGAAGTATTTTTCTTTCAAAACTTTTGCCGACAAGGCAGGCTTTAAGTCTCGTGACTATATATTACGCGTAATGAACGGTTCAAGAAACCTTTCAAAAGACAGTGTCATCAGGCTCTACAAGGCAATGGGACTCTCTGAAAAAGAAGCGGACTATTTCGAGAAGCTGGTTGATTTTAATCAGTCAAAGTCTTTGCTCGAAAAGGAGAACTCTTATTTAAAACTATCGCGGCTTAAGGGATGCAAAAAGCATACCAGACTCAGAGAGGACCAGTATGAGTATCTGTCAACCTGGTATCACTGCGTTATCCGCGCACTGCTTCCTGTTGTCAGCTTTAATGAAGATTATAAGATACTGGGCAAGCTTCTTGATCCTCAAATTTCCGCAAAAGAGGCACGGGATTCCGTTAATCTGCTGCTAAGACTGGGGCTCATCAAGCGTCTTCCTTCAAATAAATATCTTGTGTCCGACGCAGCTCTCTCAACCGGGGATGAGATTAAATCACTTGCAGCCGCACAATTCCATAAGATGTATATGGATTTGGCCAGGAGATCCATTGATTTGCATCATGCAGAGGATCGCGAAATCAGCGGGCTTTCGATGAGTATTTCAAGAGAAACATTTGTCAGGATAAAATCCGAAATACAATTATTCAGAAAAAAAGTTATTGACCTTGTAACAGAAGATAAAACAGAGGATCGGACTTACCATCTTCAATGCCATTTGTTTCCAACATCAAAATTAAGGCAAAATGATGCATAAAAACATTCTTACTGTCCTAATCCTGATTATTTCAATTCTATTTCTGAGGTGTTCGAATAGACATACGGATGTCACCGGCACAGTAACAGAAGTCGGAAACCCATCGGCATTCAATGGTGTTGTTTTAAATACTTCCGGTAAACCTGTTTCAAATGCTGAGATTGTACTTTATTCCAGAAAACCGATACAGAACTATAATCCATATTATTTTCAAGAAAAATGGATGTTACGCGAAATCACCCATACAAATAGTGACGGCAAATTCACTTTCAATTGTAAGGAATCAGGCACTTATTTATTTGAAGGAATGCAGAAAGCGTCTGGTTTGTTTTTTTCCATTGTAAAAACAAAGGAAGAAGCAACCGTTTTTTATCCGGATACGCTGGTTTTAAAAAAAGCCGGCAGTATTGCAGGAACCATCTATGCACTTGGCATGGGACTCGATGGACATACGAATGAAGTGATCCTCGTAAATGTTGAAAATTCAAATCGAATAACTTTTTCTGATTCTGCCGGACACTACCTGATTCCGGACCTTGCTGAGGGTATTTATCGCATTGGATTTTATCCTTTTAATAATTATTTGCCGAAATTCATGGATTCAATCCGTGTATTTTCTGATAGTACCGTAACCCTTGATACAATCATTTTACAACCAGACCAATCATATATTCCGCCCCCGCCGATAAATGTCACCGGAGAGTACAATTCAACCTCCATGGTTGTCAATGTCCATTGGAACAAGGTCCAGGTTGAGGATTTATTAGGGTATAAAGTCGAACGGCGAAACACCTTTGGGGATATAGAAAAAGTCACACCAATTATAACAGACACATCTTGGACGGACACTATACCCAATCTTCCGGAAAATACCCGGATATTTTATGTTGTCCGGTCAGTGGATAAGTCTTTTAACGAAAGCCTGAACGCAGAACCCTTAACAATAATCATAAAATAAAACTTTAACGATTTGGAGGTCACTAAAATGAGAATCCCGATACAAACCATCAGCTTGCTTATTTCGATTTGTTTCTGTCTTGCCGTTTATCCAATGGATTCGGATTATAGGATTAGAAACTTAAAAACCAATACAGCCCCTGTCGATTACCTTGTTATTACGGTTGACAGCTTTGTACAACCAATATTCCCATTGCTTTCGCACAGAGCAACAAACAATATGTATGATGATGTTTCAAGTCCCGGTGTTGTAACAATGAATGACATCAATGAGACCTTTCCGGATCAAATCTGGCCGCATCAAAGGATTCATGAGTTCTTAAGGTATGCGTATAGCAAATGGCCCTGTAAAATAAAATATTTGCTTTTGCTTGGGAATGGCCAGATAGGCCCTGATAAACATCAGCCAAATGCACTGGTTCCATATTTCCCCGCTAGAATTAATTTGAATAAATATTATGATTATACCTTACAGGATACTATCTGGTCGTGCCGTTACGGAAAAGATAAATCTTTAGAGACCCTTGCAAATGCTGTTTTTTCCGCATCGGACTTTTACTACGCCTTTACCGCTTTTGTCAAGGATACAAATTATACGGATAATTTTGATTATTTAAAGCCTAATATATTCATCTCAAGAATTCCAGCTTGCAATAAGAAAGAAGTGGTAAATGTTGTAACTAAAACAATTGAATGGGACACTACAATTACCGGGGCATTTAAGAAAAACTGTCAATTGCTTATAACAGATGACCATTTTCAATTATCAGGCCCAGACAGGTTAAATTTCACGGCATCAATGGAAAACATTATTTCAACAGCCAAACTGGAACAAAATTATATACTTGATAAATTTTATGGGAATGAATACCAATGCACCCCGATTACCCGCCGATTTGAAGAAATAAATTTGGAAAAACTAGATAGTATGATGAATGAAAGCCATGGTGTCGTACAAATGGTCGGCCGTTCCAATTATAACCAATTTACAGATGAGGCATCATATTCAATACCAAAGGATACTGCACGAATAAGGCAAATAAAATCAACTTTTTTCCTGGATTACATTGGTTATGAAACATTGGAACAGACATATAATATTTCTTACGCACTTTATGGTGGAAAAGGCTTATTGCCTTCTTTATTGCTTAGCTCGGATAAGGGAGCCGTTGGTGCAATTGGAGCTTATTGTCCTACGGATTACACCTCAAACATGCGGACAAAAAGTAACTTTTATAACATGTTATATTCACCTGATAAAAGCATAAAGGAATTACTTGATTCAGCTTGTGTAATGACAGGCATGAATAATTTGACGACTATTGGATTTCAAGGGGATCCTGCTTTACGACTTTATAATACTGCCGGAAAAATAGACACTTTTAGTATTGACAGGATTAATTCTGATTTTGACATTGAAATTAACTGTTCCGTGACAAAAACTATTTCCGGCCCATTTGAGGCAGCCATATTGGGATACGCGCAAGGTAATGTTGTAACTGACAGTGCTCCAGAGCAAACAATTCTACCTCAAGTTACAAAATATCATCAGACACCAGAAAAAATCTTCACAAAGACAATAACGGGAAACTATTTCTCTTCCACTTCTCCCCTTGTTTTTGCTTTGAACCCCGAGGATACTGTTGGTGTCAGGAAACTTAGTGTTTACATTCGTGGACAAGGATGGGACATATTCAGGGTATTTGAAGTTAGTACATTTAATGTGTCTTCAATTGAAAAGAAAAATATCGCAATGCTTGATATTAACAGGGTTTCAAGTCATCCCAATCCTTTCTTTCCACAAACCACCATCACATTTCCCAATCCTGACAATTCTGCAGTGATAACCATTTTTAATATCAAGGGACAAAAAGTATTTGAAAACTTAAATTTTAAAGAATCCAGCCTTACCTGGAAACCGGCAAATCTGCCATGTGGCACATTTATAGTTAAGGTCCTGGCAAAAGGGAAAGTGTATAATCAACGGATACTTTATTTAAAGTAATAAGTATGGGGAGTTTATAGAACTTAGAGATTGCTATTAATAGGGCTTTTGTTGCATAAAAACGGGTGTCAGGTGAGGCACAAGCTTTTGTAGCCATCATTATCCAGCGCCTTCACCCTGCCATCAAGTTCCTTAAGCTCCTCTTTTGCCGGAATTACACGTTCAGCAATATACCTGTCACACCATATCGTATCAATCAAACCTTTGAATGCTTTCTTTACAAGAATAGCAGCCTCATCAAGGTCCCTGACTTTGTTGCGAAGGTCATCAAGACGTTTTATCATTAGCCCGGAATTCCTTCGCCGCGAATCAATACCCGCCATAACCACTGTCTCCCGCAGGAGAACTGCCGAGAGCCTTGCCTGCTTTCTTGTATCAGCAAGCTTCTGTAAAGCCACCTTGCACACCTCAAACCTCTGTTTTTCCCCCACTCCAATTGCACGTATACATGCTTCCACACCGTCTGAAGGTGGCTTGCCATCATGCAATATTACACCTGCGTAAACAAGAGAATCCAGTGCGCCATCTATTGGTTCGCACTGCACATCATGCGTTGAAAACCTGCTCCAGGCAGTTGCAATAGCCCCTTTCATTCCGTACTTGACAGCAACCTCCGCCCACCCCTTCACATTTTCCCCGCGTTTCAAAACATCAGGCAAATCGCTGTCATGTCCGTCTGCGCCCTTATATGCTGTGCCGGCCCACATATTAATCCTGCTCTTCCTGAATTTATTGAGAATCTCTTTGCTGACAAGATAATTCTCATCAAGAGGGTGGCCTTGATACTCCCAGACACAAAGATCCGCTTTTTGCGAAAGCCTTTTAAGGGCAGGCTTGTCCCAATCTCTCATCATATCGTGCCATAAAATGGGTCTTATCCCCATCTTGATTAGTTTGTCAAGAATGGGTTCAACATGATGCAGATAAAGGGCACCTTTTCCATGCCTTGATATGAAATCCTTTGTAGCAGGATGTGATCCGAAACTCCAGGCTTCGTCACCGCCAAGATGGAACCATCTGGGCTTTGGTGATATTGATAAAACATCATCAACCATTTTTTCAACAAGTTCCCTTGCGCCTTTTGCAAGCGGGTTTAGAACATCGCTCCTGCATGGAATTTCCCGCAAATGTTTGTATTTATTCTGATAAAGGGGCGTTTCCATGTGACCAAGACACTGAACAAGCGGAATGATTTCGATCCCTTCAAGCTTTGCCGCATTGAAGAACTTCTGCAACTGCGCCTTGGTGTAGGCTGTTTCACTGCGAAACCCTTTATCAACACTCCACGGAAAGGTATCTTCCCATTCAACAAGCAGTGCATTATATCCGGCAAGTTTTATAACCTTCAATAGCCCGATAAGTCGCTCTGCTTTTGGTGGCACTCCTTTAAGGTCAAGATGAAGTGCACGGATTGGGATAAGCGGCATTGCGTTTGAAAGTAGCTTTTTTGATTTCACGGAATTAAACCTCCGATATTTACATTTCAACCTGGAGACCTATTTCCACGACACGATTGGGCGGCAGATGGAAATATTCCGAGGCATCAAGAGCATTGGTTGACAAAAAGCGGAAGATTCGTTTGCGCCATTTCTGCATTGTGGGAAGGTTTGTTATTACAAGCGATTCACGCCCAAGGAAATAGGTTGTTTGCATTGGCTTGAATTGAAATCCCGGGATGGGGAGCATCTTAAGTGACTCCGGTATATCCGCATTCTCGAAGAACCCGAAATGAAGATCAGCCCTGAATATGCCGCTGCCGAGGGTTTCAAAACGGAGCCGGTTGGGAGTATCAATATACGGGACTTCCTCAAAAACAACTGAAAGGAGAATAACGGTTTCATGGATGATTTTATTGTGCTTGAAATTATGCAAAAGCGCCCTAGGGGTCCCTTTTGTATTGCCTGTTAGAAAGACCGCGACCCCCGGGACGCGCACAGGCTTGTCGTTTTCGAGACTATGGACAAACAATGCCGTATCAAGGGATTGACTTATGGTCTTTTCATGGAGAATGCGGCGACCTTTACGCCATGTTGCCATAATAAGAAAAAGAATTGTTGAAAGAATAATTACCACCCATCCGCCGGATACTGTTTTTATAATATTCGCTGAAAAGAAATTCAAATCAATTGGAAGAAATACAACGGATAGAACAACGGCAATAAGACGGCCATGCTTCCACCGTGTCCAGGCGATATAAACAATAAGAGATGTGGTAATAAGCATGTCTGCGGAGACTGCAATTCCATATGCAGATGCAAGCCGTTCCGACTCCTTGAAAAACAGTACCAGAAAAACCGTTCCAATGAACAAAAGAGAGTTTACAAAAGGAACATATACCTGGCCTGCAGCAATTTCAGATGTATGAATTTGACGCAACCGTGGCCAATACCCAAGGTGAATTGCCTGCCTCGCAAGAGAAAACATGCCCGAAATCACTGCTTGTGAGGCTATTATTGTGGCTGTTGTGGAAAGAATAATCAGGGGCAGAAGAAAGTTTTTAGGACAAAGTCCGTAAAAGAGCGTCAAACCTGTGGACTCTGCATTCAAGAGTTGGGCCGATTGTCCAAGGTAGTTTAATATGAGTGAAGGAAAAGCAATCATCCACCACGCCTTGCGGATCGGAGTTTTTCCGAAATGTCCCATGTCGGTATAAAGCACCTCTGCCCCGGTCAAGGCCAGGAAAACCGACCCTAGAACAAGCAACGATGAAAGTCCGTTATTAATAAAGAATCTGAAGGCATTTATGGGATTCAGTGCTGCAAGGATTTCGGTGTTGTCTATAATACTATGGACTCCAAGCATGGCAAGCACCAAAAACCACAATAACATTATCGGGCCGAACAGCATGCTTATTCTACCGGTACCTTTGCTCTGAATAAAAAACAACATGGCGAGAATTACAAGTGATATGGGAATTACATAGGGCGCCAATCTTGGGGTAATACTTTTCAGACCTTCAACGGCACTTAATACGGATATTGCTGGGGTTATCATCCCATCGCTATATAAAAGCGAGGCCCCTATGACTCCAACAAATGAAAATAAAAGTCGTTTCCTGGTATTATTGTCGGAGCTGTCTGCAAGTGTGGTCAACGCAAGTATTCCACCTTCGCCCCTGTGGTCCGCGCGCATGACTATCACTACATATTTCACCGAAACAACGAGAAAAATCGACCATAAAACAATTGATGTTAAGCCTATTACATTTTCAGGCGAATTAATAAAATGGTGCTGGCCGAAAAAGCAGTTCTGCAGAGCATAAAGAGGGCTTGTGCCGATGTCTCCAAACACAACACCAAGAGCACCTAAAACGAGAAGGGAGGATCCGTTTGATGTATGGTTGTTGCTTTTCATAAGTTTTGGAAGCACATAAAATACTTCCGGCAACCTATGCTTTAATAGTTTTTTTTATTTTATCTGAATTCACACTTGACACTATTAATTACGACTATTCTGATAAAGAGTACACGGGCTATGCCTTTTTCCTGAATGGCAGCCATTTTAATACTTCCTGAATATGTTTATCCCAGAAGCCCCATTCGTGAAAGCCGGGATGTTCAGAATAGGTAAGCGGAATATTTAGCCGGTTCAAATGATCCCTGAAGCGAATATTTCCATCATAGAAAAGATCTTCTTTCCCGCAAATCTGAAACAGATGTGGAAAGGGCTTTCCCGCTTTCTTCAGGCAAGAAGAAAGACTGAAAAGATCATTTTCACTCTTGTTAAATCCTTTAATATTCCCGAATATTCTTTTGCATTCCGCAAACATTTCTTTTCCCTGTTCCTTTATGAGGATATTGAAATCACCCTTCATATCCAAGGTACCGGACAGGCTTGCCGCAGCGGCAAAGCATTCGGGCTTTCTGAATGCAAGCTTAAATGCCCCATACCCTCCCATGGAAAGACCTGCCACAAAATTATCTTCTCGTTTAGTGGACAATGGGAAAAAGGACCTGGCGATTTTAAGAACCTCTTCGCTGATAAAAGTCCAGTAGCGATAGCCCTGTTTCATGTCCGTATAAAAACTACGATGTGCTGCAGGCATCACGACCGCAAGCCCGTATTCAGCAGCATAGCGTTCAATGGAAGTACGACGCAACCAAATAGTATGGTCATCCGATAATCCATGCAGCAAAAGAAGCGTGGGGTACCGGCCTGATACCACTTTCCCTGAAAGTCCAATCTGGCCATCACTATTTTGAGGCAATATCACAGTCATTGATGTGGACAGCCTGAGAATATCAGAAAAATAATCGCAATGGATTAGTGCCATAAAGTTTTCATCCTTTCTGTTCACAGCAGGTGAATATAGGACATAAGATATACGTCAAATCCACATAAAATCAAAGAAAAATATTTTTATCTTAGCTTAAAAAACATCAATAGACTTTCTCAATAGACACCTTTACTTTAACAACTTTCAATAAATTCATCATTGAGGAAAACTGTTATTGACGGAATCACTGAATAAAATTATATTATTACTGTTTTTGAGCGATGAATTACAATGCGGGAGTAGCTCAGTGGTAGAGCTCTACCTTGCCAAGGTAGATGTCGTGGGTTCAAATCCCATTTCCCGCTCCAATATATAAGCCCCTCTCAACCATAAGGTTAAGAGGGGCTTTTTAATTAGGCAAGATCGGCAAGATCGCTATAGGGTGTCCACAAACCACTTGACAAAACCTATGGTTTCATTAAGATATCAACCCTACTGATATTCTTCTTCAGGTCTTCAGTAGTCAATGGAAGATATCGCTCCGTCAAAACCCTTAGGTCCTTCCACCCTCCAATATCCTTAACAATTTTCAAACCAACACCAGAACGAAGTAGATTAACCGCGGAGGTTCTCTTCAATCCAGAACGCTCAAAACGGTCTTTGCAGTCCTGCACAGTGGTCTTTGAAATCTTGAGATTTTCACCGATTTGCCGATTGCTTAAACCTGCGGTAAAATGAAGTCTGAGAATCTCTCGAATCTTACGCACGGTTAAACTCCTCTTTCCCATCTACCCCTCCTGTTTCTTTGTTAAAGGATGGGTAAATGTAGTTTAAAATTACAGGTTACCGTACATCGATGGAACGTAACTTCTCAATAAACCTTCGTACATAACGCCTAAATAACCATGACGTACTTTTGAGCTAATGTCGCTTACAGGAGAACTTTATGGGGTTTGAGCTTGAGCTCTGGCACGAATGATGTCCGATAGGGGCTGAATATTATTGACTTTATGGACACGATCTTTGAGGTATTCCCAGAAAGAGATTTTCAATTTTCGGCATGTTTTTTTTAGACTGGTAAACGTGTCACGACAACGTCTTCCATTATCACTGCGCGTGCTGCCGCTGATTTTTCGTTTTTTAACATATTCACGAATATCGCGTTCGCTATCATTGTTGTGTAACGGAATATCCGGTCTTTCCAGTACCAGGAGCAGTTCCAGCTTATTCTTCGCTATACGCCGCAAAGCTTCATTTAATGTATCACTACAGGTATGGGTGGAGAATATGTCGTCGAATCTTTTTTCCAATCCGTCTTTTGCCGTGCCCTCCGGTGCTTTCTTGTAGGCCTTGAGGTCACGGTAGAGTTGCCAGATATGTTTACGAATATCCTCTATGGCCTCTTTCTCTTTCCCACTGCAGGGGATGATTTTATGAATCGTCCTCTCCGCATGAATCCAGCATAACGCATGCAGAAGAATGTTGAATTGTCCGGCATCATCGCTTAAGATGACCAAATCCTTTGAGAAACCATGACTGAGTATGCTGCCAAGTAATGCACCTTCTGTGGCTATTCGGGCATGACGTTCTGTGGTGATTGCCAGTTGATTCAGGTGCAGCTTCCAGTCGTCTTCGTTTTGAAAATGTTTGGTTCCATGCATAGCGAGTTTCTCCAGCAACGGCTGAGGAAACCCCTGCTGTGTCATATACGCAAGCGCATCATCGTTAATCATATAATCAACATAGACATTGCGCAGCAATTTCAGGAAATTAATCCGGCTTTTACTATCGGTACTTTCAAACCAGGCAAACAAATCATTGCCGATATGCGTGCAGTAGCCGTTTTTACCGTTATGACGAGCAGAGGTATCGTCAACATGAATATGGCCTGACACTTCCAGTCCTGCAGGAAGTATGTCATCCTTCTCCTGGTGAAAAATCTCGTTGTCTTCTGTTAATATCCGGCTTATCTGCCCGCTGGAAATATCCACTCCCAGTTCCAGCAACTCTTCCAGCAGTAATGGCTGTGTGACATGGCAATGATGATACTGTTGTAGCATAAAACTACGCAACATCGGATCAAAATGCCCCTTTACAAAATCAGGTAATTCGCCTTTGAGGAGATTGCCTTCCGGATCGCGCCAACACTCAAGCCGGTAGCAAATATTATGCAATTGGATTTTAAGCCCCTGAACAATATAATCATCATGGCTCTCAAATGTTGAACCCGGAGGTAATGACACAGGAGGAATAGGTATGGTTTGATGGATTATCAGGTTCACTGTTTTGCTTCTTTTTTCTGAGCCTGGTCGCTTCCCATCAGAATTTTCCGGTTTATCTATCGTGTCTTTCTCCAGATTACTCGGTGGAATCCTCGGCTTGCCTTTGTGTTCTTTGAGACGGGCAATCTCCTCCTTCAATTGTCCGATGGTTTCATTGAGATGTGCAATGATTTGCAGTAACTCCGTAACCAGAGGGGTTTTTCCTTCTTCCGGTATTTTATGAAGGTCTATCATTCGCTAAACTTTCTTATGCTTTCGGTGATTCAGCCGGGTCTGCTTCTGACGAAACTGTAAAATCAACTCCGGTCCAAGAGCGCTTATCAGTGCCTCCAGCTTACGGCTGTTGCTGATAGCCCGCCGCATCACCGTAACCAGTTCCAGAGGAACGTACATGCAATGCCGATGCCCCTTTTTAAGGTAGGAAAAAATGAAGGTACGATGTTTTTTACCGCTTGCACAGGCAGGACAATTGGGCCGGATGCACCTATTATATACTTGGGCCAACGATCCTTTGGCAAGCGGCCATTTATCCGTGATATCTTTCTTGAATCGTTGCAGTGTGAGCTTGTTTGGAAATCTTGACCTGCTCATTATGTATATATAATATATTGCATATATACAATGCAAGCAAAAAATGCATCTTGGACGATTTATTTTATAAATAGTTCATCATTTGATTTGTACAAATTATAAAATTCATCCGAAATGCCTAAAAACGGCGAAATCGAACAAATTTTGATGTGTCTGGCTTAAGATTACTCCGTGGCGTAAATCAGGATTGGTTTGCGGAAAAGGATGCTGTCAAATAAACAATTTCAAGTATTTGGGAGGACTTATTGAGAAGTTACGATGGAACTTGTCAAAACGGATCCGGAAATCCGGAAAAAGTGGCCAGTTCCGGCCGGATTAGGTGGTCAGTTCGATCCGGATTGCCCGGTCAGTTCAAACCGGATTGGGTGGCCAGTTCGATCCGGATTTGCCATGAAGTGCCATTACCCGTCCGATTGTTTCTGCGCTTGGCAGTGTGGTCTTCAGCCATTTTCTCCAAAAAGCATTATCCTGTGTTTGTTCCAAGGCGTTAAGACTCCCAAGCCGGGAAAGCGTTGCCACCCATGAACTACGCATTACCGTGAATGTTTCAATTTGTGGTTGTTTGCGATCGTCTGTAAAATCATCCAGCATGGAACTGATGCCATAAAGTTTATCTCCTTAATTGAGAAGTCTGCGTAACATGTTAATCCTCCCTTGATATTTTTTCCTTACCCTTCATTAGTTTGGCTATGCAGGACTCTGAAATAACATCCATCACAACTGCGATCTCTCGATAGTTTTTAAGCCATTGCCGTATGACGGGGACCCATTCTGATGGAATATGGATAATTTGTCGTTTGCCCATAAAACGGACCCCCAGATAGAAAGCCAGATGGAGTTTTCCTTTTGAGCATTTGCAGGTGGGGTTACCGCAGGTCAGCTTTCGTTTGGAAATACTGCCCCGTATAAAAGGTTTTTCGCTGATTAGGGCGGTCAGCTTGGTTCTGGCGGATAATTCGTTCATGGTAAGGGCTCCGTTTAATGGTAGAGATTATGCTTACCTATTAATATATGTAAGCCATATCGCCAATTGCAAGGAAATAATGCGGATGCGAATCTGCTATGTGTGAGTTTTAGAGCTAAGGCTTTGAAAAATTAGGGGGTAATAAAAAACGTTGCGGAATCGCTGCCAGATATGTGTGCCTTCGGGTGATATTATAAGAGACTCCTTCGGTTAAAGTGATTTTTAAGCCTTTAGCGATGCTTAAAAATAAATTCTCACTTAACTTAGGAGTCTCTTATAATATCACCCTGTGCCTTGATTATAGTCCACTTGTTTGCATTTTTCTTAAGTGCGACAATAATTGTCATAGTTAAAGGTTATATTTCATGTTTGCGTATATGCTGATGATGTGTTGATGCTTTAAGAACGAACGATGAATGATGCCAACCGCCTTGCCTCCTGATTTGTCCTTCCGGCCTCATGCGCCGAGGGTCAAGTCATGGGCCGTGAATTAGCTTCGCTTAAGCCCCATAAATTCTACCGTCGCCGGGACCATGCGGCATCACCCTTCTTCAAGGTCGTCTCCAGTCATTTCGACGAGTTTGAGCAAGTTTATCCGGAACAGTTCCAGAAGAAGTACGGTTTCTGGCGGCCGGTGATACGCAGGTCCATTGACAAGTTCCTTAAGTGCGGCGACCTCAAGGAAGGGTTCGCGCGTGTACGGTGCGATGATTGCGACGAAGAAATGTTTGTGGCGTAGTGAAGTAGTTGAACGTTTCCTTGGCATGGCAGGATGATTGTACTGCACATAATAAACTACAGTTTATCAAGAAAATCCATAAGGGAATCCTCCGGTTTGTAACGGATATTTCCAGCGGAGATGCTTTGTAATTTCTCAAGAGCGCTTTCCTTCATTGCAAGATCGGCCTCAATATATCGGTGGGTAGTCGCAGGGCTTTCATGTCCAAGCCACAAGGCAATAACGGTGATGTCTACTCCGGATTGCAGTAAATGCATGGCAGTGGTATGGCGCAGGGTATGAGGAGATATCCGGCGTTTTTGTAGTGAAGGACACGATGCCAAGGCTTTTCTTACCGCTATTTTTAGGCGGTGGATCACCCCAAATCGTGAAAGTTGCTTCCCCTGTTTATTGGGAAAGACTGGTGCATCGTTACTGAGGTGATTGTGAGCAATCCATTCCTTGATTGCATTTGTCGTGTTTTTCCAAAGTGGTATGGATCTCTGCTTTCTGCCTTTGCCATGGACGGTGATGTACGACGCATGTGCGAATGTTATGTCCGAAACTCTTAACGCCGTTATTTCGGAAACACGGGCGCCTGTATTGTACAATGTCGAAATCATGATGTGGTCGCGCTTACTGCACCATGTTGTACCGCAACACGAGCGAATAACGGCTTCCATTTCTTCTCGGGAGAGGAAATCCATCATCGGCATCTCGAAACGTTTTGCCGGGATAGCAAGGACCCTCTGAATTGTGTTTATTTCCGATGGGGCACACAGTACCGCATACTGCATAAAGGAACGAATCGCGGCCAATCGGGCATTGCGGCTACGAATGGCATTGTGCCGCTCGCTTTCAATGTTGTCCAGGAACCCCAGTACCAACTCAGCATTCATGTCCTCAAACGTCAATTCCGAAGGCGGCTTTTCCAAGCGTGCCTGTGCGTAATGCAGAAGCAATCGAAACGTGTCACGGTAGCTTGCTATCGTCTGACCGCTTGCATTGCGCTGGGTCATGAGACGTTGGCAAAAGAAATCTTGCATGGATTGCGAGAATAGATTTTTCATAGGATATTTCCTTGTTGATGAGCGAATTTATCGAAACGACTCGATATTACAGACAGAAGCTGCGGTACAGCCGTGAGGTACCAGTAGGTATCTGCGACTTCTACATGGCCAAGATAGGTTGATAATGAAAGTATTTTATGGTTTACGTCAGCCCCATCCTGATACCATTGAAGAAGACGTCGAACGGCAAACGTATGCCGAAGGCAATGTATTGTTGGCAGGCGGGGAAAGACCTCGTTTGTCCAACCAAGACTCTTACGAATCTTCATAAAAACCCACAGTGCCATTCTGTAATTGATAGGTAAACCTTGATCATTTACAAAGAAAGCCCCTTTGGTCGCTACGGGCC
>CAWHPS010000060.1:0-45413 GCA_963831235.1 uncultured Fibrobacterota bacterium
CATATTGCTATTTGATTATACGTAACAACTATCTTGAATCATCCTCTAGATCATTAGTTTCAAGAAATCCCTCTTGAACATTCTTCTTCTTCGGTTAAAAGACTAGTGAGTTTTTGTGAAAAATATGTACCTTCTTCCTGTCAAAACAAAATTATCCAACTTTTCATTAATATGTTCAGAAATTAGCATGCGGAGCACAATCAGCATCAATAAATATTAGATAATCTGATGATGATGTAAGTATTGCCCTGGTTAAGAATTTTATTTTCTAATTCTATTTGTAGTTGTCAGAATGTGTTTTGTACGAAACGAATAAATTGTTGCGATATTTTCAATTTCTTTAATAATTCTTTTTTCTTGAGTAGTTTATCATCAGCAATAATAAATCAAAAGCTTTTTTAGTTTGCCTTTCAAATCCAGCCAGAACAAGTTTTAGATATTCAATGTTATTGTAAAAGCCGCAAGAATAGATGCTTTAGTTATTAAGGAGAAGTTCTTAATTTTCTTTCTTTAAATTTCTTGTCTCTATCATATGCCTTATAATTTCTCAACCTTTGGCGGTTTCTTAGGAACTTGGATGCGTTTCTTTCTTTTTGACAATTCATTCAACTTTTTTCACCTAGATCACATAGAGGTTGTCTCAATTACTCAAAAATTAGGTTTGTTATTCCCACGAAGTGGGAATCCACTTTGTTTTATTTTATTTTAGTTTTCTGTTCAACGGAAAATGACACAAGAACTATGATATAAACAGTCACTAAAGTGTCTTTAAAATATTGCATAAATAAATGGTGCTAATGTTTGAGCCTTGGGTTAAAATGATCAAAGCTCCTCTAATAGTATTAAAAAAAAATATGATTGGCAGAAACTAACGCACTTTCTTACTTTAAGAATTTTCAGGCTCCGAATAGCATTCAATTTACTCATATTTTATTCCTGTTTTTACTTCTTAACATTATTTGTCATCTCCACCAAAGGGAGAAATCTTAATCGATAAATTTTTAGATTTCTCAGTCGAATCCTGCTGTGGATCTTTGAATTAATGAGAAACGAAAATTGTCTGTCATAATCAATTTGTTGTTTAGTGATTCATTTCTTCTTTCCCAGTATGGTTTGCCCTCTTATCAAATCCTAGGGCATAATTTTTTACTAAAATAAATCTTCGCAATAATTCCAATTGGAATGAGCAACAACAGAAATAATAATGTTAAAATAACTCGGGACATTACAAATCCCAACAGCAGTAGCATCATCCAAAGCTGTGGAACGGTCGAAAACAGGGATTGCGATTAGTGCCAAAATAACAAGAATCGACCACTTATCAAAAAATATAAATGACGACTTACCCAAATACGACAGAGAATGTATATAAGTACGAGCATCATCCACTGGTTCAATCAAAGTTTCTTTACTGCTGAATCAGTAGCTATCGATAATGTTCTAATTCATCTTTAACATGGTCAACCGAGCATACTTTTTTGATCACTGTCATTTCCAATTGTTTCTATCTTTTTTACTTAAGATATAATTTCGAGAGAAAGAAATTGGATATCTGTCCGCATAAAACATCTCAGAAGCGTCTTTCGGAGTGCAAACAATAGGTCGCCTCTTACATTAAATGATGTATTTATTATTACTGCACAACCGGGTGTTCTTTTCAAATTGAGAAATCAATTGTGGTAATGTGGGATCGGTTTCTTTGTGCACAGTCTGAAGTCGTGCTGATAATTTACGCGCGGAATCGGGATATCAGAACGAAACAACATTCAATTTTCTATCCCCACTTCTTATGCTCTTCATCCGTCATTGAATCTTTGCTCTTTTTTGACATCAGCAGTAAGAAGCATATATGGGCTTGCTTTTTCTATCTCAAGAAACTACTACTTTTTCAAAAAGGACAGAAGGAGCAAATGGTCTAAATCCTTGAATTCTATTTTATATTCATTGTCGCCGGCATTTTAGGAGAACGCGCATCACCAATAATTGTGCGTGAACCAAGCGCACGTGGACCAAATTCCATCTTGCCGTCAACGAACCCATCACTTTTTCCTGGGCGGAAGCCTGAAGGTTACAGCCGCCTCCGCTTATATCCACTATTGTCCCTGAAAAACGTGAGCCGCCCTTCATTAGTTCCTTGTCAGATGACTTGACAAATCTGAATTTCGTCTGATTGCGTACCTCAAGCCTGACATAATCGCGAAGCTGCCTGCGATCCATTGACATTGAATGTTCAAGCACAAGGGATTTTTTTTCAGGCATTTCACGAAGGATTTTCGTTTTAAACGAATACTCCGCATCACCGGGATTGTAAAGCGATACCATGAGGCCCATGGAACCCATGCCCTGCCTGAATGCCGGCGTACCTTCATTTAATTCCGGCCGTTTGACTATGAAATCAAGTTCATTAACCAATTGAACAACGCTCCTGTATTTTATCATCGGGTTTTCAGGAAGATACAGATTCAAATCCTGTCCGGCTGAAAGTTCCCTTGAAGAACAATATTGTGCTCCCGGCCCAACGTGATCGAACCCGAGTTTTTTTCTTAAGCCTGAAATGGAATCACATACATTTTTAAGCAGTACGGGATCTTCACTGCAACGGCTTATCTCCTCGCTCACACCCTTTTCAAAGGCCCAGCACTGGCTGAAAATGTCTTCAGGCGGATTTATACGGCTGTAGTCTGCCACCCGTTTTAAAAGTGTTCGCTCGTTTAAATTAAGACCCGCCTTTTCTGAAAAGGATAAAAAGGCCTTCCATGAAGCATCCACCCTCTCTTTTTTGATTTTTGAGCTCTTTAGAATTTCTGAAACAGCTATTATGAGCCCAATGAGTATGAAAAGTGCCAGAAGAGCGAACAAAAGCCCTTTGGTTGCCGTGGGCCATGAATTGATTAGATTAGGCAGGGCCACCTGACTTGCGGCAGGTTTGCATAGAAGAAGAGTCAGGATTACTTTCATGGTTTTGTTTTTTATTTGATTAATTGGTTGTTGTTAATATTATATTTTGTAAAGTTATTTTTAGGATTATTTTCAAAATAATATAATAAATACCTTTTCAAGGTGCTTAACTATTTAGGTTACAGGCAGTATAGGACAAATGAAAAAGATACAAGTCGATAAAATTGAAGATGGCATGGTCCTTGCCAAGCCTCTTGTTGGGAACACAGGAAACATCCTTCTTAACGAGGGTGTTGTTCTTAAGAAAAGCATGATACCCCGCCTTAAAAACTGGGACGTGCCTTTTGTTTCAGTACAAAGCGAGGTTGAATCTGTTGAGGAAGTTGCTGCTCCGATAGTCGTTGAATATAAGAGTGATGTTCTTGATGAGGTATTCAAGGATGTGATTAAAAACCCAATAATGAAGATTATCCTTGAGTCAACAAGGGATTATTTCAGAAACAAATACGCTGATGAAAATAAAGGCAACAAGCTGGCAACCTGATATCCTTAAAATCAATATAATATGCAAACAGCATCAGTAACACCCCTTTCCCCCAAAGAAAAGCTCAAGGCAATAACCGATAAAATTACCAGTCTGCCTACTTTGCCCAAGGTCATAACTGAAATCACAAACCTGATGCAGAACCCGCGCACATCGGCTGAAGAGGTGGGGCGCGCAATAACCATGGATCAGGCACTTGCTTCCAAGGTGCTTCGTCTGGTGAATTCCGCATTTTACGGTTTCCCAGGCCGTATAAATACCATTACCCATGCCATCGTCATCCTTGGCTTCAATACTGTAAAGAACATCGTGCTGACTGCGTCCGTTTTCGACAAATTGGGCGGCAAGGGAGAAAAGGGCAATTTCAACCTTGAGAAATTCTGGATGCACAGTATTGGCACCGGTGTTATTGCAAAGGAAATCGCGAAGAAGGTCAATTTTCGTTCACAGGAAGAGAGCTTTCTTGCAGGCCTTCTTCACGACATCGGCAAGGTCATACTTTTCAAATACCTCCCTGAAGAATTCGATAATGTTGAGGCTATCCTTGAAAAAAACAACATTCTGTTCCTTGATGCTGAAAAAGAGGCCATTAATCTTACGCATAACGAGATTGGAAGCTGGCTTTCCCAGCGCTGGAACCTTCCAGAAGACCTTCGTGCTGCTATTCTTTACCACCATGCGCCCGTGCTTGCCAACCAGCATAAGACCATGGTAAATATTGTTCATGCGGCTGATATATTAGTTCGTTCTCTCGGCATAGGTTCGGGCGGGGATGGGAAGATTCCGGTCTTCAGTTCTGATGTTTGGGATGAACTCAAATTCAGCCGCCAGCTCCTTGATAAGATTTACAAGGACGTTGAAGTCGAAATGGATAAATCAACTATATTCTTCCAGATTATGTGATCCGTATTGGTAACTGTTCAGGCATCTTTCCGGCCCCTCGATACACCAGCCGGTTGCCGAGTGTCCGCCGCAGGCGGATGTATCGAGGCACCCGGCTGGCACACCTCGACAAGCTCGGTGCACCGCTTCGGGGACCGGCAAGACACCTGAACAGTTACCCGTATTATATGCTTTTATCTTGACATATTTATCACTCAATAAGTATTCTATTTCCTCTAAATAACTAAAACAGAAACCGTTATCTTAAACAAAACTCAACTCTTAAAGGAGGTCTCATGAGATTTCTAGCTGTTGGACTGGTAAGCCTTTCACTGATGTTTGTCGGTTGCGGAGGCGCAAAACAGGCTGCGCCCAAGGATGAATCCGGAATGCCGGCATTTGTGCTTAATCCACCCTCATCACCCGGTAAGCTTTACGGTACCGGCATAGCAAAAAAACAGAGCCCGCAGCTTGCCAAGGAAATAGCTGACCTGAATGCCAAAAAAGAGGTTGCAGCGGTTCTTGGCACAAAAGTATCAACGCTTACAAAGCAGTTTATGGGTGAATCTGGTGCGAGCAATCCTGAAGTAACGGAATTCTCACAGTCCATTACAAAAGCTATTACTGATCAGAACCTGGTCGGAGTTGTCATTGAAAAGCGCGAATTTGTCGGCGGGACAATGTATTCCCTCGCTGTGCTTGATCTGACGAGCCCACAGGTCAAAGATTTTGTGAAGCAGCAGGTCACGAACTCTCTGACATCAAAAGAAGCTCTGCTCTCTGAATTCCGCGCCAAACAAGGTTTCGAGAACCTCGACAAGGAACTCGAAAAACTGGAAAACAAGTAACAAAACCCACCCCCTTCCCCCCTCCCTTTTTCTTGAAGGAAAAATGGAGGGGGAATAAAAAAATAAGGACAATACATGAAAAAACTTTTAACACTGATTATTGTCATAGGTCTTTCAGCAGGTGTTTTTGCACAGGCCCAGAAGAAAAAACCAGCGCCAGCTCCTGCTCCAGCGGCCCCTGCAGCACCAGCCCCTGCTCCTGCTCCTGCCCCTGCCCCTGCACCGGTTCCTGCCCCTGCACCGGTTCCTGCCCCTGCACCGGTTCCTGAAGCAGCTCCTGCTCCGGCACCTGCAAATCCATCAGATGTTCTTAACACAAAAGAAGCCGAACAAACAGCAGCCACAACAGAAGCTGGAAAATACGAACGCAAATCAGTTACGTTCTTAAACGCGCTCTGGCTCATGGATAAATCCGTTCGTGGTATGCCGGGTGAATACGTGAGCTATACACTCGATAAGATTAAACAAAAGATCGAGATGCCACGTTTTGATTATAACCCCCTGCCAGAGGCCCTCATTTCTGACTTTGTTGCCAAGGCCAATGCACAGGAAGAGATTACAATCGACAATCTTGCAAAACTAATGGACGAAACAATTGTCCCGAAGATCCTTCAGATTGTTGATTTGCAGAAAGAACTCCGTGCTCAGAATTATACAACTGAAGCGCAGCGTAATTCTTTTTACGCCATGAAAGCCAAGGAATTCGGGTTCACTGATGTTGAAATAGCCAAAGTGATGAACGCATCATTCATCTTCCTGCCGGTGGCTAAGAGCTATGTTGGGTTGTCAAACGATACCATGTATACAATGATGATGGATGTCGGCATAATCTGGTATCGGATATCAACCAAGGGTGAAAAGGCCCAGGCCAAACTTGTGGTAAAGAAAATGACCACATCCATGGGTTTTGGCAAAATAAAGGATATGCAGGGGCTGCCCAAAATGTATTTATATGATGGAAAATTAGTGGATGCCAGGGAATTCGCGTTTCGTTCATGTGTAAAGAACGCTGCTCGGAACCTTCTTGTCGCAACCCAGGAAATGCCTGAGTTCCGTCTTTCCGGCCAGGTGGTAGAGATTGATGGCGGCAAGGTTGGTTTTGACTTGGGCAAAAAGGAAGGAATAATAATTGACGACAAGTACAAGATTGTGGAGTTCGAGGAATCCGCTAATGGTGATGTAAAGCAGACAGAAAGCGGCTGGGTCATGGTGAGCATGGTAGCGGACAGCAACAGTAAAGAAGGCTATAAGTCAAAGGCCAAAATTGTTACAGGTGATCCTATGACGGGTGCTGTACTTTCAGAGTATCCTCGTATACCAATTGATATTGCGCTGAAATTCAGGACATATCCTGGAATTAAAGATTCGAATGACAGTACGTTTACTTCAAGTGGTGTTGGGGGCCAAATTGAGGCTCGTTATAATATCGGACGCCTTATGGATGTGTCCCAACTTTTCCTTGGAGTAGGTTATAGTTTTGGTTCAAGCAACGTAGATTCAAAGTATAAGGACATTATAAGCAGTGTTTCTAACGCGAACCTTGATGTCATTCTGATGAAGAAATTTTATTTGAGACGCTTTACTCTTGGACTTGAAGGAGGATTCTCACCATCCAATCTCGTAACAGTTGAAACAAAATCATATACAGTTGGAACAGGTTTTTCAACCTATACAGTACCTTCAGTTAAAACCGAGTATAGCGGCTTTGGGTATTTCGCCGGCGCCAACCTGGGTGTTGCTTTAACACCTTGCATCAATCTTGAGGCCAGTGCACGCTTTGAAGGCGTAACCCTTTCAGCATCCGGTGAGACTGATGTAAAATCTTCGGGTCTTGGCATACATGTTGGTCTTATCTGGTCTCCTCCTGCTCTGCCTTTTGATCCGGTTGATATGATTCGTGGACGCGCTGGAATTTAAATATAAATGAAAGGATTAATAAAAATGAAAAAGTTGATTGCTTCATTCTGCATTATTCTTCTTGGCTTTTCAATTGTGTCTGCCAAGGATGTTGTTTCTAATAAACCCATGTCTAACCAGGCAAGTTTTGAAGAAAGTTTTTCACCTACTGAAGTCAAAATTATGGCAACAGGTCTTGGTACCAAAGGCGGCTTCTTCAGTGATCCGGAAAAGAATGCCATTCTCGATGCTCGAAAGTCCGCTGTTCAGTTTGTGTTGACAGGCGGCACTGACCCCATTCTTAACACCCTTGATGCCAAAGCCAAATTTGAAGAAATGGCAGAGGAATTCTACAAAGGCGAAAATGTGAACGCTTATATATCATGGGAGGCTGACAAGGTAATAACCTCAATGAAAACAACATTGCCGAACGGCGACAAAGGTGTTAAGTTTACCAAGCTCTTCCGGGTCAACAAGCAGAAACTGAAGGATGATCTCGCTGCCAAAGGTGTAATCGTATCCCAGGACGCACTTGCCCAAGCTGTTGGCATGCCCAATATCATGGTACTTCCTGAAGCCCCCAAAGGCGTATCACCAATAGCGGTACTTGACAACGATCAACTTGCCAGACATGCTGCGGGCGCAATTGAAAGCTATCTTACGGCCCGTCAGTATGAGGTTCAGGTCCCAAAGGGTGCGGATCAGCTAAACGAGATGACCAGCATGCTTGCCGAGGGCAAAGGCGCGGAAGAGGATATGTCTTATAAGATCGCCTTGTCTTTAGGCTCGGATGTTTACATAACTTACAATTTGAACTCTGATATCAAAACCACGGGTAAGGCTTCGGTGAGCGTTAAGGCCTATGAAACCACAACAGCCAGGCTCCTTGGTACAGAGACAGGATACAGCAAGACACGCATGGGGTCACCTGCCGAGCCTTTGATTGAAGAAGCCATCAACGATGCAATCGACAAGGTGTTGCAGCGCGTCACCAATTACTGGACAACCGACATGCAGAAGGGCATCCAGTACAAGCTCATCTTCAAGATGCTGGCCAACTTTAACGAGGATCAAATTGATGTTATTCAGATCGCCATTTCGAAAATCGTAAAGGATGGATTTCCGCTCAAGAAAGAGAACGTCATCACGGATAAAACCATGGACTACAACGTTTGGGCAAAGAAGGAGCAGTATGACGGCAGTACTGATATCTATAAAGCTATGAGAGACAAGATGAAGGGCACAGCGAAGCTGAAGAAAATCAATTCGAACCGTAAGCTGATCATTGTCGGTATAGGAGAGGAATAAAGGAAATGGGGAACACCATAACACAAAATGAAACCCTGAATATTGTGGTCGTTCTTGTTGAGTAATAGTTCCCTTTACCACAATCAACAAGACTTGTTAGGCGATAATATTATCAGGGAAAACAAAAATGAAGGCAAGGAAAGAATTGGTTACCTAAAATTAGCCGACTGGCCAACATGGGCGGGCGGTACGAATTTAATTGGTTTGATGCATACGACCAGAAAAAATATATTTCCATTAAGGGTTTAAAATAAACAAAGAAAAAAGCTTTAAACAACAAGAGAAACAATGCCAGTAATGCCATACATTAGAGATTTGTCTTTTAAAGAAATTCAAGCAACATTATCTTCAGCTTTTAGATTAGTTATTCCTGGGTTTATGCTTTTATTATTCATTGCTTTATCACAAGACGATTTTAAAATTAAATTGTTTGTAACTTACAATAATTCACTAAGAATAGCTTTGTTTGCCATAATAGGTATAATCTTGGGTATAAGCATTCATTCAGTCTATAGAGTTGTTTTATCTGCAATAGAGTTATGTCTTTTTACAACATCCCTTACGGCTGTTAATAATTTCAGAATAAGCAGATGTTCTATAGCGCAAAGATGGGCGAGCTTTTTAAAACATCGGTATGCTTCGGAAGAAATCAAAAAAAAAGATATTCTATTTTCTTATTTGAATTATAGATGGTCTCTTTGTCATTTGTGTCTACAGATTAGCTCTTGCTTATTGTTGGTAGTTGTTTTTAGTAAGAGTAAACATTCATATATATCAAATCATTCAACGCAATTGTTGGTAGGGTGTCTGATCGTATTGATTTTTGGGCTTTTCCAGTTACTCTTTTTGTATCGAACGGAAGCGCATATTGTAAAATAATAAATTTTATAATTATCAAAAAAGGTATCAATCACCACAATCCCAATTAGGGTAAAATACAACTGGCGAAAAGGAAAGTATAATGAAGTGGTACGACCTCAGTTTTTGTAAATACATTCTATTAAGGAGGTTTTCATGTTGCGATTTATTCTTTTCGTTTTTGCGCTAGCAATTTTTTCCTACGGTCAGGATAAGGGCTATAGCGATTTGCCTTGGGGTTCTAAACCTGACTTAATGAAATCAAAATATCAAAATGCCAAAGATACGATAATAAAATATGATAATATGATTCATGACTTTATTGACTACCCTGCAGAAGGTTCGATTATATCACGGACCTTTGAATACTGGAACAATAAATTATGCAAAGTTATTGTTGTATATCAGGACAGAAACAATATTGTTTCTCCATCTCTTGAATTTTCAGGTAAAGTTTTGGCCGTCGCCAACGACATTGGTAAAAAATATGGAAAAGTCAAGCCAATATCATCAAAAGCCCTTTCCTTATTCCTCCCAAACGATGCCTTAATGATAGTAAGCCAATGGGATTCGAAAAGCATTGAAATTCAAGGGGCAACTATCATTAACGTGACGTCAGGGACAGTATACATGGCAACTTTTACTTACTCGTCAAAAAAATATATCAATGAATATCTGAATAAAATTACAAATCAAAAACCTGAGTACTAATTTTTAACCTTTACCATTCCCCGGCTCCAGCGAAGAGGGGCGCTGAAAAGACATGACGACAAAATGCACGGATAGGCAAAAGTACCTAACAAGCCGCAAGGTGGCTCGGTCGCACAGCGTAAAATATATTTTTAAAATTCCGTGCGCCCTCGACCCCAATGCGGTCCGTAAAATAGTTGCAATGACTTACCGATCGGTGCGCCATAGGTTGCGCCTCTGTCACGGTCGTAGTTGCAACTATTTTGCCGGATGTCAATTTGATTCTGGCAATCAATTTAACACGCCAACCACCGTCCTTCAAAAGGTAGCGGCCGGTATAAGAGATTTATTCCCAAGACCAATTTCCTGTGAACACATTATGGTGCAAATGGAACAATACCCATCACTTCAAAAAACTGAGAATGATTATGAAAAGAAGACCACTTACTAATGTTTTAATTTATTCAATTTTTTTTCTAATTGTATCATGTTCATCTATTAGGTTAAAACAATCGCTTATGGTTGACGCAAACTGTAATGATTCATTAATAATATCCGAGTATTCTAACATAGGCAATAAAGATGATTTTTTATTGAGCATAATTCGCGAATCTCAAAATGCGATAAATAAACAAACAGCGACTAGCGCCATTGTTCGTTTAAGTCGAATAAAAGGATGTTCTGATGATGTCAAGGATCGTTTGGACAACATTGTAAGAGGCTTTTCATGCAATTGTGGGTGGGTGCAGAAAATTAGAGGAAATCGGGAGTTCGTAACATGTCCAACAATTAATGAAAATGATAGGATTTCTGCTCTCGCTGTCCTGGAAGAATGTGAAAACCCAATGGGAATCTTGATGTGCAATTATTCTGATTATAGAGAACAGAAATGTTTTGCATCTACAAGTAACGATTTGGCACGACTTATTGAATCAATTCCAAAAAGGAATATTAATAAGTTCAAACCTTTTTTGTTGAATCATGAAAAGACATGCTCATATTCGGATGCAATTTTTGCTTTACGATATACGGATACCTCCGCGCTTCCCATACTTGATGCCACTATACTACATGGCGTTTGCATAGACACGGCTCTTTCCACAATGATGAATTTTAAAGATAAAGCACTTCCTTATTTAATAACATATTTAAAAACTGGCGATAGAAATATCCAGTATGGTACCATCAATTCATTACGATTGTTTCATTACTCTAATTCAAAGGCGTTGGTTCCTGTTCTACAAGATGTATTTGCAACCAGCGTCACCCATAAACTTCAGCAACTGATTTTAATTGCAATTGATTCGATTTACTCAAACGGCAATTATGATTCCTCCTATACTAATTTCATTGAACAAACAAAGAAAACAAATACAAGTGTACGCGACAGTTTAACCGCAGAAATATTAAATTTAGCACCTAAGTTAATTGCCGCACAACTTAAATTTAGTCAAATGAAATATGACTTAAATAATAACACAACTTCTGACAAAGTGTATGAAAAGGCTGCCAGTGCGTCAAATTACGCAGAATATACGATTGCACCAATGTTAAATAATTTTGGAAATCTAATATCAGAATATATCGCGCGATATGGAGACGAGAAATTACGTGACCTTGCTATAAAGAATGGATTCCTCCAATTAATACGTTCTCAAAACCAATATCAACCATACTAATTATATTTAATGATCTCAATTATTACTAAGGATATATTTTCTACAATTGCTGTAGCAATGCGCTTAATGATTTCAGGTCTATTTGTTATTCTTTTTTGGCAGTTATCAAAATCAAAAGATATTGAATCTATGTACTTTGCTAATTTTGAGACTCTTCATTTTATTCTTATTGCGGCAATAGGGGTAGCAGTTCATGCGTCTTATAGGGCATTTCTTTCATGTTTTGAATTAATCCTTTTTACAACGCCGTTAACATCAGTTTGCCTTTACAAGAAAAGTAAATGGAGCATAATTCAAGGATGGTCACGTTTTATTTTTATGCACCATTCTTTTTTTAAGCATTCCCATAAAACCGTTTCATCTTTTTTAGAATATCGTTGGTCTCTATGTCATTTATCTATGCAGATAAGTTGTTGTTTTCTTTTCTTTTATTTTATTAGAGATAAAGAATCGTTTTATTCTGACCATAAAATCCCCTGCTTAGTTTTAGGTCTGCTAACTTTTATAGCATCTTTAATACAATTGCTGATCCTATATCATACAGAAAAACATTTGCATAAAAATTATTAACAGGTAGAGGCCATTCTAAAACCATATATTTTTCTATTTTTCATACTTTTTAAAAAGAAAAAGGCATATTGGCAACGCTACTCCCTAACATAGTGGAATAAGATAAAGAAACCTATTCGGAAAATTTGAAGAGCCAAAAGTTGAAGAAAACGCTGGCCTTTTATTCAAACCAACATCTGCATAATTGCACTCCCGCCAAAGTTTTATGTTTTACTTGAATCAAAGAGTTTGAGTAGTCTATTTTCTTCCAAGGAGAATACAATGCCTGCCATATCCATGTTTTTCGGAATAGTTGTTTATCTGTATTATAAAGACGATAAAAAACATCATTTGCCTCATTTTCACGCAGAATATGGTGAACTTGAAGGAATTTTTTTAATTGAAACAGGTGAAATGTTGGAAGGAAGGAGACCTTCCAAGTGCAAAGCGTTTGATGGTTCAAGCCTGGATTGAAATTCACAAAGAAGAACTCCTCGCTGATTGGAGGCTTGCAGTACATGGCGAAGCCCCTTTTAAAATTCAGAACTCCTGACCTCGCTATAACCGATGGTCTTGCTTTAATACCTGTAACTGCTTAATTATCAAATGCATTATTCCAGTAAATATATATAAAAGCCTAAAATATGGTCGAAAACAGAAATAGTCCATTTTTTAACGTTTTTAGTTTCTATGGTCCATGTCTACGAGCTCGATCAATGCTGTAATAGATTATTAAATATAGAATTACTGTCGTAAATGGATGCTTCGATCCTATTAGTTTTTCGAAATTTCTAAAATTGTGGTTGTTTTCAAATTACGCGAGGTCAGGAGTTCTGAAATTGAGCCGCTGAGATAGTCATGATAACCAATAAAATTGTTTCGGCTATACCGCAATCAAATTACCGAATAGAAGTCGCATTCAAAAATGGCATTCAGGGTATATTCGATATGACTCCGTATCTACATGAAGGTGTGTTTCAAAAACTTCGTGACCCCGCCTTTTTTAATTCAGTCCGGGTAGGTTATGGTACATTGGTTTGGCCTGAGGAAATTGATATTGCCCCCGACACTGTTGAGGCGGAGCTGATCATTAACTGATGGAAATTTGCCAGTGGGGGCGCGGGTGGGTTAAAATATGTTTAAGGTGGCCCAATCCAAGAATCGCGCAAAGGATTGTCTTTGAATCAATAATCTTATTTGATTTGATCATACTCATAAGTTTCCTGTATGGCATCCTGACCTGTTCCACAAATTCCGATTGGTCCAGGTTAAGTTTGCCGGTATGCTTGAGGTTTGTGGCAAGAAAAAGTGTTATGAACCCCGTGGAATAACCCTCGGCATGTGAATATGTAATGAGTCTTCTGAGCCGGCCTGGAATAATTCCTGTCTCTTCCTCGCATTCCCTCCTGGCGCATTTTTCAGGGGATTCCCCCGGGTCAATAACTCCGGCAGGGACTTCGATAATGGTTCTTGCGATTGCGGGCCTGTGCTGACGTATCAGATGAACCGTCCCATCCCTGTCAACAGGCATTACGGCAACTGCATCCCTTACATTGACAATTTCCCGCAAGGCTTTTTTCCCATCAGGAAGTCGTATCTCCAGGGAGTCAAGTTTAAGATACGAACCGGAATAAAGCCGTTTGCGTTTCAATACCTTTTCAAAAAGAGGGTCATGCTTTTGAGCTGATTTCAACATGTCATTTTTCAACAGGGTTTTTTTCAGAATCCCAGGCCGGATAGCCGTCAATAAAAATTCTTACATCCGTATAGCCTGCGTTGACAAGATTTTCCGCAAGGTCATGGCTGTCCGAACATTCACGCCCGCTGCAATAGGTTAAAATTGGTGTACTCTCCGGGTATTTCTGTTTGAATTCCTGAATCTTATCAAAGAATTTTTCAACGCTTAATGAGACGGCTCCTTTGATATGACCTTGTTTGTAAATGTCTTCAGTCCTTGCATCGACAAACAAAACCCCCTTTTTGTAGAGTATAAGGGCTTCGGGAAGCTCTATCTCGTATTTTCGTCCAATAGAGTCTGCCCTGGCATTTGCCGAGACCATGCCTTTGCTTTTGTCCCAATCTCCAAACAGCGCTATTCCACGCGGTGAAAGGAAATTGATGATAAATGCGAGGCTTATCGCAACAAGGGAAAGCAGGACAATTTCAAATATTATTTTTCGTTTCGCCATTTTTTTATCGCTGTTCCGATTCTTTTTTCAAGCTTTCTTCCATCCGAAAACTCCAGCTTGACATCAAGAAACCCGTAAATGGTGTTTTTTATTGTGCCTTTTATGACAGGCTTGACAATTATATCAATGCTATCGCCTGTTTTTATCCTGGCTGAAAAGGGAAAGGTTTTATTAAAATATAGTTCTGTTGTAAGGGGTTTCATGTCTACAAATGACAGAATTGCCGAATGCCGGTTTATTATCCGGACAGTAATTTCTTTTTCAAGGGTTGTGAGGCTGTCTTTAGAAGAATTAAATGTTATGTACCCTGGATTTATTTCAAAGGCGGTCTTGACAAAAGCTGTGAAGCTTATCTTTTCGGAAGGATTTGCAGGGTCATTACTTGTTATGGTCAACGATTTGTGCTGTTTTCCGGTAAATCTGTCGGAATTGAATGTGACTTCAATTTTACCTTTGTTGCCAGGTTGAATTGTGTCTTTATTGAGCTTGCCAATCGTACATCCGCATGATGGGATGACTTTTCCAATTATTAGGGCTGCATCGCCAATGTTTTCAAAATTAAAGTCGTGCGTAACAACATCTCCCTGGGTAATACTGCCGAAATCAAATTCTTTTTCTTTAATATTGATTTTAGGTGATGCAAAAACAGATGATAATAAAAAGAATAGTAATGAAAATGAAAAGAAAATAGTCGTTTTTATCATATTAAAAAATATACTTAAACTCTGCTCCTAAACAATTTTATTTTTAGGTAAAGGGAGTACAATGCTGATTCAACGTCCTTTTGGGATTTATATTCATATTCCGTTTTGTAAAAGAAAATGCGGGTATTGTGATTTTTATTCTGTGGAAGGCATCAAGGCCGCGGAGGAATATACAGAAGCCCTGGAAAAGGAAATTACCTGCACATCTGCAGAATTCTCCTATAAAATAGTTGATACCCTTTTTATCGGCGGCGGCACACCATCGATATTTCCGCTTCCGTGTCTTTCACGCATTATGGATTGCGTTAGAAAAGAATTCGATCTGTCCGGCTGCTCGGAACTGACAATTGAATGCAATCCAGGCACGCTTACCAAAGAGAAGGCCGAGGCCTATCGTGAACTCGGATTCAACCGGGTTAGCATAGGTGCCCAGTCCTTTAATGAGTCTGAACTTACATTTTTAAACCGCATTCATGGAGTCGAGGAAATTCTTGATTCAATAAGGATGATAAAAGATGCGGGTTTTGAGAATTTCAATCTTGACCTCATTTTTGGAATTCCAGGCCAGACAAATTCAGATCTTGTAGCAAGCTTAAAAACCGCGATTGCATCAGGGGCATCGCATTTGTCGCTTTACGGGCTTACAATCGAAGAGGGTACGTTGTTTCACGACAGGCTGATGAACAAGGAGTTCACGAAAATAAATGAGGAAAAATACGAGGCCCATTACCTTACCGCTAATGCCCACCTAAAGGGCAAGGGCTTTAACCACTACGAGGTCTCAAATTTTTCGAAGCCGGGCAAAGAGGCCCTCCATAACCTGAATATCTGGCGCGGCCGCGATTATCTTGGTTTCGGCGCATCAGCCCATTCCCGTGCAGGGGTAAAACAATGGGCCAACTCAGCTGACCTTGGGTTTTACATAAGAAACCCGGTTAAAAAATGCCATATGGACCCGCTTTCTGACGATCAGGTGCGCCTTGAACGTCTAATGCTTGGGCTTAGGACTTTTGAAGGGGTGCCCTCTGGTGTGTGCGGGTCCCGTAAAAACATAGAATATCTTAAACAAAGGCAGCTACTCATCGAGAAGGAGGGTCGTGTCATTCTCACGGCCGAGGGTATGCTGTTATTGGATGAAGTTGTACTTTTACTGGAGGGACGCAGGTGCTTGACATTAAATTAATCCTCAAAGAACCGGAAAGAATCCGTGAAGCAATACAGGCAAAGCATGAAAAGGGTGACATTGATTCAATAATCAGTCTTGACGAAACACGTAAAAAAATTATTATGGAAGGCGAACGCCTTAAGAACGAACGCAACAGGGTGTCGAAGGAAGTGGGTCAGGCCAAAAAAGAGGGCAAAGCCGCGCTTGATAAAATAGAAGAGATGAGGCTAGTTGGTGAAAAGATCAAGGAACTTGACAAGGAGCTTGCCGAAACTGACATTGAGCTTAAGAAAAGACTTCTTGAACTTCCCAACATACCGCATGAGTCCGTGCCGGATGGAAAAAGCGCGGCTGACAATAAGGTTGTCCGCGAATGGGGTAGTGTCAGGACTGTGGATTTTCAGGTCAAAGACCATATGGCGGTGAGCGAAGATCTTGACATCCTCGATTTCAAACGCGGAGCCAAGATTGCGGGAAGCGGGTTCGTCCTATATAAGGGACTTGGGGCAAAGCTGGAACGGGCGCTTATCAATTATTTTCTTGATACCAATGGCAAAAACGGTTTTACCGAGGTATTCCCGCCCTTTCTTGTGAATCCCGCGAGCGCTGAAGGCACCGGACAATTGCCCAAATCTCGCGATCAGATGTATTATGTCAATGAAGACGATCTTTTTCTTGTTCCAACAGCCGAGGTGCCTGTAACAAACATTTTCCGTGATGAAATACTCAATTACAAAGACCTGCCGGTTTATTACACGGCCTATTCAGCATGTTTCAGGCGTGAAGCGGGTTCGTGGGGCAAGGACACACGCGGTTTTCTGCGAGTGCATGAATTTAACAAGGTAGAACTTGTAAAATTTGTCGAACCGGAAACGAGTTATGCTGAGCACGAATCCCTGACTGATGCGGCTGAACAGCTGTTAAAGGGCCTCGGCCTTCATTATAGGGTGATTTCATTATGCAAAGGAGACCTTTCCTTTGCCGCGGCAAAATGCTATGATCTGGAGGTCTTTGCCGAAGGTGAAAAGCGCTGGCTTGAGGTTTCCTCTTGCAGCAATTTCGAGGATTTCCAGGCAAGACGGGCTAATATTCGTTTCCGCGACAGAGAGGGCAAGGTACGCTTTCTTCATACGTTAAACGGCTCCGGACTTGCAACAGCGAGGATACTTGTAGCCTTACTCGAAAATTATCAGGAAAAAGACGGGTCTGTTACCATCCCTGATGTTTTACGTCCATATATGGGCGGTATTTCAAAAATCGCAAAAGGGACCATCTGATAAATGGGCAAGAAGTTCTTCCTTTCATTCCAGCATTTCAGGGAATACAGGATAAGCTGGCTTATATTCTTTTTTTCCACTGTGCTTATATTGGGTTACGGATATTTTCAGTATCGAATAAACAACCGCTTACGAAGAGACACGCTTTATCTGACGGAACTTCAGTTCAAGGAAAAACTCCTGGCCCTATCTCTTGACACCAATGGAGTTAAGAATAATGATGCCGATGCAGCCATCAAAAGGCTTAATATTTCATACATACTCACTGATGATAAGGACGAACCAATAGAGTGGAGCAATATTTATTATCCGAGGTTCTCTTTGATGCGCGGGTCTCCTGTTAAGAATACAGACCCTCCTTTTATTTTCAAGGAAGAACTTCGTAAAAAAACATCAGAATTTAGCAATGAAAGGCCGCCCATAACCCTTGCGGAAAATGGTTCCACTGCAGGGAGATACAGGATATATTATCATTGCCCATACTCGATTGCGGACAAGCCCTGGTTTATATTTCTTGAAATCATCGTACTGCTGTTTTTCATTTATATTTATTATTCCGGAATCAAGAACCGCGGGTTAATCAAACAGGCAAATCTTTGGGTCAATTTCGCAAAGGAGACGGCCCATCAGCTCGGAACGCCGCTATCCTCGCTCTATGGATGGCTTGAAATGCTTAAAATGAAATTATTCAACGAGCATGAGGATATCAGTAAAATCCAGTATGTCCTCGAGGAAGCGATTGAAGATGTAAAAAAACTCAACAAACGTGTGTTCAGGTTTTCCCAGATAGGGTCCGATCCTGAGCTATCATCGGGAGATCTTAACGATATTGTAAAGGAAACAATCGCCTATTTCAGGGACCGCTTGCCGAGAGCCGAGCGCACAATTCAGATTGTCGCCAATTACGGTGAATTGCCCGTGATGCAGTTGAACCGTGATCTCATGGGATGGGTTGTGGAAAATCTCCTTAAAAATTCAATGGATGCAATACAGAAAAAAGAGGGAATAATCCAGGTTGAAACAAGCTATCTTGTAAAAGACAACAGGGTCAGGATCACGCATACGGACAACGGCTCAGGCATAAAAAAGGACAATGTCGGGAAGATATTCAATCCGGGTTTCAGCACCAAGAAACATGGCTGGGGCCTGGGGCTTGCCCTTGCAAAACGAATCGTGACGGATTATCATTTCGGCCTTATTTATGTGGAGTCCACACAAGTTGACAGGGGGACCACTTTCATCATCGAACTGCCTGTACGAAAAAGCCCGGTACATGAAAAGCAGAGAATCAAAACCGCCTGAAGAAAAATATATGGTTGTAAGGACGCGCTCACCCGAAGAAACAGAGGCTCTCGGCCATGAATTCGCACTTGGCCTTCCTGATGATTGTGTTGTCGGGCTATACGGCGATTTGGGAGCGGGCAAGACCTGTTTTATACGCGGTGCTGCAAAGGCGTTCCATGTGTCAGATATTGTATCAAGCCCTACCTTTTCGTTGGTGAATGTGTATCGGGGTGACAGGAAAATCGTTCATATGGATGCATACCGGCTTAAAACTCCGGACGAAATGATGAGGATTGGTTTTGAGGATTACCTTGCGGAAGGCGGCGTTTGTTTTATAGAATGGGCTGAAAGGATTAAGGGAATCATGCCAATAAATGCGCGTGAAGTTAGATTTGTAATCGTAAAAGATATGGAACGTGACATTGAAATAATTGAAAAACGGTAAAAGAAGGAGCTTTTATGCCAGAGATTCTTGTACCCCTTGCCCAGGGTTTTGAAGAAACCGAAGCAGTTACAATAATCGATCTTTTACGCAGGGCCGGTGTTTCGGTAATCACGGCCGGCGTTGAAACCCAAACCGTAATAGGATCGCATAACATAAGCATAATCTGTGACACGACCTTGGGCAAAATTGATATAAAGAAACTGGATGGGGTGGTTTTGCCAGGTGGAATGCCTGGTGCAAAAAATCTGATGAAAAGCACTGTGCTACGTGATATCATTCTTGAACTTGATCGCGAGGAGTTCCTTGTGGCAGCGATTTGCGCAGCCCCGATTGTTCTTGAGGCAGCAGGTGTTCTTACAGGAAAGCGGGTGACCTCATTTCCTGGTTACGAGAAGGAAATTCAAAGCGGCAAATATTCATCTGACGAAGTGGTTGTTGACGGCAATATAATTACCAGTCGCGGGGTTGGGACGGCTATTGCCTTTTCTCTTGAGATTGTGAAAAGGCTCTGCGGACAGGAGAAGTTTGTTTTCCTCAAGAAAGCGATACTGGTTGTCTGATTAAGGGGGCAATATGGAATTCAGTATGGTGTATATATTTTTTGCAGGTTTGGGCCTTTGCATAATCTTCATTTCTTTTATGGTAATTGTCAAGACCGTCAACAGTATAGGCATAAACCTTTTGCGAATGGAATATCTTCTAAAGCGGGAATTGGAGCTTGTAAAGGAGCGTGAGCGCATAAAGGCTGAAATCATGAGACAGCAGCAGCTTGACGAGGAGAGACGGAAGAACATGGAGGATGATCCTGATGGACTTGTAAACATAGCATCCTCAGTAAAAAAAGACAAAGGATAGGATAAGGTGGAAAAAAGGCCGCTGTCCCGTCTTGAAAGGATTAAGTTAGAAAAGGATAAATACCCCGGTTTAAGGCTCAAGAACGGGCTTGCCTCGAATACCGGAAAAGCCTTACAAACATCGGAAAAAGCAAAAAAGGTGCTTTCTGAAAAAAGCATAAACCTGATTGCTGATGCGCTCAAATTAATGTTGAAGGAATAGGGTGATGCCAAGATTATTCATCATATCCGGTCCATCCGGTTCCGGTAAAAATACTCTTATCCGAAGCGCCATAGAACAGTTTCCGGATTTGTTATATTCGGTCTCGGTTACAACGCGAGCCCCCAGGCCCGGAGAGAAGAACGGGCGCGATTATTTTTTCAAGACACCGGAAAATTTTCGGGAAATGATTGCGCGGGGAGAACTGGCCGAGTATCAAGAGGTTTACAGCGGGGTCTTTTATGGAACCCCCAGGGAATTCATAACGAGTAATATCAAGAACAAAAAAAGCGTTATTCTGGATATTGATGTTTATGGGTGTATGAGGCTCATTAAAGCATTTCCGGATGCTGTAACAATATTCATTGATGTTCCGTCAGAGGATGTTCTAAAGGAACGTCTCTTAAAGCGTCGTTCCGAAAACCAGTCAGGACTCGAAGAGCGTCTCCGCAAAGCAGGGGAAGAGGTGGAGTTTTCCAGGGGAAGGTATTGCTATAGGATTGTTAATGATAACCTCCAAAAGGCCTGTCTGGAATTAATGGAAATTATCAGAAAAGAATCGTAACTGTTCAGGCGTCTTGACGGTCCCCGAAGCGGTGCACCGAGCTTGTCGAGGTGTGCCAGCCGGTGCCTCGATACATCCGCCTGCGGCGGACACTCGGCAACCGGCTGGTGTATCGAGGGGCCGGAAAGATGCCTGAACAGTTACAAAGAATCAAAAGAATAAAAAAACAGGGCTGAATAAAAAAGCATGCAGAAAGAAAAATTCATTCATATTGATCCTGTCAAGCTTGTTTATTCCATAGGACGCAGCGAAGATAATGATATTTATCTGAACAGCCCACAGGTATCGCGCTTCCACGCCCAGATTAATGTCTTGAATGAAAAAAGCATTGAAATAGAGGACCTTGATAGCAAGCATGGTACCATCGTTAACGGCAGGCATATTTCAAGACAGGTGCTAAGCGACAAGGATAAAATCCTGATAGGAATATTCGAATTCATCGTCCAGATCAATTCCGAGGGTTGTTTTCTTAAGTTCCCGACAAAAAAACCTGAAAGCAATTTCGTTGCTGAATATGATCTTTTACGTCATACGTCCATACTTATCGGCAGGGGCAAAAGCAGCACGATACCGCTTGAGTCACAGCAGGTTTCAAGGAGCCACTCGCGTATTGAAAAAGCTGGTCACGAATTTCTGCTCCTTGATCTCGGTAGCACCAATGGGACTTTTGTAAACGGCAAGAAGGTTGAAAAAAAGGTGCTTAAGAACAAGGATATAATACAAATTGGTCCGATTCGCTTTCTTTTTGCTGATGGCAAGGTATATCAGTTGAACGAAAAAGATGTTGTCAGAATCGATGTCATAAATGTGTCCAAGGAGATACACGGAACAGAGGTATTGCGCGATTTGTCCCTTTCGGTTTTGCCGAGGGAATTTGTCGGCATACTCGGGCCATCCGGTGCGGGAAAATCCATGCTTATAAACATTATGAACGGCAACCTTTTGCCCGATTCCGGATCAGTCAAACTCAACAACATGGATTTCACGACAAATTACGATTCTTTCAAACACATCATAGGTTTCGTGCCCCAGCAGGACATAATCCATCATGAATTGTCGGTGTATGATACGTTATCCTATGCCGCTGACCTGCGCCTGCCTGAAGACATGAACAAGGAGGAAAAGAAAAAGCGGGTTGACAAGGTCATAACAACCCTTGAGCTTGACGAAAGAAAGAATACGCCAATACACAGCCTGTCCGGCGGTCAGAGGAAGCGGGTAAATCTGGGTGTAGAGTTGCTTACTGAACCGTCCATACTTTTTCTTGACGAGCCGACATCAGGCCTTGATCCAGGCCTTGACCAGAAAATGATGCAATTGTTCCGCCGCATTGCTGATACGGGTCAGACCCTCATCATGGCCACCCATGACCTTAACGAAATAATGCTGTTTGATCAGGTGGCCATAATATTCGAAGGTGATCTTGTTTATTTCGGGCCCCCGTCTGAAATGACCAAATATTTCAAGGTTGACAAACCTAACGATGTTTATAACAGACTCTATTATCCACCCGAGGGGGGATGGGTACAGAGGTTCAAGGGTTCCATCTATTACAAGGATTACATTGTTGCGCGTCTTAAGATGGGTAAAACCAATCTGGATGGGGAAAAAGCCAAATCAGCCGAAGATGGAAATCCTTTTGACAGCATGATTTTCTTTAATCCCGCTTTTTCCGCTTTCAGGCAGTTCAAAACGCTTACAAGACGTTATCTGCACATCATTTCAAAAGACATGGTAAATGTCCTTATTCTTCTTGGTCAGGCGCCTATCATAGCCTTTCTATTTATTCTTGTGTTTCTTAACTATCGGAACGTATGGTCACTTCTCTTTTGCTTATCGCTTTCAGCAATCTGGTTCGGTTGTATAAACTCAATCAGGGAGATCACCAAGGAAAAACACATCTATGCACGTGAAAGGGTGGTAAGTCTCAAGGTTGTGCCGTATATTTTCTCAAAAATAGCTGTATTGTTCATGCTTTGTCTTGTGCAATGCATAATTCTAATGCTGATGGTGTCGTCATTTGTCAATATTGAGGGCAGTACATTTCTTATGTTCTGGGTTGTTTTTATCGCCTCAATATGCGGACTTACTTTGGGCCTTTTCATTTCCGCGCTTGCTGATACATCCGACAAAGCGGTTGGGATTCTGCCCATCATCCTCATACCGCAAATCCTGTTTTCAGGCACTGTGGTTGAAATCGACAACATGATTCCTGCAAGCCAGACCATAAGCAATTTCATGATTCTAAGGTGGACGTACGGCCTCCTGAAAAAAATATCAATATGGGACAAGGGTTTTGTATGGGACAATGATATTCTGATTCTGTTTCTTTTTGTACCTCTTTTCATTCTGGGAACATTATATTTCCAGAAGCGAAAGGATTTAAGGCACTAATGGCGCGAAAAACTCCTGAGAGGGTAGGTAAATTCAAGATAATAGGGATCATCGGCAAAGGCGGCATGGGGGATGTGTTCAAAGGCGTCCAGGAACCGCTAAATCGTGAAGTCGCACTCAAGATATTGCCTGAGGAATATTCAAGGAACGAGGAGTTTCTTCAGCGATTCATGACCGAGGCAAAGGCAATTTCCCGCCTTGAACACCAGAATATTGTAGGCATCTATGATTATGGAGCTGAGAACGATCTTCAATACATAGCCATGCGTTATATAGAGGGCGTAAATCTGGCTGATCGTATCTCAAAGGAAAAATGTCTTGATATCGAGACTGCTCTTGATTACACAAAGCAGATTTGCCGCGCCCTTCGCTATGCTCATAGCCGGGACATCATACACCGTGATATAAAGCCTCAGAATATTCTGCTCGACAAAAAAGGCCAGATTTTCGTAACGGATTTTGGAATAGCCAAACTTTATGAACAGACGAGCGTTACAAGGACCGGTGTGGTGGTTGGCACTCCGGAATATATGTCTCCGGAGCAGGCCGAAGGTCTGGAGCTGAATCCCCAGACGGACATTTATTCACTTGGCATAGTGCTTTACGAAATGCTGACAGGGGACCCCCCATTTCAGGGTGAAAATCCGTTGTCAATAGCGTACAAGCATGTGAATGTGCAGCCCCCTCCATTGTCAGCCAAGCGATCAGAAATAACTCAGCGGCTGGAGCTCATAGTTTTAAAGGCCCTTAAGAAGGACCGTAACAGCCGCTACAGGACAGCAGATGAGTTTCTTTCGGATCTTGATCGCGCATTCGAGGACCCGCTTGAAGCTGAAACCCGAGGCATGCAGCCCATAACAGGAATCAGGCAGTCAGAGTTGTTTCATCATGAAAAAAGGGTGGTTGACCGCCGCAGCAGCGACCGCCGCCGTGATTTACGGCGAGGATATTTTAGGCGCATAGAAGATTATGGTCGGAAAAACGGCAGATCTTTAAAATTCATATTTGCACTTATAGTGATTGTGCTCTTTGCTCTTGCACTCTCTTTCATGATATGGCAGAAGTACAGGTCAGGGCCGTCTCCTTTTCCCGAAGGTTCCGGTATAAAACAAGTGCTGGGAAAGGGTTTTCCTGCAAATGCCCTTGATGACAATGTGTCAACGGCCTGGCAGGGTGAGGGTGATGAGCCTTCATTCGAGGTTGTTTTTGCGCACAATAGAAACGTGAACAGGCTTGATATCATTTCCGGAAACCATGCCACCACGGAATCATTCAGTATGTTCGGCAGGCCCAAAAGATTAAAACTACTTTTCAACAATGGGATGGAATTTGCAACCGAGCTGGAAGACACGCGAGAGCGGCAGGTAATTTCTTTGCCCCAGACAATTGAAACAAGCAGGATTAAGGTCACGGTGCTTGAATCCTATCCAGGCACATCAGGCAGGTCTGTCTATCTGGCGGAAATCAAATGTTGGTATTCTCCCACCCCGTGAAATTCCCATGAACACCCGCGATCTTGGTAAAAAAGGCGAAACCATTGCAGCGGATCATCTTGTCGGGGAAGGCTATAAGATACTTGAAAGAAACTACACAACTTCGCGTGGAGAGATTGACATAATTGCAGAGGATAAAACAGGGGAGCTTGTTTTTATAGAGGTTAAGACAGCTTATACGGATACGGCGGGTGATCCGGCGGCATGGGTGAACTTAAAAAAGCAGAAACAGATTGGGTTTGTAGCATCGGCCTATCTTGCAAGAAACAGGTCAGATGAAACAGCATGCAGGTTTGATGTTGTTACCGTAATAATGGCAGGGAAAAATCCTGAAATCAGGCATTACGAAAACGCATTTATGCTCTTGCAGGGTTGAGCATTTTATCGGCCTTGGCCACGATCTCTTCAACACTGATACCTTTGAGACGTTCAGCAGTAACATTGTTTTCTTGATGAAGGGCCCATCTCGCATTCTCTTCGCTTTCAAATAACCCTATTACCGGACGATTGAGCATTACAGCAAGCTGATAGATTAGGTTATTGAGTGAAATAAGAATATCACATTTATAAACAAAGGCGGCTGCAAAGGAGATTTGATCTTCGGGAATGGGTACGATGTTCTTCTTTAACTCTTCCAGCTCCTTTACAATGTCGCTTTCTTTCCGGCTTGAGTAGAATAGGATTATCTCCGCGTTTCCTTTTTTGGATAGCTCCAGTATGATCTCTTTTATTGTCGAAGCCGGAAAGGTGCGACCGTATATTGAAGGTGAGACATTAAGCCCGATAAGTGATTGTTCGATTTTATATCCAGCTTCAACCAAAACACCTTCAACGTCTTTTTCCGTTGTTTTTGGGATGTCCCATCTGGGTTTTGATCGCGCCATCCTGACACCCATGGTTTTTAATAATGCTTCGTATTTGTCACCTTCATAAACAGTGCCTGATTTGGGACGGATGCTTAAATTTATAAAAGGTGAAACATTATTTCCGGTAAATCCTATCCTGAGGATTGCTTTGGTAGCTGCTGCAAGCAAAAGATCCAGCGGGCCGGCAGACTCCTTCATCAGGAAACAGGCGTCATAAGCATTATCCTTTATAACAACAAGGAGTTCGCTGAAAGCCGGGTGGTTGTAATAAAATTCACCAGCAGCATAAAATATCCCGTTATCAATATATGGGTTGCTTTTTATTATATCTTTGTTGGTTGATTCGGCAATAACATCAACAATCATGTCGGGTCGGTGTTCTTTAAGGGCCACGATGCATTTCTGGACAAGCATAACCTCGTATGGCTTTTCCGGCAGGATGAGGAGGGTTTTTCTGAATTTCAGGATATAGTCGTTGTAGGATATTGTTTTATGAAGCAAATAGGTTTTATTGAGGAAATTAAGGGCTCTTGTCTGCCGGTCCTGTTTCAGCCAGTTCAACCAGAAGAATTTAAGGCCGAAAGCAATCTTGTTTTTCTTTTTTGTCACCGGATTAAAATAGTTATTTTGCATATCAAGAACAATAAGGGAAAGTACGTAATATGACCAATACGATTGAGCTTGTGGCGCCTGCGGGTGCAATGGAGACACTGGTTGCAGCGCTTGATTTTGGAGCTGATGCGGTTTATTTCGGGCCCCGTGCCTACAGCCTTCGTTCCGGAAATGAGGATTTTACGGTTGATGGTTTGAAACGGGCCATTGATAAGGTAAAAAATCGCGGTAAGAAGGCATATCTTACCCTGAACGCTGTCCAGAGCAATCGCGATCTTGAACCGATATTCAGGTTTATCAGGGAAATTCGTGATCACGGATTTGATGGCATAGTCATATCAGATCCAGGATTAATCGAAGTCATTAAGGAAATCAAAGCGCCTGTTCATATCTCAACCCAGGCCTGTGTGCTTAATAGAGAGACGGCAATGTTCTGGAAGAGGCAGGGTGTATCAAGGATAGTTCTTGCCAGGGAATTAAGCATCCCTGAAATATCAGAGATTTGCAAGGCCGTTGACATGGAATTTGAAATCTTCATCCATGGTGCAATGTGTGTTTCATATTCAGGGCGCTGCATGTTAAGCGACTATCTTGCTCAGCGTTCAGGCAATAAGGGTGAATGCGCTCAGACATGCAGATGGGGATTTTCAGTAAAGGAAGGGGACACGGAAAATGTTTATCAAATTGCCGAGGAAAACAATAAAACCTACATACTTAATTCAAAAGACCTTTGTGCAATGCCCGTCCTTGGTGAAGTGCTGAAAAGCGGAGTGCATTCACTTAAAATCGAAGGCCGGAACAAGAGCGTGCATTATGTATCTGTTGTGACCAGTGTTTATCGCGAAGCCATAGATGCTTTTTACAATGAGGGTGAATCCTTCAAGGTCCGGGACCAATGGACTACTGATCTTTTATCAGTAAGTCACAGGAAATACACAACAGGATTCCTCAAGGATATAGTATATCAAAGGCCCATGCAGATAACAGAATCAGCAGGCTATGAACGCGGGACAATAATTGCCGGTATAATCAAGGAAGCCCTGCCCCGAAACAGGGCTGTTGTTGATGTAAAAAATGATTTTAACATCAGCATGGCAATCAGTCTTTTTTCACCTGAAAAAGGGACTTATCTTGTAAACAGCCGGATAAAATCAATGGAGAGCATCACAGGCAGACCGGAAACAATGGTTCATACGAATAGGGTTGTTATAATGGAGTTCGAAGATAAGGTAAGTCCGGGAAGTTTAGTCAGGATTATCTAAAATTTGATGATGTCGAATTGTTTGTCTATTTGTAACTATTCATACACTTTGCCGGTCCCCGAGTGCCAGCCGGTATATCGCCTGCGGCGGACACTCCGCAACCGGCTGGTGTATCGAGGGGCCGGAAAGATGCCTGAATAGTTACGTCTATTTTTAACAAAGCTATAGCTTGCCTGCCTTGAAAACATGATTTTATCAAAGAAATTAATTGTGCAATAGGGTTTCCCGTATATTTAATTTAGGCTAACATATACATATAAATAAATTATTATCATGTTGATTTAATTGTAGTTGAGATGGTTTATAACATTTTTTGCGTTTCCCAAGGGAAACCTTTTATGCTCCATACCTATTGACTTTCAACAAACTTTTGCTTATCTTTATATCAAGAAAAGAATAATTTAAGGAGGACTCTTATGGCACCATGCGTTTTCGAGTACACGGACTACAGAAAATATTTGAATGATTATTTTGCCTATGGAAAGGAAAAGACCAAGGCTTTTTCTTACAAGTTCCTTTCCATTAAAGCGGGTTTTAAAAACAAGGGCTTTATATATAATGTAATGCATGGCAGTAAAAACCTGTCTAAGGAAAGCGCGGTAAAACTTTCGCGTGCTCTTTCCTTAAATAAGGCTGAAGCTGATTATTTTGAAAATCTCGTTTTCTTCAACCAGGCGCCGGATCTGAAGGAACGGAATTATTATTACGAAAAAATGTCAAACATTAAACCAAGGAGAAACATGAACAAAGTACTGGAAATACAAAAAGAGCAGTACAATTATTATTCAGACTGGCGAAACAGCGCCATCCGCTCTTTAATCGAACTCTACCCTTTCAAGGGAGATTTCAACTGGCTTGCAAAGAACATCTACCCGGCAATAACCCCGAAGGATGCAAAAAAGTCTGTTGATCTTCTGCTTAAGCTGGGATTTGTCAATATTGATGAATCGGGCACTTACAAGCTTACGGAAAGACACATTACAACAGGAAATGAGGTAGGAAGCCTTGCCGTACAGAACCTGCATAAGGACATGTCCAATCTTGCCGTAGAGGCTTTGTCAAAGCTGGATAAGAGTAAAAGAAATCTGACCGGTCTTACAGTAGGTATTTCGGAAAGATGCTATGCAAGAATTTGTGAGTCCATAAATGAGTTTCGCTCACAGATAATAAAGATGGTTGATGAAGACAAGGAAGCTGACCGAGTGTATCAGGTCAATTTTCAGGTTTTTCCATTGAGCAGTACTGATATCAAAACCCAAAACCTTATTAAGGAGGAAGTGTAACATGAAAAAAATCAAAGGAATTTTCGTGATCGCCGCTTATTTTGCGGCATTCTTTGCGATGACAGGATGTGATGACAGAAATACCGTTGTAAGCAACACATCTGAAACAGGCAATGCAATGCTTCAAGGGACACTGGTGCTTGAGGGTGGTGCGCCTTATTCGGGCGGCGTTGTTAAATTGATTACGGTTGACAATGCCCCGACAACGGAATTGAAGAAGACAAAAAGCATAATTGCACAGACCAAGTCTGATGAATCAGGCAAGTTTGCGCTTGATAATCTGCCAGCAGGCAAATACAATCTGTTTGGAAACGGCAATGGGGTTTTTGTGTTCATAGATTCCATAGAAGTCACGGTTGATGTACACAAAGATCTTAAACAGTGCGTGCTCAAAAAACCAGGTTCTTTGCATGGTATTGTGCAGCTTGAGGATGGAGGCAATTCAAAGATAGTGGACATTTATCTTTTTGGCACGGATTTTCTTGTTTTGCCGAAGGATTCTTTGGGTAATTTTGATTTAACAAGCATTCCATCCGGTATTTATAGTGCCCGCTTGCGTGCTGATGGTTTTAACCCGAAGGATACGGTTTTTCAGATTGTATCCGGCGAAATGGACACGCTTAGGAGCCCGATTATTCTTAAACGAAATGGCTTGCCGGCAATTGCAGGGCTTGAGCTTGGATATGATTCTTTGCGCCAGTCGATTTCTTTAAAATGGAATCGCCCTGTGTCTAATAATGTAGCAGGGTATAATGTTTACAGAAAGTATGGGAATACTGATTATTGGAAGGTAGGTAAATCCAATTCAGTGGATACAACTTATATTGATAGCGGTCTTTTTTTCTATCATCCCAATTTATCCTATACATTTAAAGTTGTTGCTGTTGACAATTATGAGAATGAGGGACAAGCATTACAGTTAAAAAGTGTATCGCCAAAAACAATTTTCCATGTTCAGGATTCTTTCCCCATTGATGCTGATAGCATAGATAAAGTATTCCGAAGTAAATCCGGAAAATATTTTATTGGTTCTGGAAACAAATTAAATATCTATGACAGTAGGTTCAATAAGACTGGAAGCATAGATTCTAAATTTCTCCTTGTACCAGGAAAATCTTTAGGTAATGCAGATTATTCACTTAATATTGATGATAATGATAATATTTATATTTCTCAACGGTATTGGTACTCCGATGATTCTAATGGGATATATTGGTATAAGTTTACATCCACAGGAATTGTAATTGACAGTTTTAGAAGATCAGGTATTGAGATATCACTTGGGAACTGGAAAAATATGCTAAATGATTCAATCTTTATTGCGGATAATTATAACGGAGTTTATTTAATTTCAAAAAGCTTTGATATCATTGATAGTATTCTAAAACCAAGTAATACAGGCTCATCCTTTATTGGTGCGGCTAATAATAAATTTTACTTTACGAATGGTTATTATGGGGAAATATTGACGAAAGATTTAAATGATAACATTGTTAATAATCAATATTATCCGATAATACAAATGATGCCGGGTTCTTCAACTTACAGTGGTTCTTTACAATTCTTGGGATCAATGGTTTATAACAGTCGCTATGTCACAGAAGAAAATCGTGGTTATTCTTATATGGGAGTTGTTGGATTTTCACTGGATGGCTCAATTAAGTTTAAACATTCATTTGAATATGAAGGTACCATCAAATTTTTTGCGCCCATTTCAGAGAAGGAGTTTGTTGTTGTGTTTAGTGGCACGCAAGGTAGCTATGCCCTTGTTTACGGCCTTGATTAAAGTCTGATGTCCACATGCTTTTATCACCCTTGCCTAATAAAGGCAGGGGTGATTTTGTTTATTGCCGTGTTAATAATCGTTTTGCGGTGCCTTAATTTGTCCGGCAGCACAGAGGCTGCCGGCTAATCAAATTAGTACTTTTGGGGTTATACCGAGCCAGAGACGGCTCGGTGGAAAAGAGGGGTAGATGACAGAATGCGAGGCCGTCTCTGGCCTCGCACATAAGATAATAACGCAAAATACAGCCGGCGGCTTGTGACGCCGGTCATTGAGGGCCATCGTTTCCCTGGTCAGCAGGATTATGGCGTTGTCACTGAGGTATCGGCTAATCATGGCTTGCGATTGATGCTCTGGACTTTTTGAAAGGATAAAAAGATTTGCAAGAAAATGGCAGAAAACATTATACTTTTAACCAAAGATATAATTGAATTGGGACCCTAAATAAGGAAGTTTTTATGAGCAGCATTACTGTGGCTTTGCCATCGATACTTAAAACAAAACTGGAACGTTCTTCAAAAACGCAACACCTCCGGAAAACAGATATTGTCCGTAATGCACTTGACCAATATTTCACCCTACAGGAACTGGAAGGCATCCGGAAGATGGTTGTCCCCAGAGCGCGTAAGCATGGCTTCTTCAAGGACGAGGATGTCTTTAAGGCCTTATAATGAAAGTCTTTTTCGATACCAATGTCCTATTTTCAGCCTTTGCCACTTAAGGAGTATGCTTCAAACTATTTTATCGTTGCATTGCCAATCATACCGTATGTATCAGCCCTTATGTTATTAAAGAGCTGAAGACAAAACTTCATCTGAAAATCGGACAGCCTGCTGAAGAGTTCGCTGTAATTGAAACTTTGCTCAATCGAAAATGTCTTATTGTTAAGGATGGGAACGTAGAAACGAAGATATCGCGAGATCCAAAAGATGATCCCATTCTGGAAGCTGCGTATATAGCTGGTGCTGATTGTATTCTTACTGGAGACAAAGACCTTCTTGTACTGGGCAGTTTCCAAAACATCCCAATTCTTCAACCAAATCTTTTTGAGCGGTTCGAGAAACAAACTAATACATGATTGCAATAATATGCGATTATGCATTCCGCATGCATGGGATTTGGATATGGCATGGACAAATTGTAGTGTTTTTTCATGCCAATATCCTTAAATCCCCCTGACGCAGAAGAAGCCCTTTGGCTTCATAATAATTGAGAAGCGGAATGGCGTACTTTCTTGATGTGTCGATTACCTGTTTAAGATCAGAAACCGTGGCAGCCTTTTTATCAAGCAGATACTCTTTCAATTTAGCCTCTCCAATGGCAAGGACATCTTTGGAAAAATAATAATCGTCTATCTTTACAAGTCTGCCTGATTTGACAAGAGCTTCAAAAACAGGGAATGCCCGTTTTGATCCTGTTTTCCGTAAGGCATCATTTTTATCCGGTGGGGAAAATCGGGCGTTGTCGAACAACAGGAAAACCTTGTTTGACAACTTATCGTCCTCCTCTGTGTTTTGCACCTGCCATGTTCTTGTTACAAGGGTATTGTCAATGTCCTTAAACATTTCACTTTTCCCAAGCATGTCCCAAAGCAAGATGAATATGGCAGATGATTCTTTCTCTCCAAATATATTGGCGCATATCTGGCTTACCTCGGCCTTGCTTAAGCCTGTTGATAAAAGCGGATGAGAGCTGTGAAATTCGAGGATTGCCGTATTTATCCTGTTTAATAGCCCCGAATACTTTTCAATGGCCATGCCGTAAACATCGCCAGGAGATATGAATATAAGGGCTTTGCCCTCCTCGGAAAGTTTTTTAAGCGCGTTTTCCACGCTCTTTTTCTTTTCAGTTAGCCTTCCGCAAATAACCGTTACCGGTAATATTGACCGTGCTTTGCCTAGTTCGAGGAGTACTTGCCCTGAAATTCCCTGTGTTGCAAGTGTTTGCAATGATTTTGTATCAAGACCTTTAATGCGCCTGTGCTTATTCGGATGGGCGTCAAGGACAACACCCCCGCCAAGCGTGCGGCTTGCTTCCTGGTTCCGGATTATAAACCGATCTCCCTTTACCGCAATTACCTCCTCGTGAAGGCGTATCTGAACAAGATTCTTTTCCTTAAGAAAATAGATGCGCCCTTCAATCTCGCTGGTACAAAGATGAAACTTGACCCTTTCGCCCTGCTTTAAAGGTTGAAGGGGGTTTAATAGATCAAGCGAACAGTCAAGCATACTTGTGGGAACGAAATATCCTGGAGTACATATCACGTTTCCGCGTTTTACATCATCCTTCGCAAGCCCTGTAAGATTAAGTGCGGCACGCTGTCCGGTATAAGCCTCATCTTTTTTGTTTCCATGAACCTCAATCCCCCTGATTTCAGACTTAAGCCCCGAGGGAAGAATTGAGACGGGTTCTCCTTTTATTGCTTTGCCGGAGAAGACAGTCCCGGTCACAACAGTACCGAAACCCGTTACGCTAAAGCATCTGTCAACAGGAAGCCTGAAAAGAGTGTGATCCCTGCGCTCTTCCATTGAAAGAGCGACCTCTTCAATTTTACTTTTGAGTGCTTCAATTCCATCTCCTGTTTGCGCGGAAACCTTAACAACAGGTGCGCCCTCAAGAAAACTTCCTTTAACAAGATCTTTTACCTCTTCTTCAACAAGAAGCGCAGTGTCCGAATCAACAAGATCTGTTTTGGTAATTACAATTATGCCTCGTTTTATGTTGAGCAGGCGGAGAATATCAAAGTGTTCTTTTGTCTGCGGCATTACGGAATCGTCCGCTGCAACAATGAATAGCACAAAATCAATTCCAGCAACACCGGAGAGCATGGTCTTGATAAACTTCATGTGCCCTGGAACATCAATTATACCGATGCGCGTACCGCCAGGCAAATCATAAAATGCATATCCGAGATTAATGGAAATCCCCCGGCGTTTTTCCTCTTCCAGAGTGTCGGTGTCGATGCCTGTAAGGGCCTTTACAAGTCGTGTTTTACCGTGATCAATGTGTCCCGCAGTGCCAAGTATTAAGTGTTTCATTCTTTGATTCCATTAAATGACAATACAATATATTAGTTACAGATTGATTTGTTCAATATGAACAAGGGTGAAGGACAAAGTTTGCAAACACAACCCTCACCCTCCATCCCACTCCAATGCCGTTGGCTTAAAATTGACAGATGCTAAACTATGAAAGGATTCAGGTTGTTTACGGGTGACCCACCCCTTCTTTCCCCTCCCTACAAAAGTATGGAGGGGAACAAAACGTATTAACCCCCTTCCTTACTCGTAGGGAAGGGGGAAAGGGGGATGGGTCACCCATCTTGCGCCCTGAAATGTGGCCTCGCAGCGCAATCTAAACCACGACCTTGATGCCTTTTCTTTGTAATGCGCTTATGTATTTTTTATCCATTCCATTATCGCTTACCAGTATTTGAATATCTTGAAAAGAGGCGAAGGTGGTAAGTGATGTTGCCTCCCATTTGCTCGAATCAACAAGCGCGATTGTCTTTTTGGAGATTTTAATCAGTGTTTTCTTGAATTCCATGGTTGCTGGATTGCTGTCGCATAATCCTGTGTCAAGACCTATGCTCCTTGCGCCTATAAATGCCGTTTGAACCCTTACGTTTTTAAGGAACTCTATTGTTTCAGCCCCAACTAAAGATGATGAATCGTGCTGCAGATAACCGCCCGGCATTATGATTCTAATGTTCTTGCTGTTTACGAACTCATTTGCCACGGCAAGGCAATTTGTGACCAGGGTAAGCTCATTTATGTTTTTTAAATAAGGGGCCATGGCAAGGGAGGTTGAGCTTGCGTCAATGGCTATGATTTCCCCTTCAGTTACAAGAGATACTGCTAGCCTTCCTATGGCCCTTTTTTTTTCGGACTGGATATTAAGGCGTTCAGCAAGAGGGGAGACCTGTGTGTGTTTTACAATTATCGCGCTTCCGAGTGTGCGTATAACCTTGTTCTGTTCCATTAAACAGGTGAGATCACTTCTTATTGTGGCACCTGTAACATCAAAATGGCTGGCAAGTTCATCAACGGTCATTCTTTCGCGCTGCATAAGAAGCGCGACTATTTTGTTTCGCCTCTCTTCCTGAAATCGGTCGGTTCTCAAATAAGCCCCTTTAAATATGTTTTCATGGTTTTCATTTTGAAAATATAATATTCTCGATTCGCTTGCAAACCTGAAATTATCTTTGTGAATAAAATAACATGTTTTTTTGTGGCGGAATTAAGGAAATAAATTTATCTTTCCTTTATCCAAACACCAATCACCAAATTCAAAAAGGGGGCTCAATGAGACCGATCAGCAGGATTTTTGCAGGTTGCGCACTGATTGCCGCGCTGGCAATCCCATCAATCGCAGCGGATGATTTCGGAACAGTACTAGGTAATATCGGTAAGGACGCGGCCAAGGACTATATGGCTCCTGGAGTCACCTGGTTTGGAGCCGGCATGAATGCTGGTTGGTACAACTCATCCAAAAGCCTTTCAATGTTCAAACTGCCTGTCGGCATTTCCGTCCTCAGCATCAATGAACCTTTTGTTGTTATTGATGAAGACATGAGGAACTTTGATTTTAACGGAAAAATCCCTGCAAAAATGATTATGGATCCTGATGGTGAAAAGCATGGGAGGACCCGACACCACTTGGGAACAATTATTGAATCAACCGCTCCTTGGACTGAGCGCGCAACAAAAAGAAAATCTCAAAAACATTCCCTTTTCCGCTCCAAATCAGCCTACAATTTTCGGGACAGATTCTCAAAAAACAACAACAGTCAGAGAGTTTTTAAGGGGTTTGGATGATGGCATAGAAAATATATTATTCGCACCAGGAGTCGGACCGCTTAATAGCGTCGCCGGTGATACCGTAAAGCTTCCCTTTAAAGGCATTGATTTTAAAGGGACCGCACCCTCTATTCCAAGCCTCACAGTACTTAATTTGGGAATAAAGAAGATTCCAATAATCGACAATATCCAACTAGGTCTTAGGATGATTCCGGAACAAAAGATCGGCGATTTCGGTAAGGTGAGCCAACTCGGAATTAAAGTTCAGCATGAGATTACCCGCTATATCCCATTCATGAGCAAAATCCCCTTCATACATTCCTCCGCTTATTGGGCCATGAACAATCTCGACATCAAAATCGGCCCTGCCACAATAGCACAACACAACTGGGTGGCAATGGTCAATGCCTCAGCTGATGCCAAATTCCTTCTGGGCTTGGGCGTCTTTGCCGGACTTGGAATGGAAAACTCCAACATGAACCTGAAAGTGGACATGTCAAAGCAGGATCTGCCAAGTTTTGAAATCGACATTCCTGGAAAGAACGGATTCCGTGCTCAGGTGGGCGCACGTCTTTCTTTGCTCATCTTTGACATTTATGCTGACGCCAATTATGGTGCCATCACGACATACAATGTAGGCATCACGGTTCTTGGTCTGAACGGTCTATAAAAATAAGACCGATTTAAAATACAAAACCCGGCCTGGGAAATGATTCCCGACCGGGTTTTTAAATTTATAACAGAATCTCTTATCCAATAAACGGCTTTACATTTATAGCCGGATCAACCTTATCTCTTAATGAAACCTGGATAAAGTCAAGTGTTCCTCGTCCTGCGCTTGCGCATCCTGCACATGCACCGGTATATTTGATATAGACATCCATTCCCTGCAAGTCAATAATCTCAACCCCACCGGAATCAGATGAAAGCGATGGACGCACGAATTCGTCGAGGGCCTTCTCAAGTGCTTTGAGTTTTAACGGCACTGTCATGTCTTTGAACGGTACTGAAGCTGGCTTTGGGGCTTTTGCCTTATCCTGCTTTTTAAGGATGGTATCAAGTATATCAACAAGATAAACGTTTTTTTCTTCATGGCCGCCGGGTCTTATGCATGAACCGCAATAGGTACCGGCACCGGTTGCATCCATAATTGCCTCGACAGTTGTGAGGTGATTGTTTATAATAGCATCCTCAATCTGCTTTCTTGTTATCCTTCCGCAATGACACACGATTTCATCTTCCTCGAATACTTTTACATCAACATTTTTGTACAAAGCCGCGGCTTTCCTTATTACATCATAAGCCATGACACTGCAATGCATTTTCTGGCCAGGCACTGCGGCAATATCAGGCTTGTCGCGCAGGGCGCGTTCGACCTCAAGGTTGGTTATCTTAAGCGCCTGATCAACTGTCTTGCCCATGCAAAGTTCACACATCATGTCAGCTGCCGCAATGGCTGTTCCGCATCCATAAGACTTGAACTTGACATCCTTTATTAGAGAGCTTAATGGGTCTATGAGAAGAAAAAGTTCTATTGCATCACCGCATGATTCGCTGCCATGCAAAACATCAACAAGGCGTAAACCTTTTTTTTTGGCTTCATCTTCTGTAAAAGAACCGAAATGACTCGGGTTATTCATACGCTCCCTGACCTTTTCAGAGTAGCTGTCCCAGAGCCCTTTGCCGATCAATGTTTCTTTGCCCATAATAGTTAAGTCTTTCTTCCTCTTTTTCCCCTTCCATTTTTCCTTCAAGAAAAAGGGAAGGGGCTAGGGGATGGGTTCTAATATGCTGTTGAAATGCTTCTTAATCGTGAGACTGTTTTTTTTATAATTCCAAGTGTAAAATCTATTTCTTCTTCAGTAGTGTATCTGGAAAGCGAGAAACGAATTGCGGAATGTGCCAGTTCCATTGGTATCTGAAGGGCCCTTAATACATAAGAAGCTTTTTCATCGCCTGATGCGCAAGCAGACCCTGTTGATGCTGCAATGCCGTTTTCATTAAGGTCCCAAAGCACGGCCTCGCCTTCAATGCCCTTGAATATGATATTGGTTGTGTTTGGAGTGCGTTTTTTTATGTCACCGTTTATAAAAGTATCAGGAATATCTCTTTGGATTGTGTTTTCAAACCGGTCTCTTAAATGTCTTACCCGCGTTTCTTCGTCAATAAGCCCGCTTAAGGCCAGCTTTGCCGCAACCCCAAGGCCAACAAAACCCGGCATGTTTTGAGTACCGCCACGAAGGCCGCCCATCTGTTCACCGCCGTAAAGCAAGGGAGGAAGTTTTACCCCGGAACGGATGTAAAGTGCGCCCACACCTTTGGGGGCATGAAACTTATGGCCTGAGTAGGTTAAGAAATCAATGGCCCGGGATTTAACATTGACAGGAAGCTTTCCCATTGCCTGGGTCGAATCAGTATGGAAAAGCACGCCTTTTTCCTTGCAGATGCCAGCTATTTCCTCGACAGGGAAAAGAACGCCGGTCTCGTTGTTGGCCCACATCACGGAAACAAGCGCGGTTTTTTCCGTTATGGCCTGCCTGACCTGTTCCGCCTCTATAAAGCCGGATTTGTTTACCGGCAAATATGTAACCTTAACCCCAAGAGAGGTAAGAAAAGTCAGGCAATTATTAATGGAAGGGTGTTCAACATTTGTTGTTATTATTTCGTTTTTATCGCCACTTCGAATCAAGGAATAATAAACCCCCTGAAGCACAGTATTGTTTCCCTCTGTGCCGCACGAATTTACAACAACACTGTCTTCGTCGCGGGCATCTATCAGTTTATAAAGGTGATCGTATGCCTCTGCAATATAAACACGGGTTTCAGCGCCGAACCTGTGAAGGCTTGATGGGTTGCCGTACATTTCTCCAAGAAAAGGAAGCATTGCCTCGCACACTTCGGGTGCGACCATGGTGGTGGCATTATTATCAAGATAGATTCTTTTTTCTTTCATTGATATAAGATATTAAAAGCGGAATTATCATATCAACGGTTCGATTCTGAAGAAAAGTCCGAATGGAAAACTCCGACTTAAATAAAGTAATTTATGCATTACCGAAATAATTAACATTTTCCAACCAACATGGACAATCCCAATACCACCACAGAAGAAAAGATAAAAAAGAGCCTTCGTTATTCCATAATCGAGGGTGCCGGATGGTCCTGCATGCTTGGTTTCGGAGAAGCTTTTTTCTCTGTTTTCGCGGTTTTTCTGGGAGCCTCGAATTTTCAATTGAGTATTTTAGCCTCGCTTCCCAGCTGCATCGGTTCTCTTTCACAGTCCTTATCTTACAAACTGCTTAATCTCATCCGTTCCCGCAAAAAATTTGTGGTAACAAGCGTAATTTTTCAGGCCCTTATGTTCATCCCGATTTGTTTCGTTTTTTTTATTGACACCAGGAGAGTTGATGTTTTAATCCTGTTTGCTGTTTTATATATGCTATTTGGAATGGTGAGTATTCCTGCATGGAACAGCTGGATGGGGGATCTGGTAAACATAAATGAAAAGGGAAGGTACTTCGGCAAACGCAGCAAAATCACGGGTCTTGGCTCGTTTCTTTCTTTTATAGCAGCCGGTTTCCTGCTTCAGAAGATAGGGGATATAACAGGCAACCGGTATTTGGGTTTTATTACAATATTTACAATAGCCTTTGCCTCGCGTATTTTTTCCTTTTCATTCCTAATAAAAAAATATGAACCTGAATACAGGATAGATGCGGAAGAAAGGCCGAGTATCATGGATTTTATCAAAGATCCCAAACTCAGGAATTTTACCCGCCTTTCCCTGTATGTGAGCCTTATGAGCTTCTCAATTTTTGTATCAGCGCCTTTTTTTACTCCCTACATGCTTAAAGATCTGAAATTGGACTATAAATTTTACACAATCGTCATTGCTTCATCATCGGTGGTGAGGTTTTTCACTCTGTCAATTTGGGGAAGATTATGCGATATATACGGGACAAGAAAAGTTCTTGCTGTTTCGGGATTTCTTATGCCCATAATTCCGTTCCTATGGCTTTTTGATAACAGCATTCCCTATCTTGTCTTAATCCAGGCTTACAATGGTTTTATTTGGGCCGGCTTTGAGATATCATCCTTCAATTATATTTATGATACCACTAGGCCAACAAACAGGGTAACAAGTGTTGCGTATTTCAACATACTGAACGGAATTGCAATCCTTTTTGGGGCTTTGATTGGGAACCTGCTTGTAAAACATGGCGGTTTATTTTGGTCAACATATATGATTGTGTTTCTTATAAGCGGGGTTTTAAGATATGCAGTATCGTTTATTTTTCTACCAAGGCTTAAGGAGGAACGCAAAGTAAGAGACATCACCTATGGCAAGCTTTTGCTGCATGCCTTTTCTTCAATTCCTGCCACTGATTATATGTTCCGCGCTTATACGGTTGTACGCAATAGCAGGCTTGTTGAAGATTCATTCCTGAAAAAGAAGAAATAGAGAATCATCGACTAATCCCGGAACATCAGCCCCGGCTTATATTTAAGCTAGTCAACAATATAATGTTCTGGCAGGAGATAAGGGTTCGGATCGACCGGTATGCGGTTTACGTGTACCTCATAATGAAGGTGAGGACCGGTTGAAAGACCCGAATTTCCTAGATACCCTATTATTTGTCCGCGGTGTATGGGTTCGTTGTCAGTTATAATAACTGATTGCAAATGAGCATAAATTGTGGAATAGCCGTTGCCATGTTCCAGAAGCACATAAGTACCGAAAGATTCGCTGACGCCTGTTCTTGCATTGCCTTCAGCCGAAGCAAGGACTGGCGTACCAATTGAATTAGAGATGTCCATGCCCTTATGCATTCGTCGGGTATGTAATATCGGATGAACCCTCATGCCGAAACCGGAAAGAAATGATCCTTCGGCAGGTTGAACTGATGGAATATGATCCATTGCATATTGCTTTTTATTAAAAAAGTCTTTAAATTCGTTCTCTGAATATATCTGAAAGTCTGATTGCCTTAACAGCTTTTCAATCAGGTCATTAAGATTTTTCCGTTCGATATCACTATTTACGAGGAAAATATCTTCATAGTCCTCTATAGTGGCAGGGCCGCCGACGCCCACTTCACGGACTTCGCCCTCTATCGTATTTGCGCCATTTATAGCACGCCTTTCATCATCATAAATAAAAAGCGAATCCATTTTAATTTCAATTGACTTTGTAAAAGCCTGCATGCTGTTGAAGCTTTTGTCCAAACGATCTTCCTTGACCCTGGAAATTGTGATAAAAAGTCTGGTTGTGGCACGGCCAAGTATGAATATGCCGAAAAGGGCATAACACGCAAAAATACTTATGGTGAATAATTTAATAAGAAAGAAGAAGGGCCTGTTAAGCCTGAAGTACCGGCTATCCCCTTTTTCATTAATTAAGATTATTTCATTTTGTCTATTCATGATTCGATACTATCCAGGGCGAAAAGAACTTAAGGGCTATTTTCCCGTAAATATAACCCAACGCAAGTCCTGCAAGTCCGCCGCCCAACACGTCAAGCGGATAATGTACACCAACATAGATTCGTGTAAGACCGATGATAAATGCAGTACATAAAAAGATAAGCCAATACTTATGGTAAAGCAAAGAAAAAAATGCACTTGCAGCAAAGAAATTCATGGCATGGGCGGAAGGAAATGAAAGGGACCTTAAGTTTCCCACAAGAAATCTGCCGCCTTCAACAAGAAAATCTGGGTCACAGGGTCTATGGCGATGAAAAAGCGGCTTGATAATCCTGACACATAACAAATCGCTGATCCCGATAAGAAGTATTCCAAAAAGTATTACATACAGGCTTTTTTTTCCAGACTTCCTGAAGTATATCACTGCCATTATAGCAAGCAGCACGATCCAGACTTTTTGCTGAGTTATGATTGGGAAAATAAAATCCAGGATCGGGTTTGCCAGATCGGAATTGATAAACAGAAACAGCTTTATATCCAGATTTAAAAGTAAATTCACATTTTCCTTGTTTGAAAAAACATGCTGCTGATAGCATGCAATTCATTTTTGTTCAAACTTCGAAATTCGCCTTTCTGCAAGTCACCAAGAACAACAGGGCCAATCTTAACGCGGATGAGTCTTCGTACTGTTGTCCCCATGGCCTCAAGTAGCCTTCTGATTTGGCGGTTTTTACCTTCATCAAGCGTTATTTCAAGCCAGGCGTTTTTATCGCCCAACCTCAGGACTTTTACATGTTTCACAGATAATATGTCGTTTTCAGTCTTAACACCTTTCCGCATCTCAGAAAGGAAAGATTCATCCGGATGACGGTCTATCTGCGCATGGTAGGTTTTCTCAACATGTGAAGCCGGCGACATTATCCAATTGGCCCATTCAGTATCGTTTGTCAGGAAAAGCAGTCCTTCGCTTGCCATGTCGAGTCTGCCTACGGCTGAGAGATGCTGTTCTTCAAAACCGCTCAGGAGCTGGAACACGTTTTGTCTGCCTTTTTCATCAACCCTGGTTGTTACATAACCCGCCGGCTTATTCAATATTATATAAATCTTTTCAGCGGACTTGACGGACTTGCCTTTTACTGTAATTTTATCGCGTGAAAGATGAACGCGCTGTTTGGGGTTCATGGCAGGCCTGTTGTTTACAAGAACATCTCCCTTTTTAATAAGCTCTTCGGCCTGGGTCCGTGAACAGAACCCCAGCTTGGAAAGGGCGCGAGGAAGACTGGCAAATCCTTTAAGAGATTGGTGTTGCTCTGTTTCCATTTTATCCTTTTTGTAGGATCTTGTTGAAATGGTATACTCTAATCGTAAGCAAAATCATTGAAGGTAAAAAAATCACCCGGTCTTTTTGTAACCGGGTGAAAGGATTACTTTTTTTCTTGTTCGTGGTTTATATTAACCGCAAGGTCGCGTTCGGTATTGAACTTCACCCATTCGTCTTTTGAGTCCTGTTTATCATTGAACTTGAACTTGTTGTACTTGCCGTTCTTCTGCACATCAATGCGCTGGCCTTTTACAATTGCCACCCAATCCATCAGTGTCACCTCAAAAGGTCCCGGCACTTCCTGTGGCCCTGAGATCTCTGTGCGTTCCTGTTTGGCCCCTGAGGATGCAATGGCCTTTTCGAGCTGTTTCCCGGGACCCACATCCACCTTGCCGTCATAAACGAGCACGCTTGTCATGGAATCTGACGTATTGTTGTCCATACGGAAAACAGTACCCCTGATTGCGGCAGTGGCTGTCCCCGAGGTGACTTCAAAACCGTAGTTTCTCTGCCCAAGCTTCTTTATGTTGCACCATATCCGACCCTTTTCAACTGATGGTGCTATTGTTTTACCATTCGGACAGTCGAGCGTAATGTCGGACTCTTCAGCAATGCGGATTACACTGCCGTCCTTTAAAGTCACTTCCAGGCGATCCGCCTTTCCTGTTTCTATCCTATCGCCCTCTGCAACCGGCAGGTTCATGCGCGCGTCCTTCCAGTCGGTGGTCTCTTTGGGCTTGATCCGGGCTTTTCCCACGAAAAAGCTTACCTTACCTATGCTGCCAGCATGTGTGATTGAGATCGATAAAATCATTGCAATCAGAACTTGAATGGTTTTATTCATTATGTGCCTCCGTTATAGGAAATTGTTATCTTCCAAAAATCTGGTAGAGAAACGGCCTGATCGAAAAGCCTCGTTCTCAATTATCTTCTTGTGAAGGGGAATTGTGGTTTTAACGCCTTCGACAATGAATTCCTCCAATGCGCGCCGCATCCTTGCGAGCGCTTCATCCCGGGTGCGGCCGTGACAAATAAGTTTTGCAATCATTGAATCGTAATATGGAGGGATTACATAGCCTGAGTAAACATGTTTGTCGATACGCACGCCTGGTCCGCCCGGCGTGTAAAGGCTGGTAATCGTACCTGGTGACGGACAAAAATTATTGTCCGGGTCTTCGGCGTTTATTCTACATTCTATGGCATGGCCGGTAAGCTTCACGTCAGACTGTTTAATGGAGAGCTTGCTTCCGGCTGCCACGCATATCTGTTCCTTTACAAGATCGATTCCGGTTACCATTTCCGTTACTGGGTGTTCAACTTGAATGCGGGTGTTCATTTCCATGAAATAGTAACTGCCGTCTTCATCAAGAAGGAATTCCATTGTGCCTGCGCTTTTGTAGCCTATTGATTTTGCTCCCTTGACCGCAACGCTACAAAGTTTCTCGCGAAGTTCAGAGGTAATTGCCGGAGACGGCGATTCTTCAACCAGCTTCTGGTGTCTTCGCTGGATGGAACAGTCGCGTTCGCAAAGATGCACTACACTACCGAAATCATCGCCGATGAGCTGGACCTCGATATGGCGCGGGTTCTGGATGTATTTCTCTATGTAAACATCAGGGTCGCCAAAGGCGTTTTTGGCCTCCATGCGGGCGGTTTCGTATTGCTTTTTCATCTCCTTGTCTTCGCGGACAATACGCATACCTTTGCCGCCGCCGCCTGAAACCGCTTTTATGATCACCGGATACTTCATGCCGCGGCCTATGGCAAGGGCATCTTCAACACTCTTAACAACGCCTTTGCTGCCCGGTACAGTGGGTACACCTGCATCGTCCATGGTTTTTTTTGCAACGGATTTGTTTCCGAAACGATGGATCATATCCGGGGTGGGGCCGATAAATTTTATGCCGGAGGTAATGCATTTTTCCGCAAATTCCTCGTTCTCGGCCAGAAAGCCGTATCCGGGATGGATGGCATCAGCATTGGTTATAAGCGCGGCGCTTATTATGCGTTCCTGATTAAGATAGCTGTCCCGAGATTTTGGAGGGCCTATGCAGACGTCTTCGTCGGCAAAACGCACATGCATGGAATGGACATCTGCCTGGGAATGGACGGCAACGGTTTTAATCCCAAGTTCCTTTGCCGCTCGTATGATACGCAGGGCGATCTCCCCACGATTGGCTATAAGTATTTTCTTCATAGGTCCTATTTTACTTCCACAAGATAAAGGGCTTGACCGAATTCAACGGGCTGTTCGTTTTCCAGGCAGACCTCTTTAACAATCCCGCGGATCTCAGACTTTATTTCATTGAAAATTTTCATGGCTTCGATTAAGCACACAACCTTGCCGGGTTCGATGGAATCGCCTACTTTGATAAAAGGCTGGGCGCCCGGCTCCGGATATCTGTAGAATGTCCCGACAAGCGGAGCTGTTATCTCGACGATGTTTGTCGGGCGGGTTGCTTTGGGAACATTGGCGACATTTTCAGCAGGTGCAGTCTTCGGGGCTTCAGGCATGGGTGATGGACGATGTTCAACCGCAGGCATTTGAGGCTGTGCGGAGGTCATGTTGTAAGAGCGTGGCTTCTTGCTTAGAAGCAGTGATTTGTCTTTGCTTTTGATTTCGACTTCAGCAATGTCCACTTTCTCGATAAATCGGATGAAATCCTTTATCCCTTCCGGACTGAAAAGCGAATCAATGGAAGGGGTTGGATTTGCCGAGGGTTTCTTGCTAGCCATGTTCATTCTCCTTTTTGTTTGCAGAAATTCATTATTCCATGGTTTCAATTTCTTTTTCAAGCTTATCAATCTTACTTTGTATGCGTTTGTTGTCCGGGCTTTGTTCCAGTATTTTCTTGTAAACCGCAAGTGCTTGTTCCTTGTGCCCTTGCCTTAGGTAAATTTCAGCAAGGCTTGTGGTTGCCACATTGCTTACAACCTTGGTTATTGATTTTGTCTTGTTTTTTTCACTTTTTTTACGGGGTTTCGGAGTTGATTCTGAAGATTCATTATCAGGTTTCTGGGCTTTTTCAGGTGTTGGTTCGGGTTGTTTTACATCCTGAACCTCTTGAATATCGATGGAATTGATTTCAACGCCTGTTCCAGGTTCAACATCAACTGATTCAATTGCAACAGGTTCAGGGGCTTTTGTCTCTTCCGTTTTATTTTCTTCAACCTCGGTTTGTTTTTCTTCTTCCAGAACCCCTTCCATTTCAACATTGTTAAGCCCTGTCAGGGCTTCATCGCCTTCTGTTCCGGCAACGCTTCCGGTAAGGCTGTAAAAACCATTATTGTCGTTTGAGGGTTCGATTTGATCTTCTTCTTCTTCTTCTTCTTCTTCATGGA
>CAWHPS010000061.1:0-127444 GCA_963831235.1 uncultured Fibrobacterota bacterium
CGGCTGGGGAAAACGGTAATGGTTTTCCCTGAGCTATGTCATGGTTGCGGCGGTTGCATGTTGGTATGTCCTAACAAAGCGATTACCGAACAAAACAGGGAAATAGGAGTGGTTGAGATCGGAACCGCAGGCAAAGCCGGTTTTGTACAAGGCCGTCTTAATATCGGCGAGGCCATGAGTCCGCCACTGATACGAAAAGTGCTGGAGCATGCGACCGATGACGTCATCAACATCATCGACGCGCCGCCGGGAACATCCTGTCCCGTAATAACATCAATACGCAATTCCGATTTCACAATCCTGGTAACCGAACCCACCCCATTCGGGCTCAATGATCTTGGGCTTGCCTTGGACATGGTTTGTGATATTGGCATGCTGCATGGGGTGGTGATTAACCGGGCAGAGCCCGGAGACAAATCGGCATTGGTTTTTTGCGTGAAGCGGGGTTTTGAAATCCTTGCTGAAATTCCGGATGACCGCCGGATTGCCGAAGCCTATTCCAAGGGAGAAATGGTTTGTGATAAAGTACCGGGACTTTCCGGGCAGTTCGGAGATTTGTGGCAAGCGCTGCGGAAATGGCTTGTATTATGAAGGAAATCGTCATCATCAGCGGAAAAGGCGGGACTGGAAAAACAAGCCTTACGGCTTCGTTTGCCGCTCTATGCAAGGGTAAGGCGGTATTTGCAGACTGCGATGTCGATGCGGCGGACCTCCATTTGATACTCAAACCGGATATCCGGAAAAAGACCGAGTTCAAGAGCGGCCATAAAGCATTTATCCGAAAAAGTCAGTGCATCGGGTGCGGCGGCTGCCTGTCATGGTGCAGGTTCGGCGCTGTCCTTCGTCAGGACATTGGCAGGGGGGAATTTCAGTTCACGATTGATCCGGTCGCCTGCGAAGGATGCGGAGTATGCGTCCGTTTCTGTCCGGCAGAGGCGATAACTTTTCCGGAAAACACGTGCGGCGAATGGTATTTATCGGAAACCCGTTTCGGCCCAATGGTGCACGCAAAATTGAATATCGCGGCGGAAAACTCGGGCAAGCTCGTGACGCTGGTGCGCAATGAAGCGAAACGGATTGCGCAGGAACAAAATGCGGAGTACCTGTTGATTGACGGTACACCGGGCCTGGGGTGTCCGGTCATTGCTTCACTGACAGCCGCTAATCTGGCGCTCATCGTTACGGAACCAACGGTGTCCGGCGATCATGACCTGCGCCGTATCGCCCAGCTCACAAAGCAACTTGGCACGCCAGCCATGATCTGCATCAATAAATGGGACATCAATCCGGACGCGGCAAACGCCATCCGGCAATTCGCTGAAAAAGCCGGATTGCCGGTTGCCGGTGTTGTAAGATACGACAGCGCGGCGACCCATGCGCAGCGGGCGGGAAAAGCGATTGTGGAATTTGAAAAGGGGAAATTGGCGGAGGATATCCGGGCTGTATGGGATAAAATCAAGTGACGGACAAAAGACATTTAACATTGAAAAAGGTCATCAATTCCAATATCCTGCGTCTCGGTCCGACTATCCTGGAATTCTGTTTCATGCTGATCTTCGCCGACTGCCTTGTCAGGGAACAATGCGATGCTCCCGAAGATTGCGGAACAGGCGCCTGCATGGAAGGCCGGTGCGTTACCGGCAGAGGCCTGCCGGAAAAAAAAATCAATTTAACCTGTCCAGGCGATATGATCGCCATTGACAACCGGTTTTGCATGGATAAATACGAAGCGGCCAGAATAGACGCCGACAGCGCCTTCATGGGATACCAGCGCGCCCTGGGAGCGTCAAGGCAAGGGGTGTTGCCGTGGGAAGGCCTGGATTATACCACAGCCAGGACCGCCTGCGAATCAAAAGGTAAAAGGCTGTGCGAACCTTCGGAATGGCGGCTGGCCTGCAGCGGACCGAACAATAGCTTCTATTGTTATGGGGATGAATACATGGCAGGGACATGCAACAGCATCGATTCTTATTGCGACAGCATCTATAACGGGTGTTTTAACGACTGTTATGACTGCTATCCATATCATGTTGCGCCAACAGGCAGCTTTCCGGCTTGCGTCAGTTTCTGGGGCGTCTATGATTTGTGCGGCAACTTGTGGGAATGGGTGGATTCAGGGTATGTTTATACGGAGACCGACTCTATTCCCATTGCGGCCCAGTTACGTGGCGGCGCCTACAATTGCGGAATGCCCGGCGCGCCGGTATATATGCTCTCATGTGATTATAACGGCGGAGCATACCGTCCGGCCAGCGGGTTTCGCTGCTGCCACGACGGCGAGGAGGGCCGATGATCCGTTGCGCCTGCCTGATTTCCTCTTTCTCCTTCTGGATGATATTACCTGTATTCGGCCTGCCGGAAAATGATGAAGCCGGAATTCACGAGTCGATCCAAAACATTTCATCCCTAATCGGCAAAAAGCGGTTTTCTGAAGCAATTGAAGACGCCAAAAAAGCCGCGGCGCGTTTTCCCGCGCAAAGGCCGTTTGTCCTATTACTGGCCAAGGCTTATCTGTTGGACAACAATCCGGTCTGGGCATTAAGAACATTATATGCCTGGACAGCAGAACACCCTTCCGATGAGGAAACCGTGTCCTGGATGGCCTGGATTCATCTGCAAATCGGACAAATAAAAAGCGCGGAAACGCAAAGCATGCGCTTTACTAACAGCGAAGCGGCTTCCCTGGTAACCCGTGATTACCTTTTTACAGCCTACCTTGAATATGCCGGGAACCATCCGTCAGAAGCGCGTCAGAATTTCAAGAAGGCCGTTGGAGGCGTTTTCGCGTTCCCGGAGGACGACGTGCTGGCAAAGCAGTTGGGCGGCGCTCTTTTTCCCCAATGGCGCGGCAAATACAGTTTGTATTATGATTTTATCGCCGGATACAGCGCGCGGCCGGCGCTGGTCTCCGCTTTTGGTGAAAATGTTGAGGCACAAGGATCCGCATTTACCGGACTAACCTCCTCTTTTCGTCTCGATCCCTTGTTAACGCATCCGTTGCGGCCCATCTTCACCTGTCAGCAGAGTTTCTTGTATTACGGGGATCACCAGGGGCCTGAACCGCCTTCCGAGAACAGCTTTTTCTTCCCTGAATTCCGGCTGGATTTGGTTTGGTCGCTGGGAAATTTCAAGCCGGTCACTTCTTATGCCTGCGGCGCTTATCTCTTGAACCGCGCTTATCTTCATCCGGCGCAGGACACACTCTGGTTTGAATCCCTTCTTCCAAAAAAATCACATTGGTTCCATGAATACCACCGGTTCGAGATGGATTTGGCCATTGCGCGCAATCTGGTTGTTATCGGCGCTTTTGGCAAGCGATGGTTTAATCCCATGGGCCGCACCCGCATCGAGAATGAATTAACCGCTGTTTACCGGCTGCCGCCGTTGTTCAGGATGGAGACCGCGACCGCCCTTTCGGGCCGGTATTATCCGGCGCAAAACAACCGGTACGACATTACCGGCGGAACCCTCCTGCTCTCGATGGCGCATGAAGCGGCCCCAGGGTGGGCAGCCTCTCTGAACGTGGCAGGAAGCTGGGATAATTATCCCCGTTCTTCCGGTTTCTTTCACGAAAACCATCACCGGCTGGATTGGCTGTATTTAATAAAACTTGGAATTCATTACGAGTGGCTGGAGACAATCGGATTCTATGGACAGTACGAGTTTTCCTCCAGGAAGTCCAACGTGTCAACGGAACGCCTTGATTATGATTACAAAGACCACCGGTTTCAGCTTGGGATACGGGGGGCGTTCCATGCCGGCGTCTGTCCGGCGCCGGAAAAGACTGAAAACCCGGAGAGGCGAATCACGCTGCCTTATTCCGCCGTGCCGGGCGCAGCGGACATGATGGGACCGGTCAGGGATTTGTTGCGCCATCGCGAGGAATTACGCAGGGGGTCCACGTGCCTGAATTAAGAGTACTGATGATAAAGGCCATTCTGTTGGCCGGCGCCGGCGTCATTCTGGGGCTGATGTTCAACGCCGCGCGATCAAACAGCCTTCCCTTGACGGCCAAACAACCCTACGAGACATTCGTCCCTTGTCCCGAACCGATAAAGGAAATATTGTCCATAGACCCAGGCGCTTTTGCAATGACGGATCCGGCTATACTTCTTATAGATGCAAGGCCTTTGGAAACATATAGCGTCCCGGATATGCCGTCCGTATTTCATATCCCTTTTGATTACCTCCGGCCGGTACACGACACACTGTTGAAACGTATCACGCAAAGCCGCGTAAAAAAAGTCATAACTTTCGGGGACGGCGGCACCCCTGATAACGGTCATGAATTGGCCAGAGAACTCGCCGGCAGCGGCATCAAAAACGTATTCTTTGTGGAAGGGGGGGCCGCGCGTTTGTTTTTTAAAGAAATAGAGGGGGTTAGCCCATGATTAACTGGAAATTTCATCCTATGGCAGGCCTTATTATTCGTCTTTATCTTGGGATTATTTTCCTATTGGCTTGTTATCATAAAATACTTCATCCTTATGATTTCGCCGTGGATATTGCAACTTATGACATCCTGCCGCTTTCATTAGTCAATCTTATGGCCATCACTCTTCCCTGGATCGAACTCTCTGCTGGTCTTCTTGTTATACTGGGACTGGAATCGAGAGCAGGTGTACTTGCAATGGCGGGCATGATGGTGGTCTTCTGCATCGCCATCTATGTGGCGCTTTCAAAGGGGCTGAATATGGGCTGCGGGTGCTTTGCCTCCTCAGAGGCTGAAGCGGCGATTTCCTGGAAGACGCTGATGCGCGATCTGGGCTGGCTGATAATGTGCGTGTATGTCCTTGTTTTCGACAGGAAGCCTCTGGGGTTGAAAAAATTACGGGGCAGGGCATGAAAAACATCGCGCCTTTAATTCTATTGATCCTTGCGGCCTGGTTTTATCAGGCAGGAGCCCAGGAAGCATGTTCCCGCATTAAAACAATTCAGGAAAAGAAGCTGGTTGATAAAATTATCATTTCCTATCACCTTTACAACTGCATGGATGGTACAATCCTGCAAGGGTTGTCGCATCCAACATGCGCCCCTCTGGCCGCAAGGTTGAAAGAATATATCTGCCGTCTCGTTGGAAAAGGCATTCCGGAGTGACCATATTTATGATGCCCTCGATAGGCGCGCACAAACCATGGTCGCCTTTGAAAAGCCGGCTATTCCTGATTTAACAAATGCGCCCGTTGCAGGCAATGATACTTCCAATGTCATGCTCACCGTTTTTCTCTGTTCCCTGTGCCCTTTTTGCCGCATCATAATCCCCGAGCTATATCAATCCGTCATGAACGGACGTCTGCGCTCCAAGGTATGCCTGCATGTAAAGCTTTTTCCCATTAAGGGCCATCCGTGTTCCGTGGAAGGCGGACTGGCGCTTGAGGCCGCTGCCCGCCTGGGCCGATTTTGGGATTATCTGATGGTTATGTACAAACAATATGATTCGTTTTCTGTTCCCATTTTAAACCAATGGGCGGATTCCATCGGGCTCGATAAGACCGCTTTTGACTCATTACGAACAAGCGCCATGGTTTATCAGGACGTATCGGATTCCAAAAAGGAAGGGATTCGTCTGGGGGTTGCCGAAACGCCGAGTTTTTTTATTAACGGCCGGAAATATACGGCGGACATGGATATTGAAACCTTAACGGACATTATTGAAGAGGAATACGAAAAAGACCGCCGGGACATAAAAAGAAAAGGAAATTAAATGCATTCAAATGACGCGCAGAGAGAAAAGCAGGATGCGGTTATCCGCGAATCTTTGAAAAGAATCAAAAATAAAATACTTGTCATGAGCGGCAAGGGCGGCGTTGGAAAAAGCAGCATTGCCGTCAATCTGGCGGCGGGGCTTGCCGAAAAAGGTTTTCAGGTCGGATTAATGGATGTGGATCTGCACGGGCCCAGCATACCTCAAATGCTGGGAATCCGGAGGGGCGCCATGAGTTTCCTGGAAAACAAAATGATTCCCGTACCCCATTCGAAGAACCTCCGGATGGCCTCAATTGAATGTTTACTCGAAAACAACGATTCGCCGGTAATCTGGCGGGGGCCCATGAAAATAGGGGTGATCCGGCAGTTCATTTCAGATGTTGAATGGGGTGATTTGGATTTTCTCGTTATTGACTCACCTCCAGGTACCGGCGACGAACCCCTGACCGTGGCGCAGAACATTACGGACGCCAGGGCGCTCATCGTGACAACGCCGCAAAACGTATCGCTTCGGGACGTGCGGAAATCAATCAATTTTTGCAAGCAGGTGAAAATGGGAATCCTGGGCCTTGTTGAAAACATGAGCGGCCTGGTCTGCCCCGGCTGCGGCCTTAAAATCCCCCTGTTCAAAACCGGCGGCGGAGAAAGAACAGCCCTGCAGATGGAGATTGCTTTTCTGGGTTCCATTCCCATTATTCCTGAGGTTGTTCAATGCTGCGATAACGGCACTCCGGCTGTGACAGCCTGTTCCGCCTTGCGGGACGCCTTTGAACCGATTCTGAATGCGATAATGGATAAAGTCAAGATAGCTACGCAAAAAACGGTTGGATAGCACAAATGTTTATCGATAAAGCTTTACAGGAAAACAATGAGCGTTACAAAGAACGGCTCCGTTTATATCAGCATTTCGGTTATGATATGAAAAAGGAGAACCGTTTTATCATGGAAAAAACCCTGCCCCTGGCCCGCAACATTTTAGAGGTGGGGACAGGCAAGGGGTATTTTACTATGGAACTTGCACAAACCGGTCACCGGTTCACCAGTCTGGATATCTCAAAAATAGAACAGGAATACGCCCGTCTCAACATCTGCTATCTTGGCCTTGAGGATCTTGTGGATTTCCATCTGGCGGATGCCGCGCAGTTGCCTTATGCTACGGCCAGTTACGATATCATTGTTTCCGTCAATACGATTCACCATCTATCCCTGCCTTTCAAAGTGGCGGATGAAATGGCCAGAGTTGTTACAAAAGAGGGAAAACTCATTTTAAGCGATTTCAACCTGGAAGGTCTGACGGTGCTGGATAAAATGCATGCCCATGAAGGTCGAAAACACGAAACGGGTTTATTTCGTCTTAACGACTTGAAGCTGTATTTTCAGAAAAAGAAATTCAGCGTGGAAGAACATCGCAGCCAACACCAGGAAATGATAGTGGCGCATAAATGCTGATCAATATCGGGATACTATGAATCTTATAACGGACAAGACAAAGACTGTCGCACAATTTTAAAAAGGAGGATGCTTATGCCAAGAGGTGATGGAACAGGCCCGATGGGACAGGGTCCCGGAACAGGACGTAGAATGGGTCAAGGTCAGGGACGTGGACGCATGCAAGGCCCGTCTGCCGCCGGTCCGGGGGGAAGCTGCGTATGTCCGAAATGCGGACATAAGGCGCCGCATGCGGCCGGACAACCGTGCAGTCAAAAGGCTTGCCCGCGATGCGGAACCATGATGAGAAGAACATAAACGAAGCAGGGTGGAGACGCATCAATACTATCGGGCGAATCGAAACACGGAAATGGAATAAGAATTATAAGAAGGAGAAACATCCTATGGAAACACATGGTATGACGGATCCCCTGACGCCCTATGGCAACAAGCCCATGGTAACGCCCATTGTGAATGCGGTGAATTACCATTACCAGTCCTTTGAGGTGCTGCGCCGGATTACGGACGGTGAAATTGACGGCTACACCTATCACCGGGACGACAACCCCACGGTCCGGGCCGTTGAAAAAAAGCTTGCCGCCATGGAAAATACTGATGATTGCATCATCTGCACCACCGGAATGGCCGCCTGTACCATGGTCTATCTGACTTATTTGAAGGCAGGGGACCATCTTATCCTGTTTCATGACATTTATGGCGCGCATTACAAGGTTTCGCTGATGTTGGAAAGGTTCGGTGTTTCCATTACGTGGGTCAATGCCGACGATTGGGCAAAACTCGGACAATACGCCAGGCCGAATACTAAAATGATTTTCTGCGAAACCCCCACCAACCCCCTGTGCAAAGTTGTGGACATCGGGGCATTAAGCCGCCTTGCCAAACAAATCGGGGCAATGCTTGTCGTGGACAACACATTTGCAACCCCTTTTCACCAGAACCCTCTGAAACTCGGCGCGGATATTGTCGTACACAGCGCCACAAAGGCATTGGGAGGCCACAATGACCTGATGGCGGGGGCTGTCGCCGGATCCAAGGAACATTATGAACAGCTCTGGTTTACGCGCCAGGCCATTGGAACGACACTCGACGCCTATTCCGGATCGCTTCTGGAACGTGGTCTCAAGACTTTTGACATGAGGGCGGATAAAATGGCCCGCAATGCAATGGCTGTCGCGGAGTTCTTGAATGAACATCCCAAGATAAGCCATATGCGCTATCCGGGTCTTAAAGGAAGCGCCGGGTATGAGATCGCTTGCGGTCAGATGCATGACGGTTTTGGCGGGTTGCTGAGTTTTGATGTGGGCAAAGACATCGTGGACGCTAAAAAGTTCATCGAAAACCTAAAAGTCATCTATCATGCGGTCAGTCTTGGCTCGACGGAATCGTTGATATGCATCCCCTATCTGACGACCATGCTGTATATGCCTCCCGAAAGACGCACGGGATTCGGCGTTCATATGAACACCGTCCGATTGTCCGCGGGAATCGAAAAAACGGATCGCTTACTCAATGACCTTAAGCGCGCACTGGAATCAATTTAACTTACGCAATTCGTATGAAAAATAAAACATGCAAATATGTTTACGGCCCAGTGCCTTCCAGGCGGCTCGGTCTTTCTTTGGGCGTGGATTTGGTTCCATTCAAGACCTGCACATACGATTGCATCTACTGCCAACTCGGCGGGACCACGAACAAAACCATTCAGCGAAAAGAATATCTCCCTTTGAATCAAATTCTGGAGGAAATTTCTCAAAAGCTTGAAACCGGAATTTCCACGGATTTTATCACCCTTGCCGGGTCCGGCGAGCCGACGCTCCACTCGAAAATCGGCGAGATTATCGATAAAATAAAACAAAAGACAAAAATACCGGTCGCGGTGATTACCAACGGATCCTTATTGTGGGATTCCGAGGTTCAAGGGGCTTTAAGCCGGGCCGACCTTATTGTGCCATCGCTTGACGCGGGTGACGCCGCCTTGTTTGGCAATGTCAACCGGCCGCATCCGAAGATCTCTTTAGAGAAGATGGTCGACGGCCAGATTAAATTCAGCAAAAAATTCAGCGGTAAACTATGGCTTGAGGTCTTCTTGCTGGGAGGCATTACCGCGATTGAGGCTGAAGTGAAGAAAATCGCCGCTATTTCCCGTAAAATCGCGCCGGATAAAATTCAACTCAATACCGTGGTCCGTCCTCCGGCTGAGAATTTTGCGTTTCCCGTAAACGAAAGCCAACTTAGGCGATACGCGAAAATAATGGGGAAAAATACGGAGATAATTCCGGATTTTAGCTATAGCCGTAAAGCCCCGGCATTTTCCGCTTCCAATGCGGACATCATAAGTCTGTTGCGCCGCAGACCATGCGCATTGCATGATGTCGCCGGCGGACTTGGAATCCCGAATAATGAAGCCTTGAAACATCTGGAATCGTTAAGAAACAATAATGTCGTCGCTATACGGCAAATAGGAAATAAAGAGCTTTATGTCTTGCTGAAAACTAAGAACAAAAAGGAGGTTGTCAATGCCTGATTTACCGGAAACCGTGAGCCGCGCATGGGAAAATCGTGAAGAGGCCGTTGTTTTTGCCACGGTTGACAAACAAGGCATGCCCAACGCTATTTACGCCACATGTGTAAAGAAATACAGCGAATCAAAACTGGTGGTCGCGGATAATTACTTCAGCAAAACACGGAAGAATATCCAGGCGGGCTGTAAGGGTTCAATCCTATTCATTACGAAAGATAAGAATGCCTATCAAGTGAAGGGCGACATCGAATACCATACAAAGGGCGCCATCTTTGAAGACATGAAAAGATGGCTTGACCCAAAATTTCCAGGACATGCGTCTGCCGTATTGAATGTCATGGAAGCATACAAAGGCGCTGAAAAGCTGCTGTAATTCAAGGAGGCAAATAATATGCCAAGAGGTGATGGAACTGGCCCCATGGGTCAGGGCCCGGGAACCGGGCGAGGTATGGGCCGCAGGATGGGAGGAGGGCGGGGTATGGGCGCAAGAAGGGGTTTCGGGCCCTTTCCTGCGGGAACCCCGCCACCGGTTCAACAAAGCGCGCATCAAACCGGTTTAATCGCCGTGGTGATTGATGCGCAATGCATCGGTTGCGGGGCCTGCGAGATTGCCTGTCCCGGTAACGCGATTACCCTGGTTGATGTTATTGCGCGGGTTAACATATCGCTCTGCAATGGCTGTGGTCGGTGTCTGGCGCAATGCCCGAACGAGGCCATAGCATTACGGCATAGGTGATTCATGGAAACAGTAAAAGAAGCATTAGAGATGCCCGCTGGAAAGGTTCGCAAGGCTATTATTGAGTCCCTTTCCGTTTTTATGTTTAGCCTGGTCTTGGCGCTGGCCGGTAATGCGCTTTCACCCAAGGGAATTCATCTGACAGGCGGCCAATGGAATCCCGCGCAGGGGATTATGCACGCCGGAGACCGGTGCGCGCCGACAACACAGGACATGGATATAACCTCGTTGCTGTTTTTGATGGAACAACAACCGGAAAGCATTCTGGTTATTGACGCAAGGAGCGCCGGGGAATTCAAGGATGGGCACATTCCAGGCGCCCTCTCACTGCCCCTTAAAGATGTTTTTGACGATCTGCCGGCCTTCCGGAATCAGCATAATACCCAAAAGGTCATTATCGTTTATTGTTCAGGAACTGAGTGCTGGGACGCGCAGGAACTGGCCGACATCCTTAAGAGCGTGGACTGTCCCAGGGTCTTTGTCTGTGGTCAGGGATTTCAGGGCTGGGTATCCGGAAACCGTCCTGTTGAAAAGGGGCGGCCATGAAGTCTTTTCTTGAAAACCGGTGGATAAATGCGGCGTCGCGCCTGCTGACCGGAGGTGTTTTCATTTACGCCGCTGTGTACAAAATTTACGACCCGTGCGATTTCGCCCGGGCCATCAATGGGTATAAAATCCTGCCCGCGCTTTTCATCAACCCATTGGCCGCGCTTTTGCCGTGGATGGAGTTCCTCTGCGGGTTACTGGTTATCCAGGGCCGCTTTTCGCGCGGAGCGGCCCTTTTGATTTGCGGCATGCTGGTAATGTTTATGTCAGCCATCGGATTTAACATGGTCCGCGGCGTGGAGTTTGAGTGCGGCTGCTTCGGGGCGGAGCGGGACATTTGTGATGTGATAACCCGATCACTTGTTTTGGTGCGCGGAGAGGTGTTCAGCCGGGTCCGGGCGGTGTGCGATTTGGTCAGGGACGCACTTCTGCTCATTCCCGCGCTGTTTGTTGTGTTTTATAGCGGCAAGAGGCTTATTCTGTGGCCGGATTCCAAATTCAATCATGAAAACTCGCAAGTAAAAACAGGGCGGAACGGGTGATGGAAATTTTCAAACATGCGGTGATGATCACCGGTTTTGTATTCGTGATGATGCTCATCATCGAATATATCAATGTGCAGACCCGGGGAATATGGCAAAAACGTCTTTCAATGAACCGCTTTGGACAATACCTGCTTGCGGCGTTACTGGGCGCCACCCCGGGATGCCTTGGCGCATTCGCAGTCGTGGCCATGTATTCGCACCGCGCATTGACTCTGGGCGCAGTCGTTGCCGCCATGGTTGCCACGGCAGGCGATGAATCGTTTGTCATGTTCGCCATGGTGCCGAGACAGGCGCTAATTATCCATGGATTACTGTTGGGGCTTGGAATCATTGCGGGCGTGCTGACGGATTTGATCGTTGGAAAACGGATGACCGCCGAACCCTGCATTGACGGTTTTTCAATACACGATGAAGTGAAATGCGACTGCTTTCCCGGGCGCCTTATTCTAAGCCAGTGGAAATCCTGCATTGCAAGCCGCGGCATTCTTGCCGTCATGCTTGTTCCTTTTATCATCGCGTTGATTGTGGGGGAAATCGGTCCGGAACAATGGAATTGGATGAAAATCACCATGCTGCTGGTTACGCTCCTGGCATTATTCATCGTCGGTACCGTGCCGGACCATTTCCTGGAGGATCACTTGTGGCGGCATGTTGCCAGAAGACACCTTTTACCCGTCTTTTTATGGACCTTCGGCGCGCTGATAGCCATCCATTTTCTCGAGGATTATCTTCAATTGCAGCACATAATGAAGCAGGGGAAATGGATTGTTCTCCTGGTCGCCTGTCTTGTCGGGATAATCCCCGAATCAGGCCCGCACCTGATTTTCGTTGTCATGTTTGCCAATGGCTCCATTCCCGGAAGCATCCTTCTCGCCAGTTCAATCGTGCAGGACGGCCATGGCATGCTGCCCATGCTGGCGCATTCGCGCCGGGATTTTATTACGATAAAAGCGGTTAGTTTCACACTTGGAATGCTTTGCGGAGCGATAGGACTTGCATTGGATATGTAGAGTAAATGTTGTCCCTTATACGCTGAATTAGCGTGAGGTAAACATCATAGATCCTTTAAAGGCAATATCAATAATAGATAACGGTTAAACATACATAACTAAAGGAGAATTGATAATGGGAAATGTATTTATCCCCGTCGGGCCTCAGCATCCCATGCTGAAAGAACCCGAAAGCTTCAGAATTCTGCTGGAAGGAGAAAGAATCATCGAGGCCAACGTCCGGCTCGGCTACAACCACCGGGGCATGGAAAAAGCATGCGAAGAACGCACATACATACAGGACATCTACCTCCTTGAGCGGGTGTGCGGCATCTGTTCACATTCGCACTCATCCTGCTTTGTGCAGGCCGTGGAAGAATTGGCCGGGCTTCAGATTCCTCCGCGAGCCAACTATATACGCACGCTGATTGCCGAGCTTGAGCGCATCCACAGTCATCTTTTATGGCTGGGGGTGGCGGGTCACGAGGTCGGTTTTGACTCCCTTTTCATGTACAGTTGGCGCGATCGTGAGGTGGTCATGGATTTATTGGCGCTCATTTCCGGCAACCGCGTTAATTATGGGATGAACACAATAGGCGGAGTGCGCCGCGACGTATCGCCAGATAAATATCCCGTGATACTGAAATCGATGGACATTCTTGAAGAACGGACAAAGTATTACATAGCGGTTGCGACCGAAGAGATCACATTCATAAAGAGACTTTCAGGGGTCGGAAATCTTACGCAGGAAGAAGTGAAGACGATGTGCGTGGTCGGGCCTACGGGGCGCGCGTCAGGAGTGGTTTCCGATGTCCGTAAATCGGACCCTTATGCGGCCTATCCGGAACTGGATTTCAAGGAAATCACGGACAACCATTGCGACGTTTTAGGCAGGGCCATTGTTCGCCTGTTGGAGCTCATGGAGACCTACAACATTATACGGCAGATTGTCAGGAATATGCCCGACGGACCCATTACAGTAAAAGCGCCGAGGAAAATCCAGGCCGGAGAGGCGTTAAGCCGCTACGAGGCCCCGCGCGGCGAGGACGTCCACTATGTGAAAAGCAACGGCACGGACAAGCCGGAACGCGTCAAGGTGCGTGCACCAACGCTGGCCAATGTGCAGGCCGTTAAAAAGATGCTCGAAAAGCACTATCTGGCCGACATGCCTATTATCGTGGCGGCCATTGATCCTTGTTTCTCATGTACCGACAGGAGCATTGCCATAAGCCGCGTCAATACGGGCCGGACTGACGTCATGGATTGGGAGTCGCTGCGCAAATACAGCATTGACTGGTATAAAAAACAGGGCGTCGAGATGAGCCGGATTAAACAATAGGAATCACATTATATCTAAATTTCAAGGGAGAGAAGGCCCTTGCGGACTTTTTATTGAGGTCAATATGAACAAAGAAAAAGTGTCTGTCATCGCGGTATTGGCCAATCTTGTTTTGGCCTTTTTAAAGATAACAACAGGTTCCCTCGGCAGGAGTTCCGCCGTTTTGGCCGAAGGACTGCATTCCGCCGTGGATATCGTGTCCTCCGGGTTATCGTTTTTGGGAATACGGGCCGCAAATAAGCCGGCGGACAAGGAACATCCTTATGGCCATTTTAAATTTGAATTGTTATCAGGGTTAGCGATAACAGTCATTTTATTCCTGACAGGATTGTGGATATTCTATGAGTCCTATAAAGGGTTCGTCAATCCAAAACCGGCGGAAATGGGATATCTCCCATTAGCCGTGATGGCCTTTTCCGCGATTATCAATGAAATAATGGCAAGGGTAAAAATACATTACGGCAAAAAAGAACAGTCATTGTCGCTCATCTCCGACGGGATGCATTCCCGCGTTGATGCGATATCCTCCCTAGCGATATTTGCGGGATTATTTTTAACGCCATTTTCACCCTATTTTGATCCCTTGCTGACTTTCCTTGTCGGCGCGTATATACTCAAAAAATCGTTTGATTTGGGAAAAGAAGCCGCGGGCTCGTTGATGGATGTGTCCGCCGGAGAGGAAATTGAACTGAAAATAAAAGACATTGCCCGGGACCGAAAAATAGAGATATCCGATATTAAGACGCAAAAAAAAGGGTCGGCCATCACCGCCAGCATATTTATCAGCCTGCCGAAATCATTAAGCGTGGAGGAAGCGAATACTATAACCTCCGATTTACATAAAAGGCTGCATGCGCAGATTGTGAATCTTCGTTATATAGCGATACAAATCCGTTCTCATGATATTGAACACAGCTATTATCATCCCGCAAGCATAATCCCCGGAATGAAAAACCGGCAAGGGTTCGGATGGCAGCGAAAAGGCCGGTTTGCCGGAAAGGCGCCCGACGCCAATGGAAATGGGCCGGGAGGGGATTGTATCTGCGCCAAATGCGGATATAAAACAGAGCATCAGAAAGGAGTTCCCTGTTCAACTATTAAATGTCCGGAATGCGGCGACCTTATGACAAGAAGCTGAACTTGTCGGAAGAATGACAAGAATTAACAAGACACAAAAAAATGAAACCTTAAGATAATCTTTAAAGACATGTTTATGCCGACACAACAAAACATCATTCTTATTAATGAAAAAGGGATGAGCCGGTCATTTCGGTTGAACCGTCCTTTTTCCTTTCTGATTTGCCTCTTTGTTGTTCTGTTATTATGTTTCTATGCTTTGTGTGCTGTTTTTATGGTTGCGCGAACCTCGACCAAGGTGTTGCTTGTGCTGTCCGACCAGAAATCAACCCGTATTCATAAGGAATTCCAAAACATGGAAACGTTGACCGGATCCCTGACAACCAAGATGGAATCACTGTTCGTTACGGACGATATACGCAGGGTAATATCCGGGGCCATGCCCATCGCTAGTGATGTTAGGGAGGTGGGTATCGGAGGACTTTCCACACTTGAAGATTACGAGAAAACATTCTTTTCAAATTATGAACTAAGGCAAAAAACCTTGAATGGGCAGATCGAAAAACTCCTTCGACAGTCAGACCTTCAATTCTCCAGCCTGGATGACTTTGATACGTTCTTCCATAAAAAAAAGGACTCTTTGGAACAGCTTCCCACAATTCAGCCCGTGGAGGGTGTTTTCCTTTCGGGATTTGGCATGCGCAAACACCCGATATTCAAAACCCGTCGCATGCATAATGGCGTTGACATTAGAAATAACATAGGCACGCCGGTCATGGCTTCAGCCGATGGCATGGCAAAGACAGGCGTGAGTCCAACCTTCGGAAACTATGTCCTGCTGAAGCATAAGAACGGCTTTTCGACCATCTATGCACATCTGCACAACGTCAATGTCACTGGACATCACGCCGTGCGCCGGGGGGAGGTTATCGGTTATCTCGGCAACAGCGGCCGTTCCACAGGACCTCATCTCCATTATGAAGTCCGTTTAAACAGGGTTCCAGTTGATCCCTTGCCCTATATATTACCGGAGAACTTCATTGTTGATTAATTTGAATACTGAAAGAAAGAGGTGGTAACAATCAAACATTTAAACGATCCGGACTATTGTGAATTTATCTGTCCTGTCTGCACAAATGCGCGAAAAGGAAATCGCTTTGCCAAAGTGCTTCAAAGGATTGAAATGGCGTTGACACTGGGCGGCTGTTGGTGGGGAAAAGCGAGAAAAAGAAAATATGGAGTCAAGCCCAACGAATCTTTGCCAAAAAACAGGCATGAAAACAAAACTTGAACGATTTATAAACAAGTTTACCCACGAAAAACAAAAAGGCGACCTGCATATCACAAGAATGTTTGGAGCTCTCGTCGCTGTTTCCCTGGGGAAAGTCATAGGCGTGGATGGACCATGCCTTACGGTACTGCCCACTCGCCTCTCGTCTCTATAATGGTTTAAGCGAACAAGCGAATGACGCATACATGCTTAAACAGGCTATTACAAGATCGGTCGAGGCAAAAATACGGGAGTTTGGTCACTTTACACATAGAAGGGAGATTACGAGAAAGGTTATTGCAGTACCGTATGGAGCATCAGAAATGCTGATGTACTCCTTAAAGAAAAAGATGATTGATTGTACTGTCACCGTCTGCGACTGCGCCGGGACGGTAATTACCGATGTCCCTGAGGTTGTTCAGGGTATTGGATCCCGGATGAACGGTATTTTCTTTACCTCGCCGGTTAGGAAGGTCATAAATGAACTTGGCAAGAATGGCGCTCAAGTCATCTTTCCAAAAACAGCAGCTATCAATCAGGAAGAAGGCATTAAGAGTGCCGCAAAGAAAGGTTACAAGCGCATAGCGGTGACGGTCAATGGATTTGGAAATGCAAGTTTAAAGAACATGCGTTTACTAGAGAGGCGACTTGGAATTTCAGTCACGATATTGACTGTTTGTACAACTGGAGTCACACCGGAGAGAGCGAAAGAACTGGCCCAATACTCCGACCTTGTCTGGAGCTGCGCATCGAAGCATATCAGAAATCTGGGCCAAAATGCCATTCTGCAAATCACCTCCGGAATTCCCGTTTTTGTTTTTACCCAAAGGGGCCTTGATTTCGTGAGCGCGTACTGCGAAGAAGAGAAGATAATTCAAAATCTCAATCCATTAAAAAAGTATTTCATTTCAAGTTTGAATAGTGGAAAGATGATTATGATGGGTAAATTTATGACATATCTCACCGAAGTGATCAATTTACCTGTACGCGGCAAAAAAGAACCCATACCATTATTATGAAGTTAAATAATTTTCAGCCACTGCAATCGCGTGTGAACACTGAGGCCGTCTTTATATGAAACCGTCAACTTGTCTTTGTTTCAAGAAAACGCAGAAGCCGCTCCATCACCTCCGGTTCCAGCGTATGTTCCATCCGGCAGGCGCTTTCATTCGCAATAATACGGTCCAGCTTAAGCCTTTTTTCGAAGAACCTGCACAACTTCTGATGCCTGGTCGCAATCAGGACCGCACGTTGAAGCCCTTCTCTTGTCAAAGTCACGCGGCCATAGGTATTATGGATAATCAATCTCCGCCTGGAAAGCCATTTCAACGCCGAGGTAACGGAGGGTGCGCGCACCTTCCTGGCTTTAGCAATATCCGTGACACGGACCACCGGCTGAAGCAATCCAAGTTGATAAATGGCTTCGAGATAATCCTCCTGACTCTCCGACAGGATATAAGGAGAGCCTTCTGATCCATTTTTCATGATAATCCCATTAAAAGCCCTATCTGCCTTACAGTGACTGCCGCAACCCAGGCCAGTACCAAAGGGTAGATAAAGCCGAAAAGAGACCATTTCCAGCTTTTTACCTCACGGATAAGCGTCACCAGACTCGCGATACAGGGTGTATAGAGAAGTGTGAAAAGCATGAACACAAAAGCGGTGAGCGGCGAATATTCGCTTCGTAGAATGTCCTGCAGCGCGTATCGCCCTTCTGAATGCCCCTGATCCACGCTATGCAGGACGCCCAGCGTTCCCACAACCATTTCCTTGGCCGCGAATCCGGTAATGATACTGATGTCAAGTTTAAGATCAAAGCCGGCGGGCTTGAGAATGGGTTGAATGATGGCTCCGAGGCGGCCGATATAGGAGTTTTCAATCTTGAAGTTTTCAGATGAGGGATAGTTGCTCAGCATATAGAGCGCCGCGGAAAAGAGTATGACCACGGTGCCGATTCGGTTTAGATAGTGTTTGGCGTTGAGCCACATCACGGCAAGGGTGTTTTTAAGCGACGGTAGGCGATATGGAGGTAATACATAGGCGGCCTCGCAATCCCTGCCCCTGAAAAGCGTCTTACGAAAGAGCGCTCCGAGAGTAAAAACGGCAATAAAACTGATCACATACATAAGAAAAACCATGCTGCCGGCATGGTCGGGAAAGAAGGCGCCGGCAAACAGGACATAGATAGGGAGCCGTGCGGAGCAGGAAATGAGCGGCGCTATAAGCACGGTTAGAATTCGATCGCGAGTCGATGCAATTGAGCGGGCTGCCAGCATTGCAGGCACGTTGCAGCCGAGTCCCATGATCATGGGCAGGAAACTTCTGCCGTGAAGCCCCATCCGGTGCATGACGCGATCCATGATCCAGGCTACGCGGGCCATATACCCTGTTTCTTCCATTATTGACAGGCCGAAGAACAGGATGACAATGTTGGGCAGGAAGACCAGTACCCCCCCCACACCGGCCACCACCCCATCGACCAGCAGGTTTCGCATGAAACCAATGGGTAGAACCTGCTCTAAAAGATGGCCCACCCAATCAACTGAGGTTCGGATTCCTTCCATAGGCAATCCGCCCAATTTAAAGGTAAGCGTGAAAAGGAGCCACAGGACAGCCGCAAATATCAGGTAGGAAAAAAAAGGATGAAGAAGAATATTGTCAATTCGCCTGGTCCAGCTCTTACCGTCGCCGCCGACTAAAACCGCCTTTTCTTCGCATTGCTTGTTGTTTTTCATCGTATAATTGATCTTCCGGTAATCTTTCCAGGAGACAATCAGTCTGATTGTTGTAATATAGTTAGACACATCTAACTTATTCAAGAAGCAATTAAATGTCATAAAACGTTTTACGGGCTTCCTCTCTTTAAAATAGCTGCGCCCCCCACTGCAACAATACCGCACACAGCCAGATACGAGGGCGGCAAATCCAGAATAAGCGCCGCAATTAGTCCAATCCCCGTGCCGAACAGGCCGACAATAACGGTTTTTCCCATATAGCGCTCCATGCCAACGCTTTTTAATTCAGCCAAAAGCGGAGGCAATATCAGAAGCGCTGTACAGAGAATAGGGCCTATCAGGATAATCCCACCCGTAATCACAAGCGTTGCGCCCAATCGGTACAGGGCTTTCATACGATTGTAATGGCGGGACTTGATTTTAAACGCTTCCTCGTCAAGGGAAAAAGCGAACAGGAATCCCCTGTAACGCCATCCGATCCATAAGAGCACAACGGAAACGGTCGAGGCGATAATGAATTCCGTTTTGCCGATAGCCAATAGCTCTCCGTTCAGCAGATGCCTCAGATGGGCCTGGTTGTGTATTGAAAAGGTCATAAAAAGCATGGTCAGCGCGTTTCCCAATACAAAAATCGCCGCAAGCAGTATTTCCCGCCTCCGGAGTGACAGGCGCGTGCCGCCGGCGCCTATTGGAAGCAAAATAAGAATAATAAAAACAGTGATGAATGTGACGACATACAGCCCGCCTGTTGCTTCAGCAGGCATCCCCAGCAATACGGCGAGAGCCACGGCTGCCGAACCCGCGGGCGGAAGAGCAAGGCCCAGCAGTACCTCATTCCGGAGGTATAAGGTGGCTCCCAGAGGCGGGGTAATGATGGAAAAGACCAGTGCCGTCAGAAAGGGAAAGACCGAAAAGGAGAGCGCCGCGATAAAATTATCCATGCAACCTCCCGGATATGATTCGATAACGTCTGGCTTGTTTTGCCCAGGACAATGCGTGAGTTACGGCCAAAACGCCTACGGTCCCCTTGTTGCAGAGCTCGTGCAAAAGCGACTCCATGGCATTTTCGGTTGACGTATCCACATTCACAGTGGGTTCATCGAGGATTAAAATTGAAGGAGCCCCCGCCAGCGCCTTGGCCAGTAGTGCCCTTCTTTTCTGTCCGCCCGAGAGGCTGCCGAACAGCGTTTTTGCTTTTTCTTTGAGCCCCACTCTTTCAAGCATCTCCATGCCATTCGCGTCTGACCGCAGCCAATTCAAAGGAGAAGCGGTTTTGACTATATCAATGGCCGTGGCCGGGATATCCGGATCCATGGTCGCCTCCTGAGGGACATAGCCGATTAAGGAACGGTCTATTTTCCAGTCGATACTCCCGCTGATGACAGGCAGAAGACCCAGCAAACTTCGAATCAAAGTTGTTTTGCCCGAACCGTTAACCCCTTCAAGCACTATAAAATCGCCAAGAGAAATTGAAAGGGAGATGCCGTTCAAAACGGATTTCATGGCGCCCCCCTCCCGGTATCCCAATACCGCATTGTTTACTTCCACCAATAAGCCGCTCATCTTTTCTCCTCCGCCGCTTTCAGCCCCTTCAGCAACACTTCAAGGTTATAATCCTGAAGCTCAATCCAGGTCTTTATTTGCGTTTCGGCGCCGACCGCATTCGCAAACTGCACGGCGGATGCGCCGCATTGACGGGCCAGTTTCTCCGGAAGTTTCCCATCTTGCGCCTGATTATAGAGGATGAGTTTGACATTGTTTTTATTCGCCTGCTCCGCAAGATGGGAAAGGTGTTTGGCCGTAGGTTGGATGCAGGGTTTGGGTTCAAGGCTTCCGGTCATTTCCATTCCATAGAAGTGACAAAGGTAGCTGACGTCCGCATGGTAGGAGAAAACAGGCGCCTTATCCAGCGCTTTCCCTCTTTCCTTTAATCGTTTCTCCATCGCGTCAAGTTTCTCAATGTAAACCCCGAGGTTTTTCTCGTAATATTCACCGTTGGCCGGATCATATTCAATGAGCGCGTCGGCGATGTTGCGAACCATGGTCTTGCCGCACTGCGGGCCCACATTATAATGAGGGTTTCCAAGTGGATGCTGGTGGCCTTCGGCCCGATCCCATCTTTCTGGCCTGTCCAGGATATCAATGCCCTTGTAAACCTCAATCCATCCCTCGCGTTTGTACATCACCTTCGGATTTCTTGCCTCATCGGCCAGCGCGTTCAGCCAGGCGTGTTCCGCTTCCATGCCCAGGCTGATCAGCAAATCCGCGGAGTTGATCTTGGGCAGAAAACTCGGCCGTACAGGGACGGCGTGCAGGTCTTCTCTTCCGGTGGCAAGCGAGAGGACGGAAACCTTATCCCCGCCTATTTCTTTTGTCATATCCGCCAAATCAGGTATGGAGGTGACCACGTTAACTTTTGCCGTAATGGAACCGGTAATTAACAGCAGCATCAAATAGAATGTTCTCATCTTTGTCTCCCGTGTGTATGGTATCCGATGACCGCATCGTATTGCAGCATAAGCCGGTGGACCGGATCAAGAAATTCCGAATAGTCATACCGGCTGATTTCGAGCCGAAAAAACTGAAAATGGGTAAGTTGAAAGGTTGTAAAAAGCCCGTAACACGACTTGGTGAAACTTTTATCTTTTACAGGCTGAAAGAACTCCCCAAAAGCGCCGTAATGCCAGGTGGGGTTGTGCATATAATGAATATGGCTGAAAAGGCCTGCGCGTGAGGCCAAATCCTCATAAACCTGATCCCCCGTAACCCGTTCAAAACCTTCGTAGTTTCCCAGGAGTTCCACCCCAAAATCAAGATTCCGATACAGATTCTGTTTCAAGGGATGCCAAAATAAAGTGATATCAGCGCCATAGGTCATCTTGGGATAACCATAATCATCAATGCGGTTCGATTGTTTGTACGCTTTTTGGCGGATGAAGCTTCCTCCGATATCCACGCTCCAGTCGAGTCCCAGTTCGAGATTGGACGTCAGACGGCCCGCATAAGCCATATTGCTTAACGACAGGTTTGTCAGGTCCGTGGAGGGCTCGTTCGGGTCGATTAAGTCCTGTTCGAGCACGATGGAACCATCCGGCGCATGATAATGATTTCCATGCTTTTCATACCCTTTCTCAGCGGCAAGCCTTTCCGTTTCGGAGGTGTACCCTGTTTTCACAGGGTCCGAATCGTGCGTATGGCCGCTTAATCCGTCATAAACCGATCCGGTCAATTCAACATAAAACGGGAAGGGCATCAGCCAGGACAATTCCAGACCATTGACGGACAGATGACCGCCAAGGTATTCTCTGTAAACCCTGGGTTCGGAAGTAAAAGGCATACTGTGCGTGTGGAACTGGTTCCAACGGCCAAAATTGGCAAGCATGTGGCCGCCCTTAAGCTTCAGGTTGCAGGGCAGGGCCGGAAGAATAAAATACCCCTCATGCAGCGCGGCGCCATGTTCCGAGAAATTAAAATTCCCCACAAGAAACCCGAAGGGATCAATGTTTGAAGAAACGCACAATTCAGCCGCCCGTATGTTGATTCCCTGTGTGCTTACATTGTCAAAGATGCCGTTGATGTCCGAAGCATCGGTCACCATGTCCAGCACAAAACCCACATCCGGGTTTTGCCAGGCGCCCAGCGTATTGTCGTTCGATGAAACGGCCGTAAGAAATGTTACCGTGAAAACAAGAGCAATCACGATTAAGTGTTTTTGCATTATTAACGCTCCTTTTTATTCTTCAATGACAAGACCGTCGTATGATGTCACATATATCCAGTCCGTTCCCTGCGAAACGGCCATTGTTTTTTCGAGCAGGGCGCTTCCGGATTCCACATGGTACATATCCACGGTCTGACCGCTTTGCACCCATACATGGCTGCCGTCAAAATTAGCGGCCACGGCGCTCTTCGCGGCGGATACGGCTATGGTAATGACCGATTTGTACCCGGACGAAGCCGGATCAAGATTGACCTGATATACGCGCGCCAGGGTTAAATCAGACAGGATAGCCGCCTTGCCGTTTTCGGACAGGGCGAAATGGCCGCCATTGATGCTCCAATCCAGCGATGCACCGGGAATTGCAAGGTATTCCAGGTTCTCGTTTGCCATGTTTAGAAGCAGGATTTTATCCGTTGCAACGACTCCTCCTGTGTTATGAAGACACAAAGCGATACGGCTGCCATGGGCATGATAAAGAAAACTGGTCCTTCCTGATTGGGTATAAGAAATGCCGCCCTTCCTGGTCCTGGTATTCAGGTCGAGCACCTCAATCCCGTTCTTGCATGCGATAAAAGCGGTGTTATTTGCCGCATAATAAGCGTCTCCATGGGCCAGTGTATCGATGGCAATGGAGTCAAGTAGTGTGTCTGCGGTAATGTTGATTATTTTTGCCCATTTCCGGTTCATATGAGTTGTCACGAGATAACCTGATGCCAATAGCGCAGCGGAATGTGGAGATCCGTTATGGAGAATTCGCGCACTTCCGGTAGCAGCATTGATGATAGTGACCGTGGAAGAATCGTCATTGGCAAAGGCCACGGTATCGCCCATCCCTGTGCTCCCCATGTGCGCGGCGCCAAAAACCTGCGAAATAGCCGCATGCGCTTCCGGTATTTCCATATGGGCGTGATCCGCGTGGGGATGAAACCCGCGGGTAAACGCGTAGGCCGTATTCCCGCTTGCCATCCAGAGCGTGGGTTCGCTTGCCGGGCCGGCCGGAATAATATGCATCATGGGATGCGCTTCCGCGCTATAGGACGCTTTTAACACACCTTCGCCGGCATTATATATCCGCACGGAATCCGCATCCTCATCAAACGCCCAGACCCAGGCAAAGACATCTTGCGTTTCGTCGGGATTTGCGCCTAATGGCTTGGATTTTTCAGAACAACCGGTAATCAGTATGCTGGTTAGTGAAAACAGAATGACAAGGAAACGTAATAATGACTTACTCATAACAAATAACTCCTTAACACTATTTTAAAGTGTTTTTCCATACACGCATCACACTTATGCGCGGTATTGTTTGGATTTTTCTTGATTCAGAAAGAGAATCCGGGAGGGTTAGGCGGATGGCGGTGCGCGGCTTACAAATACGTAAACATGGGTTTGTACAGCCCCTGCTTCCGCCTCCGGAATAAGCAGGGGTTCCGATACGAATGAGACCTGAAGATGATCAACGGGTTGTTCGGCGTGAGCAGGCGATAGCGCCAACAGACAAAGATGGCAATCAAAATGGATTTTCCCGTCCGAATGATAATCCATTGCAAAGAGGAAAGGGGCTGCAAGGGAAAGTATAATGACTAGTGCTGTGATGATGAAACGGCGATTCATTGTTTATAATTTACAAAAGTATAACTATCATTGTCAATCGCTCTATGCGGTTCAGTGGAAACTCCGGCATTACCTTTCCCAATAGCCGGATATCTTTTCGCTGCTGACCGTGTCTTCAACAATCGAACCCTTTTCAAGCACGATAAAACGATTGCACAGCCTGCTTGCGAATCCCATGTCATTTGTCGCGAGAATCATGGTGGCCGGGGTCTCCTGAAGAAGGGTAATAAGCGCTTTTTTACCAATGGGATCAAGGGCGGAAGAGGGCTCGTCAAACAGCAGGAGCGATGGTTCGGCGGCCAAAGCTCCGGCCAATGCGACACGCTGCCGTTGGCCGTGGGAAAGCCGGTGCGGCGGCGATTCCGCAAGGTTTGAGACGCCAAGACGTTCCAAAAGTTGGAGCGCCTTCCCGCAGGCTTCGCCGCGTTCAATACCCTTCCGTTCGAGGGAAAAAGCCACGTCATCCACGACTTTCGGAAAAAGAATCTGGTCTTCGGGCAAGCTGAAAAGGAAACCGATCCTGTCACGAATCCGGCGTTCGGTTTTTGAGGTCAAACGCAGGCCATTCAATTCGATAATACCCTCATGGGGGATAAGGCCGACCATGGAGTAAAGCAATGTCGTTTTGCCGGATCCGTTTAACCCGAGAAGCGCCACTTTTTCACCTGTCTTGATTTCCGCCGACAGATGATACAGAACCGGTTGCGCTTCCGGACTGTAGCGCACAGAAACATCCTGTAAAGACAAAATTGTGTTCATGCCTGGACCTCCAAGCGCCAATAAACAACAAAGGCCAGAAACGCCAGTAAAATGCTTATGGCAAGGATATCCTCTCTGCTTAACGGCCTGTTATCTGAAAGACAGGCCGATGCATCGTATCCGCGCAACTCCATGGCCGTGCCCACCCGTTCAGCCCTGTGGATAATCCGCAGCATCCAGACGGCCGGAAACATCCCAACGAGCCGGAATCGGAGCCGACGGCCCGAAACGACACGGCGCAAGCGAAGCGCGTAAGCGATGCGTGTCGTTTCGTCAATCAAGACGGCGGTTTGATGCAAAACCTGAACAACAAGCGCCACAAGGACTCTTGGAAGAGGCAGCCGCGCCAACCCTTGTTGAACCTCAGAAAGACTTAATACCGCCGCCGTGGACGCGCTAATCAAGAGGCAGGCGATCCCTCTGACGCTTATCTGAAGAGGAATGTGGATAGCGCCAAACGGATTAGGTGCCGCTCCGTTTTCCGATGGCAACCATGGAATAAACAGAAACAAGGGAAGAAATATGGCCACGGACCAAAGCAGCAAGCGCCCGGCGGCTTTTGCTGAAAGTCCGCAGCCCAGCGTCCAGACGGACGCGGTAAGCGCAAGCCACAGCAATCCATACGATTCGGACAATGGAAAAACAAGGACGCTGGCGAAAAGAAGGGCCCCGCAAACAATCCGCGTCATGGGTGAGAGACGGCTTACCGGGCCCTTTGCGCTGCCCCAGAAATCCAGGAACAATCTCATGCCCCCCTGTTTCTTTTAGAGGCCGTGACGAGATAGCGCTCCTCATTGTCAATTTTATCGAACACCCTGAACCCGGCGCGTTCGAGCAGGCTGGCCGCGTCATCAGCGGAAACCAGATGATCTTTCCTAACCGCCTCCTCTGCATTTTCGTGGATATGGTTGACCTTGCCGCGGGGTATCAGGTGCCAGATATGAAGAATGCCGCCCGGCTTTAAAACGCGCTGAAATTCCCTGACAGCCGCGTTGGCGTCTTGAAAATGAGGCCAGACGGAATAGCAAATAACGCGATCCGCACTTTCAGGCGGGCAGGGAAGCTTCTCCGCCCCGGTGCGGTACCATTGCACGCGGGTATCCGTCACTTTTCCTTTTGCCAGTTCAAGCATCCGGCTTGAAATATCAATGGCAATCACCCGTCCTTTCGTGCCAAGCCGCCGCAGGAGCGCACATGTCAAATTGCCGGTCCCGCAGCCGATATCCAGCACAAGCTCATCTTGCCGCAGGCCAAAAGAGGCAAGCCCATTGTCTAATTTCACGGCCAGCGCCGCGAGGTCATCCCAGGTGTCCCATTGGCCGGCAATGGAATCAAAAAACAGGCATCTGGGATCTTCCATAAACTGCTGGTTCATTTGTCATCCTTTCTCTGTAGGATCATTTTCGGGGCTGAGAGACGGACAATCAAGGGAATGGTCACCAGCATCAATATAATGCCAGGCCATCCTGAAATAAAAGAGGCGCCCGCCACATAAGGGGCCGGAAGCTTCATGAATTGCGCGATCAGATATATCAGACCAACGCCGATAATTCTGCCCAGGATCAATACGGGTAAAAGGATTAAAAATGGCTTGACACGGGGCAACAGTTTCCGAAGAACGCCAATCAGCCCTGCCATGAACGCCAGTTCCAGAGACATGATAACGGCCACGGGAGGGTAAAAGGGAGGCATCCCGGTGACAATCCCTGAAAGCAGCGGAATAAGAAGCGCCGTGCAGGCCGCCGGAGCAGGCCGGACATAAAACGCCAGCGCAACCAGAGGCAGATACATGGGCATAAAGATACGGCCAAGATGAGTGAGATGGAAAAGCACGGGCAACAGCAGGGCCGCAGCGCCAAAAAGACCACAAAAAGCCAGTTCACGGGGTTTCATTGTGTCTCACAATTCAAGTTGCAGCCCGGCCAGAAGATTAATGCCGGGCATGGGATAATTCTTGATATATTCATATTGCCGGTTAAGAAAATTCCTTAACAGGCAATAAGGAACAAGTCTTGCGCCGGAGGCTGTTTGCAGTTCCATCCTGACGGAAAAATCCAAGACAAACGCATTGGGTATGGGATCGCGGCAATAATTGTTCATATATTGACCATGCACCCATTCCCCACTTACTGCCGCATGCAATAAACCGTTTCCGGTGCTACGCCGCCATTCGACTTTACAATCCACTTTTGCATCCGGGTTCTGTTTTGTATAGCGCCCCACCAGAGTGAGACTTTGCGTCTTAATCGATGATGCGCTGCACTAAAAAAAGTACGGATCAAAATTGAATAGCATATAATCCACGACATCCATGAAAGTTGCGTTCCCGCAACAATAATGCGGCGAGATCAGGTTCATTTCTTATCGTATATCTTTAGAGCATTTGTGCCGCTGCAAATATTTTATCGACTGATAAGAATCTTAAATGTCGTTGCAAACCCAAAATCGCGGGAATTTGCGAGCCCTTTGGCAAATTCGTTCTGCCAGTAGAGCCATTCACCAATTTGTGCGCCAAGGAACAGACTGGCAGCGGCTTCCCCTTCAACCAGTCGGTTTCCAAATCGACTGGCCGCCTGCGCGCTCATATATTCGGTACCTAAACCTATGATGGCAGTTTGTCCGAAAGAATGAAACACACCGCAATGTCCGCCAAGCGTGAAAGAATATCCACCATGCTTCTCAAGATTCATGACAGGATGCATCACGAATGTGTTTGATCCGTGGTTGAATACATTCGGGAAGGAGGCTTCATAAGATAGGGTGCTCCCCATGTCGGACATGTGCTGTAAGGTGGCGTCCAACGTATATGCGTTTCCATTTGTCCGGATAAGATTATAAACACCGCGTATGCCAAATGCTCCAAAACCCATCTTATTGCGTACGGCCTCATTTGTTTCAACGCCCACCTGTATGGAGAATCTTTCTGTAATGCCGTAATAAAGATTGCCGCCCATAAACATAGCGTCATTTTCAGGCTTTGAAAAATTATTGACCGAGTATTCGCCAAGTCCTTCTGCAACCAACATGCCCTTTGGATAAGCCAAGGACATTTTGTTGAGAAACAGGTAAGTGTCAAAGCAAGGGTGTGCGGACATGACCAAAATGACCATCAGTACGGGAAGCAGGAATCTTTTCATCGAAGACCTCCTATAGGGTGTTACGTTAATGATAAACGTGTTACCAATATACAACATTAATAAATAATGCTGCAAGTCAAAACTATTATTTTGTTTGATTTCGGCACAGGTTATGCGGAGATGGATTCCGTGAATGCGGCGTGAAGAACGCCCTTCTGTGATTTCAGTTTGTCGAAAAGTTCTTTGATGCGGCCGCCCTTGCCTTTGACCGCGATAATTTCAAGGCAGGTTTCATGACAAATGTGCAAATGTTGGGAGGATAGAACATTTTCATGAAAATCATGCTGTATTTTAAGCAGTTTATTTACAAGCAGACGCCGATGATGATCATAAACCATTGTAATGACACCGAATACCTTATGATTCTCATTCCAAGCCTTTTCGGCAATATGCTGCCGGATTAAATCTGCCAGTGCCTTTGAACGATTGGGATAGCGTTTCTTCTTTATGATACTGTCGAATTCTTGGAGCAATCCGCTTTCCAAAGAAACGCCGAAGCGCACAAGATTAAGATGTTTCATTTTCTAAAAATACGATTATTCAGGCATTTGGTGCGAAATAAATTTCAGGCTTCCAATAAGGTGAAGCTGTTGAAAACACATATGACCGGTTATCTTTACTGTCGGGTAATTACCTTCCGGTCAAGTCAACCTTTATTTTGCGCTGCTGATCATTTTGGAAAGTTCTTGTCCTGATTATAATTCAAGGTGATTAATTTTAATCTTTATTTTTCCACCGGGATACGCCTTATCATCGTAGTCGATTAATTAACCATTGTATTACAATGGGTTGACTTGGATGGCATCTTGTTTGCATATTCTATTAAACCATGCTGAAGAGTTTAAATTTCAAACTAACTCTCACGATTTTTATAACCTTTGGCCTTATTATAGTATTGGGCGGATTTCTTATCAGCCGTTTTTTACAGAAAAACATGACGCTTTTGCTCAGCAAACGAATGATCGCTATCTCAAGTTCCATTGCCACCGAGTTTTCAGGTCCCATTGCCGATTACCTTGTGGAAACCGAACCAGCCAGTCCCTTTTTGAAATCCGTTTTAGAAAAACTTGAAGGCAAAAAGAAAACATTTTCTCTTGTGGATATCGCGCTTATTGATACTGAGTCCAGGATACTGGCATCCACGCACAAAGATGCAGCCTTTCATACAACCTATAATCTTCTCCTGGCGGATGCATTATCTTTGGAGAATATAAAACAGGGACAAATTTGTGCGACTACCATCTACAAGGTAAATGGTATGCCATTTATGGCGGTTTATATTCCGATTACGGGGACAGGCGGAAAGGTCAGGATTGCAATGGCCGTAGAGGCCAGTGCCGATTATTTCAGAATATTAAAACGGTTCAACCGGTTTCTTTGGGCAGCTGGAATCCTGCTGATACTGGTCACACTTGTATTTTCCTATGCCGTATCCCGATTTATCACAAGGCCAATTATAACGCTTGCCGGCGTTGCGTCAACCATAGGAAAAGGCAACCTGGGGCTGATTGCTTCCGTTGATCGAAAAGATGAAATTGGAGCTCTTGCCGGGGCGATTAATGAAATGAGCCGGCAGCTGAAACTTGATCGAAAAATGCTGGACGGAAAGATCGCCTCGCTTACGGTGCTCGCCGGGGGTGTCGCACACGAAATTCGAAATCCTTTAAACGGCATCAACCTGTATGTGGATTTGTTGGAACGCAAAGCCGCTGATCCCGGACAATCGGAAATCTGTCAAAAGATAAAAGGTGAAATCAAGGCCATCAATAACATTGTGACCCAACTCCTCGATTACACCAAACCCATGGAAATAAAGAAGCAGGCCCATGCGCTGAAAACCTTTGTGGATAAGACCGCAAGCCGGCTCCATCCCTTTACTTTTAAAGAGAATTACGAAAAATCCCTTTTCATTATTGTGGATGAGTTTCGCTTCCAGCAGGTACTGGACAATCTACTCCGCAATGCCGTTGAAGAGGCGGGCATCGAAGGATACGTCCTTTTTAATGCGTTCCGCGAAGAGAACAGAACTATTATCGAGATACATAATACCGGAAAGCGGATTAATGATGAAGACCGTCATCGGATATTTGATCCTTTTTTCACCACAAAACCCAATGGCACGGGACTGGGCCTTGCCATCAGTCGAAAGATTATCGAGGCGCACGGCGGTACGCTGGAGTTACGGGATTCCAAGAACGAGAATTTTGCTACAGTCGCGGTTATTACCCTGTAAGGAGGAATGTATGGCACGAATAATTATTGCGGAAGACCAGACAAGCACACGTGAAACCCTTTTAACCGCGGTCAATGAACTTGGCCACGAGGGAATGGCCTTTGGCAGCGGAGAACCGGCGCTAAAGGCTTTCGAATCTTTGGGTGCAGACCTGATCATAAGCGATGTGCGCATGCCGGGCATGGACGGGTTTGCGCTTCTAAAAGCGGCCAAAAATATAAATCCTGCGGTTAATTTTATCATCATGACCGCCTACAGTTCCATTGATGACGCGGTCACGGCCATAAAACTCGGTGCAGCGGATTATGTTACCAAGCCCTTTGATCTGCGGGAAATCGAGGCCAAGATCCGCAAGCTCCTTCCAGGTGCAAACGTACAGGTGCCGCGAAGTGAAAACAAAGAGGGTTTCAAGTTCGATGGTTTCTTAAGCACAAATGAAAACATGAAACAAATCTATGAAATGGTGCGCAAATCATCCCTCAACCGCTCCAGCGTGCTTATTCGGGGTGAAAGCGGGACCGGCAAGGAGCTTATCGCCCGCGCCATCCACATGAACGGCCCAGATCCGGACAAGCGGCCGTTTGTCAAAGTGAACTGCGCGGCACTCGCTGAGGGTGTGCTCGAAAGCGAATTATTCGGCCATGAAAAAGGCGCTTTTACCGGAGCCATGGCCCAGCGAAAAGGCAAATTTGAAATTGCCCACGGCGGCACACTTTTTCTGGATGAGATCGGCGATCTTCCTTCCAGCACGCAGGTAAAGCTGCTGCGTGTGCTCCAGGAAAAGGAGTTCGAACGCGTTGGCGGGAACCAGCCGGTGAAAGTTGACGTACGCATCATTACCGCCACCAACAAACACCTCGAGGAAATGATTCAGAGCGGACTTTTCCGTGAGGACCTCTTTTACCGGCTTAACGTGATCCCCATTTATCTGCCCCCCTTGCGCGAACGGTCCGAAGACATCCCTGACCTTGTCCGATTCTTCGTTGAAAAAAACAAGGCCATGAGCCCTGTGGGAAACGTCTCCTGCTCCGAGGAATTAATCACCGTCTTGAGATCTTACCGCTGGCCTGGCAATATTCGGGAACTTGAAAACCTTATGGAACGGATGACTGTGCTGGCCGGTGAACCCCTGTTGATGCCGGAGTCGCTGCCTCCCGAGGTCCGCTCCCGCATGCAGGGCGCAGAACAAAAGGAGGCGCAAACCTTTATGGAGCGCGCCGCGCAATATGAAAAGCAGTTGATTGAACAAGCTCTTATAAAAAGTAACGATCTTCAGGTTGAAGCCGCGAAAGCTCTCGGTATGGATCGAAGTACACTCCGGTATAAAATGAAGAAATACGGGCTCTTATAATAAAATGAATTCATATTTATTGGTTTTAGTATTAACCTTGTGGGCCGCCAATATAATGGCATCAGGGATACCTGATTCGCTTAATGCAAAGTCGGATGGGAAGGCACGGCCATCCTTCGACACATCTTCGCCACCCGAAGACATTTTTCAGCTTACGGCCCTTGAAACGGTTCTAAAGGCCAAATTGGAACACAGTGAAACAAAGAAGGATTCTCTTATGGGGATACTCACAGAACTGCATATGCGTAACACTGACAACGAGGAGCTGTTCGAAAAAGGTACGGGGTTTGGCGCGGAACCCAGGGAAAAGGCATGGAATAAAAATCGCGAAAAGGATCCGGATCTGGAGAAAACAAAGGCATTGGTTGTGGGGCAAATAGATTCTCTGAAGATTGAAATACAATCCATAAAACGCCGGATGGAAGCGAATAATACGCTCATCCAATTACAATTGAAAGGCGGCAAACCATGATGAAGATCGTGACACTACTGCTGTTTCTTGCCTTGGTTTCCCCCTATGGCGCCATCATCCACAAGGAAAGCGTGTCCCTGGATTATGGAAAACGGTTCGACTCCAACATCCTGCTTCCGGACTCCGTGACCGGAAAGTCCGCCATCATCACCGAAGTATCTGTTGCGCCTTCGTTCCTGGTGCAGTTCAATCCCGCAACCATGCTTAAATGCGGTTTCAGTATGGGTGCCGAGGAGCAGGACGCGTTTCCCAACACAAATGTGAAGCGCCTTGGGCTCTCCATGAACTCCAAGCACCTCTTTTCCCACCTGACCATGGCCGGTATTGGAGCTGAATGGAACAAAAATTATTCCGACAATGCTTTTTACGAGTCAAATGACTTTGCCGTATCGCTTCTTGGCGGACGCTATTTGAGCCCGAAAACCAACCTGGAGATCAACCTGACCGGCACGCAAAAATCCTTTCCTTCCCTGTACCGTAACAGCATCAAGGATCTTGCGCAAAAAAGTTTTTATTACGATTACCGGCAGGCTGAACTTGAATGCCGGTACAGAAGGATTCAATCCGAACAATGGTCATTTGTCTGGACCATGTCAGGTGGCTATAAGGATTTTTATAACGACACCCATGATTCCGATTATGTCGGTTATTTTCCTGTCATCAACTATATTGACATTAATACAGGGGACACCATTTATCTCCCTCCGGAAGATTCCGCTGTGCCGATTTACCAGGCCAACATTCATCAGAAAGACAAAAACCTTTACACCGGCTTATCCGCCACCTGGAGTCCTGTGAGCGGATTGGCCTTCATGCCCCGGCTTTCAGGGAGCATGACCTTTTCCAATGATGAATATTTCAAATCCAGATCCATGTCCATGGAAACCCTGGCACGCTGCCGTTTCGGGCAGTCGTTTGTGAAGCTGTCGTACAACTTCCAATACGAAACCTATCCTGCCAGAAAGAAACCGGATGATGGCAGATGGGAAAAATCACATTACGCGGGGTTTACTTATGGATACGATCTGTTTGATAACATTTCGCTTCAATGCAGCCTCAATTACCGTAAATTCAATTCCGCCTCGGACCGGGATGATTATGTCAAAAAGACCGCCACATTGACCCTGTCTGCCACGCGTTAACACCGTCCTCCTGATAAGAGTTTATCAGCGCCTCATTAATTTCTATCATTCCCCCGCGGTTTTTTTCCATTTTTCATTATTTTTGAATTAAAAACCGCATTTTCACTTGCGGCACGCTTCTTGATAATCTCTATCAGCAAAACAATGACAACAAAGAAAAGCCCTAAACAAAAATTTAAAGGAGGTTCCAAATGAAAAAGATGATCTCAACACTCGCTGCGCTGGCATTAGCCGGTAGTCTGATGGCCGCAGGTACACCCGGCACAGGGGACGCAACCCAGACCTGGGAACAGAAGCAGGATGCCATCAAACTTTGCGCAAGCGAACAAATTCAACTACAGGATCAAATCAAGGCGCTGGAACAGGCCAAACTGCAGGCGGTAACTGATGCGGAAAAGGCCCAACTCCAGACACAGATTCAAACCAAGACTCAGGAACTGACCCAGCTTAAGACCAGGTACACGAACATGATTGCCAATTGCCAGGGCTTCAAGTATCAGTTTACCGATGCAAACGGCGATGGAATCAATGACAACGTGGCCGGCTCAGCGGACCCGAAAGCCTCAGCCTACATGTACAAGAACGGCAACGGCTACGGCTACGGCTTTGTGGATGAAAACGGCGACGGTGTCAACGACAACTTCGTGGATGCGGATCGCGACGGCAAATGTGATTTGGACGCAAGCATGATCAAGACCCGTCTGCAATCCCGCGATAAGGTCAAGGGCAAGGCACAGCACGGCGACCACGGCAAAGTCCAGAGCCGCAACCAGCTGCGCGGTGAGAAATAAACGAAAGACCTCTATAAGAAAAACGGCAGGGGGCGCATAATGCGCTTCCTGCTTTTAATAATTTAATTGGAGAATAACTGTTATGAAAAGAATCATTTTATTTGCATTAATTGCCATATGTTTCGCAGCTTTTATGCCTAACGCTCAAACTTGGGCAATCGGCTCTTTTACCGGGACCGTTGTTGATTCCGCAACGAACGAACCTGTTGAAGACGCTGTTGTTATAATAAGCCGTTACTCGGTCAACCCTGAAATAGTCGATACCTGTTTTACAGATACTTTGGGGACTTATTTATTTGACAGTCTCCTGACCGGACGAAGATATCCATATACCCTGACAGTCGTGACCGACAGTTTCGCCTTAGCCGTGAAGAGCAATCTGATCCTCTCAAGCAACCAGATTGATACCGTGGATTTTTATCTGGTCGCTCCGGATACCACGGCCCCCCCCCAATCCGCATATGGCGTCTTCCTGGGCAATGTCACGGATTCCCTTACAGGACAACCGTTATCAGGCGTGCGGGTGGTCCTCAATACCCGAATCAATGCCGCCTGGCAAGCCGTGGATTCTATGCTCACGGGCGCGGACGGCCTTTTCCGTTTTGACAGCATACCCGCCTCCTTAACGGTCCGCTATGCTGTTTCCGCTTCCATTGCGGGCTACGTGCCGGAAAGCCGCAACAATCTTTATGCGGACAGCGGGTCAGTGGATACGGTTAATTTCCTGCTCATTGCCATGGACACCACCAACAGCTGGCTGTTGTCCGGGATTGTGACATCGGATTCGCTCAATGGACGCCCTCTGGCAAACGCCTTGGTTGAAGTCGTGCAAAAAACCGGAACGGAATTCCATTATTCCACGACAACGGATGACGCCGGTGGCTTTGAAGTCCTGGTAGTTGACGCGGCAAGGACTTATTCCATTATCGTCACGCTGACCGGCTATAAAACAAAGACCGTGTCACTCGCCGTCGCAGAGGATTCAACAGAGACGGCGATCTTCATGGTTCCGGAAACACTCATAACGGGTGTGACGATTGGAGTCGCCGCCAATAATGGATACCGCCTGTCCGTCACACCTAATCCGGCCAATGCCGGCGTAACGATTGCATACGGACTTCCCATGGGTGTCTCTGCGCAAATTGCACTCTATGGTATTGACGGAAGACTGGTTCGCCTCCTTTCCGGCAACCGGACCGTTCAATGCGGAAATTCTCTCAGAATCAATATTACAGGAATACCGGCGGGGGCTTATATTGTCAAAGCGGATGCGGGAGACAGACAGCTCATTCAAAGATTGATAATTCAAAGGTAGTGATTAAAAACAATCACTCATCAATCGTTATTAATCTTTACAAAGGGGTGTAAGAACACCCCTTTTTGTTTTCCTTCACAAAACGCACGGCTTCAAGTACGACACGGACCCGGACAATGCCCTGGGTATGGCCCACCGGATAAGCTTTTCAATGAGTCTCTTGCCTGCACGGCAGCGCGAATAGGGAACTGTATTAAAATTAATGGCAGACAGTCAAAGAAAAAGGTATTTTTGTAGTATGATTACAAGAGCTGTCCACCGCGTCTCAATAAAGACTGCCAAAGAAAAGGCTTTGCCGATCATTTTGGACGGTTTTCAAAGACGGAACCGTCTTCGTTCCTCTATCGAGGAAAATCGTCGTAATCGTTTTAAGGTAAAAAGAGATGCCTTGCACAATAACAGACCTCAAATCTGCCCTATCTGAAGTATCCGGAAAATATTCGGCTGAACCTGAAAAACTACCCATCTTTCACATTAAATACAAGATTGACATTTAGTTCATATCTAAGCCTATACGGCAAGAATTTATTGTCTTCGCTCTGTAAATTCAGAACTGATTAATTTCCATCACTCGTCAATTATTATTAATCTTTAAAAGGGGTGCATCAGGCGCCCCTTCTTTCTTTCTTCTGATAAAATCGCACTCCCAAACCGGCATACTCTTTGCGATAGCTCTTCGCAAGGAGGCAACCATGATAGATTATGATCTGACCAACTACAAAGCAGTGATTCTGTGCGGCGGACAAGGCACCCGGATTCGCGGCGTGGCCGATGGCATCCCGAAACCCTTGATTGACGTGGGCGGCAAGCCCATTCTCTGGCACATTATGAAGACCTATTCTTTTTATGGAATCAGGAAATTTGTTTTGTGCCTCGGATACAGGGGCGACGCAATTATCGATTATTTCGAAAACTACCAGAGCCGGACGCATGATTTTTCAATGACCATCCGGAACCGTGACAATAAAGTGTTTATGGATGAAGATCGGAATGATCGGGATGTGGATGGATGGGAAATCACCTTTGCGCTTACAGGAGAAAAAACCATGACTGGTGGGCGGTTAAAACGCATCCGGAAACATATCCAGGAAGAGCACTTTTTCGCCACTTACGGCGACGGGCTTTCGGATGTCGATATTCAGGCGCTGTTCAAATACCACCAGGCGGGAGGCCGAACGGCCACACTCACCGGCGTGCATCTTCCTACTACATTCGGCATAGTGGAATCCGATGAAAATGGCAAGATTTCCTCTTTCCGGGAAAAACCGGTTTTACCCGGCCGTATTAACGGTGGTTTTTTTGTGTTTACACCGCAGATATTTGATCACATTGACAATGACGAAACAGTGCTTGAAGACATCCCTTTCAAGCGGCTTGTGCGCACCAATGGAATCGGCATGTTTTCGTGGGACGGTTTCTGGCACTGCATGGATACTTTCAAGGACCACCAGGAGCTTAACAAAATGTGGAACGAGGGCAAAGCGCCCTGGAAGCTGTGGGCGTGACCTCATGATGGAAAAACTTTTTGGCGGAATTTATGAGGGTAAAAAGGTCCTGGTTACGGGCCACACGGGGTTCAAAGGTTCCTGGCTCGTGCTCTGGCTCAAATCGCTTGGCGCGGAAGTCACCGGATTTTCTCTTAAGCCCCCTACGGATCCCAACCACTTTGACTGTCTTAAGATGAATATCCGAAGCATAATCGGCGACATCACAAAATTTAACGAACTGCAAAAAGCCGTTGACGCCTGCGGCCCGGACATCGTGTTTCATCTCGCGGCCCAGCCAATTGTCCGCGCCTCTTACTCTGATCCGGTGGGCACCTATGCGGCCAATGTCATGGGCACGCTGCACCTGTGCGAGGCCTGCCGCTTTAATGCGTCTGTGCGGGCGATTGTGGCCATTACAACGGACAAGGTGTACCAGAACCGCGAATGGTGGTGGGGTTACAGGGAAATTGATCCTCTGGGAGGATATGACCCATACAGCGCGTCCAAGGCTTGTGCGGACATTCTATTGTCGAGTTACCGCGACTCTTTTTTCAACGCATCAAAATACGGCGCATCGCACCGGACGCTCCTTGCCGTAACCCGCGCGGGCAATGTGATTGGCGGAGGTGATTGGGCATCCGACCGCCTGATTCCGGACATGGTCCGTGCCGCAAGCAAAAAGGAAACCCTTGTCATTCGCAGTCCGCAATCCACCCGGCCCTGGCAGCATGTGCTGGAGTGTCTTAGCGGGTACCTGTTGATTGGGCAGAAGTTGCTCGAAGGGAACATCAGCATGGGCACAGCGTTTAATTTCGGACCGCCATCGGAGGATGTGCTCCCGGTGGAGGAGATTGTAAAACAATCGCAAGGCCATTGGTCCGAGGTACAATACCGGATAGAGCAGCAGGGCGCGCCGCTGCACGAGGCGCGTACCCTCACGCTGGATTGCGCAAAAGCGCAGGGGGCGCTTGATTGGTCGCCTGTCTGGACCTTTGAAAAAGCTCTCAGCCGGACCTTGTCCTGGTATCGCGAATTTTATTCGTCGGGAAAAATTCAGAGCATGGAAGATTTGGATTGTTATGTTGCGGACGCTAAAACAAAGGGGGCGATATGGGCAAAGTAACTCTGGTGACCGGCGCAAACGGATTTGTGGGCCGGCATCTTATCCACCGTCTTTCACAGGACAAGGAGCGGATCATTGTGGCAACTGATGTTCAGGACGCCCTTATCCCATTGTCCGAAAAGGAACGCTTAACGGTTTACCGCAAAGGCGATTTATCGGAACGGGCTGTTATCGAGCAATTGAAAGAGGAATTTCGTTTTGACTGCATCATCAATCTGGCGGCCGTGCTTTCCCAGGCCGCGGATATGGAAACCTACTTTTCAATCATGAATTCCAATATCCGTGCAACTTTCCTGCTGCTCGAAATAGCCAAAAGCCATAAAGCGCGCTTCATATTTCCATCCACCGCGTTGGTTTACGGCAACCAGAAAGGGCCTTTTAAGGAAGAGATGCTGACCGATCCCGGCGACTTTTATTCCCTGTCAAAACTCATGTGCGAACAGCTCATCCGTTTTTACGGGCACAAATATGATGTCCCATCCGTAATATTCCGCATAGGTATTTTGTACGGGCCGTCGCAAACCGGCGGTATGTTCATTCCATCCCTGGTAAATGCGCTACTGTCCCATAGGGAATTCCCCATGACCCCGGGCGAGCAAACACGGGATTTTGTTTACATCGGTGATTTTGCGGCCGCAGTGGAAAAAATACTCTCGGACGAGAAAATTTCCGGCACCTTCAATATCGGGACTGGCAACGCGCCCACACTGAAAGCGGTGGCTCAAATGGCGGAGAAGATCGCGGGCGTGGAAAACTGTGTTCGTCCGGGTGCTGTTCCTTACCGGGAAAAGGAGTCCTGGGAATATTGTCTTGACGCCGGCAAGGCAAAAAGTGCGTTCGGCTGGAACGCGGCCACAGACATCGAACACGGGCTTGCTGATACCATCGATTACTTAAAAAAGAAAGGGGTGCCGCATGCTTAAATTAATACTTACGGTTCCATTTATCGTCGGCAGCCTGTTTGCGGCCACTTCCGAGCTACAGCCCTGTGTCAAAAAAGCAGAGAAGGCTTTTCGGAACAGACAATTCGATAAAACCCTCACCATCCTTTCCGGGTGCATGGAAGACAGTGCCACAAACTGCATGAAGGGCCTTTCCTATTATGGCTTGTATAATCCGGATTCCGTGGTGGAATACCTCGGCCGTGCGGCCAGGAGTTCGTCGGCAACCGACACCGTGCTCATTTGTCTTGCCGAATCGCGGCTGTGGAAGAAGGAATTTGATGAGGCGCACCGCCTGCTTGCCCGTACCGATGACAAAACATTGCCGGGATACAAACGGGTGGCAGCCCTCTACCTTGAAATGACAGGCGAGCTTGCCGGCGCTGCGGCCCTGTACGACAGTCTCATCTTGGTCGAGAAACAGCCATGGAACAGCCTCATGCGAAAAGCGCAGGTCCTTTCCTGGATGAAGCGTTTCGACGAATCCATCGTGATTTTCTCCCGCGTGGCCTTAAGCGACAGCGCTCCCCTGCCCGTGCGTTTGTCCGCGGTCATCCGCCGCGCCGAGGTAAAAGCCTGGCAACATCAATTTCCCTCAGCGTTCCATGAGTTGGACAGTCTGATTCATCTTCTGGCCAGGGTCAAGGACCCCGTGTCCCGCGACCGTATTGTTGAAGCGCTCCAGCTCAAGGGACAGGTGCTGGAATGGGATGGCCGGTTTCAAGAGGCCAAGGAAACCTATAAGGATATTCTGCTGAAGGATCCCGGCAACAAACGGGCAAAACTCATCCTGGAAAAACTGTTATGGGTCAAATAAATTGGGGCAGTGCTGTCTGCCAAACCGGAACAACGGCCGTCCGGATCACTCCATGGGACCGTGTGGTCTTTGCGCTCCTGGTGGTGGTTGGGATTGAATCCGCCCTCTATTATGCTGACTATTGGTTCCTTGGCGGTCACCGTAAAAACATCCTGCTTTTCATTATTTTAAGCTATGCGGTCTTCCGCGGCGTGCTGCGGTCTGCGGTAAGCTGGATATTCATGCAGTTTGTCAATATTCCGTCTCCGGGCCCCGCTCCGCAGGGGCTTTCCGTGGACGTGTTCCTTACGGCCATGCCTGGCGAGCCCTTCCCCATGTTCGACACAACCCTGCGTGCGGTTCAGAAGATGACGTATCCCCATTCCACCTATCTCCTCGATGGCGGCGATGATCCGGCGCTTAAAACTTTATGCGCTGAAATAAGTGTGACCCATGTGAACTGCAAGGGCATCGGCGGAGCCAAGGCGGGCAAAATAAACCATTGCCTGGCCAATCATTCACGCGGTGAATTCGTCCTGGTGCTCGATCCCGACCATATTCCGGCTCCGGATTTTCTGGATCGCGCCCTGCCCTGTTTTACCGGAAGTCGGGTCGGCTTTGTCCAGGTGGTGCAGGCCTATTACAACCAGGGCAAAAACACGGTGTCCCGCGCTGCTGCGGAACAAACCTTCGGGTTCTACGGGCCGCTCATGATGGGGCTGGATGGACTTCGCATGTCCATTGCCATCGGCGCCAACTGTCTGTTCCGCCGGGCCGCGCTTGACTCCATCGGAGGCCATGCCGTTCATCTGGCCGAGGATGCCTGCACCTCGATCCGTTTACATGCAGCCGGATGGGAGAGCCGTTATCTGCCCTTCCGTGCCTCCTACGGCCTGGTGCCTGAGGACCTTCAGACCTTCTTCAAGCAGCAGATTAAATGGGCCACCGGCATGTTCAATCTTTTCACTCAGGAATATCCGCGGCTTTTTTCAAAACTCAACCTTCAGCAAAAAATCTATTATCTGTTCGCCGGGACTTTTTATCTGAATGGCGTGGTAACATTTCTAACCATCATCATTCCCATTATCTTTTTGTTCCTGCAAATCTACGCCATCGAAATGCCCTTGGGCGGCTTTGCCCTTCATATAACACCTTATCTTATTTCATTTCTGGCCATAAGTATTTTTATCCAGCGCTGGTACACGGACAAGCAGGAACGCGGCTTTCCCTGGCGCTCCATGTTTCTCGAAAAAGGGACCTGGCCCATTTATGCCATGAGTTTTTTATACGCGGTTTCAGGAAAAAAGGTGCCTTTTCTTCCAACACCCAAGGACGGGAAGAACCGCATCAGCCTTTCGCTTCTGCTGCCCCACCTTATCGCAGTTGCGTTGTCGCTTCTGGCCGTGGCCTTTCCCTTTGTCTATTACCACCGTATTGATTATGGTACGCACCTGATGATGCTCTTTGCGCTCATGAACGTGGCAACCCTTCTTCCTGTAATCCTCTGGGGCTTTGCGGAAAGGCGGAGGGCAGGATCATGAAACCACGCCGAAGCATTGCCGCTTTTCTTCTGTTCCCGGGGCTTTTACTCTTCATTTATGCTTTCGGCATAAAACCGATGGAACAGCTCGGGCTGGAAGCATATCACCGTCTGGTTGTCCGCAATCTGGTAGAGGACAAACAGGGGCTGGTTCCAAAGGAATCCTTTCTTCTCGGTATTTACCGGCCAGAGCTTCCATATCAGTTTAACCAGCTATACACTATCCAGGAACGGCTTGGGACGCGCATCTCCATAGTATCGTATTATCAGGCCTGGGGAGAGGGCGAAGAATATGATTTCAGGCAGGAAGTGAATAAGAACCTCAGCAAGGGCGGGTTTACACCGCTCATAACCTGGGAGCCCTGGGTGGCTGCTTTCCCCGGATACAAAGACCGCAGAGTGGACTCCTCGCTGGTGCTTTTAGCTAGCGGCGCTTTTGACGGATACATTCGGTCCTGGGCGCGGCAGGCTGTTATTTACGGCAAGCCCTTTTATCTTCGGCCGGGCCATGAAATGTCCAATGCCTGGTATTCCTGGAGCGCGCAATATGGGAACACACCCGAAATCTACAAGAACTTCTGGCGTCATGTACACCGGATATTCGAGGAAGAGGGAGCTCGGAATGTGGCATTTGTCTGGAACACCTTACACCCCGCAAGACACTGCCTGTTATCCCGGCGATGCGTTTGTGGATTGGATTGGACTTGACATCTTCAATTTCGGCTCCCTTTCACAAGATGGGATATGGATGGATTTTTACACGGTCACGAAAATATTGTATGACGCGGTGAAAGACCATGGCAAGCCCATCCTGGTGGCTGAGGCCGGATGCGCATCAAACGGTGGCAGCAAGAACAACTGGTTTCGTGACATGTTTCATTCCCTTGCAGTTGGGAACTTCCCGCTCATTAAAGGACTCGTGCTGTTCGACACGCCAATGGCCGTGACCCCGACAGGAATTCCCGCTGATCTGGGAATATCCTCGGATAATGAGGTGTTCAACATCATTGACACAACCGAAATAATTCATCAACTGAATATTAAACCTTATAAGAAAGGGGCAAAAGAATGATTAAGCCAACACTTGTTTTACTCTGCCTGTTCGCGGGACTGAATATGGCGCTGGCGGATGAGGTACTCACCACCACTTCTACGGATACCTGGGGGCTTTTATCGGATCAAAAAATGGTTTACATGGATTATCATTACCTGACCGCCACAACTTTTTGGGCTGAAATTCTTATGGTGGATCTTGCCACAAAGGCCAAGACCGCCCTGTATCCCACTGAAAATAAAACGTATCCGTATTATCTCTCGTATGGTTTTTCCGGCAGCCATCTGGCCTATGTCCCCTACCTTTCATCCGGCGGTTCCGGCGGATATGCCGGCGGCGCTACCTGCAATCTGAACTATAAAAACATCGCAACCGGCGCTTCACGCCAATTGACGACAAACACGGCCTGGAAAGAGATGGTGTGGGTTGGAGGCGATGTGGTGGTCTGGGTGGATTACCGTTATCGTGTAGCCCTGACACTCGATAGTCTCAATTCAGAAATATTTCTTTATGATCTTGTCTCCAACCAGGAACAACGTCTGACAAGCGACCATGCTTATCAGGGCTATCCCTGCACGGATGGACAGAGTGTTGCCTGGATCGATTACTCTGGGGCATACGGCAAGCTCATGTTACACACGATTGCCACCGGTGAAACAAAAGAAATCGCCCCCTATGACGCAGGCAAGAACAACCCCCGTATTTGCGGCAATTATGTTGTTTGGGAGGATTACCGGAATGTTGGAAATGATCCAAAAAATGTGGACCTTTACCTGTATGATATTACAACTGATGTTGTAAGTCCGGTTTGCCTTGCACCCGGATTTCAGGGAAGGCTCTATATCGAAGGAACAAAAGTCGTCTGGGAGGATTATCGGAATGCCACTATTGCTGATCCTTCGAATGCGGATATTTACGGATACGATATCGTGAACCGACAAGAGTCACCGCTTGTGACAGGAGTCGGGTATCAGGCACATCCCACACTGTATGGCAACAGGCTTTGTTGGATGGATAAAAACGCTGGTATTATGACGCTGCAATTAACGGAGTGGATAACTTCAGCTTCAGAGTCGATGCCTATAGCGACTTTAACAGGACCATCATTGTATTTGTCAGTTGCCGGAAAAGTCCGGATTCAAGGGATTTTTACGGAATCCTCTGTGAGGGTTCAGGTGCTGGATCTCTCTGGAAAAATAATCGCCAATGGACATTGTACCGGCATCGGGAATGGTTACTCTGAAATCCCGCTTCACCGCTCTTTGAGGCCGGGAGTTTATGCGTTACGACTGCATATTGGAAACAATAAAACGATGCATAAGGTTATTGCATGGTAAAGGGATTATTCGCGCTCTTCTTTTACCTGGCTGTAACCGTCAGAGGGCTCGTACTCTCAACCGGTGGCGAGTACCATTTTGACAACTATGTGTTTGACCGAAAGAGCTATAGCATTTCCGCAGAGGGCGCTTTGTTAAAGGCCGGAACATGGGATGGCACCCTCGAATACACCCTCTCCCGCATGAACGAAGGAATAAGCGGTTTATCGCCATTCCGGGATGAAAACGCATTGGCCAGGCTTTCCTTTAAACTCCCACTCCATTGGTTGGCCGGAGGCATGGATATCTCGGCAGGTATATGGAATACCGGAGGTCCAGGCCGCTCTTTTTTCTCAGGAGAAATTCCCCTCCAAATCCGGAGACTTCCGGCGCAACTTCGGTTTATGATAACACCGAATTTCCGATCCGGCACATCAGATGACAATCCGGTGGCCACGCGCATCGGTGTTACCAGGAATTCCATTGGTATTGACGCCGGATTCGGTTTCAAAGAGTGGGAAGTACACGCGACCTATCAAAAAGACCGGTATTCTTCCGTAAATCGAGTGGATTATCAGCCATTACTGGCAGACACTCTGTTCTTCCAAACTTTCTATGATGTGCTGAATCCCTTTTTGAACCTTTTAGATGCGCCAACCGATCCCATACCTGCCAATAACCTGAGCCATTCATCAATTTATTTTTTCGGACCGCTCTTTCCCTGGCTTTATCTTGGTGGAGCTTATATTTATAAGAATTCCAGCCATGATTTTTATCTGCCCATTGCGGATACGGATGATGGGCAATTGATATATTCGTTTTTTCCATACAGGACACCGAAAGAAGAAGGCGTGTTCAGACTGGTACTGGATTTTGTCAAATCATGGCATGGCGCTAAAAGCCCTGTTAATGAAATCTCATCAAAGGTTGATTTTCCGGTTTATTCTCATGGCGCCTACAGGGGCTATTCCGTCGCGCCCAGCGGCAATCTTATAGAGGGCTTCGAGGATTTTTATTATCAATATAATGGCTTGGGTGAATTAATCATTGAAGCGGGCATTGGAAAAATAATTGGCTATGGGTTTTCCCTTAAGATGAACTATTCCTGGTTTTCACGTCCCTACACAGCTTACCATTTCTTCGGGACCGATTCTTACCAGTATCATACGATTGGCGTCAAGGTTATAAAGGATTTTGGCGTAAAAGATTAAAATTAATCTTAAAAGATAATATTTAATCATTTTATTATTTTCAAAGCTCAATATTAATCAAAATACCCTTTTATATTTGCACACTTTTTGCTATCATTTATAGTAACAGTTAAAAAAGGGGTTCATATGCGTCTTTTACCAGTATTTTTACTTTTTCTCGCTTTTTTACCGGTTGCTATACTCGAAGCGGCGAATAATGGAAGTGCTGACCCTGCATTTGGATATACCATTAAGGATAAAAATAACGACGGTATCACGGATGCTTTTCAGCAACCCCAGACGCCTGCGTCTGATACCCTGAATTTGTCTAAAGCCATGGGGCCTGGCGGTGAAGAGCGCAAACGGGAAGGCCACCTCAACGAACATGGAGAGCACGGCAAGCAATTGGACCGTGGCGCTTCTCCACATGCACATTAAACCAATCTCGTCCGTAACAGAAAGAATGGACATGAAATTCCTGGTAACCATCCTTTTGCTGATGATTGGTATTGAGGCCTATGCAGAATTTGACAATGTGCAACTAACAGCGTCAACCTCCTATTGCGGCGAACCCGCGATTGCGGTGAACGGCAGTTCCGTGGGCATTGTCTATGAAGGGTATATTACCGGTAATGATGAAATCTTTCTTCTGACCTCAAACAACAGCGGCGCCATCTTCAGCGCGCCCATTCGCATAACCACTAACGACAGTGATTCCTGGCGGCCCAGGATCGCGGTAAATAACGGGTTCGATATTGTATGGGAGGACAAGCGGTCAGGCAAACGGGAGATTTACTATGCGCGCTACGCATCCGGCGCAATTGGAACAACACTTAAAATCAGCGGGGGCAATGTCTATTCCGCCTTTCCTTCACTGGCTTCGGATGACCGCGATCTTTTTATTTCCTGGGAAGACTCCCGGGACGGAAACGATGAAATCTATTTTCGTAAATGTGTGAGCGGCAGCTGGTCTCCTGAAAAACGGTTGACTAACAACGACAGCACCTCCTGGGGATCGGACATTTTCGTGGATCCTGTCACAAAAAAAATTCATCTTGTTTTTTTCGATTATCGAAGCGGCAACGACGAGGTTTATTACCAGTCTTCCTCGGACAAGGGAGATAATTGGACGACCGCAATCAATATCAGCGGTGATGTTGCCAACTCCTGGGAACCGCGTGTAGCCGCAAGTAATGGCAATGTGGGAATTGTCTGGTATTCCTGGGACAGCACCACATCATCCTACGAAATTTATTATTCAGAAAGCACGAGGGAGAATATATTCGGCACACCACAGCGGATCAGCGAATCAGGCGCGGATTCCAAATGTCCGTCCATCACAATGGATAACGGATTCGTATCTGTTACATGGGAGGATTTCAAAGACGGCAACGATGAAATTTATATTACCCGCAAAACAGTGGGCACTGGTTCATGGACCTTGCGCCGTATAACAACCGACTCGTCGGATTCCTTTGGCGCTGATGTGACTGTCTGCGGTACGGAAGCGCTTACGGCCTGGTTTGATTATCGGACCGGCATGGACCAGATATGGTTTGCTAAAGGTCCGATTGGACTTTGATATGTCGCATGATAAAATCAAGGTAGTGCCATGTCAAACACCGATATTGTCCGCCTCACCAAACCCATTTCATTACAGCACAAGACTTTCACTTGCCCCTTTGACCTCCTTCCTTGACAAGAGCACCAGTCTGCGCATTCTTAACATGCAGGGTAGTCTGGTTCACAGCCGGAGTCTTTGTCAGGCGGAGCTTTGCAGAGGCGTAGAATGGAATGCCATGAATTTACCGGCGGGCATATACCTCATTGAAGCCGCTTTCCAGGGAAAGATTACCCGTTCGCGCATCGTTCTCTTGAAATAATTCGGTAACAACCCACATTATTGACGTTCATTTTATCTTTCAAACCCCACCATCAAATAGGCGGCAAGATAATCCTCACCAGTGGCTGTGGATTGGGTCAACTTAACGGAGGGTTCAAAGGAAAGCCCAACCCGCCTTTGTCCTACGGCGTTGTTCAGGTATTTGGTCCATCCGATTCCTGCGATGTGAATATTATCCTGACGGCTTGCCTGCTTAAAGACCCGGGCTTCGAATCCATAGCTCGCAACAAATCTATTATTCGGGAAAAGCGCCTTGAACCTGACTCCGGTGCCGAGTTTATCATAAGTATAATGATCCGTTACAGCGCCAAAGAGAGCGTCATTCAGCAGCCCCGTTGACGTCTTTCCAAAAATCATCTGGCCTTCCAAATATCCGCTTAAACCTTTTGCATCGCCCAGCGCCTGGCCGATTTGCAGGCGCGATCCCAGAAGAGTTGATGAACCCGATAAATCGTATTGTTTATAGCCGCCGTTTATCTGAAAGTGCAATGATCGATTGCTTTCAAACGAATGGCTGATTTCAGTGGAAGATTCATAGATATTACCTGAAAAGGCCGGATTATATGAATAAACAAGGCGGTCATATTCCAGTATGCAATTCAGATAAGTGGCGGAACCAAGTGAAATTTCACCTGCGCCGGATAATTCAATGCCACGACTGTCGTTAATGTTATCGTATTCAGGGTTTAATACTGCGCTGCCTGCGGCAGTCAATGAGATTTCCGTGCGGTCTGAAACAATTTTTGTGTAGCGTCCGCCCCATCGGGTGCTGTAAGCAATTCCGCTTCCTGCTGTTTCGTCATCACGGGCAATTCCATTTTCAGTGAGCAGGGAAATAGCTCCATAATGCAATGACCAGGTTGGATGATAATCCAGGGAAATCAGATTATAGGCGGAATTCACATTCATCGTATCCGCCACATTGTAGAAAAAGTAAACACGTCCGGCTGTGATATTAAACTCTTGTCCAAAACTGATAGTCAAGAACAGAAGAACCGCAGCTGTGGTTAAATAATTACGCATCATGGTCTCCCTAAGATTAAAGAGGGCCCCTTTCTTTCTCATGATTGAAAGGGACACTTAGCTTTTGCCTTAAACCTGTCTAACGCTTGCAGCACTTACCCTTGCCCTGGCCCTGGCCTTTTCCCTGGCCTTTTCCACCCTGGCGGTTGGCGGCATTATCGCAAAGGCCGTCTTTATTTGCATCCACAAAACCCTTTCCGCAACCCGCGCCCTGGCAGCCTTTTCCCTGGCCTTTGGCGGTGCACTGGTTTGCTGTTCCGAAGTTATCACAAAGACCATCGCCGTCTTTGTCAACAAATTTGGTTCCCTGGCTGGTCGTTGTGCTCTGCGAAGTTACCGGGACCGGATCTTCCGCAAATGTTTTTGATACCGCAAAGAACGACAATGCGGCTGCGGCAACAAGCGTGAGAGTGAGTTTGGACATGAGAGACTCCTTTGGTTTGAGGTTAGTGATGATTTTATCCGTTCATGAGTTTGAACCCGTGAACAAGGAAAAACTTGCAGGTCTTCGTGGTGATATATTTTATCTTTTCATAACCTGTTGATGAAAAAGGGGGGCATCGTACTTTTTCATGGGTATATAAAATATGTTGGATAAAAAGAATTTTTATCAAATTACCAAACCCATCCCTGCCCTTCCCTTTTTCTTGAGGGAAAAAGGGAAGGGTTCTGAAAAATGCAAAATGATTTTTTGTGTTTTAATCTTGACTCCCCCTTCCATTTTTCCTTCAAGAAAAAGGGAAGGGGGTCGGGGGGATGGGTTTCCCATGTGTTAAGGTTCTTAAATACAATTGGTTGTGTGTACCCACTAAAACACGCGATGCGCCGAAAAAGGAAGATAGCCATGCAAGGTTTCATTGTATGATGTGTTATAATAGTTGAGAAGATAAAATGGATGAAGACACCGGAACATATCTCGAATACGGAAAAACAGGAAACCCTGCGCTCTTTCGAATGCTTTGGGACAAGTATAAAATGCCCGTCTTTGGCACACTCTTCAGGGTGTTGCATTCCAGCCGGGAAGAAGCAGAGGATTTGCTCCAGGAAGTCTTTATCAAGGTCATGGAGGAACGGCAGAAGTTTGTGGCCAGGGCGAAATTCTCCACATGGCTTTACCGGATCGCACTCAACAGGGCATTCAACGCTGTGCGTAACCGGAAAGAAACGGTACAGGCTGATGAAACACTCGAAGACGCAAATCAGGATCATGCCCTTGATTCACTGGTAGCCGTTGAAAAGCAGACGTTGCTCAAGGAAGCGCTGGGCCGGCTGAATGCGCGTCAACGGGCAGCCCTGGTTTTAAAAGAGTTTGAAGAAAAAACATATTCGGAGATAGCGGAAATCATGGATTGTTCCGTGGAAGCTGTTGAATCCCTGCTGTTTCATGCACGCACGCGGCTCCGGCAATTATTGAAGGAGGATCACAATGAATCATGAACAATTCAAACGCCTGGCCTCGCGCCAAGCCGACAATGAACTGGATGAAAATGGGAATATGCTCCTTAATGCCCACCTTTCAGAATGCGCGGAATGCAGGGCTTTTGCCGCAGATCTGAACATTTTGAAAACCGGCGTTAAGGCCATTGAAGATATCCAGCTCTCAGGGGCCGTTAACCGGGCCATGCTGGAACGGGCCTATCAGGAAACTGCACCTCAAACAACTTTTTTGCAGAGATTTCTGACAAGGTTCCCATGGCTTAAGCCATCGTTTACTTATGTTGTGGCGGCACTGGTTATTGGGATATTGGTGGGTGGTGTTGGATTCAAGATGAGCAATTGGACGAATAGGCAGTTGACCACGAGCTATATCCCGGAAGAGACGGCACGTTTGTTTGATGCCGTGACTCCGGGTTCGCTTTCTGAAATATTAATCCAGGTGAAAAAGGAGAAATTATGAGGGAGAAGTTTTATGTTGTAATCATAGCCGTACTGACGGCGCTTTCAGTGTTTCTTTTCCTTACTAACAGGCATGATGATGAACATTGGCAAAAACCGGGCATGCAGTGTGAGGCTATGGGCCCCGGTATGCACGGAGGTGGCATGGGAATGGGGCGGGGAATGGGAATGGGTATGGGGCGTCAGACACAGGCAGTACGCGACACCCTGTTCGGACTGATAAAATCAGGCAGCACGGATACGCTTCTTATTTTCAGCAAGCTGGAAGGCGTAATTGAGGTCCAACGCGAAAATCAGAAAGCTGCCATTCGGCGGATCCTTTTTATGCGTGATTCATTACCAGGCGAACAGCGGGAGATTTTCCTGAAGCAGATAGATGAACGTTTCTGCCAGGGGCAGGGAATGCGTGGGCGTGGGCGCGGGCCAAAATAGGAATGCATGTTATTGGTGTGGCAATTCGGAATCACAACCCACGCCCTTCAATTGTGCTGTTCTATAATTCAGCGCTGACACTTCCAGCAACAGTCAGATTTTCCGACATTCGTGCAGAGCTGCCATAGGGCGCATATATACGGAACTGGTAATCAATAGAAAAGGATACTGTCAGGAAACCGAATATTGCCGTATTCACCTCCGTCGCTCCTTTAAACGATCGGCTGTCCCCTGTGTATTCTTCGAAATCTTTATTAATGTCTTCCGCACGGTAAACGGCACGCCATGAGGCATCCAGAAAAGGCAATGTAAATCCAAATCGAATGCCTGTTTCCCAGGCGGATCGGGCTTCCCATAAAAAGAACCGATCAACGGGGCCGTCGGCTTCGGCTCCCCTATTCTCCCATAAAATACAAGGGCTAAGTCGGAAAAAATCGGTTACTGCAAAACTGACTTCTGGAAACACGGTCAATTCCGTTCCGTCCACGGCAAAAGCGGCCTGTTCCGGTCTCGGGCCATAAGTTTCCCTTTCGTAAATATACCGCATATTCAGTCTCGGCGACATCCATGAGTTTATGAGCGCCTCTGAACGAAGCGAGCCTTCCAATCGATCTACGTCATTTAAGGTTGCCGCCCGGGCATACCGGTCGCCCATCCAAGCCGCCGTCATTGCCATGCGCCCTTTCCCGGTATGCAAAGATGTTTCCCCCCGCACAAGCATTCTCATAACGTCGAGAGAATCGACGTTGCCGCTATAATAGTTCTCGTACCCGGCCTCGGCAGTAATGAGGGCTGAAAGAGAAGACGCGGCACCGCGGATTTCGAGTGTGGGAGTGATCCGGGTATCAACGAATGATTCGTAGTCGGGTCTGTTGATCCGGTAATGCTGCCAATCAACAGCCACCGGCAGAGACCAAATAAAGCGGGTATCGGCTTGTGAAGCATTGCCGGGTATCGCTGTAAGCGCAAGTCCGCCCATATCCGAAGGCTGGCCGTAAAACGGTTTGAAAGGGGTGCGCCCGGAAGCGTCGGCACTGAACCATTTTTCAGCTTTTAATATCGATTCCAGCCGCAGTACCTGTTTAAAGAGTTTCGTACGCAACGGTATTTTCAGGCGGGTTTTGTTCTCAGACAAATAAAATTCAGGCGCGACATCGTTGATGATTGTGACCGGCTTGATTTCCGTCTTGATTCGCGTCCATACTGAAAACGGCGTTTCCGTCAGACGCTTGTAATCACGGAGTTCTTCGGAGGTCATGGTCGCGGTATCAACGTCTTCAAGGTGATAATAATCCACGCCTGTGGAGATGTGCCACGGTTGTTTTTTACCTTCAACCTGTATCGGGATGCCGCTTTTTGATTCCACTGGCGTTTCCTGTGGGAATACCTCTGTTAGGACGGATGTTGATTTATCAACGGGTATGCCGGAAACTCCGGGGAGTCGTGTTGTGAAGCTGTCCGGGACAGCGGATACTTCTTGCGTCGATCCTGTGTCCGAAAAAACGGACAAGGTGCCGGATTCGGCAAGACTATGCTGTTCCGTCTTTTGCAAAATCTTCCTGGCCTGGATGTTCCTCTGTTCTCCGGAACCCCTTCCGCTCGCGGAAAAGGACCGCCCTTGCATGCGCGCTTCGAGATCCGATGCTTTATTCAAATATTCTTCAAGATCTGTCAGGAGTGATTCGCTGTTGCGGCAATAGAGTTCCACGCCGGAGGATACACACGATTGGCAAGCCGGGCCGGTAAGGTTTTTAAGGTCATCTCGGATTTTATCCGCCTGTCCGCGGACGCGTTCGAAGCGGTTGCGGAAATATTCGATCCGGTTTTCAAGGGCGGTCATCTCACCTGACCATTCTTCCCGTTTACCCGGGACGTGGTTCCCGATATTCTGTTTCATCCTCTCCAATGCATCATCGAACCTCCGCAAGCTTCGTTCCACACGTTCCATCGTTGCCGTACAACGGTCAAATTCGGCCTGGACCGTACGGGTATCGGACAATGCCCATGGCATGCCGGAGAACGCCAGAATTAATAACGGAAACCATCTTATTCTGCACATCATTTATTCGTCAACAAGCTGTCAAGAATACCTTCAAGTGAATCGGACGGCACCACACCGTACACGCGGTTTGTCTCCAGACCGTCCTGCATGAAAACAAAAGCAGGCCACGTGCTTGGATTAAACACATACTTCAGAGAATCGTCCACATCCAGGTTGACCTTTCCAATAAGCGCCCTGTCTTTGTATTGCAGCGCCAAATCAGCCACTACGCTCTCCATAGCGATGCAGTATCCACAATGGGGAGAATAAAAATCAACCATGGCAACGCGGCCTGGAACCGTCGTAATTTCTTTGAAATTCGTTTTATCGAGCATGATTACGCCGCTGGGAATGGTGTCCTTAGGCGCAGTTGACGTGTCCGCGGTATCGGGCGTCAACGTTCCGGCAATCAACTGCCGTAAGAGGGCGGCAAGCGTGTCAACGGCCGAAGAGTCGGGCGACGGAAAGGCGCGGCGCGTGATTTCCACCCCATTGCGGAATAAAATATAAGAGGGAATAGTTGTTATTGAAAAACGCTTCCATAAAGAATCATTATCGCTATTTGAGGCGCCGATTATTGCGGAATCGCCCAGTACCCTGGAAAGGCTGTCAATTACCCAGGCCATACCCGCGCAAACAGGACATTGAGGCGAATAAAATTCCACCAGAGCCGTAACACCCGAATCAACTATCAGCGAGTCAAAATTACCCGTAGTAATAACGATTACGCTGTCGGAGACCGTAAGAACAGCCGGATCCACGGCAGTCGGTTTTTTTACACAACCAAAGAACATCACAACCGTCAAGACAGCGAATGCCGTCATCATAAAGAATATTTTTTGCGCATTCATAAACATGCCTCTCTACAGACTGAGTGTCTGGACAAGTGTCATATAAATGCCGGCCCCCAGAAAAATCACGGCCATGACACGGCGAATCCAGAGCTCGATGGCCGTAAGCCTGGTAAAAATCCTGCCCACGGCCTGGACGCTGACCGCCATGACAACTGCGAAAACAAGGACCGGGATGGCTGTTCCAATACCGTAAATGGACGGAACAAGGACTGTTGATGAGTGACGGATGGCAATGGGAATTAGACTGCCGAAGAAGAGGGCAGCTGACACCGGACAAAAAGTTAGGGCAAACAAGAGCCCCAGGATCAATGCACCCCAGATACCCGCTTTATCAACACGTTTTCGTATCCTATCCGATATTCCCCCTCCGGCAGTGCTGAAATCCACCAGACCGAAAAGGACAAGCGCCACCACAATCAGCAGGGGTCCCAGAACCTTGTTCATGTTTATTTGAAGAAACATGGATACATGGGGGATGGAAAGAAGACTTTTGGTCACAACGAAACCAACGACAAGATATGTAATCATCCGGCCAAGCGTATAGAGCAGTCCAGACAAAAGAATGCTGTGTACGCTGCCCACTTTTCGGCCCACATAGGAAATGGCTGCGATGTTGGTCGCCAAAGGACAGGGGCTTATGGAGGTCGTGATCCCCAACCATAAAGCCATTCCAAGATCAAACAACAGGGTATCCATATTTATGATCCCAGAAAAGCTTTAACTTCTTTGGCGATATAGGCCTTGAATTCCTCCTCCTGACCAATCATGTTCCACACCTGATCCAGATACTTCCATTTTGTCTGTTTTCCACTATTTAGGTCGGAAAGAACCACGGACTTGGTAAATAATCCGTATTCATCAATAAAATGCTTGTTCTGTGGCTCTTCTATATTCAGCATTTTAAAAACAATCCGTCCACTTTTCAGTTCATTGGCAAAGTATTCGTCCAAGGCCTTGCGTGTTGTACCCTCAATGAAAATGCAGGAATGACAGCGCTGGCTGGTCATGAAATAATAGACCACGAGCTGTCGCGCTTCCTGTTTGTCCGTTGTATCAGATGCAACGGATTTTGGCTGGTTGACAACAGCGGCTGTCTTGGACTGAGTGTTTTCCTTTTTTGAGAGAGGTGCTTTCCCAAAAGTTGAAACAGACCATGTTCCAATTAAAACCAGGGTAATAATAAACAGTAAATTCCTGATCCATGTTTTCGATTTTTTGCCCACTGCAGCCTCCTTTTTTTTCAACCGGTAATTAGTTTTTTTAATTCTTCATGGTTCGGTACACGACCAACCGACTTGACTTCGCCGTCAACAGCAAGGGCAGGTGTCATCATCACGTTGAATTTCATGATTTCGGTGATATCCGTCACCTTGGTGAGTTGGTATTCGATACCCAGATCCTTGGCGGCCTGTTCTGTAGCTTCCGCCAGTTTTTTACACTTCGGACATCCTGTGCCCAGAATTTGCAGTTTCTTCATATCCACCTCTCATTTATAAAAGTGCGTTAAACAGAAATCCTACCAGCAGTATGCCAATCCCAACTACACCGATAAAAACCCCAATCAGTCTGGGCTTGAGTACTTTCCTTAATATGACCATTTCCGGAAGCGACAAGCCGATGACAGACATCATGAAGGCCAGCACCGTCCCAAGAGCCGCACCTTTGGCCAATAGCGCTTCGACAATGGGGATAATACCAGCCGCATTGGAATACATGGGAATGCCTATAAGTACGGCAAGCGGCACCGACCACCAGGCATGCGCGCCCATGATTTTCGCCATCAGACCCTGGGGCACAAACCCGTGTATAGCAGCGCCTACCAGAATGCCGGCCACAATATAAGGCCAGACTTTAAGGACAATCTCTTTGACCGCTTGCCTGCCGTATTCTATGCGGTCAGACCAGGTTATTCCGACATCCAGTCCGGCTGTGTTGCCCATGCGCATCTCGTACACCCATCCCTCGACATGTTTTTCCATGCCAAGCTTACCTATGGTGATACCCGCAAACAGTGCGATGCAAAGGCCTGTCACTAGATATAAGACGGCTATTTTCCAGCCGAAAAGGCCGAACAACAGCACCAGTGCAATTTCGTTGACCATGGGCGCAGATATGAGAAAGGAAAATGTTACTCCGAGCGGAACCCCAGCCTGTACAAAGCCGATGAATAAGGGAACTGCGGAACAAGAACAGAAGGGCGTGACAACACCAAGCAGCGCGGCCAAGCCGTTGCCAACAATGGTTTTTCTTCCAGCAAGGATTTGCCGGGTTTTTTCAGGGGTAAAGAATGAACGGATAATGCCGATTCCGAACACGATAAGCGTCAGCAACATAATGACTTTAGGTGTGTCGTAAAAGAAAAAAGAGACTGCATCACCCAGGTTAGAACCGGGCATGAGCCCAAGTCCTGTGAAGGTCAGGAATTCAGCCGCGCTTTTGAGTTGGCTGTATATCAACACCCATACAACCAACGCTGCGGCAATAATGAAAAGCTTACTCTTAATGGGTTGCATGCATGACCTCTATTTATTGGCCAGGGCTATATGCTCTTTTGCCGTGGCCTGAAGCACTTTTTCAACGCAGTCAAGGAAATTTAAAGCGCAAGGGGCCTTAAGGCTGTAAAAGACCATAAGTCCGCGTTTATCATCTGATACAATACCGGCATTCTTCAGTATGGACAGATGTTTGGAAATGGTTGAAATTTCTACTCCGACTTTGTCAGTGAGTTCGCAGACGCAATGCTCTCTTTTCGACAAAAGGTCAACGAGCATTAAGCGGGTGGGGTGGGCCATGGCCTTTATAATGTTGGCACGCGCTTCGTATCTGGCGAATAATTGTTTATTCATCCGGCATTTCTATTTTATGTGATTTATTATCTATTTGGTAAAATAGGCAAATAGTGATAAATAAGTCAATAGACGGGACAAGAACCGTGGATGACAGGCTAACTACTGCTCACTTACAACCACCTGGTTCTTTCCGTTTCGTTTGGCCTGATACAACGCCATGTCAGCACTTTTCACCAGTGCTTGAGAATTACAGACCTCCCTGGAACATGATGCCACGCCTATGCTGACTGTAATCACAAGGCCATCTGGTTTGCTTTCCGCAAGTTTAGCACGCAGTCTTTCTGCAAAGATGGCTGTCTCCATTAAATCCGTTGAAGGCAGGATCACGGCAAATTCCTCTCCGCCATATCGATAGCAGATATCGGAATCACGGGAACTCTGACGGATTGTTGAACCGATCAATGCTAGAATTTTATCGCCCTCCTGATGCCCGTAATGGTCATTTTTCTCCTTGAAATCATCAACATCAAGCATCATTATCGAAACCATTGTGCCGTAACGGACATACCGTGCAACCTCCATATCAACTCTCTGATAGAAGCAGGCATGGTTGAACAGCCCTGTCAAACTATCATGAAGCGACAAATGCACGATTTCAGCGATCTGCTCTTCGTCGATTACAGTGGCTGCATGCAGAGTAGCTGTCAAGTTTGAGAGGTAATCAAGTGATGCAACTGCAATTCGGATATTACGTTCCATTTTCAAAGACATCTGATATTTATGCTGAAGTATTTTGTTCCAAAGGTTTTCAGCGGCAAGGGGTGAAAAAAGACGGTGAGTTATTGAATAAAGCAGGTCGCCATAAAACCGATCCCCACGCTGTGACTTTAATTTTTCAACCTGCTCATTTTCAGCATCGGTAAGTATTCGATCGCCGGCCAGTGCAGATACAAGATCAAGTGAAATCGCTTCGCACGAAAGAAACTTTTCCAATGTTTCATTATCCGGCTTATTTCCGATGTCACTGCTTTTTTGTGTTGTTTCCATTAAAACAATCCTGGTCAATGGTCCTTTTTCATAATTGACATATTGCAAATATATATTGCTCTCGAATTTATATCAGCAATTTCAAAGCCATGCATAAAAATCAATGGATATTGCGTGTCAGGCATAAGGGATCGTCAAAATTTACAAAATTGAGAAAATCCTTAATGGAAACGAAGAATAAAGCTTTAGAAGATGCGGATCCTCGGAAAAAACTCAAAGAAACATCATTAAAGGTGGTTGGCATAAGCTTTGCGATGCCATATATATAAGGGAATGATATTTTGGAAACCTAAGAGTCTGTATGATAAAAAAGATAGAAGACCTATTCTTGAACTTATATGTTGACGTAAAGGGCCAAGCCGGAATATTTAAAGAGGATTCATTCCGTGAGATGCTTACAATTGAACGGAAGAGAACAGAGCGCTCAAAAAAACCTTTTCTTCTAATGCTTATTGACATTACTTCTCTTTTAGCAGAAAAGGAACCTGATAGTTGCATAATGATGGTAATAGATTCTTTACATTCTTCAACCAGGGAAATTGATATTAAAGGATGGTATAAAAATGGAAAGGTTTTAGGGATAATTTTTACAGAAGTGGATGCTGCCAGTCAGCCGTATATTTTGTATAAGATTAGAGCGAGCCTTGCAAAGCGCCTCAATCCCAATCAGGCAAAACTGATTAGTATCACCTTTTCCTGTTTTCCGGATTCACAGACAGACCAATTGAATCCAAGAGAATCGCTGGATATGTTCTACCCGGATATTAAAGAAGAACAGGAAAAAGCCAATTTGTCTCAAATAAAAAGGGCAGTTGATATTATCGGTAGTTTCATTCTAATTGTTTTATTGCTGCCATTGTTTCTTGCCATAGCCTTGCTGGTTAAAATAACATCAAAGGGACCTATTGTTTTCAAGCAAACTCGATTGGGGTATGGCGGAAAAGAATTTACGTTTCTTAAATTCAGGTCCATGCATGCGAATGCTGATGCTTCCTTCCATGAAAAATACATACAATTACTTATGGAAGGAGAAAGCAATGAGGCATCCGGTAAAAATCAAATTTGGCAAAAGCTTAAAAACGATCCAAGGATCACGTTGCTTGGTCGTTTCTTGCGAAAAACAAGCATGGATGAGCTTCCTCAGCTTTTCAATGTATTGAAAGGGGACATGGCGCTTGTAGGTCCCAGGCCGCCCATTCCTTATGAATATCATAAATATCAAATCTGGCACAAACAACGCGTGCTGGAATGTAAGCCAGGAATCACTGGTTTGTGGCAGGTTAAAGGGCGCAGCGCAACAACCTTCGACACAATGGTCCGTATGGATATCCAGTATTTCAGGCAATGGTCAATATGGCTTGATCTCAAGCTTTTATTTCAAACACCTTTAGCGGTCTTTTCAACACGAGGAGCTGCTTGATTAGATAAAGCTTTGGGACAATTAAGGCAGTAAACATAAGGAGAAACATGGAAACTTTATCAGAATTGACTACATGGGAGCCGCCGAAAACAGTTGAGCTCATTCCGGATCTACAGATAGCAACCTCCATGCAGGGAAATGAACATTCAAGAAACAAGAAGGGGATACTTAATATAGGTGTAATAGGATATGGATATTGGGGCCCTAATATAGTCAGAAATTTTAATAGTACAGAGGGCGCACGTGTAGTCGCTATTTGTGACAAGGACCCTCAAGTGCTTAAAAAGGTCACCAAGGCCAATCCAGGTGTTTTAGCAGTTACTTCAGTTGATGATATTGTAAAATCCAAGGATATTGATGTTGTTGCCATAGTAACATCAGTGTCAAGCCATTATCAATTGGCTCTCAAAGCGCTTGAAAACGGGAAACATATCTTTGTTGAAAAACCATTTACAACTTCAGTGGCTGATGCAATCTCACTTATTGAAGCAGCTGAAAAACGCAATCTTAAAATAATGGTTGATCATACCTTTTTATTCACCGGGGCAGTAAGAAAGATCAAGGAACTCATCACAAGCAAAATACTCGGAAACATTTTCTATTATGACTCGACACGCATAAATCTTGGTTTGTTCCAGCATGATATCAACGTTGTTTGGGACCTTGCACCCCATGATTTTGCAATCATGAATTACCTTATAAGCGAAAGGCCGTCTTATATTTCAGCATTCGGGAAATCCCATGTCAACCACCTGGAAGATGTTGCATATATCAACCTGCATTTCAACAGCAACATCATTGCCCACTTCAGTGTAAACTGGATATCTCCTGTCAAGATTAGAAACGTTTTCATTGGCGGGGAAAAGAAAATGCTGGTCTGGGATGATATAAACGAGAATGAGAAAATTAAGGTTTATGACAAAGGCGTGGAGGTCGATTCCAAGGAAGGCATGTATGACGTGCTCTTGCATTATCGGACAGGAGATGTTCTGGCACCGCACATAACCCAGACCGAAGCCCTGAAACTGGAGTGTGAACATTTCATAGGGTGCATTCAGAACAACACAAAGCCTTTAAGTGATGGTATGGCGGGCCTTGAGGTGGTAAAAATGCTGGAGGCTTGCAACAAATCAATCCATAATAACGGTAAAATGATAAGAGTGGATGATGTATAATTAATGTTAATAACAAACATAACTATTCAGGCGCCTTTCCGGCCCCTCGATACACCAGCCGGTTGCAGGGTGTCCGCCGCAGGCGATATACCGGCTGGCACTCGGGGACCGGCAAGGTGTCTGAATAGTTAGAAACAAACAATCAAGGAAAAGGTGGCACCAATGGGAAATAATGAAATGATGATTGAAACAGAGGAAGTTTCGGTTGCAAAGGAAGACCTTGTCCGCTCAATTGCCCATGATGTTGTTCTGGGCCGCGGCACGGTTCTTGGAAAATTCGTCAACCTTTACGGTTGTTCGATAGGAGACAAAACCAGGATAGGTCCTTTTGTTGAAATCCAGAAAAAGGCCAGGATAGGTTGTAATTGCAAGATATCAAGCCATTCATTCATTTGTGAAGGGGTGACGGTTGAGGACAATGTTTTCATCGGACATGGTGTGATGTTTATAAACGACAAATATCCCAAGGCCACGAGCGGATCGGGAGCCTTGCAAACAGAGGCTGATTGGAATGTGGTCCCCACCTTGGTTAAAAAAGGGGCTTCAATCGGTTCGAATGCCACTGTTTTATGCAATGTCGTGATAGGGGAAAATGCTTTAGTTGGCGCTGGAAGCGTTGTAACAAAAAGTGTTTTACCAAATACCGTGGTTGCCGGAAATCCGGCCAGAATTATTGGGAGGCACGAATGACAACTGAAACAATTCCGTTTCTAGACATGAAGGCTGTCCATTCCGGATTGGAAGACGAAATAGTAGGAGCACTAAGGGAAGTGCTGCAGAGCGGCCGATTTATCGGCGGGCCAAAGGTGGAGGGGTTTGAGAATGAGTTTGCGAAATTCTGTGAAACAAAACTATGTGTTGGTGTTGGAAGCGGCACTGATGCGTTGCGGTTTGCCTTGATGGCAATTGGTATTGCGCAGAACGACAGGGTAATTACAGTACCTAATACCTTTATTGCCACAACAGAAGCCATTACACAATGTGGCGCAACCCCGGTATTCATCGATATAAATGAAAAGACATATAACCTTGATGTGGATAAATTAAGGGAATATCTGGAGAAGGGTTGCATAAGGGACAACCCAACAGGTAAAACCTTTGATATCAAAACAGGCTGGCCGGTTACGGCAATTGTTCCAGTCCATCTTTACGGGCAGATGGCGGACATGGACCCAATTCTTGACATGGCGCAAACCTATCATTTAACCGTGATTGAGGATGCGTGTCAGGCGCATGGAGCGCAATATTTTTCAAGGAAGCTCAACCGTTGGTGCAAAGCCGGTTCCATGGGCAAGGCCGGGGCCTTCAGCTTTTATCCTGGCAAAAACCTGGGTGCTTTGGGCGAAGGCGGTGCAGTTACTACTAATGACGCAAACCTGGCTGCTAAAATCAAGATGCTGCGAGACCATGGCCAGTCGCAAAAATATTTCCATGATATTGAAGGATATAACGGCAGGCTTGACGCACTTCAGGCGGACATTTTAAAAATCAAGCTGGGACGGCTTGACGCTTGGAATAATAAGCGTCAAGAGATAGCCAAACGCTATAACCAGTATCTTACTGGAGTGGGTGATTTAATTGCCCCATTTACACCGGACAATTCCAGGCCGATCCACCACCTCTATGTAGTGCGCACTAATAATCGCGATCTTCTAAGGGACTATCTTATAAGTCGCGGTATTGAGACAGGGCTTCATTATCCATTGCCCCTGCATCTTCAGAATGCTTATGGAAAACTCGGGATTAAATCAAATAGTCTTCCTGTTTCTGAAAAACTTGCAACTGAAATCCTTTCTCTTCCAATGTATCCGTCACTTTCAGAGGATAAGCAGGACAAAATCATTGGATGCATAACAGAATATTTCGTTAACGCGTCTCAAAAGGAAATGGTTGCATCTTGAAATCAGCCACTTTGGATTAATATGAATTTCCCGGTGAACTGTTGGCGCGTGCTTCATAACGGAGGTTATAATGAGAGTTTGTATGGTAGCTTATTCTTTTTACGAAGCTGATAACCGCGTAAGACGATATGCGGAAGCATTGGTGCGAAGGGGTGATACCGTGGATGTAATCGGCTTGTCCCACCCGGATCGCGAAGATAAAAAAGAAATCAATGGCGTGAATGTTTATAATATCCAGAAAAGAAAGTTGAACGAAAGAACAAAGTTTGATTATCTGTTCCGAACAACACTCTTCCTGTTCCAATCGTTTTTATTCCTGACAATGCGGCATATTAAAAACCCATATAAGCTAATCCATGTTCATTCAGTACCGGATTATGAGGTTTTTGCAGCCATAGTTGCAAAAATTCTCGGTGCAAAGATTATTCTTGATATACATGATATTGTCCCGGAATTCTATGCCGGTAAATTCAGCAGTAACAAAACAGGAGTAATATTTCGGGCTCTTGTATTTATTGAAAAACTTTGCTGTTCCTTTTCCAACCATGTTATAATTTCCAATCATATTTGGGCTGATAAATTAACAAAGCGATCCGTTAAAGAGGAAAAATGTCTCACACTTCTTAATTTTCCCGACCCTTTCATCTTTTATAACAGGCTTTTGGAAAAAAGAAACAGTACCCCGTTTACGCTTATCTATCCAGGCACACTTAACTGGCATCAGGGGCTGGACATCGCAATAGAGGCAATGGACATTGTAAAAAAGCGGGCACTTCCTGCGGAACTACATATCTATGGAAGAGGGCCTGAAGAGCAAAATCTGAAAAACCTTGCTTTAAGTCTTGATCTTTCAACTCATGTAAAATTTCATGGCATCCTTTCCCTTGAAGAAGTGGCCCAGCGCATGGCTTTTGCGGATTCGGGGTTGGTTCCAAAAAGGGCGGATGGGTTTGGAAACGAGGCTTTCAGCACTAAGATTTTTGAATTCATGGCCCTTGGCGTACCTGTTATTGTATCCAAAACCAGGATAGATGAATATTACTTTAATGATTCACTTGTCCTGTTTTTTGCACCTGGCAATGCTTATGATCTTGCTGAAAAGATATCAGCATGTGTGAAAGACAGACAATTAGTTTTGACGCGGGCCCAAAATGCAGCCCCATTCATCCGGGAAAACACATGGGATGTCAAGCAGTCTCTTTATTTTAACCTTGTTGATTCACTGGTGGCATCATGATGATAACCCATCTACCCATTGACAGATTAATAAGCATGTATGCGGTCAGGCCGGTCAAGCGTATTTTTCAATGGAAAATCCAGAGTTCGTTAAGTATCCTGATGTATCACAGCATCTCCGAAGCCGACGAAAGAGAAGTGCATCCATATTATCGTCTGTGTACGCCTCCGGCATTGTTCGAATGCCACCTCTTATACTTAAGGGAGAATGGGTATCGCGTATTGACGCTTGAAAATGCTGTCAGGGAACTTACGAATAATACTTTGCAGGGAAAAAACGTTGTAATTACCTTTGACGATGGGTTCATGGATTCCTACGAAGAAGCCTTTCCACTGCTTTTGCAGTATGGAGTTACGGCCACAATGTTTCTACCTGTCAATTATATCGGTGACAGAAGCATTCACCTTAATGGACGGAAGCACCTGACCTGGCATGAGGTCTCTGAAATGGCCGGTGCTGGCATTACTTTTGGTTCCCATACAATGACGCACCGCAAGCTATCGCAGCTTTCTTTAAAGGAAATTGAAACGGAAATCTCGTGTTCCAAGAGTATAATTGAAGACCGTTTGGGAATTCCTTCAAGGACCTTTTCCTACCCGTATGCGTTTCCTGAAAATGAGGAAGAGCAGGTTACTTTTTTGCGTGAATGCCTGAGACAAAACAGGTATCTCTGTGGTGTCACTACTGTAATAGGTCATGCATTATCAACACAGGACAGGTTTTTCCTGCCTCGGCTTCCAATCAACTCCACTGATGACCTTGACTTTTTCAGCGTGAAGCTTGATGGTTATTACGACTGGCTCCATGGTGTGCAATATGCGTTTAAGAAACACAAGGAGAGCGTACTCACATGAACAAACAATTGCCTTCGTATGCCGTAATTACACCTTTCAGAGACGAAGGGCGCCATATTGCCTGCACAATCAAATCCATGATCAGACAGCACCATCTTCCCATAATATGGGTTCTGGTGGATGACGGATCAACAGACAACAGCGCCCATCTGATTCGAAAATACGAGGCTTACCATCCCTGGATAAAATACCTGCGAATAAACCGTGACACCCCGCGCCGTACAGGATCAGCGGAAATTCTGGCATTCAACTTTGGAATGGAAATTCTGAAAGAGGTTTCTTTTGATATAATTGTCAAGCTTGATGCCGAACCTCTCTTTTGAAGAGGGATATTTTGCAGGTCTTTTGAAGAAGTTTGTTGATAATGATAAACTCGGCATTGCCTCAGGGGTATATCTAGAGGAGAAAAAGGGACGATGGATTCCTGTAACCATGCCGGAATATCATGCTGCCGGAGCAAGCAAAGCTGTTCGGGCTGAATGTTTCAGGCAGATAGGTGGCTTTATGTCTGAAAGGGGTTGGGACACTGTTGACGAAATAAAAGCCCTCTCCTATGGTTGGAAAACGACCCATTTTCCTGAATTAAAATTCTATCATTTGAAAAAAGAAGGATCGGGTATGGGGTGGATTCCAACAGGAATTATGCATGGAGAAATCATGTACCGGACAACCGGAGGCGCGCTTCTCTTTTTATTTCTTAAAACAGTCTCCAGAATAATTGCAGGTTGGCCTCCAGTTATCGGTGCTGCAGCGTTATTCATAGGATACTGGAAAACCCGTTTGTCACGTAAACCTCTTTTGGTGACACCCGGGGAGGCTGCGCTTTACAGGGAACTTCTAAGCAGGCGATTATTAGGCGGTTTTCAAAGGGCCACATTTAAAATGTTCAGACAGGCTTGATATGTGTGGAATCTGCGGCATATTCAGTTTCAAAGGGCATCCCATTGAAAGATCAATGGTCATGGGCATGGCTGATATAATGAGCCACAGGGGACCGGATGGTTCCGGGTATTTTATTGACGGGCCCATAGGCCTTGGCCACCGGCGGCTTAGCATTATTGATATTGGTGGAGGCAGCCAGCCAATGTCCAATGAAGATGATACGCTACAAGTGGTTTTTAACGGTGAGATTTATAACTACATCGAGCTTAAGGAACATCTTAAAAAGAAGGGCCATGTTTTCAAGACAACATCCGACACAGAGGTCATCCTGCACGCTTATGAGGAAACAGGAACTGATTGCATAAAAAACTTTAATGGGATTTTCTCGTTCGCGCTTTGGGATTCAAAACAGCAGCGCCTTTTTATTGCAAGGGACCATCTTGGCGTAAAACCTCTTTACTATACCTTGACAGGGGACAGACTCTCTTTTGCGTCTGAGATCAAGTCTTTGCTTGTGAATCCGGCATGTCGCCGCGAGGTTGATATTGAGGCGCTCGGAAGCCTTTTTACCTATCGTTTCGTGCCTTCACCGGATACTCTTTTTCAGGATATCAAGAAACTTCCGCCAGGGTGCTTCCTTATCGCGAATGCCGAAGGATATAATATCAGGCGTTACTGGACGCGCATACCTGTACACTTGGTTGATTATAACGAAAATGCCTTGACCGAGCAATACCAGTACTTGTTTGAGGATGCAGTGCGGCTTCAATTGAGAAGTGACGTTCCGGTGGGACTTTTCTTAAGTTCCGGTGTTGATTCGGGTGCGATCCTGTCGTGTATGCGCAAGCAAATGACCGGGACCATCCATACCTTTACCATTGGTTTTGAGGATGGCGAAAAAACAAATGAAACTGATGATGCACGTTCAATGGCCAGACTTTTCGAGACACAGCATGACGAGATGATGGTTTCGTCAAAGGACTATGAGGATTATTATTCCCGTTATCTTTGGGACATAGAGGAACCGGTTGGAAACGAGAGTGCGGCGGCATTTTATTTCGTAAGCCTTATTGCTAACCGAAAAGTCAAGGTGGCGCTTTCCGGTCAGGGCGCAGATGAGCCCTGGGCTGGGTATCACCGCTACATAGGCGTTAAATTGTCGGCACTTTATGCTCGTCTCCCCCATTTAATGACCGACGGGATGATTCGGCCACTCATAAATCTGCTGCCAGGCTCTGAGAGGCTTAAAAGAGGCGTCGCTTCGCTCAGCGAACCAAACCTGCTAAATCGGTTTTCTAAAATATATTCCTTTTATGATGATAACATGAAACAACGGCTTTTCAAACCGTGGATACAGAATGCCCTTAAGGTTAATGGTAACGGCTCGCAAAACGCGCTCTCCGCACTTCAATCAGAAGTTTCTCATCTGGATCCTGTTTCCCAGATGCTTTACATTGATACACGCATGAACCTTCCTGATGATCTTCTTATGGTAGGCGATAAAACCTCAATGGCTAATTCCCTGGAAGCCCGTGTGCCTTTTCTGGATTACAGGCTTGTTGAATTTATTGAATCGCTTCCGCCGCAGCTTAAGCTAAAGGGGTTTCAGGGCAAATACCTTCATAAAAAAGCAATCGAGAAATGGCTTCCTAATAAAGTTGTGTATGGTAAAAAAAAGGGTTTTGCCAATCCGGTAAAAGAATGGCTCAAGGGAAGGATGAGCGGATACGTTAACGAATGCCTCTTAAGCAGCGATTCTTCCGTGAACCGTTATTTTGAAAAGAGCTATATCCGGGAATTGATAGAACAGCATGCTTCAGGCAGGGAGGATTATTTACGGCACCTGTACCTTTTGATTTCCTTTGAATTATGGCATCGGAGATTCTTTAAAGAAGCGATTGCATAACCCAGGGGATATTTTATGGATCTTTCCATCATAATAATAAACTGGAAATCCGTGACGTATCTTAGAAATTGTCTTAAAAGCATATTTCAGCATACACATGATTTTGAATTCGAAGTTATTGTTGTTGACAATAATTCAGGCGACGGTTGTTGTGCAATGATGATGGTTGAATTTCCTGTTGCAAAGTGCATTGAAAGCCGTGAAAACCTGGGGTTTGCAAGGGCGAATAATCTGGGATATTCCCATTCAAGTGGAAAAGCTCTTTTATTCCTCAATCCCGATACTGAAATCCGGGGCAATGCCATTGGTGTGCTCTATTCCACCCTTATTTCATCACCCAAAATAGGGGCTGTTGGTGGGACACTTTTGAACACAGACTTAACCATTCAAACCAGCAGCATACTTCCTTTTCCAACACTTCTTAGACAGGTATTGGACATTGAATGGCTGAAAATGAAATTCCCTGCCTCAAATTTCTGGGGCATCAAACCCCTATTTCAAAAGCAAAAAAAACCTATTCAGGTGGAAGCTGTTTCAGGGGCTTGTTTGATGGTCAAGAGAGAGATTTTTATTAAAATAGGCGAATTCAGCAGCGACTATTTCATGTATGCCGAAGATATTGATTTGTGCTTTAAAATCCATGGATCAGGCAGCAGGGTTTTATTTGTAAATAGCGCACATATAGTGCATCATGGGGGAGGTAGCACTAAAAAGAACCTTCAGAAAGATTTTAATAACATTATGATGCGGGAGGCCAATTTAATTTTCCTCGAGAAATACCATTCGAACTTATATGCCTTGGCTTATCGTTTTACAACAGCCTTGGCCGCAATATTGCGGCTTTTTATTCTTTCTTTTGCCATACCGTTATTCGGGCCTGCAGGTGTTAAAAAATGGTTCGGTATTCTTAGGTGGGCAGTGGGACTGGAACCCTGGGCCGAACGTCTTCAGTTCGGGATAAACAAATAATGGCATTACGTGAACGTATCCTTTCGTATATCAAAGGTGGGGGCTTAAAGGCGCGCGCGGCCAGGGGCGGACTTTGGCTTGGCACTGGAAACGGCGTGGAACATGCGCTGCGATTTGCCCGAAACATGATACTTACCCGTATCCTGGCACCTGAAGCATTAGGGCTTATGGCCATTATTTCAGCTGTTAATGCGGCCTTGGAATCGTTTGCTGAACTTGGCATAAGAGAAGCTGTTGTCCAAAGTCCTTTCGGGGATCAGGATACGTATCTTAACAGTGCTTGGTTCCTGGCATTTTTTCGTGCCATTGGCCTTGTTGCCATTGGCATTGTTATTTCGCCTTATGTGTTTGACTTCTATCATATAGATTATTCTCCCATCATACTTCAGATATCGTTTTTAAGCATTCTATTCGATGGTCTTGAGAGCGCCAAGGCCTATTTGGCACTCAAAAAAATGGATTATAAAAAGTGGGTGTTAATATATCAGGGGGGCGGGATATGCGGAACAATTACAACACTTCTATTAGTTCTTTTTATACAAAATGTCTGGGCCCTTGTTATAGGGTTCATCGTAGAGGCTGGCATGCGCTGCCTGATTTCATATATTCTATGCCCTTATGTTCCGCGACTGAAGTTCAATCCAGTGCATACCAAAGCCTTGAAAGACTTTTCAATGGGTATGTTTGGGCTTCCGATATTTTATTTTATTTTTATACAAGCGGATATTTTCGTTCTCGGTAAACTTTGCTCCAAAACAGACCTCGGCCTATACAGCATGGCCTCTTCCCTTGCCCAGGCGCCGGCTTTCCTCATTTCCGTGTTTATAAATCCCATCATGATGCCGGCATTTTCAGAGATCAGCCGTGATCAAGACAGGATTTTTCGGGTACTTTTCAAAGTAACCAAGCTTCTTTGTTATATAGGATTTCCCATGGTTCTATTTGGCTCGCTATATGGTGGGAAAATTCTTTCTATAGTATATGGTCATCTTTACGGAACAGTTGGAATTCCATTTGCGTTGATTTTAACAGCGACTATCCTAAGGGCCGGGAGCGCACCTATTACCACCATTTACTTTGCGCTAGGAAAACCCACCCTGCAACGCCGCTTTGTCATTATTCGGGCTGCATTAATTGTTGCGCTTATTTATCCACTTGCATCAATATTTGGTCTTACTGGCGCGGCATTGGCAGGACTTCTTGCAATGGCTGCATCCTATTTTTTCCAGATTTTCCAGGTCCGTAAAGCAATTCAATTGGATGTAGCAGGATATTTTGCCATTCTTATAAAGGGTTTGTTATTATCCCTGCCGGTCTTGATTATATGGGCACTACTTCCGGTAATAGAGGCACCGCTTATCCTCAATCTTCTTATCTCTGCGGGTATTTGCGTATCAATCTATGGCCTCTTCTTTGGTATCTTTCGTAAGTTCTTCAATAATAAACAGGCTCTGGCAGTATGAATTATCTATATATTTCCATTTTTATTTTGCCGCTTGTTATCATGCTTAATCGTAAATATGAAAAGGGCCTTTTTTTTGCAGGTTTCCTGCTTGTTGCACTTACATCTTATCTTTCTATTCAAACACCTGGTAACTTTCCCAGGTTTACCATCCATCGTATAATACTTATATGCCTTTTAATTTTCTGGCTTTTGCAAAAGAAGGAACGTGGTTTTACACTCACCAGATTTACTTTGTTTCCTCAATTCATTGTAGTTGCAATAGTAAATCTTATTTCAATGCTTTTATCAGTTGATCTGATGTTCAGTTTTAAAACCTACCTCTCTTTTACACTTGAGATGTTTCTGTTTTTTATAATCTTGACGGTAACGCTTAAACAGACTCATGATTGCATCAAGCTGCTCAAATATATTTATGCAGGACTTTTTATAACTGCAATCCTCGGTATAATTGAAAAAAAGACCGGCTTTAATCCGGTAGATGCCTATCTGCCGGGATATATACGCAGGGATATTCTGGTTCCGGATGTGCTTTCCACTTTTCCCCACCGTATTCTTTTTGGCCTGGGAATGGCTATGGCATGGCCTCTTGCGTTGGGTCTTTCCGAGGTTGAACCATCCGGGTGGAAGAAGGGGTTATATCTTTTTTCAATACCGGTTGTGATGCTCGCTTGTTACTTCTCTGACAGCCGAGGCCCCTGGCTGGCATCCATCCTGGCGGCATTGATAATGTTTCTTATGGGATCCAGAAGCATTAAAAAAAAGTTGGTCTTTTTCGTTTTCGCATGCATTATTGTTCTTATTTTCAAACCTGGTGTCAGGGATACGCTTGATTCCAAGGTCGCAGAGACAAAAGACAAGGATTCATTCAAGGGGCAGACCTATCAATACCGTTGGGAGTTGTGGTCAGTGGCCTATTCAGGGATCAGAAAATCACTTAAGACCCTCGCAATAGGAATAGGCCCTGGAGCAAGTGAAGTCAAATCATACGAAATTATCCTGTCAGATACCGGAGACAAGTTTGTAATCGAAAGCTGGGACAACGAATATGCCGCAACCCTGCTTGAAACAGGTTTTCTTGGGCTTTGTGCCATACTATTATTGGACTTATCCATTATAACCAATCTTTTTAGGTCCGTTAAATCTTCCTTACCACATTACCGCGACCTTACGGCAGGTATCCTGGCAAGCATAACGGCTCTTGTTTTTATGATGACCAATGTCAAGATGTTCTCTGTACAGATTAACTACCTGATGTGGATGCTCATTGCAAGCGGACTTGTAATAGGAATGAACACAATGCCAGCCATGGCGATATTAAAGAGGAGACGGATATGAAAGATGAAAATATAACTGTCAGGATTTACCAGACCCTTGATGAACTTGAAGACATACGTGAGTTCTGGCAATCAATTGTAAACCATCCGAATTGCGACTTTAATTTTTATATGACGATTATACGGTCTCGGCCCGAGGTCAAAAGCCCCTGCGTTTTCGTTATGCAAAGGGATGATAGACCTGTTGGGTTATTAATCGGTAGAATTGAAAAGGTACCAGTGGAATTAAAGCTTGGGTATTTGAATCTGCATTCACCAAAAATATTACAGCTTACAATACTTTATGGCGGTTTGAATGGAACAATCGGGGAGTCTGAGGCAGCCAGTTTTGTTACAGCAATCAATGGGCTTTTGAAAGCAAGGGCTTTTGAGTCTGTATTGTTCAGTAATATTCATTTAGATTCAACTCTCCACAAGGTACTTTCCAGGAATTATAGTTTTTTGCATAAGGACCATGGTACCCCTCCGAACCCTCATTGGAACGCTGTGTTATCGAGGAAACCGGATGATTTCTATAAGAAAATATCAAAGAACCACAGATACACCTTACGGCGGCAGGCAAGGATATTTGAGGAGGCATTCCCGAGTGAAATAATCATTCGCTCCTTTATCCGTGAAAATGATGTTGAAATACTTTGTAAGGATACGGAAGCTATTGCGAAAAAGACCTATCAGCGCGGAATTGGAGCGGGATTTACGCATAATCCTGAGATGGAAGCGAGACTCATGGTTTGTGCTCGCGGATCGAATCTTAGAGCATACATCCTTTATCTCAAAGGAGCGCCGTGCGCGTTTTGGATTGGGACCTTTTACAAGGACACATTTTATCTGGATTTCACCGGATATGACGCTAAATACCATAGCCAAGCCCCGGGAATATATCTTTTTTTTAAAATGATAGATGATTTATGCCTTAATACTGCGGCAACCAGGCTTGACTTCGGGTTTGGCGATGCGGATTATAAAAAAAGATTCGGTGATAATGAATGGAAAGAGGTTTCCATAATGCTATTTGCCGGTACCCTGAAAGGTTTGACACTTCACCTTGCCAGACAATCAGCCATTTTTATTTCAATCTTTATTAATGCAATATTTTCAAAGGATCTGATAAGGGTAATAAAGAAAAAATGGAGAAACATTCTTGGAAGAAAATTAAGTGCCGGATTGGCACGGGAATAAGGATTATATATGAATAATTATATGCTTGGAATATATTTTATTTTGATTTTTTCATCTTTCTCTTTTGGGAAGGTTTATTATATCGATTATATCAAAGGAAATGATGATAATCAGGGTATTCAAAAGGAAAAACCCTGGAAATTGCATCCAGGCCAACCAGGTTTTAAAGGTTTATATTCACATCATCCCGGGGATTCATTTGTTTTCAAAGGTGGTGTGATTTGGCCTGCTTCAACACTTCCACTTAAAATAAATTTCAGTGGAACAAAAGGACGGTTGGATACCTATACTGCTGACACAAACTGGTTTCAGGGAAACAGTTTCATGCAGCCAATGTTTGACGGTGAACATCGCGAAATCCAGCTCCTTTTTGCTGAAAAAGAATCATGCTTTACAGTAAGCAATCTTGCGTTCAGAGATTTCGGCATATCCGGGGTAAAAAATGGTGGTAAGGGAGTTGAAATCAATGGATGCAGCCGATATACAATTAGTCATTGTACAATTACACCTCAATCATGGATTGGCATTTACCTACATTCATATTTCGGGAAAACCTGCGAGGATATTTCAATAGAGGATTGTGACATCAGCGCGGCCGGACAGGCGATTGTTATTGCAACAGAGGCCGCAAATACGATCTTCAGTAATGTTAATCTTCGGAATAACAGAATACATGACCTCTCCCCGCAGATAACCGGAGACACGCACGGTGATGGTATTCACACATGGAATTCCCCTGAGACGGACAATTCTCAATATATTCAAGATTTGACAATATGCAACAATATGTTTTACGGTGATTTCTCACGTACTGGAGAGGGGTCAGCTTCCATGACCTCGCTCATTTACCTGACTGATCCCGGGAAAAGGGCTTATATCTATAACAATGTTTTATCTTACACAAAAGCCACTTCTTTTTCCGGGCTTGTATGGATTCGCTATTTTGATTCGGTCTATGTTTATCATAATACATTCATACAAAAGCCTGAAATAGGGGGCCTTGGCATCCTGGTTGGACAAGGCGCATCTTCCGGAATAGAGATCAAAAACAATATCTTTTATGGTTGCCAGAGCGCCTACTATATCTATAAAGACGCTTCCCCATCAATCAAAATCGATTACAATTGCTGTTTTGTCAATAGTCCAGGAATCGGCTACTGGAAGGAAAAAGGGATGGATATCGCATCCTGGAAGGCCATTGGAAATGATCGCCACGGGGTATTTTCAAATCCGGGTTTTATAAGTGGTTCTGATTTTCATCTTTCATCTAATTCATTGTGCATCAATTCCGGTGACACTTCCCTTGGCATGCGGTATGGAACAGACATTGATGGAAACAATAGATTAGGCAAACCGGACATTGGAGCTTATGAATTTAAGTTGTTGGACCCTAAAAACTGACTTCTTGTTAAGGGCAAAGTAAAAATGGAAAAGGTCTGCATATTGGGCGCTAACTTTGATACTGGTAACCTTGGGGTGGGCGCGCTTACCATGGGTGCAATTCAATGTATTAATTACGCTTATCCAAAAGCAGGTATTTTTATCATGGATTATTCAACAAACAAAGATATGTATCACTGTGAGGTGAATCAAAGGGAAATTGAAGTGCCGTTAATTCCAATCCGTTTTACCTGGAAGATATTCCTTATGAATAATATCTTCGTGCTTATTATCCTGTCAATTATTGCAAGGATTTTTGGACAAAGCAAGGCAGGGGCGATTATAATCAGCCATAACAATACCCTTAGGGTACTTAAAGAAGCTGACATTGTTGCTTCAATAGCAGGAGGTGACAGCTTTAGCGACATCTATGGGTTCAGTCGTTTTGTATATGTGATATTGCCTCAAATATTGGCTATTATCATGGGCAAGAAGCTCATTATGCTGCCCCAGACTCTTGGGCCTTTCAAAAGGCCGCTTACCAGATTTATTGCTAATAAATTAATGATACACTCGCACCTTATACTGTCACGTGACCATGCTGGGATTGAGGAAACAAGACTGCTTATAAAGAACATGGGGCGTCCAGGGGTTCTTAACTTCTGTTATGATATGGGGTTTATTCTTGATTCAAAGAGACCGAAAGGCAGCGAGATTAATGATATAGAGAAAATCCGTAAGACGCATATAAAACTTTTTGGGGTGAATGTGAGCGGGCTCCTGCTTATGGGAGGGTATGACAGGAAAAACATGTTCAATTTAAAGGCGGATTACGGACAGGTTGTGCATAAGGTACTTGATCTGTTTCTGTCAATTGATAAAGCGGCGATCATCCTTGTGCCACATGTATTAGGAGATTCTTCGGAATCGGATATAACAGCAATTAATAAGATTTATGCTACTTTCAATAACATCTCTTCAACCAGGCTCTTTAAGGTAAACGGAGCCTACAACCAGAACGAAATCAAATACATTATCGGGATGTGCGATTTGTTTGTTGGATCACGGATGCATGCATGCATTGCTGCTTTGTCCCAGGCAATCCCCACTGTCAGTATTGCGTATAGCAAAAAATTTATCGGCGTCATGCAATCCATTGATATGGCTGATACGTGTGTTGATCCTCGTGCAGAGGACATGGATACCATTTTAAGGAAAGTGCAGGCCATAATGAATGACCACGATAAAATCAGGGCTTTTCTTATTGATAAGATGCCGCAGGTTAAAAAGCGTGTACTTGAGTTGTTTAAACAGTAAAATTTAAGCGAGGTATAATATGTCAAAATCATTTTCCGTAATTCGTTGTTCTTTATTCGTATTTTTGTTTGTAATGACTATGTTGCAGGCACTTCAATCAGAACAAATTCAATCAGACAGAGGAAATGCTGTGGCTGCAATTAATTCTCAGGCTGTTGCTTCATCCGTGGTCAGATATTTTTCCCTGGCGGAAGGGGATGCCATCAGAATTACCTTTTTTCCGGATAGTGCATTCTTCCTGAATGGAATATACCCCATTGACAATCAGGGTAATATCTTCTTGCCATTATTCGGCAGAACCAACATAAGCTCCATGAACGAGAACGAGATTGTGGATTTCCTGAACAAAGCTTTTATAAACCAGCTGCGTTATCCTAGCGCGCAAATCAGACCTTTAATCCGCTTGTCATTTGTCGGTGGGTTCCATCATCCCGGACTGTATTATGTTGATCCATCGGTTTCCTTATGGGATGCTGTGAAAACAACAGGCGGACCCATGCGGGAGGATGGTTTAAGATTGATGAACTGGGAGCGGCATGGACAAATAATTGATGAACGACTTGACTTTAGCATTGAATCCGGAAAATCTTTACAGGAACTGGGGTTTAAGTCAGGTGACGAGATATGGGTAACTGTACACCCAAAGAAATATTATTGGGAAAAATTCAACTCAGAGGTATTGCCTGGGTTGACATTCCTTGTAACAAGCGTTACTGCCTCGCTTGCGGTTTACACGACCTTCCGTCTTCTGAATAAATAGAAAAGGAACCCTATATGGAAACCGCAACTAAAAATATTGGTCAGGCACCTGGATTGCCTGATACTCTGCATCATTATCTTGAACTTTTCAGGCGGAAAAAAAGATTGTTGATATTTCTTGTTCTTTTTGCAACAACAGCCTCTTTTTATTGCATCCTTGAACTTGATCTGTTTAATCAGGCGCGTCCAGCCACAGTACTAATCGGCATGGATCGACCGCTTCAAACAAACGGCATTAATGACGCTGATGATATGGGCCCCAAAAAAATCGAACTTATACGCAGCAGGAATTTTCTTCAGCAGGTTGTGACTGATCTTTCTCTATGCCTCAGGACAAAAAAAGATTCCAGGGATGCCATTTTTGATTCAATCTTCATTGGGCCGGATGCTCTTCCAGGCAAATACCGCCTTAATATAATCGGGGAAAATGAGCGCTATGTTGAAATTGTCCTTTCAAATGCGCCATTTGGTTTCAACAGTAGAAAGCTCTTTACAACAAAAGCTGCAAATTTGAAAGTTTTAAAATTACAGGGCATGTATCTTGGTTTCAATGAAAAATTCTACAAAAGTCCAAGAAACATCACCTTTAATGTTTTGACCCCGCGCCAGGCCGTTGATGACATCCTGGATAATCTGACCATAGAGCGTCCAACCGGAAGAAAAGAGAACTACTTCACAATAGTTTTAACAGGCAAGGATTATCCGCTAATTACCCGTGAGGTCAATGCAATAGCGGACAAGTTTGTAACCCAGAACCTGGGTTTTGGAAAACGGAGGCTCAACGAAAAGCTTGAAATGCTTGGTAAACAGTCGGAAATGGCACGGAAGCAGCTTGCGGTCTCGGACAACGCTCTTAGGGATTTCCTATCCATGAATCCCACATTTGCCCTTGACAAACAGACTGAACAGGCCGTAGGAGACCTTGTGCAGCAAGAAGCCAAGGGTATGGACATGGAAAATACGCTTAATGATGCAATATCCCTTCAAAATCAGTTTAAAAGTGCTTCAAATGAAGGGAAAACGGATGTCATCCATGAAATTCTGATACTCCTATCGTCAAAAAACAATATCCGCGCATCAGTCCTCAAATCAGAGCTTTCCCGTTTATTGTCGGAAAGGGAAGTCCTGGAGCGGACTTACGCAACAGACCACCCTCTTTTGAAAATTAACCAGCAAAAAATTGATGCAATAACCGCACAGGGAGGGCAGGCATTGGGGGATTTTATCCAGGCTATTCTTAAAGATGTGACGCAGAAAAAAGCCGGGATAGTTCAGTTATCGAGCAAGCTTAGAAGCCTGCCCCAAAAAAGCATGCAGCTTGCTGAACTTCGACGCCAGCAGCAGATTGATTCTGAATCCTATTCTCTGCTCATGAGCCGATATAATCAGTCCAAGGTGGAGGATGCGGTGGAGATTTCAGATGTATTCGTTATGGATTATGCTGTGGAACCTTTGCCTTTTCCATTAGCAATGAAATGGATGATAACATTAATCCTGGGGTTTTTACTGGGCGCGTTATTCTCTTTTGGCCCGGTTGTGCTTTTTGACCAATTCCGGCGCACTGCGAATTCCGAAATGGAACTTGTCAGGCTCACGGATATGCCTTCGCTTGAGAGCATACCCGAGCTCCATCGCTCAAAAAACAAGCTCCGTAAGCTGCGTGATAACCGGCCCCAGAGTCCGCTTCTTATCACGGAGAGTGTTTCCCCGATATACGCAAAAGAGGTCTTCAGGTCACTTAGAACAAAAGTACTGCTGAGTTTTAATGGCTCTGCCCAGAAAAGCCTTATTGTGACAAGCATGGAGTCCGGGGCCGGCAAAACAATGGTAGCAGCCAATCAGGCAATTACCCTAGCCCAGCACGGACTTAAGATCCTGATTGCTGATGGGGATTTACGGCGTGGCACATTGCATGATTTGTTCGGGATAAAACAGTTCCCTGGCATGTCCGAATATCTTGCAAGGGAAAAGGAGAACCGGTTGACGGATTGGATTCAGGGTACCCATGTTCCTGGCCTGTTTGTGATGAGTTCAGGTGAACCTGTTAATGACACTTCCGAATTGATTACTCCGTCAAGAATAGGACGGTTTCTGGATTCCGCCTTCGGGATGTTTGATGTCGTAATACTTGACACGCCGCCGTTAGGGGTTGTGGCGGATGCGGCGGTCATCCATGAAAAGTTTTCGAGTTTCATTTTAGTAGTCAAGGCTGGTGCAACAAATATTATTGATTTGAATAATAAAATAGCGGAATATCCGCCTGTCAGGGAAAAAGTCATCGGTGTTGTGCTAAACCGTGTGCAGCGTGATTCGAGGTTCAAATATTACAAATCTTCGCCTTATGTTGTTTGAAGATGTTACTTGAAATCTATCCTCTTTCTCCCAGTGCCGTTGACTTACGCTTGACATGTGACATGTTAAATATAAAGATGTCTTTCGGCTTTCCCTAAATTTGTCCGGCGGCACGGAGGCTGCCGGCTAGTCATATGGCTGGTCCATTAATCACACCGAGCCAGAGACGGCTCGGTATAAAAAAAGGAAAACAATGGTAGCTAAATGCGAGGCCGTCTCTGGCCTCGCACATAAAAACACAAATTTAATTGAACAGCCGGCGGCCTCTGTGCCGCCGGACAAAAGTAGCGAAAAAAAAGTTGAATAAACTATTAAGCATCAGTCAACCTTAAGCCAACGGCATTGCCCCTTTCCCCTTCCCTCTTTTCTTAAGGAAAAAAAGGGAAGGGGTAAAAGAATAAGTTGGTTAACTATATTATAATTATATACAAAAAAAAACAGGACGAAATGACTTATGACAGACTGAATTCTTTCAGGGGCGAAACAGTTACTGATCCGAACAAGAAAAGGGAATACAACCGAAAAATGTTCGGTATTGTTGCACGACGTTATTCATTGATAACGCGACTTATGTCATTTTGGCAGGATTCAACCTGGAAGCGGGCATTGTTGAATACCTTACCTGGGAAAATGGATGGAATGGCCTTTGATCTTGCCTGTGGTACAGGGGACATTACCTTTGGTTTGGCCCGCAAGTATCCATGCATGCAAGTAATTGGCGCGGACCTGACAAAGAAAATGCTTGACCTTGCGATATTGCAAAACACTTTAAACAATGTCACATTTACTCTCCAGGACATGGCGCAAACCGGTATTAAAGACGGGTCTGTGGCCATTGTGACCGGCGGTTATGCTTTACGGAATGCTCCTGATATTGATAAAGCCCTGATTGAAATCCGGCGAGTCCTTCGTCCTGGCGGGATTGCGGCTTTTCTTGATTTCTCAAAATCCCCACAACCTGTTATTCAAAGTTTTCACTACTGGCTCCTTCGCGTGTGGGGAAGTTTATGGGGACTTATGTTTCATGGTAACCCTGCGGTTTATGCCTATATTGCCGAAAGCTTAAAGGCCTTTCCGGATAGGATAACACTAGAGAAAAAAGCAAATGACCTGGGATTTGTAAGTAAGCGTTCCTGTACGTTTATGGGGGGCATGATTGCGCTAAATGTATGGGAAAAGCCATCCGGGCTTGGAACTCAAGCCAAATCACACTGAACGCACACAAACTGCAGATTGAGACATTTCAGACTTTCATATCATGGTTTGTATGCAATAACCGCTTCAATTGCCCGACGAAGACTTTCCGACCGTTTTGCTGCTGCATTTATATCCCAGAGATTGCGAACAAAAGGTAAAAGAGTCTGGTTGTATTCAGGGCCGATTACCGCACTTGTACCGATGTCAGGTGCGATTGCATTCGCAATATCTTTCTTCCTGCTTTTTCGTGCAAGTTTAATGATATGATCTTTAGGATCTGCAAGGGTCTCCGGCCTGCGATTTATCAATGATTCGCTTATACCATAAAAACGGCTTAATCCATGGGCATCAGCCAGCAACCAGGCCTCAACTTCTCTGACAGCAATTCTGAAAAGGCATTTTTTATTTCGCCTGTCGTTTGGGATAAGGCTATCGAGAATATGAAGCGCACAGTCTTCTTTATCAGAATCCATAAGTACAAGGAAGGGTTGCTGATGAATGGCTGCTGAAAAAAAAGAATTGATTCTGGAACGAATATAACCGCTCCCATGGCCGCTAAATCTGCGGGCAATGGAAATCTTCAATGGGGAAAGTTTTAATAGCCGTTCAATTACAGCCTCACTCAGAATATCTTCAAAAACGATATTAAAAAAAACAGGTGTTGCAGGCATTTACTGATTCCCATTGGTGTCGAATTGAATACTTAACTGAACCGCATCTTCAGGAGCAGCCATCGGCAACACTACCTCTGCAATTGACATTCCGGATTTAATCATTTCAACTGTCGTAGGGTCATCAGAAGCAAGGTGCGCTATGGTTCCTTCTCCAGCCGGCTTGAGAATGATTGTTTCCTCCGGCGCGATTCCTTTGTCGGATAACAGCTCATAACTGTGTGTGCTGATTAACATCTGTCGCTTGTTTTTTCTTGTTACTTTGGAAATAATTGCAGGTAATTGTTTTACAATCTCACCATTCAGGGACAATTCAGGTTCTTCTATTAATAAAAGTTCAGTTCCTTCCTGTAATGTCCACAATAATCCTATCGCCCGCAATGTGCCGTCTGAAAATTGTGTTTCATTTTGTCGGCCTGCATCAGGGCGCCAATGCTCATACTTTGCTATAAGATGCGGTTGTCCATTTTTATCAGGCACAAAAGCCAGCTCTTTTAGCTGCGGGGCAATGATCTTTAAGGCATTCTCAATTCGTTTCAGCCGGCCTTTTGTGGTCTTTTCCGGTGTCTTGGCCAGCCTTTCAAGAAAGGTCCTGCCGAATGGATCATCCCCTTGCAATGGAGCAATAGACATTTCAGGCGCGCGAACCATCTGTGGAACAATGTGCAGATAACACACGTTATTGAAAAATGCGGCAACCTCACGAAAATCCTTATTTGCAGAGGTCTGTTCAAGATGTGTTTCCGTCAAACGTTCAGGATCGGCCTTATCTTCTTCATCAGGGCGAACAAGAACATTCTTACCGTTTTTAGAAACTTCCTCATACTTGACAAGTGGCCGCCGTGAACCGCGTGTTTCCTGTGTTAACCCGAGCCGGTAAATGTATTCATCCCTGTTATTATCACTGCCGCCAAGATGAACTTCTATTTCAACCAAAGGATTGGTGCGGGCTGCGAAACACCGTACTTTGGATACCCCCCCCCTGTCTTTTATTGCCTGCTGTAATCCACCACCTTGTCCACGTGCAATATCGCGCAGGAATCTGAAAACATCAAGAAAATTGGATTTCCCCGATGCGTTCGGGCCAATAACAAAAATCCGGTTAAGCAGGGTGATGTCAATCTTTGGGAAATTCCGCCAATTTATTAATTTGATTCTCATTATTCGCATGACGACCTCACAATCTTTAAGCTTTCAACTCCCCTGTCATCCCATATCTTTACGGCCAACTGGTTGCTGTCTATGATTCCAAAAGGCAGGAAAACTGCACCTCTGGACGCTTCAATCCTCTCTTCGTCTATTTCCGCGAGAAGGTCTCTTGCAACCGTTGCCCATCAATCCTTCACAGGCGCGTTCCCTTTGAGGACTCAAGTATGTGCGCAAGGCGTGCTTTATCATCAAGCTTCATATTGAACCTCCGCTTCGCGAACAACTTCATCTCTGAATTGCCTGTTCAAGTCTCTCGGAGTCCGGAGGTCAACTTTACGGCCAAATACTTCCGTAAGTTGGATTTCCATACCTGCCAGTGTTATTAAACCTGGAACATGTCCCTTTTCAAACTCAACCAATAAGTCAATGTCGCTATCCGACCGAAGATTCCCATGAAGCGCTGAACCAAACAGAGACATTTTGTGTACATGATTATTACGGCAGAATTCCATCAGCTTTTCATGAATGACTTTTTCTTCAATGAGATATGCCATAGTATACCTTCATCCTTCTTATGGTGTAAAATATCACATTTGCGCTGGAAAATTCAACTTATCAATTTAGAGAGGGCCTGCGAGTTACGTTTCTTTTCGCATGGTTTTCCCCTGTTTTCCGATTGGAACGTTTAGACGTTAGAGCTTTAATAATAATATAGGGAATAGCAATTATTATAGAGAGTGCGGCCAATATCTTGATGGTGGATAGCCATCGGACTTCTTTTCGAAAACATTTCAGATTGGGATTGGAAGGATCAATGGTTTTTATGGAACGCAGCACCTCTTTTGCAACTTTATATTCTCCTGTTGCGATAAAGTATCGGAACATCACACTGTAAAAAGACGATACCTCTGTGATATGAAATATTTTTCTATTAGGATAATATTGACCGATATCATAGCAGAAGCTGAACAGCTTTGGAACTTGTTTATGCTTTCCCGCTATTATTAATTCTGAAGCGTAATTTAACCTGGCAAATAAGTAGTCAGGAAATGCACTGAAATTCTCCTTTGCCATCCTCTGTGCCTGTTCATGTTGCTGAAGAGCAACGTAGCTATTGTATAAATAATTTTTAACAACCGGATTATTATAATTTCTGTTCAGTTCCTCCATTTCCATTACAAGTTTTTCTGGCTCTTTCATAATCATATTGTAAAACCGCTCAAGATTATCCTTTATATCTTTTGGCAGCATTTCTGTATATTTGCTTTCCATCGGTTCATAGGAAATTGTATAGGTAATGTTAGTTGGTATATGCTTCATGTATTACCTCATCCGCAGCATTTTTTGTACTTTTTTCCGCTGCCACAAATACACGGTTCATTTCTACCTGGCCTTTTAATTCCCTTGCCATCTGATACTAATGGAGATATTTCAGATTTGTTAACAGGTTTTGGCTCCTGCTTCAAATTAGCAATGTCCATAGTGACACCCCTGATACCATCTTCATTTCCCATCTCTTTGTATATTTCCAGTAATCTCTCGAGAATTATTTCTTTATCATTGATGCCATTAACAGCCAAACCTTCCTTAAGAATCCTTTCAGCTTTGGGAAGATTATTGGTTGAAGCCTTTTTATAAAATGAATATCTGTCCGCCCAGCCAATCCAACCCCACGACCATTTTGGATCATCAGTCAGCCATTGACGATATAACGAATCTGTAACTTCATGTTTTCCCAGATTGAAATGACATTCAGCAATGGATCTGCGCATGTTTTGAATGGTTAACGAATCTGCCTCAAGCAAGGGAATTATTTCCGAACAGAATAAAATATGTTCCTCATTATAACTCTTGTTGCCAACTGCAGAATTATGAAGGGTTTCATCATAATCCTGGCACCAATTAAACACAAACTGGTATTGAGGAAACATATTGTCAAAATCACGAATTGAAGCAACATTCCACTTTTTCATAAACCATTTTGCATCTTTCCAGTATTCCCTCCATATTGATACAACCTTATCCGTATTTTCCAAACCATGACGTACTGCGTAGCCTTCCTGCATTTTATCGTCAAGAGATTCCAAGTGGGGAATGTCTGGATACCATCGCTCCCAAAGAACCGTAAATGAAAGCCAACAGAAGTCCGAAAGAGAATCTTTAACATGGTATTTATTGTAAAAATGAATTGCAATTTCTTGAGAAGACGGATAATTCTCGCAATATTCTTTCATCTCTTCCCGCGTCAATGATATTCCGAGGGAAGACAGTATTTTCCTTAATTCTTCGTCTGAAAGTTTTCGTGCATCCGAAAGCAGCATTTTGTTGGCGCCTTCCTTATAAAGGTGCCGGCTATCTTGAGCCATTCTATCGATGGCGATATAAGAAATGTCAATACCCATCCGCGTAAATTTATCAATTATATTTTTCACGATTGCCTTTCCTGTTTTCGGGAATGGTTTTTCATTTTATTATCCTTGATAGTCATTGTATCATTTCTTTACAGGATAGGCCCGAATCAATCTTGTAATCATTTCGTTGATGTCACAGCCCTCGATTTCAGCCAGGCTATTGAGTTTCCTGATGTTTGGTATTGATATTTTTTTATCAAGAACTTTCATCGTCCCGTCATTCCAGAATAAAATCCCGCGTTCGCCAAGAAAAAACCTGTCTGGATAATCCCTTGCGGCTATTTTCTTTACTTCCGACCAGGCTGCATTGATTTCGCGGACCCCGCTCATCTGACCAAAAAACCCCATGTTTTGAGTAATGGCATCCTTGATGTTTTGAGTTCCTGATGGAAGCTGGAGTAGTACATCAAGCATCATGTGTGCAAGCTTTGATTTTGACAAGCCTGAGCCTAATCCTGACATTCGCATTCGTGAAAACAGGCCTCTTTGTGTGAACATAACTTTCCTCCACTTTATTTTGGGTAAACATAGGAACGAAGCTTTTGATTGATTGCATCCTTAACGAAAACCATCATATCGCCTTTTGCTTTTATTTTCACAAACTGGTCTTTAGTCTTCTGCCGTGTCCGCTCGCTTAATGATTCCAGATATTCCATTCCGGCATATGCTTTAATCTTCGCCTCCAGAATGTCGATTTCAATAATCGGGTCAATGTGTTTGAAATCATTATACGCCTGTTTAATGACATCCCAGTTTTCATTTATAAGGATTTCGTAAGGGTCAATAGCTTTTTTCTTGATTTATATCTCCTTTGAGAGTAGTAATATTTAATTTAATGAGGAAAAAAGGCAACTATCAAAGAAGTAAGGGTGCTGGAATAGGTTTATTTAAAGTATGTATTACAAATAATAGAACAAACCCCTACGCAGATAAAAGCATTGCATGTGCTGAAAGCCCTGCACCGAATGCGGTCATTAAAGAGAGTGTTCCGGGTACATGTTCCATCTGCATGATTCGATCAAGTTCGAATAGCACCGTTGGCGAAGACATGTTGCCATATTCCGACAAAACAGAGTAAGTGGTCAAAAGTTGTTCATCCGTAAGACCCAATCCATCTTTTATTTCACCTATGATTCTATCTCCTCCCGGATGCACTGCCCAATAAGTGATGTCCATTGGCAATAACCCATCTGAAAGAAGCAGATTTCGAATAAGTTCGGGCACCACTTTTCTGATAACTCCCGGAAGCTTTGGAGAAAGCATGTTGTGGAGTTGACCGTTCTTGTGGGTGAAGCGGACATAATCCCTGTAATCTGGTTCTATCCTACTTTCACTGGAACATATTTTAAGACCTATTGGCTCTTTCCATAGAACAGCGGCAGCCGCGCCGTCTCCAAACAGGGCATTGGAAAGAATCAGGCTCATGTCATCGCTTATCTGAAAGGTAGCGCTGCATATTTCAACGGAAACCGAAACAACTACCCCATTGTCTATTCCTGCAAGGCAATTTGATGCAAGTTGAAGGTTTGGAATTGCTCCCCCGCAGCCGCTACCTACAAGATCATAGGCAAGTGTTGTTGCAGGAAGTCCGAGCGCCTGGCATAAATAGGTGGAAATACCAGGGCATAAATAGCCGGTACACGTATTGACAATAAGGATGCGCACATCTTCCATTTGTACATGGGCTTTCAAGATGGCATCAATAACAGCTTTTCTGGAGAGCTCGGTTGCCCAATGAGTGAATCTTTTAATACGTTCATCCGGGTCTTCATTACGGATTGAGGGGATTTGTTCGGGCGTGTCAACTGCAATATGTCGTTTTTTAATGGATGGATGCGCCAGGAGTTTATGCATTATATCAAGCGTCCTGGGTTTCAGAACTTCCGAGTAATAGTGGGTCAGGATAGCGTCCATTGCATTCTGTGTAAGGGTCACGGATGGATTTGCCGTACCAATAGAAGCTATGCGGATATTTTGTGAATTATTCATGGGCATATTAAATGCTCCAATGTTAATGGTTTCAGGAGGCCTTTGTAAGAATCAGGCCCGCATTATGGCCGCCGAACGCAAAGGATTGCGTCATGGCATTGTTTAAAGGTTCATGACGCATTGTCCTGGCGAAATTAAGATCACGCACCGGGTTTTCGATATTAAGGCTCGGATGTACGGTTCCATTTTGAAGGCTCAGCGCAGTAACAGAAGCTTCAATTGCACCGCTTGCGCCGAGTGTGTGCCCTATAAGGGATTTTGTGGAATTCAAGATGGGCTTTTTACCGAAAATATCACTTATCATCTGCGACTCAATTTCGTCATTTTGAATTGTGCCTGTACCGTGGGTGTTGAGGTAATCAATTTCCTCAGGCTTTAGATTTGCTTCTTTGAGAAGCTCTTTAACCATGGTACGAATTGCTTTGCCGCTTGGTTCCATCATCATGATATTATAAGCATCATAAGATTCGGCAAAGGCTGCGATCTCGGCATAAGGCTTGGCACCACGCGCCAGCATGCGCTCTTCTGACTCAAGCACCAAGGCCGCTGCGCCGCCCTCGCTGAAAAGAAAACCGGATCGCCCCATGTCAAAGGGGCGGCAGGCCTTTGACGGCTCGCTGCAGGATGACACCAGTGTTTTTGCAGCGTCGAATCCTCGGAATGCACCTCCAGTATCGTCCATCAGATATTCTGAACCTCCGCAAAGCAGCAAATCCGCTTTACTATCAGCGATTGTCCTGAAAGCATGCCCCACTGCTGATGTTCCGGATGCGCAGGCAGAACAAAAGGTCTGGTTTATGCCTTCCAGGGAAAATTTAATGCCGAGGGTATCCGCACATCCATTCGGCATGCCCATTGAAACCACGAATGGATTAAAACGCGGGGGCATTCTAAGCTCGCGAATCAGCTCCTGCAAACGTTCCATAATAGGACCGGTGTATTGTCCTTTTGCTGCATCGGATTGCAGTTCAATCAGGGATTTCTGATGAGATGCCAGGAGATGGTTTGCATTGTTGCTTAAAAGTGAGGAGATACCGCTTATACCGGTACCGAACATGATGCCTGATTTAGCCGGGTCAACACCTTTAATAACAAATGTATTTTTCTTTGCATCTTTTTGATCATACTGTAATCCGGCTTTTTGAAGGGCTTGAAATGTCGCTATCAAGGCGATTAGTGTATGTTTGTCAAGTTGAGACTGTTCAATCTTTGTTATGGGATAATGTGAGAAATCAATGGTAGGCAGGGGTGCGTAAAGAGTGGAATGCATACCGGCATATTCGTTCCAATGAGCAGGAATTTCGGCCACCTCGCTTTTACCTTCAAGGCAGGCTTTCCAGAATTCGTCAGTTGTAAGCCCTATGGAGGCCACGATACCGATGCCGGTAATGAACACACGTTGTTTCACCTGTTAGACCGCAATGGCCTGATTAGGTAGATAATTATATGCATCAGCGATGCGGATAAACTTTTCAGCGTCTGACTCTGGAATAATAATTTGAAATTCCTCCTCAAGAGCCATGAGAAGTGTGATGCAATCCAGTGAATCAGCCCCAAGGTCTTCCTTGAACCGGCTATCCATTTTGATACGTCCCTCATCAACTTTAAGAACATCTTTGATCACCTTGTTGACCCTTGCTGTCAGGTCTTCTTGAGCCAGAGTGGCCTGCATTGTATTCTCCTTGTGTTTTAGTACTGTATTTCAAATGACGGGTTGTAATGGTTAAGAATATTCAAATCCAAATTTGTATTAAGACCGAACCTGTCAAATTTGGCGTTTATAGTGGAATTGGCGAGAATACAAAACTTGCGCCCACTGTCTTTTATAATACGCCACAAATAGGTAATGATACCAAAACTATATGAATTAATATACGTTACTTTACGCAGGTCCAGCAGGAGCTCAAGAGATTTTGTTTGCAAAAAAGTTCCTTCAATAATGTTGATTAGGCTTTCAGCGGAATTTCCAATTATTTCACCGGCAATATCTATTATGTAGCAACCATTCTTTTCATTGGTTTTAATAGTTAAGAAATTATCATTTGCAATTCCAGACATTCTTAAATCTCCTCAAATAAAAATTGTTATAAACTAAATTTTCAAATCCAACTATTTATAGCCATATTGATTGCAAAAATCTTACCAATTTTCCAAGAAATGTAAAGGTTTATCACGAAAGGAGTTACTGTTTATGTTTTGAGTAATTCTTTCTCATTTATAAGAACGCTTAATTAGGGAATTGCAATTATTGAAATTGGCTACTTCGTACTTATTTATAATTTGTTGGATGGCATTGCCCTTGTTTATGCAGGCAAATGGTGTACCTGTATCCAACATGGCAAAAAACCAGAGAGCCCAGCTGGAGACAATATTTTAACGGAAAAATTAATTATCAGCAGATAGCATTGTTCAGGCAAACGGGTTTTTGATCATAAGCCCGTCTATTTTGTGTCCCTGGTGGAGGTCTTCAGAAAATAAAGTGCTGCAATTGCCCATGATTGCAGCTTCAATAATCATTGCATCATAGTAGGAATAACCTGTTTTTTCTTTAATGTCGAGGGTATTCATAAAGAATTCTCCGCTCGGATAAACTTCACACAATGGCAACAGTACTTCTTTCAAGTATTGATTAGCCTCATGGCGGGCAAGTGGAACTTTGAATTTCCGGGTGGAGACATTCAAGAACTCCTGTATGACCTGATAACTAATTATGCCCCTACTTTCAGATAATGCTGATTCAATCAGTTGAATTGCGGTCTTCTGTTTTTTCGGGCTTTTATCGTCAAATGAATAAACGAATATATTGGTATCCAGGAAAAACTTACCTTTCATTCAGGTCTTCCCTGCTGAATTTCCCTCCCACCCGAACATGGGAAAGTTTCTTCATAATGTTCTTATAGGCGCCAGTTTCTCTTTTGCCTAAAACGTATCGATATAGCCATTCCCGGAATACAATATTCAGAGATTTGTTTTCGCTTTGCGCCCGTGCCCTTGCCTGAAGAATCAAACGATCTTCTGCGCTTAAGGTTATATTTCTAAACATAAAACTCCATATTTTAACACTATTATCGTGTACACAATAATATAACATTTCTTTATCGGAGGTTCAACACAAACCTGGAAAAGAATCTTAGCCAAATTAACATTTACGAATCTGCAAATCTGCAATTTAAGAAACCTGTAATCCTACCTATTACTGATAATCTGATAATATAAAACACATTTCCATCAATTAATAATACGGCAAGATAATTGCTTTAAATTAAGCATGTACAGAATCAAATTAAATGACCAACAGAGAGGAAACAGATGAATACCTGTAAATCACCTTCCCCATGGCAGATCTGGAATGGGTTTGAATCCCCATCTGATCCTGACGAAGAAAGAGAGATTTGGCTTGAATCTGATGGACTTGATGAAAAGAGTCAAATTATCATGCACGACTATAGTTTTCCAACTGCAGTAGAATTCCAATGTGCCCACGATGCATGCAACAAGATATTTTGGGTCGTGCTCTATCCTGAACAGTATATTTATCCCTCGTGTTGCGAAAAGCATAGCCGGGAACAAAAGCTTGCTTGCAGCAATAGATTTTAAAAGGCTGACCGCATTCCTTTAATGGGATAGTGTTCATGCAATGTATATGCAGTTATCTCCAAACAGGCAACGGTTCCATAGCCGTATTAATCCACGCAGAGCAGCTTTAAGAAAGAAAAGCCCAGATTTAGCGGAAATCAAGCAGGCATTGCGCGAATGTCGTCAGAAACTCCTTGAAAAAGATCTTCTTCTTGAACAAAAAAATACAGCATTAAGGGAGATCCTCCATCAGAATCAGGAAGAAAAGGACAAGATAAAGAAACAGGTCTCAGCCAATGTTGATCATTTACTTGGTCCCGTGATTGAGAAATTAAAAAGTAAGGGCGGTATTCTCACTGAACGATACACTTCGCTCCTGGAAGCAAATTTAAAGGAGATTTCATCCTCCTTTGGGAAGGACATATCATCCAGAATGGTCGGGCTTACTCAAAAAGAGATTGACATTTGCAACATGATAAAGAACGGGTTCAGCTCAAAGCAAATCTCGGAAGCGAATAATATTTCCATAAGGACGGTCGAGACTCACAGAAACAGCATCAGGAAGAAGCTCAAGATCACAAAACAAGATGTGAATCTGGCAACATATCTTAAATTCCTGAAATGATAATATATCAGCGCGTCAGTATTCATTTTATAAATATAAACAAACGCCCTTTCCATGGGCCGGAAACGGCGTTTGTCAATGATATTTTACCTGCCGTTATTTCACCAATAATATCCTAATCAATTTCGAGCATTTTCCAACGGTTGCTCTGCACAAATAATAACCTGTAGCTGCGCTATTTCCATTGGCGTCTTTTCCATCCCATTCCACTTTATAATTTCCAGCAGGCTGCAATGCATCCATCAAACAACGGACTTGCCTTCCCTGCAAATCAAAAAGAAGAATTTTCGAAAAACCGGTGGATGCAAGTCCATAATGAATCGTTGTGGTTGGATTGCATGGGTTCGGATGATTTCCGTGAACATAAGATTCATTTGGTATTAACGCTTCTTCAATGCCGACCCCGGATATGGTTTTAAAATTCCAGGTTTCGGACCAGGCGCTGATTCCACCGGCATTAGAAGAATTAACACGCCAATAATAGGTCGTATTCGTCTGCAAGCCCTTTGAAAGATATTGTGTGGTCATTAGTTCGGAACTATCCTCAACTAAAGTTGAAAAACTCGAAGAGGTGGAGATTTGGATTCGATAGGAAAGCGTGTCCCCATATCCGCTTTCAATTCTCCACGTTAAGGTTGGAGTTGTCGTCACTCCGGAATTTCCTGTGCCGGGTGCAGTAAGCTCGGGAATCCTTGGCAAGGCAATTGTTATAAAGCTGCGGGTTATAGACCACTCGCTTGTTCCAACTGCGTTGGAAGCGCAAACATGCCATTGATAGCTCTTATAATTCTCCAAATCTTTTATGTCAAAGTTCAACGCATCAATACCTGAACTATCCCTGATGATTGCTCCCGACGACCCAGCAATAACCTGCACTCTATAGGATGTTGCGCCCGGCACGCTGGACCAACTTAGGGTTGGGTTGACGCTGACATTATGAAGTCCATTGGTTGGTGAATCAAGTACTGGAACACTCAAAACAGATACAATCTTATTTGCATAGATCATATAGCGAATGGGCTGTGTAGTCCCTCTAAATTCATCTGTCTTGATTCGTATATAATAATTCCCTGAACTGTTTATTCTGATAATTCTCGGTGCGGTCCCGGAAATTGTAGTCAAAACAATCCCGTTAGGATCCAATACCTCGCCGTCCAGTTTATCAATTCGGATGGAAATTTTATCTCCGCTTTCTGCTGCAAACACAAAAGCATCCGTATCATTGGTGTTCAGGATTCCACGATCCAGCGTATCCCCAAGGGTGAATGAAAAAGCCGAACTCAATGTGTTGTTGGGTTCGAACACATCTGGCCTGGATTGAACAAGGGAAAATTTGGGGCTTGAGTCAACCAAACCTCCAACAACACGAGACTCCTCGACATAAACCCTTAAATCCTTCAAGGTGTCCGCAATCAGTAGAGTGTTCCAGACAAACGAATCAACCGGAGAATTGATATTGGGAGGCCACGAAAGACCGTTAAGGTTATAAGATTTTCCCTTACCATCCCTTAACCTTAATACAACAGATTTCACACTCGCATCGCACTGCCAGCGAATGATGTAATTTTCCTCGGAATTGATTGAGACACTGGTTGAGGGCGCAAGCAGGTTTAACATGCCTGACGCTGAAAGACTGTGCGAAATCATTCGATACCGTTTGGCGCTGGAAGCAGAATAATATGATGACGAGGATATTCTGATATAATACTTCCCTGCATTGCCAATTCTAATGACAGTGGAATCTGAAGATCCGAAAGAGCTAATGGTGGTCACATTGTTTCCACCAAAGTCCAATACTTCCATAAAGTTGTCATAATCCAATCCGGCAACCTTTAACGATAGCTGCTCCCCTGCTTCAACGTTAAACGTATAGACATCCGTATCGTGAGCGGATAAGATGCCCCTTTCAAGGGTATCACCCAACACAAAGGAATAAGCCGCAGCCAATGAATTGTTCGGTTCATAAATATCGGGACTGGACTGGTAAATGGTAAATAGCGGACTCGAATCAACCAAACCTCCGACCACACCACTTTCGGCAATATAAACCCTGACCTCTTTCAGCGAATCAGGGGTAAAGGGGACTTTCCAGACAAACGAATCAATGGAAGCGGCCATACTACTCGCAATCTGAGATTTCCCTGACATCCCTTTTACCGTGTACGACAAACTAATCTCGGATATTCCAATATCGGCACCCCATTTGATAACATAGTTACTTTCCGATGGAATTGGTTCGCCCGCTTTCGGGGAAACGAGCTGCAGGGATTGTCCAAGACCAAGCGTTACCATAAACGCCAAAAGCATAAGGCTTTTCCACACAAAACCAGCTTCTTTTTTCGCGCGCATAACAGGCTCCTTGTTAAGAGTTGATTGGTTTATTAGAACTTTTTTCCTTATCGAGTCAAAGTTAATTTACAGATTGAACGGTTCGGAGCGTGTTCCATTTGAACGAAGTAAACCCCTGCCGCAACCGGCGTTCCGTTTGCATCCTTTCCATTCCAGATTACCTGATGCCTACCCGGCGCTGTTTGCCAGCTGTAAATATGTTTGCCGTGAACGTCAAACAAGCGCAATGTTCCAACGGATGGGCAATGATAAAAAATGCTGGTAACCGGATTAAACGGATTTGGGTTGGCTGACAAATTGCTTTCCAGCAATGGCGTTGGTTCATCCGGTCCAGGAATGGCCGTCGATAACGCAGACAACGCAAACACGTCCACCAACGTATCCTGCTTGAGATAAACGAAGCGGTCGGAGGCATAGGCATCTCCTGCGCCCAAAAAAATCCGACCCTGACCAACAGCATCCGTGATATATGCGTTTGACGCCGTGGTGACAACCAGCTTGTCGCCGATTATGGATAAGCTTTTAACACCCCTCACGCCGCTCAATTTGTTCCAGTTTATTCCGCCGTCAACGGAAAAGGAGACGGTCGAATCATCAGTGAGCCGGAAATAGCTGGGGCCTATCTGAACAAGAGAAAGAATATTCCCGATATCGGTGGCGATGGTCCATCCCAAAGTTCCAAACACCACACCGGCTTTTTGATAGGTCACAACATCCATGTTTTCATTTGAGCAGCTTAAATACTGAATTTTCGGCAAAAATCTGAAAGGGCTGATTGGCAACCCATTATAGAATGCATTTATTGAATTAACGGCTGTCTCGTGTATCGAAAAAGTTGTGATGGTCCCTTGCCCGGGTTGATAAATAAGCGTATCCAATCCAATAAAAATTCTTTCCGGATGGCTATAGGACCACGAGAACATGGAATCTATTCTAACACTCCGAAACCTGCCGGAATTAGCCGCAAGCAGATCCGAGGTTTTAACCCAGGTATTCCCGCCATCGCTGGTTTTCAAATGCGCTACATAGCAGGTTTTCTCACTCCAGAAATAATCATCCGCGGATCGGATGCCTCCAAGACATGCGGCTTGCAGAGAATCTTTTACACTTGTCCAGGTCAGTGCATTGTCGATTGATATATAAACGCTGTCCTGAAACCGCGCAATTAGCGGAAGTAAGCCTGGAACGGCAATGAAACCTATTGCCGATTGTGTTCGAAGGCCCTGGACAGCGGACATCCATGTTGCAGTGGAGAACAGTGGCTTTTCCCATAAACGCGCATGAGACAGGTCCACCGCGTAAAGATAGGAATCGTTTGGAGCAAGCAGGGCAAGTCCTTCCCACCCGACTGGATTACTTTTTAAATTGATGTTGCTAAAATCTATATTGTTTCTGATCCACGTCCTTCCGGTATCCGGGGTGATTAAAAGGCATAATACTTTTTCCACCGGCGAGACTGCCGCCAGATTTATGGATAAACCTTCAATTCGCTTGATGGCCGCCTTGACTGCAACGCTGCCGGCCTGTAACTGCGGCGGGAGAACAGAGTCCCAATGGGCGCCCAAGTCACCGGACCAACCTATAAAACGTTGTCGGCCGTTAATTGAATCGCTAATAGAAGCCAACCAGGCATTTCCACGAACAAAGAATAGACTGTCGCATCTTTTACCAGCAGGTAACCGTTTCGGAGTCCATGTTGCGCCATTGTCTTCCGAATGCCAGAGAACTGTATCCGCTCGCAGCGATAAGGCGTTGACGGGTTTATACAACGCAACTGCTGCATTGTTGTGTGTCACGACGGACTTTAAAAGCCTATTACCCGCTCCGGTTGCATTCCATGTTTTTGCGGTATCCCGGGAAACCTTGAGAACCCCCATGCTGTCCAGGAAAAGCGCCTGTTCGTTTCCGCCAAGAAGACGTTCGCCTTTATTGACCCAACCAGTACGCGTCCAAGAGTTTCCGTTATTGACCGATACCCACATCTCCGCAGAGCCCATTACAAATAGCTGCCCAAACGCATCAATCATTCCGCCGGTGCTATCCAGCGTAAAGGTGGAAATTCGTTGCCAGGCATTGGCGGTGTTCGAAAAACGATATAGAGCATCCCGGGTAAGGCAAAAACGAAAACCTCTTAAGTCCTGTATTTTTCGGACCTGCGCACCATAAAAAGGCAAGTTCACTCGAATTGGAACCGTCCCCATTTCTGAAAACGAAAAAACAGCGAAAAGAAGAATAAAAAATCTTTTTAAAACATTGATCACAAAACCTCCTCTTTAAAGAATCATGAAACTTTTCAAAGTTCTCGCCTTTTATAGGCTTCCCATGCAGACAAAGCTATCGCTGAGCTTCTTTTTAGAAGCTTGTTTTTTAGCGTCGCTAATCTTTAAACAAGGGTCAATTGCAGTTTTGCAACTGCCTCCAATCGATAAACGGCAAATTATCGCAATTCAAATACAAACAGAAATGCGTATCAACCCATTCGGAAATTTCCGATGCCAGGGGAGAACAGAGACAGTTGTTTGAAATTTCTATCCTGCAATTCAGCGTGACAATTTCCATCGGAAGTGTGATTAGATTACATCTTTCGAGGTTAAATGTATTCAGCCTTTGCAATTGTTTGATTTCAGGGGGAAGCTTGTCAATAGCGTTATACGACATATTCAGAGAAACCAGATTGTTTAACTCAGATATTTTACCAGGTATTTGGCCAATAACATTATGGCTTAAGTCCAATGAATTTAATGTAACCAGATTGAATATCCAGGGCGGGAAAGAAACAAGCCAATCGTTTCGCAATTGAAGAACTTCCAGTGATTTCAATTTACCCGGCGCGAATACCGTGGAATCGAGGCTGCCATCAAGTGGAATTCCATTGTAATTATTCAGCACAAGGTGTTTTAAAGAATTCAGTTCGGCGAGCCGGTTGGAAACCACAAGAGGGATTGGGTCCGCAATTCCGCCTGCCAAACCACGGCCGGTAATAAACAGATATTCCAGACAAGTCAAATCCCCGATGGCATCCGGGATAAAGTGAATGGGGATTATCTGGCTGACAAAGGAAATAATCCTTCCATCCCTCACAAAAGTAAATGCGTTAATCGTCGTGTCGATGCCGTTACTATCCAATATGGCACGAATCGCAAGCGTATCGCGCTGGTACATGGAATCCATTTGAAGCGAATCTATCCGGAGAATAAAAATTGTTCCTATTTCAGAGGTATCACCGGATTTGACCTCGACCCCTGAAGTATCGACTATCGCATAATCGTGTGGGTTAAAAATCTGGCTGCCGATAATCATGTTCGGAGGTTGAACCCTGATTGTGTATGTTCCATGGGGAATTTCAGAAACAAGAAATTGCCCATTGAGATCATTACATATTAAATCAAGTCCCAATTCACAAACAACAACATGAAAAGAGTAAAGTGCCATACCTGGTTCCAACCCCTGTACAATAATGTTTCCCTTAATGGAACCTGTTGCTGTTAATGTGTCCTGTGACAGACGAATCAAGGTATCTTCATTGGATTTTTGAATTTCTCTTAATGAGGCATTCGAATGCTGGTCGTTAATTTTAATGAAATATGTCCCTGTCGCTACCTTTGAAAAATGGTATATGCCCTCCGAATCTGTCAGTTGGATTTCGTCATGAATTTTAAGACTTTCCGGGTTAGCTGTAACGAATGATTGAGGATGCAAGGTAACAATTGCACCTGCAACTTTTATTCCATTTGGATAGATCGCTTGCCCGACAATGCCCGTCAGCGCATTCCCCTGTTCGCTTCCACCGCCTGAACTTGATGCAATATCGCCGGGGCTTCGTGTACATGACACCAGGAAAAGTAACACATAAATAGTTATATAAGGTATTAATAGTTTTCTCATGATTCAATCTCCTCGCTCAGAGGGAACAGTTGAATATTTACATTGTAGACTTTCTTAACGATTTTCTGTCCCGTAACTATTCGTTTTATCCGTTCTCTGAAACCGATAATCTCCTGTTTAATCTGTTGATAGCTGTCTTCAGACAAACCCACCGTAAAACTTGAAATATCACGAACCGTGGGAGAAAATTGATTTATCGCTTCCACTCCAAGCTGAGCGAGTTGATGATTTACATTTCGAACAGCAACTGAAACAACCTCACTTCCGGTGGTGATTAGAGGACTTGATTGGCGGTATGTTCCGTCCTTATCCCGCAAGAGCATGCCAAGATCCAGTAATAGTCGGATAGATTCTTTGGCTTCTTTGGTGGAAATCGGCGGACAGACTTTGGACGCAAGCAAGGTATAGTTTTCCTTCCAGTTAAAAGCGCAGGCTAATTCCCGTAAAGCGATATGATACCATTTGGAATAATAAGCATAAAGGCTCATGGGAACCTTTTTTTCCGTTATTCGCGGAAGCAAGTTTCGGATTTCTTCCAGATATCGTGTCTTTTCTATAGCAGATTTGGATTGGTTAAAATGGACCAGCGCATGGAAAAAATGCCCTTCTTTTTCATTTAGCTCCAATCCTTTTATAAAGCATGGAATTGTCATATCAGTGAGTTTTCTTTTTCCCAGCATCACTTCTTGATACAAAGAGGCTGACTTAATTCCAGCCTTCCTACAAAAATAGCGATGAGAGAAGAATGAATGTTTCTGCTTGGCGTCTTCGTAATAATCCTTCAGGTACTGCCTATAGTCGCTGTAATGTTCTAAGTTTTTCATGGTTCCTCTTTGGTTCGTGTTAATAAATTTAATTTTTTTGCAATGAAAATACAATAGAGAAAGCAATATATTGATCTCAAATTGAGATCATAAGTTATGCTAAACTGCTTATTTCTGGCTATTTTAAACCTATTTTGTAATACTTATAGTATGATTCATATCAGAAGAGGAAAATATAAGTACGGCTATATCAAATTGGCTATCACCGTTTGCTTTGCTGGCCATAAAATACTTTCAAAAAACATACCTGTCTGACAAAATGAATAAAATTATATTGAACCTGAATTTTTTTCGGCTGGTCAGAGGATGTTTTCAAAAAGAATCAATTGTTAAAAAATCGAACACAGTTGTTTTTAGGAAGCTCACGCTGAGGGTATATCATTCCGGAAATTTACCTGATTTTTCTTGATAAATTCCCTATAAAACAGAATTGGCATTTTTTTTGTTAAGGTGTCTTTTAAAACTTCAGCACTTTGAAAGGAGGTGAATGAAAATGAGATGCCTGATTCCATGGAGAGAAAGTGGCGATGTATCTAATTTATGGAATGAGGTGGTTGTTTGTGTTGAAGTGTCCAAACTTATGGAAAAGAATAAAATTTCCAAAGACGGGAAAATCAGTGGTCATTAAAGTGGAATAACTTTTTGAAAGGAGGTTTTTATCATGTTATGGAGTATTTCGCCATGGGGAGAATTGGAGGCTTTAAGAAAACAGGTCAACGAGGCGTTTGGGCATTATAGCCAAACAACTGGAAGCTATTCGTATCCATTGATTAATGTGTATGACACAAAGGATGATGTCTTTGTGGTTGCTGAAATCGCAGGCATGAAAAAGAAAGACATCAGCGTAGTCATGTCAAACAGCGTGCTCACGATTTCAGGAAAACGTGAGCCGCTTCTTAATGAAGAGAATGCTGAACTTATCCGTGCGGAAAGGTCTGTGGGAGAATTCGAGAAATCTTTCCGAATCCCTGTAAAGGTGAAGGAGGATAAAATCAACGCGGCTTATTCGAACGGCATCCTGATCATCACGATCCCCAAAGCCGAAGAAGCAAAACCTAAAAACATTTCAATTGACGTGAAATAAAGGAGGTGACTATTATGACACAAGAACTGGAAAAAAGGCAGAAGCAGGAAGTTGAAACCACATCCGCTGAGCAAATGGAGGAATCCGGAAAAGCGTATTCTCCGGACGTGGACATCTATGCTAATGATGACGAACTTGTTCTTGCCGTGGATATGCCCGGTGTTGCCAAAGGAGATGTGCAAATCAATTTTGATGAGTCGGATACCTTGTCAATCAGGGCCAGGAACACCTTCAAGGAACCTGCGGATCCGGCCATCAGGCAGTTCAATATTGGAGATTACTACAGAGCGTTTTCAGTAAGTGATGAATATGACAAAGAAAAGGTTTCCGCCAAGCTGGAAGACGGACTCCTGGAGGTTAAGATTCCCAGGAAAGAAACCTCCAAGCCAAAGCATATTGAGATTAAAGCTTAAAGCATATTAAAACTACGGGAAGGCCCGGGCCAAAGGCCTTCCCTTTAATAAAACTTTAATTGGATATGTCCTGGAAGTGGCATTAAACCGGTAAATAATATTTCCCTATCAGATAATTATATAACTACATAGATTCTCTATGTAATGAATACAGTATTTTTCCGTATTGATAATTGTCCCGTTTCATCCTATATTATTAAAGTTAAACGATAAACAAAACTAAGCCAAACTATTTCAATTTAAATTTGATTATTGTATCTAGGGTTTTTGTGCAAAACGAATTAAACGATTAATCTGGAGATCAAACATGTTTACTCGAATTTCAATGCTTATGCTTCTTGTTTCCGCCTTTATTTTTGGAAATACTTACTACATTGATTATTCCACTGGAGCTGACAATAACTCCGGTATTTCCAAATCAGCGCCGTGGAAAAGATGTCCGGGTATGAATGGTTTTTCAGCTGCTTACACGCATGCTCCTGGTGATGTTTATGTTTTTAAAGGCGGGGTGGTCTGGCCCGCAGCATCACTTCCTTTTACAATAATTAACAGCGGCTCAACTGGAAACACGGATACATATACCACTGATCATGACTGGTATGCAGGATCAGCATGGGCACAACCGACCTTTGATGGATCCATGTTTCAGAAAACCATATTATCAGCGGATGGTAAAAACCATATATTAATTAATGATCTTAAGTTTATTAATGCTGGTACACTCACAGCAAATGGCATAATTGGATGCCAGTTTATAAATTGTTCATATTTGGAATTGAGCAACAATACCTTTGCTCTCGAAAGCTGGGGCTGTCTTTATATCTCAACTGAGAAGAGCGGTGATTATTATGATATTCTTGTTCATCATAATGATATATCTCATTGTGCTTATGCAATGAGGTTCGTTCCTGCCGCCCCAGCGTCTATCATGCATAATGTCCAGGCATACAATAATAATATCCATGATTTTCATTCGCAGCTAAGTGGTGCTGTTCACGGCGACGGCATTCAGCATTACTGCTCTCCTGATGAGGCCGCCTCTTTCGACCGATATATAGAGGGGTTTGCAATTTACAATAACCGGTTTTACGGGGATTTCTCGCAGGTTGCGGGCTCAGGCGGCGCCATGACAGCACTTGTTTATCTAAGCGGTGCATCAAAAGAGGTCCAAATTTACAACAACCTCTTTGCGCCGCAATTTTCAGGCAGTCAAAGCCCCAATTTCTTCGAATCCTTTATTTCCTTGCGGGATAATCCGAACCGCGGTGGCCATCATAAGATTTATAACAATACTTTTGTAACACCTGTAGCAGGTGGACAGTCAGCCGCGATTCTGGAGGACGATACGAGGTTTCCATCACCTTTTCTTGATGTTAAAAATAACATCTTCTCCAATTTCAACTGGCCGTTTGATCTTCGTTCAACAAACCATACTTTTGATAATAATAACGATAACTTTATCCGTGACATAGGAAAATGGAACGGCAACTTTGTAGGATCCTTTGCCAAATGGCAGGCGCTTGGCCTTGATGTACACGGTATAAGCATGGATCCCAAATTCATTTCATCAACTAATTTTCAGTTAAGCGAGACCTCACCATGTATTGAAAAGGGTACCAACCTTTCAACGATTTTCAATACTGATATCGAAGGAAATGTAAGACCAATTGCAACAGGTTTTACTTTAGGCGCCTATGAGGTTGTCGGAAGCATGGCTACATCCATCCAGGATTCGCGAAAAAATGTCATTGCTTCGTCAGGTTTGGATATTTGTTCCTACAGGAACGGAGCTGTTTTAATATCGCTTCCCGCTTCAGGAGCATACCAGCTTGCTGTGTATGCTATTAACGGGCAGAAGGCGGGTAGTGTTGTTGAGGGCATTGGAACAGCCGGGTTAAATAATGTTTCAATAAGAAAATCAGCAATGCCTCAAGGAATTTATATAATGCGGCTTTCGGTCAAGGGCGCTCTTGTTAACAAAAAGCTAGCTGTTGTTCGATGACAATTTATGCAAGCAGGTTTAGAATATCGGCACTTCCAGGAGTTCTCATGTCGATTGGTCCGTTCGTGTGCCTGCCCGCTATGGCTGCTCTTAAATTCGCAGATTGACGTGCGCCTCTTTGAACTTCAATCAACTGTTCTTCCAGAAAGATACTTACAGCTGATCTATCAGCTATTTCCTGTAACGAATTATATATAGGCTCTCCCAGAGCGGGTACTCTTAAAGCAATCGGGCTGGAATTGGTAATGCTGATTGATTCCATACCAATGGTTTTGCAATAACAATGCCGGAACAATAATAACTCTTAATTCCTTTGTAACAATGGTCTTGGATAACCCTGTTTAATTGTGTGTCAGTTGTCAGCATATTGCAGAATTCATTTATCCTTTTTATCAATCATATTTTGAGACATGTATTCTCATAAACAGGGGATTAATTGTATTAATTATTGAGAAAGATTTGCCAATTTGTTTTTTACTTAAATTTAAGCTAAAACTAAGTTTTGGCCCTCTTATTGCATGATGATTGGTTGTAGGCCATACCCATAAAAAGGGAAGCAGTTATTTATAAATTGGCTGAAAATATAGTTACCAATGGATAGCAAAATTATCATACCTGAAAAGCAGCTTCGCATAGGACTTCTGGTGTTTGTGGGTGTTCTTGCGATTGTCATTGCACTTAATGCTGTTCTTATCATTCCTTATATACTAGCGATAATGATGGGTGTTATGCTGAAGGTTATCGCAAATACACCTTTTTGCTATTTAAAGAGTAAGGGAGTAGGGCCAAAGCTGTCGGCGGTTATTGTGCTTTTGGGTATTATCCTGCTATTTATCGGCCCCCTTTCAATGTTTCTTACAATCGCAGTCAGGCAGGCCATAACTTTGGGGCAATGGCTTTCCCAAAAAGAAATGCTTTCCATTAATATTCTCATCCAAAAGATAGTGAAAATAGGTCCGATGGATGACCTTTTTGGAGGCGCAGCAGCGTTTGAAAAACAGATTAGAATCGGTATTCAGGATACGGGAATATTTCTAACGAATGCAGTGCTTTCTGGGGCTTCCCGGCTGCCCTATCTTGTTCTCCAGACTTTTATTGCGCTCATAACCTGTTTTTTTCTCCTACTGGATGGTCGCCATTTTGTTCACTGGTTTGCTGATAAAATACCAATGGAACCTGATGTGCAGGAGAAGCTTACCCAGTCCTTCAAGGATACTTCCGTATCCGTGGTCTGGTCTTCGTTTGCCGCTGCCTCGGCCCAGGCATGCATGATGTTCATCGCATTTTGGAGTATTGGGATACCTGGAGCATTCCTTGCCGCAGGCGCGACTTTTATTTTTGCCTGGATACCTATTGTGGGAAGTACTCCGGTATGGATCGCGGGAGCGGTTTACCTTTACACAAAAGGAGCTATAGTGGGAATGTTTTTCATGATTGCCTCTGGACTCATCATAGGTGTCACGGATAACATTGTTCGCACAATTGTTTTAAAGGGCAAGGGCAACATGCACCCGTTGGTCAGCCTGATCTCAATTTTAGGCGGGATTCAGCTTTTCGGAATCGTAGGGGTTTTCTTTGGGCCTGTCCTGGCTGGGATATTGAAATCACTCCTTCAGATCTGGCCGGTAATAGGTCGGCGTTTCGGTGTGTTGCAGCAAATTCCAATTGAAATAAAAACCGTTAATTCCGGTTTAATACAATGAAACTGATTAAATTTATTTTATCAGTTATAATAATAATCGCATCGGTTATTTTATGCCATCAAATTATTTCAAACTCAATTTCCAATCAACAGAACAAAAATGATTATGCTGAGCTTAATCATATTAAATATGGTCTTTTAAATGTTGATGAATGGAAAAGCCAGATTACAGCAATACTTTCGGATGAGATTAAGGACCTGAAATTGTCAAGGCCGACAAAACAGGAGCTCCGAAAACATATCGAAGTTCTACTCGACACACTTATTGATAAAGTTGACAGGAAGATCAAAGAAGGAAACACGGGTTCGGTTAAGGGTTGGGTCAAACAATCAATTATAAACACGCTTATTAATCTGGACGATGTGAAAGAGGGTATTCCTGAATATGCTGATGCGGTCATTTACGAGATGACAAGATCGAAAACAAGGGGTCAGGTAAAAGAACTGCTTAATAAACAGCTCGAACAATATTCCAATAACACCTTTGAAATGCAGGATACATCTCAGAGGCGCCGCATCCTTCTTGAAACAGAATCCAAAGATATTGAAAGTGCGAGGATCAAGATCGATAAATTAATTTCTGTCAAGCATGAACTTGTTTCCAGGGAAGTACTTTTCCTTATCATTTTATCAATAACTTTATTCATGATGTACGGCTTAAGCAGACAACCTTTGATCCCTTCAGGGTATTTATTTCTTGTTATCTCTCTTTTGAGCCTGCTTATAGCAGGAGTAACCACTCCCATGATTGATTTGGAGGCGAAAATCTCAACAATAAGTTTTATGCTGATGGGTCACCCAATCCATTTCGAGAACCAGGTATTGTATTTTCAAAGCAAAAGCATTTTTGATGTTTTCAGGATTTTGATTCTTGATAAGGCAATCCAGATGAAATTTGTAGGGATACTGATAGTTACCTTCAGCATTATATTTCCATTGCTGAAAATAATATCGTCGATGGTATATTATTACAATTATCACAATGCGAAAGAGAACCCTGTAATAAAGTTCTTTGTCTTAAAATCCGGTAAATGGTCAATGGCTGATGTAATGGTGGTTGCCATATTTATGGCGTATATCGGATTTAACGGCATTATTACAAGTCAACTTGGTCAATTAAGCTCAACCGGCCAGGAAGTCGTAATTCTGGCCACGAATGGCACTTCTCTTCAGCCAGGGTATTATTTGTTTCTGACCTATACATTATTGGCCTTATTCCTGTCAGGTTTCCTAAAAAGAAAACACCTGGACCATCAGGCGAAAGAATGAGTGTCTTTAACAAATACCGCGCTCGTTAAGGTTTCTCGACAGTCATATCCTTTTTCTTTTTCCATTCTCCGTCCGCGCTCTTAAAATATTCAGCATCCGTGGCTTTCTGAAAAATCCGTTTTGCATTTGCCATTCCGACTTCTTCAGCCGATGTTTCGCTTTCCTTGCCAATAAGGCCATAGAGTACTTTACGATCCTCATTCTCCGCTGTAATAATGGCACTTAGGGATAAGTCTTCAGTATCCTTGGGTTTGATTGCTTCAAGGAGGCCCTGGGGATTCTCGCCTATTATTCCGTTTTTCTTGAGTTCGTTTATTTTAATGAACCGTCCTTTCATGCGGTTTTTGATATCATCTTTAGGGCTTTGCGCCGGAACAATGGTAAAAACGGAAAACAGTGTGAGAATCAGAAATATTCCGATTTGTTTTGCATTAATAGCTTTCATTTTATTTCTCCTTTATTATTTTATGTTTTGTATCATCTGGCATGGATTTCGTGCCACTCAAACCGACCTGTTCTTCATAATCAAAAAAGTCATTCAACTGTTTTTCAGCTTTTACATTAACATCCATGGTAATGTAAATGGGATCCACCTTGTGCTTGACCGTAATGGTCCAGCATCCGGCCACGGTAAGGATCATTCCTCCTGCGATAATGAAAAGAAAAAACTTCATCCGCACCTCCTGTTTAAGTTCTAAATAAATTCACGTTTTTACATGTTTAAAGGAAAATTTGTTCGCTGCATTCTCACTTTAGGAATAATCATCGTAACTTCTCAATAAGTCCTCCCAAATACTTGAAATTGTTTATTTGACAGCATCCTTTTCCGCAAACCAATCCTGATTTACGCCACGGAGTAATCTTAAGCCAGACACATCAAAATTTGTTCGATTTCGCCGTTTTTAGGCATTTCGGATGAATTTTATAATTTGTACAAATCAAATGATGAACTATTTATAAAATAAATCGTCCAAGATGCATTTTTTGCTTGCATTGTATATATGCAATATATTATATATACATAATGAGCAGGTCAAGATTTCCAAACAAGCTCACACTGCAACGATTCAAGAAAGATATCACGGATAAATGGCCGCTTGCCAAAGGATCGTTGGCCCAAGTATATAATAGGTGCATCCGGCCCAATTGTCCTGCCTGTGCAAGCGGTAAAAAACATCGTACCTTCATTTTTTCCTACCTTAAAAAGGGGCATCGGCATTGCATGTACGTTCCTCTGGAACTGGTTACGGTGATGCGGCGGGCTATCAGCAACAGCCGTAAGCTGGAGGCACTGATAAGCGCTCTTGGACCGGAGTTGATTTTACAGTTTCGTCAGAAGCAGACCCGGCTGAATCACCGAAAGCATAAGAAAGTTTAGCGAATGATAGACCTTCATAAAATACCGGAAGAAGGAAAAACCCCTCTGGTTACGGAGTTACTGCAAATCATTGCACATCTCAATGAAACCATCGGACAATTGAAGGAGGAGATTGCCCGTCTCAAAGAACACAAAGGCAAGCCGAGGATTCCACCGAGTAATCTGGAGAAAGACACGATAGATAAACCGGAAAATTCTGATGGGAAGCGACCAGGCTCAGAAAAAAGAAGCAAAACAGTGAACCTGATAATCCATCAAACCATACCTATTCCTCCTGTGTCATTACCTCCGGGTTCAACATTTGAGAGCCATGATGATTATATTGTTCAGGGGCTTAAAATCCAATTGCATAATATTTGCTACCGGCTTGAGTGTTGGCGCGATCCGGAAGGCAATCTCCTCAAAGGCGAATTACCTGATTTTGTAAAGGGGCATTTTGATCCGATGTTGCGTAGTTTTATGCTACAACAGTATCATCATTGCCATGTCACACAGCCATTACTGCTGGAAGAGTTGCTGGAACTGGGAGTGGATATTTCCAGCGGGCAGATAAGCCGGATATTAACAGAAGACAACGAGATTTTTCACCAGGAGAAGGATGACATACTTCCTGCAGGACTGGAAGTGTCAGGCCATATTCATGTTGACGATACCTCTGCTCGTCATAACGGTAAAAACGGCTACTGCACGCATATCGGCAATGATTTGTTTGCCTGGTTTGAAAGTACCGATAGTAAAAGCCGGATTAATTTCCTGAAATTGCTGCGCAATGTCTATGTTGATTATATGATTAACGATGATGCGCTTGCGTATATGACACAGCAGGGGTTTCCTCAGCCGTTGCTGGAGAAACTCGCTATGCATGGAACCAAACATTTTCAAAACGAAGACGACTGGAAGCTGCACCTGAATCAACTGGCAATCACCACAGAACGTCATGCCCGAATAGCCACAGAAGGTGCATTACTTGGCAGCATACTCAGTCATGGTTTCTCAAAGGATTTGGTCATCTTAAGCGATGATGCCGGACAATTCAACATTCTTCTGCATGCGTTATGCTGGATTCATGCGGAGAGGACGATTCATAAAATCATCCCCTGCAGTGGGAAAGAGAAAGAGGCCATAGAGGATATTCGTAAACATATCTGGCAACTCTACCGTGACCTCAAGGCCTACAAGAAAGCACCGGAGGGCACGGCAAAAGACGGATTGGAAAAAAGATTCGACGACATATTCTCCACCCATACCTGTAGTGATACATTAAATGAAGCTTTGCGGCGTATAGCGAAGAATAAGCTGGAACTGCTCCTGGTACTGGAAAGACCGGATATTCCGTTACACAACAATGATAGCGAACGCGATATTCGTGAATATGTTAAAAAACGAAAAATCAGCGGCAGCACGCGCAGTGATAATGGAAGACGTTGTCGTGACACGTTTACCAGTCTAAAAAAAACATGCCGAAAATTGAAAATCTCTTTCTGGGAATACCTCAAAGATCGTGTCCATAAAGTCAATAATATTCAGCCCCTATCGGACATCATTCGTGCCAGAGCTCAAGCTCAAACCCCATAAAGTTCTCCTGTAAGCGACATTAGCTCAAAAGTACGTCATGGTTATTTAGGCGTTATGTACGAAGGTTTATTGAGAAGTTACTAATCATCTGGTTTAACAGATCATCCAGGCTGCTTATATTAATATTAAGGCCGCCGATGGGGATTATATTCTCCTTCGCCCCCCTGGGACCATACCCTTTGGTTTCCACTTTGGCTTTTAAAATGTGGTTCTCATCATTCTGAAAGACCATTCTCAGGCTTGAATATTCAAAATCCTGCAAAGCCCTAATCATCATGAGAGAGACGGCTTCCTCCGCATCCTTTGTTTTAGGATTGATTTCTTTTTTAATACCCAATATCCTCATGGCAATTTCTTTTGAAAACCGGAGCCCGCCGATAGGTGGCCTGGCTTCGAGGAACCCATTACCAAAAGAAAGATGCATGCGCTTCTCCCAATTAAAGGTTATTGGCACATGTCCAAATATTTTACCGTCTCCTGATACGTCCTTGTATTCAATAAAATTCAGGATTGACTGCAGATCCAAGCCTTCAATATTTACATCTAATGCAAGCCGGGGTTGCGAGAATTCCATTTGCATGTTTTTTCCGGATAACTTTCCACCCGCCCAGTTCATTTCCATTGAGGAAACAATAACTCTGTCATTTGCAGGAAAACCGAAGGCGATATTTCCATTTTCAACTTGGAAGGTACCCGTGTATGCATTTTTAAAGGTAACATGCTGATTACTATCCGTAAGGAAAGGGACGAAGCTTTTTACTGAGAGGGTGCATGCGATTCCCTGAAAACCGATATCCGTCTGTGGTTTCTTATAATTCATATCTTTCAGATAAAAAACATAATGTTGAAAGAATGGTTCGTTCCCGATTTTAAATTGTGCTTCAGCGGACAGTGTGCCATAAGCTTCATCCTCTTTTATGGTTCTTCTGCAATTGCAGTGGGTACCCATGCTAAAAGCGCGATGTCAAGGGTTGTAGCATTCTTCTTAAGCCTATTATTTCACTTATCTCTATGATATTCCTTGGAAAAAGCCCCTGCTCCAAAAAAGCAGGGGGGCTTTTTCCAAGGAATATTTTCACTGCAGTTCAAGAGCAAAATGTGTATTGCGTCTATAGTAAGATGAAAATCTATTCGAAGGATCATTGATGTGAGTAAAAGTTGAAAAGACATCCCCCGTTCTGGTATAAGGTTGTTGGTGACAATCTTTAACCAGGAGACAGAGGGATGTCCAATGATAATATTATCAATTCGTTCTTGGGACTTCAAAGTTATGGTGTAGTTACATGGAAAAGACACAACAAGAAAAGTCTTGAAATTTGGCTGGAACCAAGGAAACACAAATGGACGTGCGATGGGTGTGGCCGGACGTTCCAACATCACTACGATCATGTATGGGTTCGTCTGCGAGATTTGAATATCGGTCCGCATAAAGTCTGGCTGTGGGTTTGTCGACATCGAATTGACTGTCCTCAATGTGGAGTTCGTCGGGTTTCTCTTCCAATAGCACGTCCCCAATCTCGATGTACTCGTCGGTACGAGCGGTGGCTGTTTCAGTTGACAGGTGGTACGACATTGAAAGATCAGACCTCACTAAAAACGCTCAATTTCCTGTTAAGCGACCGCAAGTTCAATTCCCTCAATTGGTCTCAATTTGATCTGGAAAATACGTCCTGAGCCATTTGGCAGTACCAAGGGCGATTTCTGCAAATCGTCAAGAACCTGTTGAAAACACCGCTCAAGCTTCGGTGACAAATGCGGAGCCGGCTCGAGATAAACGGTTACAGTTGAACCATCGTCCACCCACAATCCAGGCGCATGAGTCAGGCTTCTGAAATACTCGTGGTCGTCCCGATAATTGTCATAGTTCTTTTTGAAAGGCGCCAGCGCTTGATAGAAAATGTTTCTCGCCAGAATCTTGATGCTGTCCATCACACGTTTTTTATTGGTATCAAGGCATTCGTAACCTTGAGTTATCAGATAGTCCAGTTTCGATATCTTGTGGTTACAACTCGCCAACTTTTCATTTAGCGCGGCAATCTGCTGATCAAGTTTTTGCTTCTTTTCCTTATAATCCAGCTTTGCAAGCCGCGTCACAATTGCCTTTTGCCGCGAACGCTCTTTGCGAAGAACAACAAGCTCCTTCGTGGCGCAGTAGGTGGTCGATGCTGTGATGGCCTCGATCTTTTTATCCGTCACGTCAAGCAATGCCCGGGCTTGCATAACCCGATTGTCACGATTATGCTCTTTGTGAAGTAATCGCAGCAAATCCTTTTCGCACTCCCGACGCTCTGAAAGAAGCGCCTTTGTTTCAGCGCTTTCCATCTGCTTGTCAGTCAATGTCGACTTCAAATCTTCATAGGCAATGCTGGCATAGCTGGTGACCTGATTGATGCCATAGTGCTTGTCCAGATACTTGAAGTCGTTCTCCTGTATCCATCGCCGGAACATAAGCCGGATCAGCTCTTTGGCGTCGCGCTTGGTATCGGTAGTGAGAATGCTCACCACGATACATCTCCCCTGTGGATTTATCGCCTGTACCACCAGCCGCCGTATAGACGAATCCTTTGGCCATTTCTCATCGATATAGGAAAACCGATACAATTGCACATCGGAGGCATTATTCCTCGGCCGCGCAAGCTCATACGAGCCGCTACGCCTGCTTTCGTCAAAGCTCTCCGCGACAAACCCCTTCTCCCATGTGACCAGTTCCAGAAACGGATCAGCCTTAACCGACTCAAACACCTCATGACCATAAACCCCACGATCCATAGCCACGGTTATCACGCAACTCGGATCCATATCAACCGTGCGTCGGAAATTACCAATCACCGTTTTGAATCGCTCACGCAAATCCTGATAATTGTCCGCGTATTCCACATACACCGGCATCCCTTCGCTGGTGTGGATATAATCGCAATGCAGCGCCTTGTCAGCCCATCGAATATTGGAACACCATCCCTTGAGAATCTTCTTCATCCCAGTGTAATGCAGCGTGTGCGGGTCATAGTAGAAATCACTGCATTTGGCAACACATGTCACCTCGGCATTTAGCCTAAGAACAGCTTCCGCCCCAAGGCTCTGTCCGATTTCCCCGAGAGCTCTTCGCTGCTCTACCGTTCCACGAACCGTCCTTCCCAGAAACGTCTCCAGGCTATCCCAACTCACATATTTGCCCTGCTCTATGTTCACAGCCCCAAGCAGCACCATCACAAGCCACTGCTTCAACAATACGCCTTTCTCATGCACCCCTTGAAGACGGATGAGCCAACAGGAAAAGAGAAGGACTCCTGCATGATGTATATAGCGGACAATCGGTACCACGGCAGGCTCCTGAATCTGGTCATGTTCAATTCTATTATTACATGTTTCTGGAGGGAGTGCTATACCGCCTCCACGCTTATCCGCCTCCTGTTCAACAGTTCCAGAATCGCCATCGTCATCCTTGCTTTTAGCGCTGGTACTGGCAGACATCCTCCGTTTACATTCTGCAAAAACAGGACGCAGACTCTCAGCGCTAAGTGCTACCTTGAATGTCTTATAAATCTCCTGACGTATCCGGCTGCTGTAGCTATAACGATTATTAGGGTATATATACTCAAATCTAACTTCTGCAAACCGCCGCACTTCCGCCGTCAATTTACGCGGATCATGGCGCGACCGCAATGCTTGAATCGATGCCTCCGCATCCGGCATCAGAAGGGCTTTCCCCCAGCGCTGCATCGTCTTGCGATCCACATCAAAAACCTTCGATAACGCTTCTCGTTTTAATCCCGCATTGTAGAGCCTGCCCAAACAGGCCCGGTAGCTGATGTGATCCTTATCATCAACCACCGTCTCCAGACGCTGTGCCCCATAGTAAACTTCCAGCTTGTCCGTGTCTTTACGACGGAGAACATGCAAATATGGATTGCGCTTGTCTGTTCCAAGAATCGACTGCAATACAACTTCGTTCATCGTGACCATCCAATGTGGGTAAAGGTTGACAGGTGCAATATGTAATTGCATCCCATCAAATAAAATAGCGGGAATCCAATCTGCGAATCAACTGATTAAATAATGATAGGTTTAGTGAGGTCTGAAGATGTATCCGATTGGACAGGAACTGATTGGAGGACAATCAAGGATGCTGAAATTCGCCATATCGTTGGTTTGTTGAGAAAGCGGAACTTGGACGGAATTACCATTCTGGGTATCGACGAAGTGGCCGAGAAAAAAGGGCATCGCTACCTGACGATTGTAACCGATTTGGAAAGCCACCGCGTTATTTGGGTGGGACGAAACCGCGACCGAGCAACCTTGCGAAAGTTCTTCAGCTGGTTTGGCCAAAAACGAAGCCGCCGACTTCGATGCGTGGTCATTGACATGCACGACCCCTATGAAGCAGAAATCCGGGCTCGTTGTCCGCGCGTCAAAATCGTCTACGATCATTTTCATGTTATCAAGCCTCTGAGCTTGGCTATCGACAATATTCGTCGACGGCTCCAAAGCGAACTTCCACCAGAGGGGAGACGCCTTTTGAAAGGTTCCCGCTATTTGCTTTTGCGCCCAAGGGAAGATTTGAAGCAGTCGCAACGTGTCCGGCTCAAAGACCTGCTCCGCTTGCCCGCAAACGAAACATTGAACACTGCGTATATCCTCAAGGAGGATTTGCGGGTTGTTTTCCGCCGGATGAATCCCCGGCAAGCACGCGCCGAACTGAGTGAGTGGAAACACCGTGCTCGGGAAAGCGGTATTAAAGAAATCCTCGATTACATCAAGATGCTCGACCGTCGACGATTTGGCATTCTGAATTTCTTCAAGCTCCGGTGTACCAACGGCCTGAGTGAAGGGTTCAACAATGTTGTCAAGACAATCAAGAAAAATGCTTATGGGTTTCATGATTGGCAATATTTTCGTCTTAAAATACTCCGCAAATGCGGAAATCTGGGAAATCACTGATTTGATTGAGTTTCAAATCCATTTCATAGAGTGAGACCCACTGCAATTGCAGTTGATCCTCTTTTATAGGAGGAATGATACTTGCGAGCCATTTCTTGTTTTGTGTTGTGAATGGAGGGACCTTGGCAACTATGTCACCAGTTAATCCTTGTTTGTCCATGGTAAAAGTTCCGGCCGCATCTACCCTTGCCCAGGGCCCAAGTAAACCGTTTGCTGTAGCTTCCATTTTATGGTTATCGAATTTAAATGCGGCAGTAACATTTGAAAAAGACAAAACATGAAAATCCGTGGTTCCAATTTTCAATGTTCCGTTTGTGATCCTTTTGTCTCTCCAATCGTAGGGAAGCGACAGCCTGATATTCTTTCCTTCAAGACCAAGGGTTTTACTCGAAAAGCGCTCAATGTTTGCAGCAGAGCTTGATTCAAAAAGATTAAGACCCGTGCTGTCAATTGTAAATGTCGCCTTTGTCTGAATGGACAATGGAATGATGATAAAGCCTTGAGCTCCAGTCTGTTTTTGAATCTGCATATGATCTCCCTTGATATCAATTTCCAAAGAGCCTTTTTTTTCATCCGCTAATTGTCCGTTTGTATATGAAAATTTACCGCTTAGGTCCAGTAGGCCCTGGCCGGATATTCCTTTTAAGACCGGATAGATTGCAGCCACTGTTTTCAGCAATGCCAGATCCAATCCCGTTATTTCAAAACCCCCTTTAGTATATTTATTATTTTGATCCAAGGTAACATGGGCTAGAAATGAAGCTTCATTTATCCTGGATTGTAATTCAATGGAACTGATGTTATCACCTGTTTTCCGAAAAGTACCATTGATTGGAAAAGTCATTAATTGCCCTTCGATCAATAAACTTAAAGAAGATTCCTCCAAATACAGATCATTAAAAGGAATGGGCATAAGGCCATCACTGCCGCCCTTCTCCATTATACTTTGAAGAGGTTCAAAATCCCATACATGGTCTTTAATTGTAATATTGATTTTAGCGCCGTAAACATGGATGGAGGTTATTTCATTGTGCCAAATGGACCTTAATGAATATCGAACTTTAATTTTCCTTAGTTGAAACTGTTTTTCAAGACCTATGTTCAGGTTCTTGAGTACGGCCCCCCAATATGAAACAGACCGTACCTTCACATTAGCATTGGTAAAGCCGCTCTTTTTAAGTGCGCTTAGGATTTTTCCTTGGATTAAAACCGGTAAAATCGTGATTTGCAGCAGAAGGCCAACGGAAAATAGAAATATTAGGATCGCCGGAACAATGATAAAAATCTTCTTTCCAAGTCTCATATCCAATGGGTTAGTTAATATTGGGCAGGTCGTATTTAAGGTTTAGGCCACAAAAATCTCCAGTAAAAACCGGTTGAAGCTGAACATGTTCCATCAGCCCATGTTGTAAATCTTTAGCAAGTGATTTATCAACTTCATCATGCTTGTCAACAACCCATGTTGCCACAAAATAACCAAGTGCGGCACCCATAACATTATCGGATGTCCAGTGTTGGTCCTGATAAACCCTGGAAACAATAGTAAGCACCGCAGGTGTGTATAACAATGCTTTTAACCAAACCGGATCTACATGCCGTGATAAAACAGTTGATATGACAAAAGCAGCTGTTGAATGGCCACCAGGTATTGAATGATTATCCTGGTTTATAATCGACGAAAAAGGATGATATGAAGCTGCACCTTCTTCCATGTATGGTCTTGCTCTCCCGACTGCCACTTTCAAAAGAAATGTTAATCCTCCTGCATATAGCGAAGCCTGTCCGATTTCATACGCAATCCTTCTTGATGCAATGTCATCGGCTATCAATGAATATGCGGCAAAGCCCCCGAAAAACACAAACGGGGAATATAATTCACCATAATTCCTACCGAATTCTATGGGGAAGCTGTAGTAATAACTACGGTCTTTCAGTACCTTATCACGTATGGGTTCATCCGCAAACATGGTCAAGCCTGTCCCGACCCCTACCAATCCGATCCTAAGATAATCGATCCCCTCCCATTTCATGGGTTGTTTTATGAATTCAACGGTCTCATTGCCGAACTGGGTAAAAGTATATTTTTTTTGTGCAAACAGTGAAGTCTCAAATAAAAAGAGAATTACGATCACTAATAGTGTTTCTTTTCTTATCATAGTTTGAAATTTCCCACATTAAGCACGAGATAAATTCTTTGTTCAGTTCTGACTGCATGGAAGTCACCCAGCCCGGAAACGGATATGGATGATGAGTAAAATAATTGTTCAAATCCGATGCTCAGATTTTTTACCAGCCTTATAGTAACCCTGGGTCTTAATATGCCGATGTAATTGTTTCCCGGGGCTCCAATATAAGTATGAAGCCAATAAGCGTAACCATTGATCTGAACGCTTCCCCAGCCAAGATTAAGACCGGTTTCAAACTTTCCTTCCGCACCTCCATTATAAGTATAATCTCTGATTTCTGAGGAATCAGGGCCTAATCGTGTGCTGTTTCCAGCTAATGGCACTCCGCCGAGATGGATGTTTGTAAAAACATAGGACTCTTTGGATAAAGGATATTTCGACATTATCCCACCGCCAAAGGCAAAACTTCCAAGTTCGAAGGTTTTATTATCAAAGTAGTCATAATGTTGGAATACCCCTAAAAGCATTTCAAGTTTGCCGACTTCCGCATTTTTACCGAATAAAACTCCATATCCGGTTATATTTTCAACATATTTTCTTCCAACCCCAAAATTAATGCCCGCATGGAGGGTAAAGTAATCAAAAGGTTTCCATTTCCTTTTTTCAAGAGGATATCCATAATCAAGCTGGACATTGGTCATAAAATTTGCCGGCCCGCTTAAGAAGCTGTTTCCAGTATTCAGTTTTCGCATTCCAGCAGCCACCTCTACATTGATAGGTTCTTTTTGATATACTTCTTCAGTTGTTTTTCTTGTGAGCTTTCCCTGAATAAGCCTGTTGAAAAACCTTGGCGGACTGATTGCTGCTGCGCCTAATTCCCTGAAAAATCTCTGTGCCCCGCTTGTACGGTCATCCAAAATATTTGAACTCAGCCTATATAGGATTTCCCCGTAAAATGCACCGCTCACAGGCGTATTGATAATATCATTATACGATGGCAAAGAATTTTCACCGAAATACTCCCATATTAAACTGCCTCCTATTGCAAAAGGCACTGATTCGAAAAAACCATAGCCATTTGACCGGGCGGACATAAAGTTTATTCCACCTGAATAAGGATGAAGAAGAAAGTTCATTCCAAACCTGTCGCTATCCCATTCCCAGCCGGTTTTAATGTTATGTGACCAGGTATCAGGGCCGATCCTTGCAAAATCTTCATTTAGAACATACCTGTCAACAGCCCACACCGCAACATTGAATGCCGGGACTTCGGCAAGAGGTATCCACAAAGGGGATTTTTTATTATACACGGTATCGTCGTTTAATAAATCACCAAACATATTAAATCTTGTAGAATCAATGGATTTAATCTGATTATCCTTATTCAGAGTATCAGAATTGGATTTAACGATCTTCTCATCCGGTGTGCCTTTTATGGTATCACCATTAGAGGCGCTGGCCGAGTCAATGGATTTTACCTCATTGCTCTTGATGACTGAATCAGGAATGGATTGCCCATACCCAAGGAAGGAAAAAGTTAAAAAGGCGATTATAGCAATAATAGCAGCGGTTTTCGATTTTGTGATCATAATGTTTTATACTTTCCTTTATAGTATTGTTAAACTCTAAGGCATGAATTTAGTACTTAACCTTATCAAGCTAAAGGTAAGCAAATATGTTACCAATAATGAAGTTTAAAAAATTCACGTATTCTAACAAATTTATTCAATGCTTTATTGTTTATTCTCAATTTCCATAGAACCGCTTCTTAAATATGACACATTCTATAATTAAATGGATGCTGATTCCACAAACTAAGCTATTTAGCAGGGGAATTTACTCAAGAATACCACCTTATGATTAAGGAAGAACATTGGTATGTCTATTGCGTATGTGTTTATATCGAAGTTTTGATATAAGGTTCAATCACATACCTTTTTATGGAAAAACAAAAACGGTTCTTTGTTCTTATCTTTTTATCTTTATTATTCTCCAGTTGCCGAATAATCGAATATAGCCCTAATCAGGTCATTTCATCTACCTCACGTTCCAATCTTACACAGACCAATTTGGATAAATTAATGAAGCAGGTTCCGGGAGATACAATCCAAATTGTCCATTTCGGCGATACACATCACTTTTATAAAGATTTAAAAGATTTGGTTATAAGTGTCAACAATCTTGAAGGCATTGATTTTTTAGTGAATGCAGGCGATATGACGGATTATGGCCTTTTGCAGGGTTATGAATGGTCAACTGATATTTTTGACTCATTCAGGTACCCCTATTTTACATCAGTCGGAAACCATGACAAGGTGGCAAACGGCGAGCTGGTTTATAAAACCATGTTTGGTGACCTGAATTACTATTTTACCTATGGCAAATTCAGGTTTGTTTTTATTGATACTAATCCGGATATGTTTCGCTTTGATGGGTCCATCCCAGATTTGACCTGGCTTTCTTACGCGCTTGCGGACACCAACAATTACGTAAATGCCATAGTGGTCTTTCATATCCCGCCATATCATGCTGATTTTGATGAAACCCTGAGCAGTCTTTTCTGCGAACAACTCAAACAAAATAAAAAAATTCTTTTGTGTATGTATGGACATACACATCATTTTGCAACAGGCACTATTTGTTCAGAAGTGCCGTTTTATTGCTCTACAACACCGAATCAGAGGGTTTATTGGACTTACAAAATTTGGCCTGGTGGTTTTCATGCTGATACCACGAAATTTTAAACAAATATTTTTAATACTTTTTATTTCAATTTCTATTTTTGGGAAATTGGCATACGGATTGGATGATGGAACCCTTCCCTGGTATGTTCCTCATCATGTTAAGCTCCAGTTTGCCGGGTCTATTGGCTTTATATCACCTGGAATTGGTTACACCTTTTTTAAGGATAGGACGGAAATTGAACTTTTTGGAGGTTATGTGCCCAAATCAATTGGAGGCGCAACCATAAGGTCCATGTCCCTTAAGTTGAATGGGAAGATAATTAAGCTTAAGCCCTGGGATCAAATAACTGTGTACCCGCTTGATTTGGGGGTTGTCCTGAATTATACCTTTGGCAAACAATATTATTTTCTATTGCCTTACAGATATCCGGGTGGATATTACTTTTGGTCTTCAGCGCTCAGGATAAGACCTGCAATCGGAGGTAGTCTTGAAAAAGAACTTATAAGGAATTCTTTCCTTGGAATTAAAAGTATTGGATGTTATTACGAATTAAGTACAGCCGGGTTATATTTGGTGACTCTTTTTCATAATCCGACTTACGTTGACATTTTTCCGGATGTTATCAGCTTGGGGTTAGGGATAAAATTATCATTTAAGTAATCGCCATTCCTCGAGTGGTTGGATGAAGAAATTGCGCCACTTCTTTTAAACCGTTTCGCAATCCTGATTTTTTGATATTATGCATATAATTCCCATATAGCACAGAGTCTGACAACAGCTCTTTTATTTTACTGAACAGATTGTGGATATGCGGCTCATAAATCCCCAAATTGTTTTGGCAAATATATTCGACATTTCCTTTTTCCTGTTCCCAAAGGTAATTGTGGATCACAGGGATGCGCTGCAAAAGCAATATCTCCATTACTGTTGATGCTCCTGCCTTGCTTATAACAATGTCTGATATCCTTATAAGGTCCGATACAAAATCAACAAAACCATAAACCTGCATCTGCGTGAGCTCATATTTATCGCGGACCTTTTCTGCACGGCGCTGAAGCGCACTATCCCTTCCGCATACGAATGCGATACCTGCCGCAGGTTTATGCCGGACAATCGACCTTAAGAGGGCCCTGCCTTTGGGAAGCCCGTCACCCCCGCCCAGCATCAAAATTATTTTGCCATCCGCCTTGAACCCGAACTTTTTACGTAGTACAGGTATGTCGTTTACCGCTCCGGGTGTGGAATAGGCCGCGTCAAGAACAAAAGAGAAAACATGGAGGCGATCTTTTGCAATGCCGCGCTTGATTGCAGTTTCTTTAACCAGTTCACTGAATATCACAAATTCCGGCTCTTTTTTAAGAAACCAGATTGGATGTGCGGTATATGGATCAGTCACTACAACAACAAACCGAGATGAAAGCTTTAATTCATTAAGCAGTTCCAGAATCGGCCGTATAAGCATAAAGTGAAAAACAACTACCAATGTCGGCTTATCTTGGAAAAGTTTCTTTCGCAAAGAAGCCTTAACATAGATAGAAATAAAATACGCAGTCAGGCGGGCCACAGGAATAATTTTATTGATCCCATATATGGCCTCAAACACCCAGGCAAAGTGATTCTGGGTTGTCCGATAGCCACCTTCAACCAGGTCACTTAAGATTTTAGGAGCCTTTTCAAATCCGCCTATCAACATAGGGGCCGGTGTATCAGGATGCTCCTTAGCTAAATAATTCGAGATAGCCCTGGCAGGTGCCAGATGCCCGCTACCAGTCCTGAGATAATAAAAGTGGCTTATATTGGTTTTGGTCATTTCGGAAAATCCTCCAATTCCGGAGTCCTTCCGGAAATAAGTTCGCGAATATAATATGTACCCATTTTTCTTGCCCTTAGGAACCCGGCCCATGCAGCATTGGCCAGACGGCCGTCATTAAGCAAATCAAACAGCCATTCATCCACATAGTTCGGGGCCTCCTGATCAAAACCAGCATGGATTTCAAAAAGCCATTTTCGGTTAAACCTCTCCTGTGGACCTATGGCAGGCGCAACAATTATTGGTATTCCAAGAGCGCAGTAAAACGAAAGTTCGCTGGGCTTCGTCCATAAAATATCGGTTTCGTGCATGGCATCATTAAAATTATTGAAATATTCCTCAAGTGTATTGCCGCAGATAATTTGTAAACCGTCGGCCTTTGGCATCTGTTGTGATTTGATCTGCTTGAAATATGCCTGAACTTCGGGCCTTATACCAGCAACCAGGTTTAACCGGAGTTCTCCGGCGAGGATGTGCTTATGAAGCTGCTCGGCGATTGTTTTTCCAATTTCTTTTTGCGCTCCTGCTCCTCCAACTGCAAAAGTAAGGGTCAGGCAGCGATCCTTCCTAAAAACACAATTATCAGACCCGAGTAACTTTTCCATGACAATATGGTGGTGCCGTAGAAACCGCTTCTGCGGGTCAAGATAATGGAGCCTTTGACCCAAATCCTTTTTAAGCACTGGCATGTCAAGACCTCCGATAAGGCTTTCGGGAAGAGGAAAACCTGAAAGGTGGATCCTCTCACTCGGGACCCCATAACTTTGAAGCCGTTTTGCGGCACGTCCACACGGGGCACAATATTCAATCCTGCTCTTATTGGGATCTTTTGCTACCCATGCACGGCCAAGGTCTGCATCGCATATAATACAGTATAACGGAATAATGTTATTCATGTCCGCTGCAATGGCCGAAGCATAGAACGATGTGACAACCGGAATTGGCTGCTGCTTGATTTTATTGACAATCCCACCACACAGCCCTAAACGGACAAGTTGCTGTATAATTATTACCTGAGGAGATGGAGCGGATCTCTTCCTAAAGGGATACCATGGAGGTATGGATAGAAGGGTATCCAGGATTTTGAAAAACAGGCTGCCCATAATTGGCAGGCGTTTGAGCCTGGAAAGGGTTTCGTAAATCAGGAGTAACCTTTTCCACAGGCGGCGTTCGGATAGTGGAGCTGCAGGATCGCTTTCAAGAGATATTATGCCTCCTTCGGCAATATCCCGGAATGGATGGACGGCCCGCTTATGGCCGTAACCCATTTCAGCAGTGATCACCCAGGCTTTTTCTTTATTCGTTTGAAGAATACAAGCTCCTTTACATTAACCAGCGTTTTTTAATTAGTCGGTACGTGATAAGAAAAGCTACCAGTCCGACAATAAGCAAATACAGCCATTCCATCGAATAGCTGGATGCCCTGCCCTGTTCCAGGAGAATGGCTTTGATAGGCTCAAAAAACTGATAGGAAGGTAAAAAAGGAGCAACAATGGTTAATTTTTTTGAAAAATCTGATAATGCGGATGGAAGCAAATGAGGCAGATAGAAAATTACACCTAATGTTCTTGCGCTTGCCTGATTACGGCATAAAAAACCCAATAATATTCCATAAGAGCTAAAACAAAAACCTCCCACCAATATAAATGCAACATAGCTTAGGAGGTTCCCAGGATCAAATTTACCCAATAGATGCAGAAATAAGATTGCAATGAAAATCAAAATCATACCCAAAATTAATTTGGCAATAAGCCATTCTATTTCACGCATAGGGGTTTGTAAAAGCGCAAGAAGCAGCTTTTTTTCTTTTTCTTCGGCAACTTGCGCTGGAAGTATAATAAAGCTTACTAATAAAACAAGCATAAGAATCCAGGTCGGAAGGGTTTGTTTCTGAATCTCACTATCCTGAAGAGGTTTAATATCGGAAATCCAGTTTATGCTGTTTCCTTCCATTGCTTTTTGTAATGCTGAAAAGTTCTCCACTATTGAAAGTGTAAGTAACGACTCTTTTTTTAATACAACAAGGACCATACCTTTTGGTTCTTTTTCAGATGTTAATAAGAGGCCGTCAATTTTCTTTTCTTTTAACCATCTTTTGCCTTCATTTTCACTCAAGACCTGAAAAATCGTGAATATTTTGTTGGCTGATTTTATTGTTTGCAGAATAACAGGAGCATAGATTTCATTTTGAACAAGTCCTATATTGATTTTTTTGAAATCAACATCCGGTCTATCGACCAGTTTTAAAGAGAAAAAAACAAAAAAGGGTATGAAAAGAATCAAATATATTGTCTTATTTTTAAAAGCAATGGCAAGGTCATTCAAAGTCAATATAAGGATATTTCTTATCATCATAGATATAGCTTTTCATGGATGTCTGATTGGAAATATTCCAAAGGCGGGCCATTGAAAACCAGTTTTCCCTGGTGCAGCACAATGATTCGAGTCGCGAGGGTTTTTATTTCTTCAGGGCGGTGAGAGGTAAAAAGGATAGTTTTACCTTTTGAATGGAATTCCTTAAGTTGTCTGTAAATTTCTTTTGTCATTTCAAAATCCAAACCTGATGTCGGTTCATCAAAAAGAAGAATGGATGGGTCCGCTAAAAGAGCGCGCCCGATATTTACCCTTTGACGTAACCCTTTTGATAAAACCTGTATCTTATTATTACGAAAAGGCAGTAAATTGAATTCCTTCAGAATTTCTTCTGTACGCAAAAGGGGGACCTTAAAAAGACGAGCGAATATTTTAAGGTTGTATTCAACCGAGAAGAAATCAAAAAGATTCGGGGTTTCAGGGACAAAACCTATTTTTCTAACAATAGCCAGTCTGTCTTCCAGATCAATTCCATCTACCAGGACTTTTCCACTATCTGGAATCAACCAATTTGCCAACATTTTGAGAAGTGTTGATTTTCCAGCTCCATTGTGGCCGATGACTCCAATAAGTTCTCCTTTTTCCACCTCAAGACTTGTTGGCAGGAGTCCTCTATTTTCATCATAAATTTTCGCTAAATTGCGAATTTCAATCTGCATGGAATATTATCTAGTTATGCCCTGTGCATTAAATAGATAATACCAAGTACTAAAACTATTACAACTAATACTCCGATGACAAATTCCATATTAGCCTCCAAAATTTTTATGTTCGATGCACTAAATAGACAATCCCCAGCACTAAAACTATTACAACCAAAACGCTGATAATAAAATTCATCTTCTTCTCCTTAAGCTTATGCTCGATAAAAGACAACCCCTAAAACCCCAACGATTACAACCACAATTCCAATAATGAGTATCACAATTTTTCCATCCGATGTTTACAGGATCTTTCGCCCTTGAATGACCTTTACCAATATAACAACAATAGCAATTACAAGAAGTATATGAATAAAACCGCCCATTGTGTAAGATGTGACTAATCCAAGAAGCCACAGTACGATTAAAACTACAGCAAGTACGTAAAGCATTTCAATCTCCTTTATTTTATTGTCCTAATAGTTACTATAAACTTTACAGCAACTTTTTATAATAATTAGAGAAAGCAAAGGTAATGCCGAAATATGAAAATGGATTCAATACCTATATATGGTGATTTATGGGTAAAACAGGCTATCAGCTATTTTGCCATGCCATGCTTTCTCATAAACAACAAAATTCATTTGATGATTCGTAAAGTAAATATGGTTTCCAAAACGTTTCCATGCTTTTTATTGAAAAACCGATGGCATAATTATTGCACTAAAGCTTTTATGAGAAAAAATGGAAGGAGTTGCCTATGTAACATAAAAACCATGAAGGCAAAACTAATGAAAGACAATTGTTTAAAGCAAAAACACCTGAATTTATCAGGGATAAAAATTAAACCTAATTATGGAGATTAATAAAATGAAAGCTCTCTATCCTGTTGCACTGATTGTAGCTGCTGTATTTATTCTTGGAACAAGTATGCTTCTTCGAGCAAGCCAAACAAGTAGCCGTATTGAAACGGCTGCAAAAAAATCTTATGTGTTCATGACTTATTTAAAAGGCGATGACATAAAGATCCAGTCCTCTGATGATGGCGTTGTTACCTTAACAGGCACTGTTTCCGAAGAGTCCCACAAATCATTGGCAAATGAAACTGTTGCTGATCTTCCCGGAGTCAAGAGCGTTGATAACCAGATAACCGTCAAGGGTGAACAACCAGCAGAGAAATCCGATGGCTGGATTGCAATGAAGGTCAAAACCATGCTCCTGTTCCATAAAAATGTCAGCGGAATGAAAACTGATGTAAATGTCCAGGACGGAATTGTTACTTTGAGCGGACAGGCCAATAGCGAAGCCCAGAAGGATTTGACATCAGAATATGCAAGGGATGTTGATGGGGTAAAAGATGTGAAAAATGACATGACAGTGAAAAAGGATTCAAAATCCACGGTTGAAAAGATAAGTGGAAATGTTGATGACGCTTCAATAACCGCACAGGTTAAGATAGCGCTCTTGTTTCACCGTTCAACAAGCGCGATTGATATAAAAGTTGTTACGAATCATGGCGTGGTCACAGTAACCGGCATGGCAAAGAATGGCGCGGAAAAGGATTTGGTTGGAAAACTTGCATCAGATATTCATGGCGTGAAAAGCGTAAAGAACAAGATAATGGTTGAGCCCATGAAGATGAATTAAGCTGCTTTAGTTGGAAAATATGAATTAAAATTGCAACTTGTCAGATAGGTATGAAAATTAATCACTGTCTGACAAGTTTTTTATCGGGCCGGAAACTTAAGGAGGCGTTATGCAGGATAGTATTCATAAAATGATTGGCTACGGGATCAAGGCAACTGATGGCGACCTTGGAAAACTACGCGAATTTTATTTTGATGATGAAACCTGGACTATCCGCTATATGGTTGTGGAAACCGGAAACTGGCTTTCCGGCCGCAAGGTGCTTATTTCAGTTGTAGCCCTTGGTAAGCCCGACTTTAATTCGCACACATTTTCCGTAAACCTTACCTGTGACCAGGTACGTAACAGTCCTGATATTGATACTCAGATGCCGGTCAATCGTCAACATGAAGTGGAAATACACAAGTATTATCAGTGGCCCATATATTGGCAAAGTAGTTATGGAGGCGCATTTGGAATAACCGAGTTTCCAATGATTATTCCTGAAGACCCTTTCAACAAGGAAGTCTTGACGCCCGGAAAAGAAAACAACCCACATTTACGCAGCACAAAGCAGGTTACGGGCTATCATATTCATGCAAAAGACGGTTCAATCGGGCATGTTGAAGATTTCATGGTTGATGATGATAATTGGAAAATACATTACCTTGTTGTTGATATTGGCAAATGGTTGTCCGGAAGGAAAGTTCTTATATCGCCCAAGTGGGTCAGGAAAGTGGAATGGGCTGACTCCAGTGTGTACCTGGACCTTACGAAAGAATCTGTTAAAAACAGTCCTGTTTTCGATCCTTCGCAGGCTGTTACATCTGACTACGAGGACAATTTAAATGATCACTACGGACGACGGCCAATAGTCCATCACTGACAAAGAAAAAAGGAAGGCTCTTTATGAAAACGCATTTTGCATATATCTCTTTTATCGTGATATTTACATTGTCAATGGGCTGGTTGGTATCTTCTTACAGTTCAAAATCAACGAACAAGTCGGATACGATTAAATTACTGGAACAGGAAGTGGTGTGCTTGAGAAATTCAAATAATCAACCGAACCTGATTTTTAAAACCTTACACATTGCTTATCCAAATGTTCCTGAACATAAAATGAGACACTATTCCCTTATGATAAATGATTATGCCTCCCAATTTAATTTAAGCTGGAGTTTGATTGCCGCAACAATATGGATAGAATCCCAATTCGACCCCACATTAAAATCACCACAAAACGCCAAAGGATTAATGCAGCTTCTTGAAAATACTGCACTTGACCAGGCGCTCAAAACCGGCATAAAATATTGCGAGGATAAAACGGTTTGGGATGATATCACAAATCTTTTTCTTGGAGTTAAATACCTTGGTGAAGGGTTTGAAAAAGAAAAGAATTATAAAGAGACCACCTACTATTATCTGGCCGGACCGCAATGGCGCAAGACGATAAAAAACAACAGGATGCAAAATTATCTTCAGACCTACGCTTCAGATGTTCTTAGGGAAAAGGATAAGCTTGATAATCTTTATAAAGAAACATCCGGCGAGTTAAATGATAATCAGTCTATTTTATTGGCTGCTGATGAGCTTCTATATTACAATAAATATTAGTTTTTAGTATGAAGATTAACTGGCTTATTATAATTTTTCTTTTTTCATTGTTCTATTGCAGGGCCCAAAATCAAATGGAGACTGAAATGAAAACCGGAACAAATAAAACAGCCACTTTTGCCGGAGGCTGTTTTTGGTGTATGCAGCCTGCTTTTGATGCGCTTCCCGGAGTTGTTTCAACCCTTGTCGGATATAGTGGAGGAAACATTCCCAATCCCACGTATGAAGAGGTAAGTTCCGGTTCAACCGGTCATTTTGAAGCACTTCAGGTGACTTATGATCCATCGAAGATCAGATATTGGAAGTTGTTAATCACTTTCTGGAAGAGCATTGATCCAACATCCGGGAACGGACAATTCGCTGATGTGGGTACCCAGTATCAAACAGCAATCTTCTACCACGATGACGAACAAAAACATTTGGCTGAATTATCAAAACAGCAGCTTCAGAATTCGGGGAAATTCAAAGACCCAATTGCAACTCGGATTTTGCCAGCAAAGCCTTTTTATAAAGCCGAAGAACACCATCAAAAATATTACCTTAAAAAAACCGGTCAATACGAACAGTATAAAATCGGTTCAGGGCGTGCTGGTTATCTGCATAAGACATGGCCGGACGCGTTTCAGGAAAAATGGGAAATCGAGCCGATAGAGGTTCCATCTAAAACCGAACTCAAGAAAAAACTGACGCCGCTTCAATATTCAGTAACTCAAGATTGTGGAACAGAACCCGCGTTCGACAATGCCTATTGGAACAATCACGAAGAGGGCATTTATGTTGACATAACATCAGGCGAAGCACTGTTCAGTTCCACGGATAAATTCGAATCAGGCACGGGTTGGCCAAGTTTTACAAAGCCTATTTCCAAAGATAAAGTTGTTGAATCAATTGATAACAGTCTTGGAACGAAAAGGACCGAGGTTAAAAGCAAAGTAGCCAACTCTCATCTGGGCCATCTATTCCCCGACGGCCCTGCACCCACAGGCATGCGCTATTGCATAAATTCAGCGGCCCTCAGGTTTATTCCAAAATCAAAACTTAAGGAAGAGGGTTACGGCGAATATCTTTTCCTCTTTAAAGAATCAGGCAAAGCTACCTCGACATCCCACTAAACCTTTTCAATAAACATTTAAAAAGGAGCAGCCCATGCCCCCACTCTGGTCCGGTTCAATCAGTTTCGGGCTCGTGAATATCCCGGTTAAATTATTGAGCGGTTCCAAAAGCAGCACGCTTGATTTGGATATGCTAAGAAAAGGTGACCTCTGTCCTGTGAAATACGAACGAGTTTGCCGTGCGGATAATAAACCAATTCCTTACGAAGACATAGTAAAAGGATATAAAAACAAAGATGGTGAATACGTGGTCCTGACTGAGAAAGACTTCGAAGACGCCAATGTCCAAAGAACAAAGAGCATAGAGCTTTTGGCTTTTGTCAAAGAAGAACAGATCGAATCCATTTACTATGAAAAGCCATACTTCCTCGAACCCGAGGAATCAGCAGAAAAACCATACGCGGTACTACGCGAGGCATTGCGCAAATCCAAGAGAATCGGGATCGCACGGTTTGTCATCCATAACCGTGAACACCTGGGCGCGCTTAAACCCTGGGGGAATATGATCCTCCTTAACCAACTGCGTTTTCAGGAAGAAATACGAAGCATTGAAAAGCTATCGCTTCCGGGCAGTGAAGCTGTTAGGGAAAAGGAGATTGAGATGGCCGTGGAACTGATAGGTCATCTTGCCGCGGATTTTAAACCCAAGGCATACAAGGACACTTATATCGAAGATCTAAAGCAAATCATCGAAAAAAAGGCAAAGGGTCTTAAGATTCAACCTCATGAAAAGGCCCCTCGCCCAAGTAAGACAAAGGATCTTATGGCATTGCTTAAGGCCAGCATGAAAGAGAGTCTTAAAAAGGCTGCATGAGTCTTTCAATCTATCGTTCAAAGCGTAATTTCAAAAGGACCTCTGAACCCGATGGTCTTAACAGCCATCAGAATCGGGGGCTCCGTTTTGTTGTGCAAAAACATGAATCCAGGAGATTGCATTTTGATCTCAGGTTGGAACTTAACGGGGTTTTCAAAAGCTGGGCAGTTCCAAAAGGACCGTCAATGGACCCGGCAATCAAGCATTTAGCCGTGGCAGTTGACGATCATCCGCTGGAGTATGGAAAATTCGAAGGCAGTATTCCGGAAGGAAGTTATGGTGCAGGCGATGTTGAAATATGGGACAGCAGGAACTTATCATGCCACGGACACAACGGATCCGAAGGAAAGCGAAAAGCTGTTACGAAAAGGCTATAAAAAGGGCCATTTGGATTTTGTTCTTCTTGGCAAGCGCTTTAAAGGCGGGTTTGCACTCGTTCGCACAAGTATGGGAGGTGATCGCAATTGGCTTTTAATCAAAAAGAAAGATGGATTCACAAAGGCCGGCGTATCCCCTGAAGAAAAGGAATACAATCGCGCCCATGCGGAAAGGGAGGCTGCGCGAAAGGCAAAAAATAAGCCTCGACCGTCAAACATTGTTGAACCCATGCTTGCGCATCTTGTTAAGGAACCCTTTTCACGCCGCGGATGGCTTTTTGAGATCAAATGGGATGGATATCGGGCCGTTGCTGAAATAAACCATGGAAAGGTGAATGTTTATTCGCGTAATGGAAACTCATTTAATGGAAAGTATCCTTATATTGAAAATGATCTTAAAACCCTCGGATTACAAGCGATTCTTGATGGTGAAATCGTTGTCCTTGATGATGAAGGAAGGTCGCGCTTTGAACTTCTGCAGAACTATCTAAAGACAGGAAATGGAAACCCGCAATATCAGGTTTTTGACATTCTTGAGTTCGATCATAAAAATCTCAGGAATTACCCCCTTTTTGAACGCAAACAACTTCTTGAAAAGGCTGTTGCAGGCCTTCAAAATGTCCATTATAGCGATCATATGATTGAAAAAGGAGAGGAGTTTCTTAAAGAGGCGCAGAAAAAAGGTCTCGAAGGTGTGATGGGGAAACGGGCAAAGAGTCTTTACCATGATGGCAAACGGTCGTGGGATTGGCTAAAAGTAAAAGTTCCATTGCAACAGGAGGCTGTTATTTGCGGATACACTGCGCCTAAAGGGAGCCGGCAATTTTTCGGTTCTTTGGTACTTGGTGTGTATGAAAGAAAAAAGCTTGTTTATTCCGGACAGTGCGGCTCTGGTTTTAATCTTGAACTACTCCAGGAATTGAAAGGAAAAATGGACCCACTCGTACAACAGGTTTCCCCTTTTACATCTGTTCCCAAAAAAACCAATGGCCCTGTGACATGGATCAAACCAAAGCTTGTATGCAAAGTGGCGTTTACCGAACTCACGAAGGACGGGGTTTTTCGGCACCCTGTATTCATGGATCTACTTAAAAATAAAAAACCTGAGGATGTTGTCCCAAAAAACAGAAACAGGTAAACCGGAATGACTCCAATAGATAAAAGCGAATGGATGTACGAAACAAAAGAGGGGTCGGTTGCGTTTGTAAATCCAACCAAAATCTTTTTTCCTGAAGACGGATACACCAAGGGCGATTTGATTCAATATTATCGTGAAACAGCTGACTATATTCTACCTTATCTTAAAGACAGGCCACAATCACTTAACCGGCACCCGAACGGTATTGATAAACCTGGTTTCTATCAAAAGGATGTTGCGGGGCTTACCCCATCGTGGATTAAAACAATTGATATAAGTCATGACTCGGGAAAAACAGTCCGATATCTGGTCGTAACAAATGAAGCATCGCTATTATATATGGTCAATTTGGGGTGCATTGAAATCAATCCCTGGTTTTCAAGGACCACCGGGTTAAGCAAGCCTGATTTCCTGGTCATTGATTTGGACCCAGAGGATATAAGTTTTGACAAGGTTGTGGAAACAGCCCTTGTTGTAAAAGAAGCCCTTGATAAGGCAGGCTCTGAAAGTTTTTGCAAGACTTCAGGCGCAACGGGCCTTCATATTTATGTCCCCATCGGGGCAAGATATGAATATGAAGTTGCAAAGAATTTTACCCATCTGATGTGTCAGCTTGTGAATGAGAATGCCCCCTTGCTGACCAGCATTGAAAGAAGTCCCGGCAAAAGGCAAAAGAGGGTATATCTTGACTATCTGCAAAACAGCATGGGACAGACCCTCGCTGCACCTTATAGCGTGCGGCCTCGTCCTGGTGCGCCGGTTTCAGCTCCGCTTGAATGGAAGGAAGTTAAAAAGGGTCTTGACCCGTGCGCATTTACGATCAAAACCATGGGAGAAAGGCTTAAGAAAAAAGGGGATCTTTTCAAAGGCGCATTGGGAAAAGGAGTGGATATCAAGAAATGTCTCAGGTGTCTGGAAAAGATAATAAAGTTCTAATAAACCTGAAATTGCTTTGAATGGGCAAAACAACGGTTTAATTTTAACACCCAAATCAGCATCCATCAATTTGCAATCATCATTGATAATACATATATTATATGTATGTGGCAATTCACCAAACATGCTTTGTTAAGGATTT
>CAWHPS010000062.1:0-19650 GCA_963831235.1 uncultured Fibrobacterota bacterium
ATCAGCACCCGTTTTCCAACCACAGCCTTAATCAGATAGACGCTGCCGGCTATGCCGCGCGTGTCCCAGATAAAGTCCGTACTGCCGCCAGCCGGACCGCCAGGTGTGAGAGTGGCTAACAATTCACCTTTCAGATTGAACACCGCAACTTTAATATTCTTTTCGGTACTGTTCAAAACGGATATTTTCATCCGAGTTGAAGAAAATGCGGGGTTGGGATAGTGGTTTATCATGAACAGCGCCGGTATCCTCGCTTTTTCACTCAGACCGACCCAACCTGAAGGTATGGTCACCAGGTTCGAGTCCTGCGCCGTCAGCAGGAATCCACAGGCCGTTGCATTCATCCCGTCGCTCGCTATTAAATAATTTTCCGTAACCGCCAGGTTCCCGGGTATAATCCCGCCCGCCTCGGGAAGATTGCGGTTCTTTACTTTATAAATCACGTTACGATTATTGTCAAGAGCCGTCATCTCCGCCTGCATTGTATTGGGCACAAACAAACGTCCCCACTTATCCAGATCAAAACTTCCAGTGGAACACCAGCATGCATTGTTGGCTCCGCATACCTTTGAAAAACCGAAATAACCCCATGTCAACCCGTTTGATTTAAGCATCCTACCGCCGTCAAAATCTCCCGAATAATCATAATCCCCTGCAGTGGTGGCAACCAGAGAGCCGCCTGTGGGCGGAAATTTCAGAATACAATTGGTGTAGTTTTCAATATTGAGGACGTCCACATAACCAGGTGCGGGGTTCAACAAACTCATTTCATCTTCCGGCAGCCACTGTCCCCTGGGTTTGACCACCGCGCCTACATATATATTGCCCATGCGGTCAACTTTAACTGTTGAAAAAGGCGCATCCACTCTTATCCGGTTGGCATCGATCAACACTCCGTCTTTGACCACCTTTACAGACAGTTTGTAACCTGAAGTTACAGAAAATGAATTCGAATTCATATAAACATCACCATCCGGTCCCACTGCAACCCCTTTATCGCCTCCCATCCAGCCGTCAAACCCATTCCAGCGCGCAAGCCCTGAAACATAATGCTTGCCTGTTGCCTGCCATGGCGCAGGCGAGCCGTCTGACATGTTGAGCCTGTAAAGAACTCCGAAACCCTGGTTCGGCGCAGTGGCGCTGTCAGGGGCTTTGTTGTATGCCGGATTGAATATATACAGCAGCTGCCTTTTAAGATCATAAGCAAGAAAAGAGCCCATCCAGCAGCAATAATATGGATAAAATTGAGAGCCCCAGGTTATTGTTTGCAGAACCTGTCCTGTTGCCGCATCATAACGTGTAAGCGCATCAGCTCCATTACGGGTGAAAACATCACCGCCTGGTTCGCTGTTGAGATTAATCATCCATGGCGTCTGCCCGCCGGAAACCAATGGGTGCCATTTGCTTAAAAAATCCGTTTGAGGGTTCTGATTCCAGGGATCATCAGCTTCCAGTACATACGAACTCTTATCAACAAAACAAAACCTTATCGGGTTGCCGCCGACTGGATACTCCGGCGGGAAGGGAACATACGGTCTCCTGCCTGTCCATGTGCCTTGTATATATTATAAACAGCGTTGGATGTCACAATACGTTCTCCTGTTGCTGTATAACGAGACAAATATGGGTGTGCGGGCTGATCATTTCTTTCAGCCACATAAAAATCAGCTTCGCTTTTAAGCAGCACCATTATCGCGCTGTCTGAATTCACTCCGGATTGATTATACGCATAACGATACCCTTTATATGCCGCTGGAATCATGGTAAATTGCAAGGTCCCGCCTGTTTGCAATACCTGCCAGAAAAGGTTTCTTCTATCACCCCACATATCAATTCCAGGTTGGACCGATAAAGAAGGCTTCCAAAGCCGGCTTATAACATTTTTCCAAACAAATTTCGGCTTCACGCCAAGACGAACACGCACTTTATAATCGTCTCCAAAAACCCTGTTTCCATCATCATCAGTAATATTCCAGGCAATGCTTTGCGTCAAGCCCGAAATGAGCGGGGCCGGAGGCGCATATTTGCCTCCCAAAACACCAGCGGCCAGATGGTTGATGATTTTACCATCAGCATTGGCGATACCCACCTCCACGTCCGTGGATTCGGACACGGTGAAATTAATTAATACCACGCTGTCACCCTGCTGCGCCAATGTCGGCCCCTGAGTAAAAACCACAGCGCCTTGAGCGATGGTAGAAAAAAATCCAAGCAGTGCAAGGCCTAACAAAACCGGATATTTCTTTATAGGTAATTGGTGATACATAAAACCTCCCAACAACGTTAAATGTTTAGATATATAATAAACTTGTGACCTAACAGAAAAATTACAATTTTCTATTACAAATATTCTACTATTAATCTACTTGAACCCCTCGCAGGTCAGTGTGATGTCCTTGGTGTCTGGATGGACTAGCGGTTGGGCATTCTTTAGAAAAAAGGCGTTGAGCATGCCCCCAGTCCGCACCACCATGGGATAGCCATGAAAACTGTGTACGCCGGCAAAGCCTTTTTTACTGTCTGAATCGCAGGTCAACACAATCGATCCTGCTGCCTTATAAATTTTATGGCAAGCTCTTTTAAAACCAGGGATTATAAAGCATTGTAGCATTGCTCCGTATATCAGGTTTGTCAAGAATCAATACGCGTAAACCAATGGGCCGCCAATTGACCGGGGCTGTTGATTTGAATAGGGCTAGTGTTGGTACACCAAGGTACGCACCAAGGTGGGCTACACCGGAGTCGTTAGAGATCAAACCCCTTGCGTGTAACAATATGTCTGTGAGTTCAGTCAGTGATTCAGGCATTACAGGCTTTCCAGGCCAATGTTTTCCCGATTCCCTTTCAACAGGGCCGAGAAGAAATTCAGCAGGTGCGTTTTTGTTTCGTATGTTAATATACAAAACATCATTATAATTCTTTTTTTCGCTTCCGCTGCCTGGATGTATTAAAAGCATCGGCCCGCCGTGCCAGTAATCCTTGTGCGGCAGTGAGGTGTTAAGTTTAAGCCCTTTCAATGAGTTAAAAAGATATTCAGTAACGTGCATGGTTGTTTTCTCTAAAGGCCGAGGGAACACTGAATATGCCGGTATGCCCATTTTTTCTTGGATCCAGTTCCTGAATTGGTTTGCCTCATCCGATATCAAAGCAATTACCAGATCTATTTGGCCGAGTCGTGATTTGAATCCGCTTAACCCTATATTCTTCTGAGAAATAAAATCTATCGCAATACCGCATTCACAATCAAGAGACTCTTCGCATAGCTTTAATTTTTTGGAAAGATCACCATGTCCGGGTCGAGTAATCAGGATTCGACGTTTATAGCCTGCCTCGAAAAGTGAACGAAGTATTGGAAACGTCAGGACAAAATCGCCCAATGCACCGCGATGAATTACCAAAACGGATTTTCCATTCATTGCATATAAAATAAATAAATGCGGATTGTCATTATTAAAGGGTTTTGATTATTTTAATTCAATGAAAAATCTTACTAAAAAACAGATGGAACGTTATAATAGAAATATCCTGCTTAATGGCATAGGCCTTAAGGGGCAGATGCGGTTACGTTATGCAAAGGTGCTGGTAATCGGTGCAGGCGGGCTTGGTTCATCAACCGCATTTTATCTCTGTGCGGCTGGAGTAGGCATACTCGGCCTTGCGGATAGCGATAAAGTTGAGCTTTCAAACCTTCAGCGTCAGATTTTACACAGCACTTCGGATATAGGGTCTTTCAAAACTGAATCAGGCTCAAAAAAACTTAAAGCACTTAATCCGGATGTTAAGCTCAGGCTATATCCCTATCGGCTAACTCCTGATAAGATATCCGATGTTATAATAAAATACGACTTCGTGGTTGATTGCACGGATAATTTTGAGACCAAGTTCCTTATAAACGATACATGTGTCATGCTTGGAAAGCCGTTTTCACATTGTGGTGTTTCGGCCCTAAAAGGGCAGGCAATGACTTATGTAAAAGGAAATGCGTGTTATCGTTGTGTTTTTGGCGCGGAACCCCAAAAGGGAGAGGTAAAATCAACCGCTGAGGTAGGCATACTTGGAAGCGTTCCTGGATTGTTCGGGTGTTTGCAGGCAACAGAGGCTATAAAATATCTTACAGGTGCGGGAGAACTTCTTTTAAACAGGGTCCTTGTTTTCAATATGCTTGACATGAAAATGCGGACGGTAAATGTGCTGAAAAATCCATGCTGCCCTGTATGCGCCTTATAATTCGGCCAGGGCCACAGCTTGTTTCAATCCTGTTTTTTGCCTGACTTCTTTTCCTCAATCAGCCTTTTAAGAAGAACTTCCTGCTTTTTGGCAGCAGCCTTTGCGGCAATTGCGTTTTTTGCGGAAACATGACGGTTTATTTCACCGTCAAGGTCTTCTATCTTTCTTTTGCTCGCGCTGTTGTTTTCATCAGCAAATAGGCTGAGCTGGTTTGAATCAATTTCTTTTTTATCTTTCATTTACATTTGAGCGGGTTGATTTTTTCCAATGAATTTATCCAGGACATCGGGCACATAACCTATAATCTTGTCAAGAGTTGTATCTTTGTCTTTAAGGTGCAGTATCTGAGCCTTTCCATCCGTGACCACAATGAACGCGATGGGTTCTATGGATGCCCCGCCGCCGATTCCAGCGCTCTCTTTGTTCTCCTTGCCCGAACCACCGCCTCCTGCCACGCCTATCGAGACTTTGGACACAGGTATGATTGTGGAGTTGCCTGCAATGATTTCTTTTCCCACAACGGTTTCGGTCTTGGCAATTTGTTTCAATTCTTCCATCACGGTCTTCATAATTGTTTCAAGGGTCATGGCGTTTCTCCTGTTTGAAGTTTGCTTACAGGAATAATATAATATTTACAGGATGGCTGATGGGTATATGCAAGTTATATTGGTTTTGCAAAAAGAACAGGCTGTCATATTAAAACCGTTTACTTTACCCTTCGTGTTTTTTATTTTTAGTTTATCCTGTGGGTATAGCTCAACTGGATAGAGCGACAGATTCCGGTTCTGTAGGCTGAGGGTTCAAGTCCTTCTACCCACGTATTTTTACTATCTCATCAAGTCAACCGGTTTCCGCAAAATACTATTATTATAATATGCATTTTCTACTATGAAAAGTAGTTGGAAAATGGTTTTTCAATAAGGTCGTTTTTTAATCAATTTCGATGTATTACACTGGACTTTGAAGGACAATGAAGGTTTATTGGATACCGCCTGTTTGTTAATAAACGGTGTCAAAGGTGGATGACGGTTAAGGGGGGCAATCAATAATTTGACAAACGGGATTTATTAACCTATATTTATTAGCAGAATCACGATGAGGGGCTTTCCAAAGGGTTCTGTCCCGCGGCAATGCTCCTCTTTTTATTTTATCCGCCAAGCTTTTCTCTAAGATTATTCATGAATACCAAATCACCGGTAAATTTTCTCAGTAATGACGAGTATTTGTCTCGATTTGGCACCATGACATTCAGAAGTTTGTTTTGCCGCTTCAAATAATCGATCAGACAATGAAAATCGCCATCACCGGAAACAATCATGGCCTTATTATAATTCGGGAATTCAATCATCGCATGTAGCACTAATTCCGCATCGACATTCCCTTTTGGGGTGCCGTCTTTCAGTAGTAATGTAGGCTTGAAAACAAGGATAAAATTGTATTCTTGCAAGGCGGTGTACAGTGTCTGGTTGGTCGCAATGTAGCCGATAAAAATATAAGCCTTGCAGATATCGTATTTGTCCGATAAATATTTTCTAAATCTTTTAAAATCCAAACGCCAACCCTGATCACGAATGGCAAGGTTAACATTCTGGCTGTCAATAAAAGCGTAATTGGTGCTGACGATAGAGCTTTTTATTTGTTCCACCATATTAGGAGGTATAAAATAAACTTTACCATAGGCAAATGAGAATTAAAATTAAATGAGAGTCCTGAAAAAGTTAACGGATATGGGGACTCGAAAGATGGAAGCACTGCACTTACCAAAGGCGGATGTTGACCTTTTTCGAAATGTTGTTTTTATCATGGATGGCAAGAACAAAGAAAAATTGTATGTGCCGTTTTATCCTAGGGTTGCTGGAATCTTAATCCCCTTATTGCAAGTTCCTCCTCAAAGTGAGTATGTTTTTAACCATGCAAACGGGGTGGATGTCGTGGATGTTAAACGGATTTTCCGTGTTGCTTGCAGACAGGCTATGTTTGACAATTTGCATTTTATGGCTTACGGCATACGACTTTGACGAACCGGCATTATGCAGGGTACAATCATGTTGATAAACACACATTTTTATTGGCTTGATAATACAACAGAATTTAATTAATAATGTCATTAATCAATAAAGACTTCGGCAAATATCTAATAGAGAAGGAACTCGGCAAAGGTGGGATGGCCACTGTTTATTTGGGGGTGCATAAGGATCTTGGGCGCAAAGTGGCGCTTAAAATAATGCACCCGCATCTTGCCACTGATGTTGATGCACGTGCACGCTTCGAGACTGAAGCCAAGGCCATTGCGCGCCTCGAGCATGTTAATATCCTGCAGGTTTACGACTTCGGCGATCATGAAAACAATTTTTATATTGCCATGGAACTGATTAGCGGCAGGGATGCTGATAAATTTTTAAAGGAAAATGGCCCCCTTCCACCGGAAATAGTGGCACTGGTGTTCTACGGCATAGCAAACGGGCTTAATCAGGCACATTTGCACGGCATCATCCACCGAGACATAAAGCTGTCCAACATCATTATAAACAAAGACGGCCTTGTCAAACTCTCTGATTTCGGTATTGTTAAAATAGAGGATTCTGCGAGCATGACCCATTCTAACAGTATTGTAGGGACACCGTATTATATTGCCCCTGAACAGGTGGAAGGCGGAAAGGCGAGCATCCGGTCAGACATTTACGCCCTTGGGGTATCAATGTACTATGCGCTTTCCGGCCACTACCCATTCAAGGCCGAAACCCTGCCTTTGGTGCTTAATGCGATCTCGGCTGGAAAATATTTACCGCTCAAGGAATGCAGTATCCATATTCCGCAGGAGCTTGCGGTTGTGGTTGAGCGCTGCATGAGTCGTGATCCCAAGGGTTGTTATGAAAGTTCCCTTCAAATCGCTTCAGACCTTAACTCGTTTTTATATAAAAGGCAGATTGCAAACGATGCAACGACAATTGCAAACTACATTGATAATCCCGGAAGTTTCATGAAAACGCTTCGTGAAAACAGCATCAGGGTAAGGCTCCTACGTGCCAGGTCATTTAAGGAAAAGAACATGCTGTTCGAAGCCTTGCAGGAATTCGAGTCCATTCTTCAGGAGGATCCGGGCAATAAGGATGTGGAACTGGAAATCAAAAAATTGGGGGAAGTAAAACTCTCACGCCCCATGAAAAGTATTGACATGGAAACAACATTTATCCCGATACAAAGAAAGAGGCGTCCGTTTTATATTACTATCGGGGCAATGCTTCTGTTCAGTATTATTTTAGCTTCGTATTACATTATAAAGGAGCCGAAGTCTCCTATGAATTCTATTAAACTTACGGATTTGGCTTCTGGTTCAAATGCTGAAAGTCTGGCAGTTCCGGAAGAATTTTTGCTTCCCATGCCGACAACAACACTTATAACAGATTCTCCCTCTGCACGGCCTGAGAAAAGAGTGGTTAGGGATTCCGCACAAAAAAAGAAAATGGATGATGCCAGAGAAGGCAATGGAAATGGAAAACAGAAAGACGAGGAAAAACAGCAACCTGTTACCATACAGGATTCCATATCCGGACAGGAGGTCTTGAAAAAAGAACAAATACCATGCAGCGGTTTTATTTTTGTATTTTCGGAATTGTGGGGCTCTATTTACCTTAACGACAGGAAAATCGGAGAAGCCCCGACAAAAAATAAACTTTCAGTTGCTTGCGGCGACTATATGCTACGTATCGACAATCCAAGCGGAAAAAGCTATTCCGAGGCAGTCAGGATTGTTGATGGTGAAACACTTAAACGCCAGGTAAAGGAATCTGATTTCAAATGAATGTTTTGAATGTGGTTTTTTTATCCTTTGTTTTTTTTCTGCCCCAGCTCCTTTTCTCCCAGAAAAACGTGGCATTTACCGAGGATAAATGCTTTGCTTCCTACCGTGAGGGAGAATATGAACGTTCTTCTGACTGCATAAACAGTATTCTTTATACAGGAGAACTTACTGATACCTTGCGCCTTCTCAAAGCATACGAAATCCTTGGCGCATCGCTTGCAATGCTCGATAAAAAAGGCCCTGCCAAGGCCGCGTTCAGAAAGATGCTGACATTGAAACCCGACGCTGATCTTAATCCTAATGTTTATCTTCCGGATATTATTTCACTTTTCCAGATAGCAAAGTTCGAATACAAAACCCAGCTTCGTGTTGTGATTCTAGATACCATTCCCGCATATCCGCGTTCATTAAATTTTCTGCCATTCGCTGTGCCGCAGTTCCTTAACAAGGAAAAGACAAAAGGTACGGTCTGTCTTCCATTGCAGGTAATATCTCTCGGCCTTTCAATTTATGCTTATAACCGGAAAGTCTCTTATAATTCAAACAGATACGGATATCGGGAGGAGGATCTTTCCTATGCCCAAAATTACGATGAAATGTATAAAGTGTCACTTTTGATATTCAGCGGGTCTTATATATGGAGCCTCATAGATGGATTCATTCACAAACCTCTGATTTACAAGATGTAAAGGAACCACAGCATATATGGCACAACTATCAATAAGCAAAGATGGAAATGATATAAAACTTTATTCCATTCAGAAAAAGCTGATAAGTCTCGGACGCGCGCTTATATGCGATGTTGTTCTAACTGATTCCGACGTCTCTTCGCTTCATGCGAATATAATATGCGATGCAGAGAACGAACACCGTCTTATTGATCAGGGGAGTACAAACGGTACTTTTGTAAATGGCAAACGAATTAAAGAATATGATCTTACGGATGGCGATACCTTTCGTATAGGGAGATACATAATAAAATTCATCAGTAAAAACGATTTTGACAAGACCGAGGTCATGGTTCTGGATCAGGATTTTATAGCTCAAAGCCGGACGCTTTTAAGTGAAATAAAGGGCAGCCAACTGCCTCAGCTATTGGAGAAGACACAGAACATTGAAGCAAGCCGCGTTCTCGTAAAGTCTTTGGAAAACCTGGATCTTTCGCTTGTGTCCGCCTGCACAGCGCAGGAACAGCTTAAAACGCTACTTCATATTGCTGAGGTGATAAATTCAGCCAGAGGGCTTGATACTGTGCTTTCCGTCATACTGGACAGTGCTTTAAATGCGACAGGAATGGCACGAGGTTCGGTAATGCTTTATGATGAGGAAAAACATCTTTATCCTGCTGTCTCGGTAGGTCTGGAAAATGACGGATCGGATGACAAAAACCGGATTGTAAGTGAAAGTGTGATCAATAAGGCGCTTGTGAGTGGAGAACCTGTAGTCCTGTCTGATATGGATGATGCTCTTGAATTTAAGAACGCACAAAGCATTGTGTCGCAGAATATAAAGGCAACAGTTGTTTTGCCACTTAAAAGTAGGACAGGCAAGCTTATTGGTGCTCTGTATATGGATAACTGTCTGGCATCGGTCAACAAATCCAATATCAGTCCCGATTTCCTTCGCATGTTTGGGATATTTGCCGCAACTGCTATTCAGACGCATCAGATGGCCCATCATGAAAAGAAGATAAGCGAAGAACTTGCCGTTGCCAGGGAGCGCGAAAAGTTTCAGGAGCAGCTTAAAGCCCTTGAGAAGGAAAACAAAATTCTTGTAAAAAAGAGCGGTGTTTCACGTTTCGAGAATTTTCTTGGAACAAGCCAGGAAATGCAGAAGTTGTATGGTTTTATCGAAAAGGTTGCCCCGACTGAAGCGACCGTATTGATTATGGGCGAGACCGGAACAGGCAAGGGAGTGGTGGCAAAAATAATTCATGATCTGTCGGAGCGCAAAGAAGGGGAATTTGTGACAATCGATTGTGCCTCCATACCTGGTGAACTTCTGGAGTCAGAATTGTTCGGTCACGAAAAAGGGGCTTTTACCGGGGCCATCCAGCAGAAAAAAGGTCGTATAGAGCTATCAGATAATGGTACATTATTTCTTGATGAAATAGGAGACATGCCTCTCAATCTTCAGGCGAAAATGCTCCGTTTTCTACAGGAGAAAAAATTCGAGCGCGTGGGCGGGAATAAGACTCTTTCCATGAATGCCCGTGTTATTGCGGCTACAAACAAAGACATCAAAAAAGCTGTTGAAGATAAACGGTTTCGTGAGGACCTTTATTATCGTCTGTGTGGTATAACCTTATGTATTCCTCCGCTTCGTGAAAGGGGAGAGGATTCCTTTGTTCTTGCGAATTCATTTTTAAACGATGCAAGGGAAGCCAATAATCTTAAGATTAAGGGTTTTACATCTGAGGCCAGGAACATTATCATACATTATACCTGGCAGGGAAATGTGCGTCAGCTTAAGAATGTTGTTTTGAGAGCAGCCATCCTCTGCAATGGAGAATTCATAAGCGGGGAAGACCTGGGCCTGGAGCCTTTTTCATTGACCAATGCTGTTACCCTTAAGGAGGCGCGTGATGCATCCGATAAAAAGCTCATTCGGCAGCAGCTCCTTTATAACAATGGCAATCAGTCAAAAACAGCCCGCGCCCTTGATATAGATCGAGGGACGCTAAGGGATCTCATGAAAAAGTTCAGCATAGAGGAAATTAATGAGGCATAAAAGCTCGCAATACTATATTGCCGGATTATGCTTTTGTGCCATGCTTTTTATTGCCGGCTGTGGATATATGGAATCAGCTTTTAATCCGGTACAGGGTTCACGAACAACGCTTTCCGGAAGAATAGTTGACACTCTTTCAAAGAAAGGGATCCCAGGGGTTAAGATAACCCTGCGCAGCAAGATTGATGTTCTTGTCTCAAGCGGAGAAAATGGGTTATTTCAGTTTAACGAGGTTTTTACTGGGATAAAAGAACTTGTAGTCGCATTAGATGGTTATAAAACAAAGTCTCTTCAGGTTGACATGGAGAAGGGCCCCAATATCCTCGACACCCTTTTTTTATGCCGCAATAATCATCCGCCTGTAATAGACAAACTGGTGTATCCCTCCAATTATCCCACAGTTCACCCGCTCGATATTCCGCTTTCAATACAATTCACCTGGTCGTTCTCTGATTTGGATTATGACAACGCCTTTTCCGCGGAAACATTGCGCTATCGCTTTTATTTCGGCAAGGATGCGATGCCGCAGCTTATTGATTCAGGAGTCCTTGACATAAAGGGGCTGAATCGTGATTCAAGCCTTCTTTCACATTTGCCATTTATAGCGTTCAAGCCGGATTCATTGATTTCGGGACTTTGTACAAACACCGTTTATCACTGGCGGATTGTAATACGTGATCTTATGGGTGATTCCTGCGTGTCTCCGAATTGTTCATTTACGACACGCAGATCATTTACACACCTTTCGCTTACCTGTCCGGTTGACAGTCTTGATTCCATGGTACTCATTGAAATGGAAAACAACTCCTTTTGCATGGATCAGTTCGAGGTCAGCAACAATGAATATGCAAAGGTCTTTTACCCATCCGACCCCTTTATTTTTTTGCGGCCTGAAAGTCTCTCCCGATATTCTCCGACCACGACCACACCGATTGAAAATATTTCAATGAGCCAGGCCGAAAGCCTTTGCGTAAAACGGGGAAAACGATTATGCAGCATAAGCGAATGGAAAATTGCATTGGGTGGATACAGGAAACTTCAATATCCTTATGGTGATGTATACGATTCAACCAAATGCAATACCAACAACTGGACATCAAATCAATTTCTGGGCACTTCCATGCCCGTGGATCGTATGGATTCATGTGTTTCATCTTACGGTATTTACGATCTTTCCGGCAATGTCGCGGAATGGGTGACGCTCGATGATGCATCAAGAATGTATTATGATCCTTTTGATAATGAGGGTAACCACCTTGACTATTATGCCGGTGGTTTCTGGTCAAGCATGTCAAATTCAGGCATTAAAAGCGTCTTTTATCTGCCAACAGGAGATAAAGCTTTAAATATTGGTTTCAGGTGTTGTAAAAATGTCAGATAAAAATGAGGGGTTTCTCATCATTCTTTACATGTATTTGATGGGAAAAGCACCAGAATTTGATGATGAATTGTAAATGCTTTGAAAAGCGATAATTATGGGTGTTAGTAAGGCTGTTTTTCCGGATTTTATTGGCATGGAAAATGCTAGAACAATAAAGGTATAGGCTAAAGTTACGTGGGAGCGAATATGGAAAAAAGAAAGACAGATTATGCCATTCTGACAATTTTGGTTTTGGGGTTTATGGCTTTGATTATTAATAGTGTAAGCTCTCTTGAAATAGAATGGCAAAGACAACCTGATTCTCAAGAATTGTCCGCTTTTCGTGATCTTGCAGGCATAACAGATTCTCCCACTGCTTGGCCTATTTATAAAATCGGCAATAATCAAATTGTAGTTGATGGCCTTCTTGATGAACCATCCTGGAAGAAAGCGCGGAGTATGTATACAACCGGTGAATGGTTTTGGAATGATAAAGCCACGTCCATGCCCTGGCTTTATTCTTCTTACAAGGACTTTATCGCTATTTGGCGAGTACTTTATGACAGCAGCAATATGTATATCTCCTGTGAGTTTTTTGATGATATACATAGTATTGGTAAAGATCTTGATCCATGGAATAAAGTTGATGGCATTGAAGTTACAATTGTTTTTCCAACCCAAACTGTGACACCAATGCTGACTGTTCCTGAAAAAAAGATTCGTATATGGAGGCGTTTTACTGAAAAAGGCGGTTTAATAGGCATGATTGATTCCATACGCATCCCCGGACCTATTATTACAAGCGGATGGCGAGAAACAGTTGAAGAAGGTTCTTCAAAATTAGGCGGTATTTATTGTGCGGCAAAACCTTTGCCCGAAAGTGATTCGCGGGTTCTTAAAAATTACCCTGGTGCCTATGTAATTGAAATGAAGTTGCCGCTTCATGGTTCTGATGTGAAGCTGCCTCGGATTATTGAGAATGTTGCATTTAAGATGAACCTGAAACTATTTGATTTGGATTCTTCATCCGTGGCTTTAACAAAGGATAATTCACTACCCATTGGAATGAACAGGTTTACACCACCCTGGTGGAATGATATGGTAAAATTGAATGAAGCAGCTTACTATCCAACATTCTTCTTTACCGAAATCAATGGGGTTGACGAAAAGCCTAAATATCCGCTCCCTGATGAATTCAATCTTTATTGCGGTAAAACAGGTGCATTTTATGATTCAATTATCGTAAATCCCAGCGAAACCAATGTAGATGAGTTTGCAATAACTTCGGGCAGGAATGTGTTTGGAATACGCAGCATTGCCCCTAGCCCGCTTGATAAAAGCGGTGTAATATCTTTTGTTCTTGATAAATCAGGAAATGCTTCACTGCATATATTTGATTTATCCGGAACTCTTATTGCCTCAGCAGCAGATGGGTTTTATAATGCCGGTATCAACACAGTGCCATTCAGCTGTTTGGGCAAAGCGCTTCCGGGAAATTACATACTGCGTCTTGAAACTGGCAGCCGCAGTTTTACTAAAAAGATTTCAGTCCTTCATTAAAATATAATTTCAGACTTGTATTCATGGCGAAGTCCGTATTTCCGGTGCCCGCGATTTTCAAGACTATTCTTCAATCATGTCCTTGACAAAAATTACAAGATCATCATTCTTGTCGTAATGGTCCTTTACCGTTCCTGCAATAGTGTACCCGCATGAGTCGTAGAAGTGACGTGTGGTATAATATTCCGTGCGTGATGAGGTTTCAGCATACACCTTTATTCCTCCGGCCTCCGAGATTATTCTTTCGGTTTCAAACATTAGAGCCTTGCCCACTCCCTTTCCCTGAGCAGCAGGACTTACCACGATCCAGTAAACCTCATACCGCCTATTAGTGCCTGGGATGAAACCATAGCATGTGAATCCGAGCAAATCACCCAGCTGTTCGATAAAGAGAAAAGAATATTCGCTCTGTTCACCCTTGGATAAACGATCTTTGATAAGTTCTATGGCAATTTCGACTTCGGCATCATTGAATACGCCGGTGGCTATCACCATCTCCCTGATTTCTCTTGTATCAGATGTTTTTATTTCGGTTCTATAGTTGAATGGTTCGTTCATGTTTACTGTTTGTTCACGGATGGAATATCAAGATTGTTTCTTCGCAGTGCGTCTTCAACAATCAGTCTGATGGTGTCTTCATACGAATATCCGGCTTTAGCTGATGCTGTAATAAAACCGGCATCCGTAAAAAGGTAGGGGTTTGGATTGGCTTCAAGCACCCATGGTTTACCGTATTTGTCAACCCGAAAATCCACTCTCGCATATCCGGACAGCTTAAAAACCTCCCAACAGCGCATTGAAATGCTCTGCAGTTCCTTAATCAGCGGCCCTTCGGTTGCAGGGAAATCAAACCGGGGACCGTATGGGAATATTCAAAGGATTCAGCGTCCCATTTTGCCTTAAAGTCCACGATTGTTGGCATTCCAGGTGGGAAATCAACGAAGGTCATCTCTCCCGGCGGCAGAACACGCACTCCGTCTGCCATTGCCAAAAGGGATATCCCGAACTCTCGGCCCTCAATGAATTCTTCAATGAAATATTCGGTAAAGTCATCGGATTTGAGCGAAGCAATTTTGGCCTTTAGGGAGGAGGCGTCGCGGCAAACTGATGTGCTGTCCATTCCTCGGGAGGCATCCATTATAACGGGTTTTACAATGCAGGGGAATCCTGCCCTGTAATCGTCCGTTCTTGCCATGTTGAGTCTCTGCCAGGAAGGTGTTGGTATTCCTGCGCTTCGCATTATTTCCTTGGCAAGTACCTTGTCAGTGGTGCAGAAGTTTCCGGCCGTACCCACACCGGTAAATGGAATTCTGTATGCCTCGAGTATTGATGGAGCAAGATGGAGCAGGCTGTCATGTCCGTCCACTGCATCAACAAGGTTGAAAACGAATAGTGGATCTATTTCGCGCAGATTCGCAAGGGCCTTTGCCAGATCAAGGGAAAGTGGCACTGCAACAGGTTCGTAACCCAGATTAGCAAGGGTTCGCGTCATGGTTTCGATATCGGTTAAGACATCAAGATCTTCCTGGGTGGCATTGTCTGGCATTGCGCCATAAAGAATGGCTGCTTTCCTGTTTTTATATTCAGGTTTTTTCATGTTAGTTTCTATTAAAATATGTTGTGCCACAAGCACAAGGCAATAGAAGCAAACAGGAACGTATTATTATTGCGGCCATAATCAGAATCATCAATTTTTTATGATTATGAGAATCAGCATAATAATTATTTGTAAAAACGTCCCAATTCTTACGAATATCGGCGGTTTACTGTTGGCTGCATACTTGCTGTTTCATATTAAATATCAGTTTCCTGGATCACTTCTTTTCTTTAATACTGTTTTATAAACAGCACAACATTAAACCCAATATTTGGAGGATGGACAATGCCTAAAGATAGAAAGAATGTCTCAATTTCACTGCAGAAAACACTCACGGGTATTGAAGGATTCGACGAGATTACCTTTGGAGGATTGCCAAAAGGCCGGCCAACACTTATTGCTGGAAATGCAGGTTGCGGCAAGACACTTTTCGGAATGGAATTTCTTGCACGTGGAGCACAGCAGTTTGAAGAGCCTGGAGTGATGATGAGTTTTGAAGAGACCTCGGAAGAGCTGACCAGAAACTTTTCTTCCCTTGGATTCAAGGTCAATGAACTCATTTCAAAGAAAAAGCTTCTTATAGAGTTTGTGGCTGTTGAACGCAGTGAAATAGAGGAGACGGGAGAATACGATCTGGATGGGTTGTTTGTCCGCCTTGACCATGCGATAAAATCAATTAAGGCCAAACGGGTAGTGCTTGACACAATAGAAGCGCTTTTCTCTGGAATACCTAACGAGGCAATTGTTCGCGCAGAACTGAGACGCCTTTTCAAATGGCTTAAGGCAAGGGAGGTTACAGCTATAATTACCGGTGAAAAGGGAATAGCCACTCTTACGCGTCATGGGCTTGAAGAGTATGTGGCTGATTGTGTGATCCTGCTCGACCATACTGTAATCGAACGGGTCGCTACCAGGCGATTACGCGTGGTAAAGTATCGCGGGTCGGCCCATGGCACTGATGAGTATCCTTTTCTGATTCAGGAAACCGGCATATCGGTGCTTCCTATTACCTCGCTCAATCTCGAACATTTAGTCTCCAAAGAGAGAATCTCAACAGGTGTCGAGCGTTTGGATTCCATGCTCGATGGCAAAGGCTATTATCGCGGTTCGAGTATTCTTATTTCAGGAACATCAGGTACTGGAAAAACAACCCTTGCAGCTCATTTCGCTGCGGCAGCCTGCAAAAGGAATGAAAAGGTGCTCTATTTTGCCTTTGAAGAATCCGGAAACCAGATTGCTCGAAATATGCTGTCGATTGGAATCAATTTGGGTCCCTTCATAAAGAACGGCACGCTCCGAGTGCATGCAGCGAGGCACACTGCATACGGCCTGGAAATGCATTTGGCAACTATGCATAAAATCATTAACGACTACAAGCCTAAAACAATTATTGTGGATCCTATTTCAAACCTGATGACTTCCGGCACTGTCAATGAAGTCAAATCCATGCTTGTTCGTTTGATAGATTTTATCAAGGTAAACCAGATCACTGCTCTGTTTACCGATTTAAGTACTGCTGATTTCTCTGAAAGCACGGAAGTTGGGGTATCGTCATTAATGGACACCTGGATTCTTTTAAAGACGCTCGAGAATAATGGTGAACGTAACAGGGGTATTTATGTGCTGAAAGCACGTGGAATGAGGCATTCAAACCAGATTCGTGAATTTATCATTACCTCCAAGGGCATCAACCTCATAGACGCCTATTCCGGGGCAGATGGAGTTCTTACCGGAACAGCCAGAGTCGCTCAGGAGGCACTGGATAATGCATCGCAGATTTTACGAAATCAGGAAACAGAACGCAAACACAGGGAATCGAAAAGGAAAAAGCTGAGTTTTGAAGCTGAGTTTGCTTTGCTCAAATCCAAATATGAAACTGAAGAAGATGAATTGAACAGGGCCATCGAACAGGAGACGGTAGGGGAAGCTGCGCTGCTTCGCGAAAGGCGGAAAATTGCAGGGCTTCGCTCCTCCGACCAAATGGTTCCGGCTGATCGTAAAAGGATCCGGTAGTATGAAAGATAAAAAAAAGGTCAAATCTGGACAGCATAAAACCGATAAAGCTGTCAATAGGTTTGAAAATTCGATAGCGGACAATTCCAAACCCCATTATTTGTTGTACCTGTTTATTACGGGGATGTCGCCCCGATCTCAGGAGGCCATAACAAATGTCCGTGAACTTTGCAAAAAGTATCTTAAGGGTCGGTTTTCACTTGAAGTGGTTGACATCCATCAGCATCCGCTTTCAGCAAGTGAAAATCAAATCATTGCCACGCCCACGCTTATAAAAAAGTGCCCTCCTCCAATCCGGAAATTTGTGGGCGACATGACGAAAACGGAAAAGATACTGGCTGGATTCGATCTGCGGATTGCAGTCAAAAAGGACTTACTTTCATGAAAAAGAGGGTCACGATAGGTTGCGCTTCAAAAACAAAACAGCAGCTTCTATTTGAGATTGAGGCGATTAAATATCGTCTTTTGGAAACCGAGGATGCATTAGAAGCCATTCGAGCTGGTGCGGTGGATGCTTTTGTCGTATCAGACACACAAGGCGAAAAGATATTTACACTTCAAAGTGCGGACTATAGTTATCGAGTGATGGCCGAGAGCATGAATGAAGGGGCGGTTACTCTCGATAAAGATTCCGTCATTGTTTTCACGAATAAAGCTTTCTCTGATTTGTTGGGACGGGAGATGTCCACCCTTATGGGGACCCGATTTAGTGATTGCCTTCCAATTACTTTACAAGGATTTTTTACCGCTTTTATAAAGGAATGCGCTGTCCACCCGCATCGAAATGAATTTTCTGTCAATCGTGCGCCAGAAGGCACAATACCAGTGACAATATCAGGGACCATTTTTGAAATCAATGGAAGACAAAACACATGTTTGATCATAAACGATCTAAGCGAACACAAGAATGCGGAACAAAAGCTTCGGAATGCATACAATGAGGTTGAGGGAAAAGTGGTCGAGCGCACCCTGCAGTTGCAGAAGGTTAATGATGATATACAGAAACGAACGGATGAATTGGTCCTCGCGAATAAAGGGTTGGAGATTTTTTCCTACTCAGTAGCCCATGATTTGCGGAACCCGTTGAATGCGATTACCGCAAACATAGAATTTTTATCCATGGAAGTTGGAGCAAAGCAGGGAACAGACTCTTATACAGCAATGATGTATATCAAGGAATCTGCTAATCGTATGGCGCAGGTGATTACCGACCTGTTGACCTTGTCCGGAATCTCGCGCAAAGAAATCAAGGTTCAAAAGGGTGACTTAAGCGAAATGGTCCAAAATATTATTTCGGAGTTGAAGGTTTCTGAACCCCACCGGGAAGTGGAAACGAATATTCAGCCCGGTTTGACGGTGACAGCGGATCCCGGCCTTCTTAGAATACTGGTGGAGAACATTATTCGCAATGCATGGAAATTCACATCACAAAGAGCCATGGCCCGCATTGAACTCGGTTCATTTGACAAAGACGATAAACGCTGCTATTTTATCCGCGATAATGGTGTGGGGTTTGATATGAAGGATTCCATCAAAGTATTTCAGCCTTATATTCGCCTGCTCACAGAGCATGCCTTTAAGGGATCCGGAATAGGTCTTGCGATTGCAAAAAGAATTGTTGAAAAGCATGGAGGGGCAATTTGGGCTGAAGGCGAAAAGGAAAAAGGTGCCACTTTTTATTTCTGTTTTGCCTGAGCTGAAATCACTTCAAGTGTCTCCCAACGTTCATAAGCAATTGCAAGTGCTGCCTCAATTTCCGGCAGCCGCTTTCCCGCACTTATAGCAAATCCTGGCTTCTTGTATTGCGTAAAGTCCGTTAGTTGTTCATGCAGCTGCAGTTGTTCGGCTTCAAGCGTCTCTATCAATCCAGGCAGTCCATTAAGCTCCTGGTTTTCCTTAAAGGACAATTTGCGTACAATGGCTGCCATGTCGGGTGTTGTTTGTTTGATTTTATGCGACATCGGACGAGGTTTTACCGGCTCGTTTATTGGCTCCTGTTGCCGTTCCCAATCATCATAACCGCCTATAAACTCCCGTATTTCACCATTGTTGCCAAACGCAAGAATAGATGTCACAACATTGTTTAAGAATTCCCGATCGTGGCTGACTACAACGAGCGTACCCTGATAGTCAAGCAGCACCTCTTCGAGCAGTTCAAGAGTTTCAGCATCCAGATCGTTTGTGGGTTCATCAAAGATGAGCAGATTGGCCGGCCTGGTAAACAGCCGTGCCAAAAGCAGTCGATGACGTTCCCCGCCAGACAAATGGCGTACCAGCGTCCTGGCCCTTTCCGATGTAAAAAGAAAATCCTGAAGATAAGATATTACATGGCGCGGCACACCATTTACATTTACGGTATCT
>CAWHPS010000063.1:0-84391 GCA_963831235.1 uncultured Fibrobacterota bacterium
AGCGTGAGTTTATTATAAAACCTCTATTTCCGTCCTGGCCATCCAACCGTAATTGATTATGTGATAATCGCTTGTGGGTTATTTTCTTTCAGCTTGACATGTATACACTGATTAATTAACTTACAATCTGTAATAATATATATTATATTAATAACATAAACAAGATGTGTATACACTACTAATAAAGGGTGGTATGGCGACTATACAAGCGAAGGTCTCTCGGGGACACAAATACTGGTATATTGTCGAATCTCGAAGAATCAATGGTAAACCAAGACCAATTGTCCTGGCCTATTTAGGTAAAGCGGACGATTTATTGCGCCGACTACAAGGCTTGACTTCCGGTTTTAATCTCAAGTCTTACTCCCATGGTGCTGTCGCCGCCTTGCTTTCTGTCGCACAGCGTCTAAATATCGTTACAGAGATAAATCAGCACGTTCATTCCAGACGAAAATATATGGCTGACAAACCAATCCGCAACAATCTCACCGTGGGAATGACACTGTTATTGGGAGCCGTTGGACGTATTTGCATGCCAACAAGTAAGCGGGGCTGGTGGTCATGGGCAAAGACAACCTCTTGCGAATATCTTCTTCGATGCAGTCTCCGCGGCATAGACAGTCAACATTTCTGGGATTCGATGGACGCCCTGCCGGTGGCAGCTATTGAGACTATCGAAAGCGCTCTTGTAAAGCGAGTGTTCAGCCAATACAGCATAAACACAGACACGCTGTTTTTCGATACAACAAATTTCTTCACGTATATCGCCACGACCAACACACGCTGCACTATTGCCCGACGAGGCAAAAATAAGCAACACCGACAAGACCTTCGCCAAGTGGGTCTGGCGTTGGTAGTGAACAGGGAAGATTTGATACCCCTGTTTCATTTGACTTACCAGGGAAATTTCAATGATGCAACAGTATTCAAATCCGTCATTGATAAGATCAAAAAACGCATGGAAGAATTACATCTCAATTTACCGCACCACACCATTGTTTTTGATCGGGGAAACAATTCAAAACAAAATCTTGCAATGGTCAAGACTGCCGGACTTCATTATGTTGGCGCTCTGAGCCCTTGTCATCATACGGCACTGGTGCAGGACGCCATCGACAAAATGAGCGACCGCGTCGCTATTGGTGAGAAAGAGTTTTTTGTTTTTCGCGATAAGCGGATGATCTGGAACGAAGAAAGGACTATTTTAGTTTTTATCTCTGATAAACTCAGAGAAGGCCAGATTCGTGGATTATTACAGGAACTGGACAAAGTCGAAAATAAACTTAAGGAACTACAGGAGGGACTAAAGAATCCTCGTGCGTATCACTTTAAAACCATTCCAGAAGTGGAAGATAGAATACGCACTGCTATGACTACCGTTCACGCTCAACAGACATTCAGCTTCTCTGTCCAGCAGAACACAGAGGGTGGCTGGACGTTGACATATTGTCGTAAGGAGGAAAAAATCAATGAGCTTCAGGAAGAGATGGGATTAAGAATACTCATGACCAGTCAGCACGAATGGACTTCTGCCGCCATTATTCAGGCGTATCACGGCCAATCGTTAATTGAGAGTTCTTTCCGTAATTTAAAAAACCCTTACCACCTTGCCTTGAGACCGCAATACCATTGGACGGATCAGAAAATAGCCGTCCACTACTTCATTTGTGTATTGGGTTATCTCATGGAAAGACTGGTGTGGAAAGAAGTTACAAATAAAATAAAGTTCACCGAAAATACGGATACACTCCTGGACATCCTTAATAACATCAGGCTTACAAGTATACTGGAGGAATCAAAAACGCAGGGACCTGCCAAGATGACTTATAAACTTGAAATACTTGATGAACAACAGCAAGCGCTGGTAACTGCTTTAAATATCCAGGATATCCATAAAAAAAGGATAGTAATAAACGGTTCCAGTGTATACAAGTAGCAGGCCTTGTAACATGCTGTATTGTAATCAGTTGGGGATATTCTTCATCGTCCGTATAATAAACTCACGCTAGTCGTGTCTGTGAAGCGGAGTTTGGAGTAACTCGTCCGGTCACTGCTTCTGATTTTGGAAAGCTGGTGACACTTGAACTGGCGGAGAAGGTTGGTGGAGGTCGTTCAACACGCTACCGCTTTAAAACAACTCCAGATTTGATAAGTAATCGTAAAACGGGGTAGGCTATTCCTAAACCTCCTCGGGGCAACGGATCGAATTGATGTCTTCAATGATTCGTTAACTAATCGTAAACCCATTTTATGTAATCGTAAAGTCGGCTCTTTACGATGAGCATTGCCCCTTCGCTTAAAGTATTGCTTTTAGGACAAAACCCGAAGGCGTAAATACACCAATATTTGTCGAGTATGACAAAGACCTTTTTTTACAAGTGACACACACTTTAACCACTCCAATATCATCAAGTACTGCACCGTCCCTTTTCCTCTGTTGAAGAAATGAATCGGACTATGATTGAGCGTTGGAACGCTGTTGTTGGGTCAGAGGATATTGTTTATCACCTGGGCGATTTTGCCATGGGAAAGGCATCCGAATGGCCAATGATTTTACCGCAGATTAACGGCGCTCGGAAAATCATTATTCTTGGAAGCCATGATCGGAAGGCTCAACAGATGTTCGAAGTGGGATTTACAGAAGCGCATGATAGCTTTGAATGGAATGGGTGGTTAATTCAGCATAAGCCGTTTAAAACAGACCGGAAACTGCTTTGCGGTCATGTTCATGAAAAATGGCTGCCCTTATAAAATAAAAAAACCCTGGTTTACGGGAGTGATGGGGCTCGAACCCACGGCATCCTGCGTGACAGGCAGGTACTCTAACCAACTGAGCTACACCCCCGTAAACCAGGGCAATAATGACTTAACAGCATTATGAAAAGAACGTTAACGTTAATAAAATAATTAAAATCCAATTTTAGTACAATAATAAAGTTGAGAAGTTTTCCTGAAATTATTTATTTCAAATATCAAAGGCTACGGGTATCAACTGATTTTATTAATAAGGGGGTAAAGGTTATGAAGAAAATAATGCTGCTTCTTGCCGGAATAGTTCTTTTTTCAGCTTGCGCTTCACAGAATGCATCTGATAAAAATTCCAATGTATCAAAGGAAAGGGCAGGGGAGGCGTTCAAGGATTTGGATCGAGAGACTGGAAAAGACACTTTGCAGTGATATCCATATTTGTTTTTTTAGAATACGCTATTGGTTCCTTAAACGGTTCGCGGCAAGGGGAAGTTGCGCCTTGCCTGGCAGCCACGGACACTGCACGCAGTGACAGTGCCGTGGGACACAGCCGTAGTGAGCGTCAGCTTCCCGCGTAAATGGCGACGCGAACGAAGGCTGTGCCGCTGCCTGGACAGGTGCAATTTGGGTCGGAGGCGGGCAAATAATTCCATATTTTTATATTGTTTGACCGCCGGAGCCCCCTTGCCGCTGGTTGTGTGTTGTAAAACGGCCCTGCCTTTTGCCTTTTCGCCGCCGCCTTTAATTGCTTTGAGTATAATAATTTTCACGTTACTTTTGACTTTTTAAATAATTCATTTTGGTTATTGAATTTTTAGCATTGCTTACACACTGTATTAAAATTGGAGTCGTATACTGATACCAATGTGAATCAAAGAATATCATTTTTAAAAAATATAGCCTATACCAAATATTAATATTGGGATTTCATCTAATGGAGGCACTTTGTCTGAACTAAAAGGTGGCAGAATTGGAATAAATGGCATAAATTCCATCCTAAAATATAGCCCTATATTTGCTATGTAGAGATATCCAATATTTCCAGTTAGCAATAAGGCATCGGGGGAAAGCAAAACCCCTCCACCAATTTCAAGCCTATGCTGTTCGCCCCAAAAATGGTTTAAGTTAAATGGTAGACCGAGATATGGGGTACTAGCCTTTGGGAGGTACATTAATCCAATTTTTAGAGAATGTGCCTGTCCGATATTTTCATAATTTAGACCTATTGCTTGTCCAGGACTAAATCCAAGTAATATTGCATTATGGTTTCCAATGTATTTGTTTTGTGGCTGTTGATCAGGCTGAATTTCGTTGGCATAAATAAGAGGAATTAACATTAACAGTATGATAAAGGGTTTTATATATATCATTGATTTTCCATTTATGAAATTTACTATTTCAATGGTCCTTTAAGTGCCATCACATTTAAAGATAACAGGATGGTTTTGATTCATGGCTTTTTGATTTTGCCTTTGGCGGCGTCTCTTCTGCCTTTGGGCCGTTTTATTACACACAACCGGAATATTATTCAAGAATCAGTTAATTGCCGTGGCCGCTATTATACCGACCAGGCCGAACAATAAATAATATTTCCAATAAGATCCAAGGCTTGCCCGTTCTTCACTCCCTTCGCTCCGAGGCTGCTGATAAACGACACTCATATCCCAGCTCAATCCATTGTCCAGGTCGGAATTGAAGATCCATTGGTATTGAGCACGCAACATAAGGTGTATATTATAAGTCCGGAAAAACATCACACCTGCCTGGGCATTAAGCGATGGACCGGAATTTCTTTTGTCCTTGAAGCTGTCCTCATTCGCATCAGCCTTGACATAGTAGATGCCGAGTCCGCCTCCCACAAATGGAGTGAAATCAGTATTGTTCATAAGATACAGGCAATTAATGTCGCTTCCAAAAGCAATCGGCACATGCCAGACAAGTTCAAGGTTCATTGCAAGATGCGGTTTTATCTCCCAGGAATTGATCCAACCTAGCTTTACAAGCTGTGAGTAGGTCTTAAGCTCATAAGTGGATGTGTCCATCCAGTTGAAACCCTCTTTTTCCTGATAATAAGAAAAGCTTTTACTGCTGGGATAAAGGTAGCCAATGCTCAGCCCTCCGCTATATAAGCCCTTCCTACGATTAGGCTCCTTTTCTCCTTCCATTTCCGTGATGTTGTCGATTGTGGCTGACTGGTCAAGGCTTTTATGATTAATGAGGGCATCTGCCAAGCGGTTGGTAAGAGGTTCAAAATCTTCTATTTTTTCAGCGCTTCCGCGCAGATTGTAAACACCACTGCCGTCCGCATTGACAATTGTTGCCACAATAATCCACTTTTCACCCAACTTCCGGTAAATGGTATAAACCGCCTGATCCGCCCCCTGTTCTTTGGCGCGTGCAGCCGCACATTCCGCGGATTCGCATTTTGGCTCTGAATCAGGAGATGCTATGATGCTTCCTTTATGGAATTGCTGGAGGCTTTCCATGAAAAGTATTTGAATGGTCTTGACATCCTGAATTTTGTTCGCATCACCTGATGGTGGAAGAAGTAAAAGCTTTTGAGGTAAAGTAGCGCTTGCAATCAATAAAATACATATAACGATTAGAACCTTTTTCATTTTATTGTCCTTTGTTTTAGTTTTATAATAAAAAGCATAACTATCTAAAACATCAAAGATTGTGCCTGTCCAATAGCTACATTAAAATAATTGTGTAACTCTTTGTTATGTAAGTAGATTAATACGTTCGACACTGATTCCTGGGCTAAGTTTGTTTAAAGGTGCGTAATGGATTACGCAGTAAAAATTTGAATTGGTGTATAATCTTTTACACACTATATTTGTTCCAGGCAATATTCTTTAATCTTAAGCTGTAATGACTTACGACTTATACCGAGCCTTTTTGCTGTGTTCGTGCGGTTACTGCTTTCCTGGGTCAGGGCTGCAATGAGATATTCCTTCTCAAGTGCAGCAACTGAGTTCTTGATCGTGTCTTTAAGTCCGCCGGAGGCAATATCTGTGGCAGGAGACAGGGAACCTGTCATTGTTGTCTTGTTTTGTTGGATTTGCGGGGGCAGATCCGCTTCATCAATTACGCTGTCTTTTGTAAATACCATGGTTCGCTCAATAACATTTTCCAGTTCGCGGATGTTTCCGGGCCATTGGCATGCCATAAGTTTTCCAAGTGCTTTGGGTGAAATTCCCTGGACTTTGGTTTTGAGTCTTCGGTTGAATGCATGGATAAAATAGTCAATGAGGAGTGGAATGTCTTCCCTGCGTTCCCGTAAAGGGGGTAACGTAATTGGCACAATACTTATACGGTAATAAAGGTCTTCCCTAAAACGCTTATTTTTGATTTCCTCTCCAATATCCCGGTTAGTGGCTGTGATTAATCGGAAATCACTCTTGATTTCCCGCACGCCACCAACACGTTCAAAAGAGCGCTCCTGTAATACTCGTAACAGTTTAACCTGTACTGCAGGACTGATGTCACCGATTTCATCAAGGAAGAGTGTACCTCTGTCAGCAAGTTCAAAGCGCCCGGCACGCATTGACGCTGCACCAGTGAATGCACCTTTCTCGTGCCCGAAAAGCTCAGACTCGAGTATACCCTCGGCAAAGGCTGCGCAGTTGACCGCAATAAAAGGGCCGGCCTTGCGTGGACTCTCTTCGTGAATGGCCCGTGCAACAAGCTCCTTGCCGGTACCGCTTTCTCCTAGGATGAGTACGGTAGCATCAGAGGCCGCGACCCGTTCGATAAGGCCGCGAATCTCTTCCATAAGCCGGCTTTTGCCGATCATCTCTTTTTTTCCTGACGCAGGAAAAAGGAGCGGTTCACTGGCATTATCAACCTGATTCTCTGATTTTGCCATGATACGTTCTATTTCGCTTGTTTCAAAGGGTTTTGTTATGTAGTCTGCTGCACCTAGTTTCATTGCTTCTACTGCATCCTGAATGGTACCATGTGCAGAAATCATAATAAAGAGCACATCAGGATAAATGGGCTTGGCTTTGGACAAAAGGGTCTTGCCATCCATCTCGGGCATTTTAAGGTCTGTGATGACTACATCGATGGGTTTCCGTTCAAGGAGCAAAAGGGCTTCCACACCATTCCCGGCTTCATGCACAGAGTGTCCAAGCCTTTCCAAATCCGCCCTTAGCATAATACGCATATTGGCATTATCATCAACCACAAGTACATTTATTTGCATTTGGTTAATCCTTTTTTGAAAGAGGGAATGAAATATTCACAGTCGTCCCAGTCCCGTTTTCTGATGAAATATAAATTTTTCCTTTCATGGCAAGAACAAGCTTTTTTACAATGGCCATACCAAGACCTGTCCCCGTGGTCTTTGTCGTAAAAAAGGGTTGAAAAATATTGTTTAACGTTTCTTTCTTCATACCGCCGCAGTTATCAGAAAAAGCAATCCTAACCTCCTGATCGCAGGTTTCGACGATAATCTTAACCTCACCATCGGGTCTGGCATCGAGGCTGTTATGGATAATGTTATAGAAGACCTGTTTGAAAAGATCAGGATCAAGGTCCGCCTGCAAAGTCATGGCGGAATCCGGTAGCTTGATGGAAAAAATATTTGCACGGCTTTCTGATAGAAAAAGTTCAGCACACCGTCCCAATAATTTCCTTACTTCAACAGTTTCCAATTGGGCTGATTGGGGACGCGCATATACGAGGAAGGATCTCACAATACCGTCCAATCGAGAGGCCTCCTCAATAATCATGGCTGGTAATTGAGGCACTTGACCTGAGAGAGATGAAAGCTTTTCTGCAGCGCTTCGGATCACACCCAAAGGATTTTTTATTTCATGAGCAATCACAGCAGTCATTTCTCCGACCCGGGCCAAGTGTTCCTTTTCCTTGAGCGATTCCGATGTTTCGAAGTTTGCAATGGCTGCCGCAGCGCGGGTGGCGAGAAGATGGATCGCTTCCAAATCATCCGGATCATAAACCCCTCCAAGTCGCTTTCGTGAAAAGAAGAGGAGGCCAAATATTTCGGACCCAGTGGAAAGTGGAATGAGTGCTTCCATACCAAGCTCATCGAATTCACGGATCAATTCAATTGCCTCTTCCGGCGTCTTTTCCTTTAAAGATTCCAGTTCAAGATCACGCTTTATTTCCTCGCGTATTAATGGGATTTTTTGTCTGGTTAATATAAAATCAGACGACAGGAGTTCCGGAGGCGGGCCAGACAAAGCGCCCTTTATTCCATGGCAACGGAATTCAACCCCGTCTTGCAGGGGCCTTAGATAAAATACAGCAGCAGGCACCTTGACAGCTGCATATGCGATATCCAGGAGTGCTTCAGCCACTTCCTGCGAAGACTTGGCCAGGATAATCCGACTGTCCATCTCAGGCATCAATTTGCGAAGATCAGATTTAAGCGGATAGATGATCTTTTCCATCCGAGGGAGCATATGTTTTGCTGTAAGATGATAAGCGACAATGAACAATCCTGCCACAGCAAAGTTGAAAAGCAAATGTCCATGGACAAAAAGATCAGGCGGATACAGATGGTGCATTCCCAAAAGGATTAAGGAATATACAAATCCCAATACCAGCCAGAAAAGGATCAGGAGTCCGGATTTTGCAAAAGCAAGTCTGATGTTCATGAGCCGGTAACGATAAATGCCGAAAAGAACAAGAATAAGGAAGATTACCGTACCCACGTGGCCTGGGGCGAAGGTGTTGTAACCGAATGCAGGAAGAAAATTAAAGAGGGATGTAATCATGAGGATGGTGAAACCCCACAAGCCATACCTAAGACGGTTCCGCTCGACATTGGAAACAGTCTGCTTTAATGTACTGATGAGGAAATAAAATGTGAGAGCCACGTTTATGAGTAGGTTTGCAAGGTGCATGGGATAAAGGGGGCCCCAGATAGCATGGTGGCCATACGTATACTGGGCTGCTCCGCGGATTATGGCGCCCGAGGAGAACATAAGTAATGCGCTGAAGGTTGATATTATGTAGCTTAACAGGAGCCATTTTTGTATCCACCCTTTTTTCCTCCCCGTGAAACGTAAAACAAAATGGAGGCCAAGTGGTGCGGCAAAGGTCCCCCCCAGATGGCTTACTTTTGACCAGAATAAAAGCATGGTTTGCGTTGTGGCAATGTTTTCCTCAAAAAAAGCGCCCAGGTTCCAGACAGCAATGGCAAAAGAAAACAGGCTGAAGCGGCGATTAACACGGAATGCAGCATTCCTGCGGTAGACAATTACAGCAACAACTAAATTTAAAAGCCCTGCTAAAAAAGGCGCATATTGAAAGATTGGGTTGTGAAACATGGGATATATTGTTGGTTTACGTTTTGTATCAAGTTAATATAAAACAAGTTATCCTGGCAAGTTGAGTGTTTTGATTGATTTTAAGATTATCCGGCAGGAGATTTTAAAATGTGCCACATCTGTCTGCCAATGCAAAATATTACCATGAAATAATTTCCTGCTCTTGCGTGAAGGTTTTATTACCATTGTTGTGATATAAATGGTTTTTTATTGACACCTGAACGTTTGTTCACTATATTATACGTAATGGAAAATCTGCACAAACTTACTCCTCGCCAAAAAGATATTTTCGATTTTATTATAAAATATTGTCATTCCAATTCAAAGCCGCCCACATTTCGTGAAATCGGCGAACAGTTTGATATTAAATCAACTAATGGTGTAAAATCTTTTCTTGTGGCCCTCGAAAAAAAGGGCTTCCTTAAAGTCTTGCCAAGGATCTCGAGAGGTATTCAAATCTCAACTGAAATCTCTGAACAGGACTTATCCGATGTTGTCAAGGTGCCTGTTCTTGGCACGGTTGCCGCAGGCCGCCCCATACTTGCTGAAGAAAACTATTCAGGATCATTGAATGTTGATCAATCAATTGTTGGAAGAAATAGATCCGTTTTCGCTCTCAAGGTTAGAGGCGATAGCATGACTGGTGTTGGGATAATGCCTAATGATATGGTGATTGTGCAACAGACTAAAGAAATAAAGAACGGAGACATTGTAGTTGCAATCATTGATTTTGATGCTACAGTAAAGCGGTTTCGCAAGGATGGGAACCGAATTTTTCTGGAAGCTGAAAACGAGAACTATCCTCCGATTATTTTAGAACCTGATCGTAACGATTTACAAATTGCTGGTAAAGTTATTGCAGTTTTACGAAAATATTGAATATAACGCTTTAATGTATTATTTTTAAATTAATGGGTTTTACTACAATCTGCATTGCAATAAGCGTATCGTTCGTTTTGTGGCTATTACTGCTTCTTCTTATCATAAGCAAACTTGGCGCATTAAACAATCGTATCTCCCGTTTAACAACCATTCTTGGTGATTTTGATAAAATTGAACAGGGTATTGGATCAGGGGAGAAAACGGAAAATATTAAAACAAAAAAAGCTTAAAGAAAAGGAGGGAAATGCAAAAAAATCGCATTAGTAATTTTTGAATATTTTTTTATGAACTTAAAGGAAAGAAATTATGAATTCAAGTATTTTTTCACAACAACCCGAATTTGCGCTGGCACTTATAATTTTGCTTGTACTGCAAATCGTGGTAATAATTCTCTTAATCAATCTGCACCTTAAGATTTCCACCAACAAGGCAATTGATCTTAAAACCGACAAACCACCTGTTGATAATAAATTAAAACAGGTCAATGAACGTTTAAGGGATGATGAACGGCGTCAGGAACAAATCCGCCGTAATTACGATGAAAACCGTTCTCCGGACAAAGATCAGCGTCCACCCTTCAAGGGCCCCCAGCAAAACCATCAGGATAGAAATTTTAACCGTAACAACAGGGATAACAGGGATAACAGGGATCATGGTCGCGACAGGGATCGCGGGTTTGACAAAAACCGCGACAACCGGGATCGTAACCGTGAGCAGGACAGAAACCGTAATAGAAATGATTTCAATCGTCCAGGCGGAAACTTCAGACCGCAGTTCGACAAAGACAAAAACAGGGAAGGTGCTATTCCATCAGTTGCACCGGCAGCACCCATTATGCCGGTGTCAATTGAGACACCCAAACCTGAGGTAAGACAGGAAGAGCGTCCTCAAGCTGTGTCTTCCGCCCAGGTGGCTGCTTCTGAAACCGAATCCGACTTTTCACATGGAAGACGGCCTATTGTAAAACGCAGGAACCTTTCGAATGAAACGGTGGTTTCTTCAGAAACAAATTCGGACGCTTCAGATGTTCCTGTTGTAAACGTATCAGTAGAAAAGCAGGAGGCAGGAATAGCTGCGACTAATCAGGATACAAAAAGTTAGAAAGATTTGTTAACAGGGCTTTGTATCAGGCTCGTTTTTTTCAGGCTCTCTGCCTGTAATTGCTTTATAAATCTTGGAGGCAACCGGGGGACAACCCTTAACCCGATTGCCTTTTTTCTTTTGTTCTGAAGTGCAATTTCCGATTAATATAGTACCTTCTGGAACATCGCCCAGGTCTTTGCCTATTCCAACATGGAGTTTACCGTCTACCAAAGCATAGTCGCCAAGTTCAGATGCAAATCGTTTTAGGAAAAGGAGCGTGGTTGACAAACACGCGCTGCATGCCCCTTTTTCATGGACAACAACATTTGGAAACACCAGGTCAATTTTAGTGGGCGCTTTTTTAAATGGCTTGGAAAAGCGCATATAATCTGATGGTGCCACGACAACATCATCAAGATTACATATTCCACGTTCTTTAATAAGCTTCAGATGCACGACCTCATCAGATCCAAAGCCCATCATTTGAGCGCAGGTCAGATCAGCGGCAAGAGGGTTAAACGAAGCAACCGCAAAGTCAGATGTAATTTGGCTGCCTGCACTTGGGCCCAGCCCTTCCATTCCAATATATCCATCAATAATGGTAAGGTGGGGCAGGAGCAGAGTTGCCATGTCTGAAATAGCGCTGTCCAAAGTCTTTTCCGTGTATGCAGATTTGGTTTTATATTCCAGCTGATGCAACCTCACCTTTTCCTGCCGCCACAAGCATCCCTTCATGTTCTTTATGCCTAGCGAAACCTGAGTATGCATATGCGATTTGGCAACAGCGAGGGAGATTATAAAATCAAAGTCAAAAATATCAGCACAGAATTTTAAAGATTCAAGTACCCGTCCGTTCTTTACATTTTTTTGCACGGGTTTTCTTATGTCCATATCAATTAAGGGAATATTTTTATCCCTTGCTACTGAGGCAATGCCGGTTGATTCAAAAGCAAGGAGCGTCCTGACCCCAAGAATCGGGCTTTCACCTATGGAAATGCCGGATGGGCTGAATTCTTTCAATATATCAATCACTGCTGCAACTGCATCAGGATGGGTTGTAATACCAAGACTACCTTTGACATGGCGCCCTGCATTGGGTTTAATAAGGATTTTTTTTCCGGATATGCAGGATAAATCCAAAGGTCGGAGAACATCGCGGATATTTTCATAAGGGCCGACGGCCTCCGCTTATACTTACAATATTTTTCTGGTTTATTTTCACTTGCAAAAAAATAGAAAACTGTTATTCAATCATGCAAAACTAATTTCCGGTAAGTTTAATATTGTAAAATAAAAATGATCTGAATTTATGCGAGGATATCAATGTTTGAGCCTTTCTTTTCCTTTGAATCAGGCCCTTTGTCATTGACTTTATTTGCGAGTTCCATTCTAGCTTCAGATGCCTTTGAACCCGCCTCCGCAGCCACTTTCATGTCCTGACCGCTTGGGTTGGCCGGGGCTGTTGCGGCGGCTCTTACGCGCTCCATTTTTGAAATAGTTTCCGATGGAGTCCTGCCCTCGGATGTATCAATGGAGACCTCGCCGCCTACAGCATAAACCTGTCCATCCGGACCTTTTTTATATTCATAATGGGGTCCGCCTTTTGTAACTCCGGCCCCGGCTGCCAAATGAGCCTGTTCGTGAGCCTTCACCTCTTTATCAGTTTTTTTTAATTCTTCCACTTCACGTTTTTCATCATCAGATAGTTTTTTCCCTGATGAGCTTATTTCCACTTTATCAGCAACTCTTGAGACAGCTTTATTCCTTTTTTGTGACGAATTATCTAAGCTGTTGTCAGTGCTTGTGTTGGGTATTGTCTGAAGTGCTAAATTATAGTAGTTATCAATTGAAATATTCATAAATATAATTTCCCAAATAGTTTATCGGTTATTTCTTACCAGGACTTTAGAATTTTTAATAAAAACATTTTGTTGACTCAATCCTGGCAAGGGGCTATTTTTTTCCCAGTGAAACATATTTCAATTACAGCCTATAAAAAGCTTCTTGCCAGGTTAATTATAATTGAAAAAAGTCTTATTAAAAAGTATAAGAAGGACATCTTATGTAAAAACGGTTGTTCGAAATGTTGCGAACTTGGCACTGTTTTCGCAATCGAATATGATATACTTCGAAAAGCAGTAGACAAACTAAGCCAAAAGAAAAAGAGTTATCTTATTACAAAGTTGAATCATAGCAATAATCGCAACTGTCCTTTATTGATAAACCAAAGCTGCGCGGTTTATAAAAACCGTCCGGTGATCTGCAGGACTCATGGATATCCCTTACTGATAAAAGGTAAATTATCATATTGCAGAATGAATTTTAAACATATAAAGGCAATTGGATCGGATTGCGTTATAGACCTAAACAGCCTCAATACAGCACTTGCGGCCATCAATATTGCCTATATGAGAGAAAAAGGTATGGAAACTCTCCGTTTGCCACTTAAAAATATTATTCTGGAGATTGGACGTGAATAAAATAAAACATTATTGTATTATAAGCTGCCGCGTACTTTGGCGGGAATTTTCTTATTATGCCTCCAAATCCCGGAACAGCTTTGATCTTGTTTTCCTCAAACAGGGCTATCATGAAAAACCTGAACTGCTTAAGAAGACTTTACAGGAGGCCATTGACCGGGTGGAGGGTGATTATGACGCCATCCTTTTAGGATATGGTTTATGCAGTAACGGCCTTGAAGGAATAAAAGCCGGCAGAATCAAACTTGTTGTTCCACGCGCTCATGACTGCATAACATTTTTGCTTGGATCTAAAGAAAGATATAAAACATATTTTGATGCACACCCTGGAACCTACTGGTACAGCCCAGGATGGATTGAAACCGGCACACAGCCGAGCAAGGAACGTTACGAAACATCGTTAAAGGCTTATAGAGAGAAATATGGAGAGGACAATGCTGAATATCTGATGAGTATGGAACAGAACTGGTTTAAAAACTATTCCAATGCCGCTTATGTTGATCTTGAAACAGGGGATCCGGCGCATTTCAAGGAGTTTTCGAGAGATTGCGCATCCTGGCTGAAATGGAAGTATAATGAATTGCAGGGTGATTCAAAACTCATAGTTAACCTGCTCGAAGGTAATTGGACTGAGAGTGATTTTATTATTGCAAATCCTGGTGAAGTAATAACTGCCACACATGATGACAATGTTCTTGGAGTGATGGGGCTGTAGTTTTTGTGGAGTATTTGAAAGAATATAAAAATGGCCTGCTGAAGATCTTATTCACCCAAAACATCTGAAATGCCTGGAGCCGGTTTCTTTACCGGGGGAATTCCGATATCTGAACAATACATTATGTTTTCAAATATTATTCCGGTGACTCTTGGAAACATCGTTGGCGGAATATTTATCGTATTGATACAACTTAACCGGATACGACAAATCATGATGCTTTTCGGAAAGTATGGAAGGGCTTGTTAGGGTTATTGAACGGAAATTGATCGTGCTGAGACCACCTGCCTGTGGAGGAGCCGGGGAATAATTCCCCCGGCCCTACCCGGACAGTTACATTTGGCCATACTGTTGCAGGGCGTTTTTATTCGTAACACGTAACTCAACCCTGCGGTTTGTCTGCCTGCCGTCTTTAGTGCTGTTGTCAGCTTTGGGCATAGTCATTCCGTATCCATGTGCACTCAAATATGAGCTTAAACCGGGCGCGACTTCTATCAGATAGTTGCGTACGGCCTCGGCCCGGCCCTGGCTGAGAGTGATATTGGAAGACTCACTGCCGATATTATCGGTGTATCCGGCAACCTCGATTTGCAGCTTGGGATATTTGAGAAGCATTTTGGCAATAATGTTGAGATATGGTTTTGAATTGATGGTAAGGATGGACTTTCCAGTCTCAAAGTACACTGCATCAAGGAGCAGTTCTCCTGTTGACAGCAGTTTTTTTTCCGCATCGCTGCGCATCTCCTTCTCGGCGGCAAGGTTGCTTGCGGCCTGAATGAGCGCAAGGGAGTCGGTGGTTGCTTTTGCAGCCAGCACAGCGGCGGCGGTATTGTTTGCCAGTGCTAAATCGTCGGCTTTTCTTTGCATGGAATCCATTTGATTAAGCCCGTTTTCCTTCTCGTTAGCGAGAGCAATGGAATCGTCCGTTGATTTCATGGCGAGGGAGTCAACTTGTTTCGCCGATTGAGCGGCTTTATGTTCCAGAGCAGTTTTTTCCAGCGCGGCATTTTTTCTTCGGAGAGCCTCCGCCTTCCGCCTTTCCGCAAACATATCAAATGAGAACGCCAATGCGCCAAATACACGGTATGGCTCCAATGCGCGGGGTTCACCATTTGCGCGGTTTTTTGAAATAGAGAGATCAACTCCGGCCGTGATATTCGTATTATAGGTTGAACGGAATTGGACCGACGGTGTTACCCACAATGGATCCGTTCCAAAAGCCCACTTATTCAACCTGGTCCTTGAATTCAATTCGACGCCTATGGCTGCGAATGAAAAAAGGTTGCCTTGAAGGCCGGTGCCAAGGAGCAGTAAAGAGGCATCTTCTCCGCTGAGTGATTTGACGACTCCTTCATTAAAATGCATCTTTACAGCATGAGATTCTGAGCCGAAACCGACAGTTTGCAGAAGTTTGGCCATGAAATCATTGCTTGTACGGGTTTCAAAGTAATTATATCCATCTGCACGATTGTTGTTAATCTGATTATCCGAAGTCCCGCCGATAAGGGCGGCCTGACCGCCTATATGCATTATGGAATTCCTGGAATAAGGCAGGGTGGCCTGAATGCCTGCCTTGACGCTGCCCCAGCCGCCGCTTTTTTTAGTGTTGGTATAATTACTTGATCCAAAGGCACCGACAGACGCAAATAAGTCGATATTGGAACCTGCCCCATACGATGCGGCCCCAAGTCCGCTGATGATATTGGCGTTTTTGTTTGGAGTTGAGATAAACGCCCTATTCTGATTATACCAGTTTCCAGTGACATTGAATGTAAGGCGTCCCGCTCCCATGGGTTCAGCGGAACTCACGGTGGTTAATCCCCGTGTGGCTTCACTATTGATAACGGGGGTTACATCATAATAATCTGCCTCAATTATTTGACAGAACAGGCATGCGAACAGCGCTACCGCCATGACGTGAAAACCTGTCCGGGTTTTTAAAGATTTTGTTTTGAACATTGAGACTCCTTGTATTAAATTAAAATTATTTTACGTTTGGCTTTTTAAAATTTATTCATTATAATTGACTTCTTCATTTCATTCAGGTTTTTCATGCATCACCATTCTCCTTTTTAAAATTTATATGTCTCCACTGAATCATGAGACAGACCTCGCAATTGTTATACCAGGATGAAGATGTTGGCGGAATACGCCTAAAACACGGTTTAAAACCGGTATTTGTTAATCTTTGAAGTTGAAATGTAAGCAGGTTCCGCTGAATTTTATGAATATGAGGAATTGGCTTTCCATTTATATGATTTGACTTTATCAATATTATTTTGAAGGAGGGCTGCACTGAATTCTATACGGATACAGGCATTCTCATTCACATTAAGGTATTCTCATACGGAAATATTTCAGATGTGTATTGTGAAGGAGTTCCCTGAAAAGCGGCGATATCCGTACAAAAAAACCGGCGTGATTATTGCAATAGAAAAAGCATGAACGAAACTCAAAACCTAAAGAAGGAGACTGCGTTATGAAAAGAATCAATCTCGGAATCATGATTATTGTGATGGGGGTCATTTTGGGCTCCGTGGGAGCCCTCCTGGCAACTCAAACGAGTGATCGCATCGAATCGTCCGCTAAGAAGTCTTATATATTCAAGACATATTTAAAGAGTGATGATATTGCAATTAAAGTGACAAAAGACAGTATTGTCACCTTAACAGGGTCTGTATCCGAGTGGTCGCATCTGTCATTGGCCGAGGAAACGGTTGCCGGTCTTCCCGGAGTAAAGCGCGTAAACAACAGCCTTACGGTCAAAGGAGAACAGCCCGAAAAAAACTCGGACGCGTGGCTTCGGATGCAGGTAAAGGTTCTGCTTATGTTTCACCGTAATGTAAGCGGTCTCGAAACCTATGTCGATGTAAAAAACGGAGCGGTCACCTTGAGCGGAAAAGCTGCCAACATGGCACAAATAGAACTGACGACGGAATATGTCAATGACATTGACGGCGTTAAAAGCGTAAAGAACAACATGACTGTTGAAAAACAAGAAAAATCGATTGTTGATAAAGTAGAAGAAAGCATCGATGACGCATCCATTAACGCGCAGGTTAAACTCGCCCTGCTGTTCCATCGCTCCACAAGCATCATTAAAATATCCGTTGAGACAAGAGCGGGTATTGTCACAGTACGGGGTGTCGCGAAAAACAATGCGGAAAAAGACCTGGTCGGCAAGCTTGTAAATGATATAAAGGGCGTCAAGGGCTTGAAAAACGAGATAACAATCGGACAGTTGTCTCTTAAATAGTTAAAATAAATCATTCAAAACAGGAGAAAATTATTATGTGGACGAAAACGCTTATAATGACAGGGCTAATTGCCTTGCTGGCCGCCCAGATGAATGCCACCGGTATAAGTCTTGGCCCGCAGGCCGGTTTTTATAAGGCCCAGGACGCCGACGAAGGAGCCTACATGGGCGGTGTGGCCTGCCGGTTGAATTTTGTATCGCTTTTTGGCGCTGAAGCCTCAATAAATTATCGTCAGGAAAAATATGCGGATGGCGCCGTGACGGTTCGCAGTTGGCCGGTGATGGTAACCGGTTTGATTTATCCGATCCCGATTGTTTATGGGGCTATCGGGGCGGGCTGGTATAATGTGACTTTTGATTATGATCATAGAAAACTGCCGCTTTTTTCGGATGAAACAATACAGGAATTCGGCTGGCATTTTGGCGGAGGTGTGGATATACCCGTAGGTTCAATCGTCAAATTGACCGGCGATCTTCGCTATGTATTTCTGGATTATGATTTTAAAAATATTCCGGGCAGAGGCGACCCCCAAAGCGATTTCTTTATCATTACGGTGGGTCTCCTATTCAACTTATGATCCGGCGCCATGCCACATTTCAAAAAAGCAAGACATACCGGGAGCGGGGTGACCGTTGCAACCTACTTTGCCCCGTTCCTCTGGCCGCCTATCTCTTTGCGTTTCATGCTTAAATATTCATACCGCCAAGGAAGGCCGTCTCGCCATCGATGATCAGAATCTTGCGGTGATCGCGCTGGTTGATGTCCTAGCCCGCTTTATCTCCGGTCAATGGGTTAACCGGATTGAACTCGAGCACCTTGATGCCTGCGTCTTTCAAACGCGTGAAAAACCCGGCGGGCGTATTGAACGCGCCACTGATGGCTTTGCCTCCAAACAGTACAAGATTTTATTGGGTAAATAAAATCTTCAGTCGACCTTTTTTCTCCAGTAATCGATAGTAATTAAGCGTAAACTCGGTCTGGTATTGAAGTGTTTGAAGTTCAGACTTCTCTCGGCTGTTTTGGAATTCAAGCAGTTTTTCCAGAGAGATGAATTTTTTGGAGAATAATTTTTCAGCCTCCATAAGGTTTGCCGTGGAAATATCCAGTGAACTTTTGCCTGCTTGATACTGAAGATAATTAAGTTCTGTCTGGGCTAATAGTTTCTGAAGGTCCTTTTTAATCTGTTTTCGAAGGGTTTCACGCTTATATTCCGCTTCCTTAAGTGCAAACATGGCTGGTTCCACCTGATCTCGCCTGTACCGAGGGTCTAAAACCATATTGAATTTCAGACCGACTGACCATGAGTTGTAATTGTTGGATCCCATTTTGCCGAAAGTTTCTTTAAATCCGGGATCTGTTCCATAAATGTAGTAATTGGATTCAAGGTTCAAGCTCGGTAATGTTGAGCTGTTTTTTATGGAGACATTGAGCATGGCCTTTTCCACATTTTGATCCTCGGAATGAAAATCCGGACGGTTGCGAAGCGCTTCTTCCCAGATTGAATCCAGAGCGGCTTTTTGATTTAATGAATAAGGTTCGATCAAATCGGATTTAAGATTGATACTATCCGTATATTCCCTACCCACCATTTCCAGAAATGCGGCTTGTTTTTCCAGAAAAGCGTTCTGGGATGAATAAACAGCATTCTCCTTTTCAAGGACCTGTGCGCGCTGTTCAAGCAGTTTATCCTGGGTCTCCAATGATTTGGCTACCAATTGTTCGAGTGTCTTCTGATTTTGTCTTGCAACATCAAGAGCATGCTTCTTTATTTCGATTTCTTTTTTTTGAAGTAACAGACCAAAATAAGTCTCAGTGGCCTTCAGAATAATAGATGAGTATTTTGCCTGCAGGCTCATGTTGCTGGAATTCCAATCAAACCTGGCCATTTGAAGCTCTCTCCTGTGGTAAATGTTAGAAAGATTAGAGAGCAAGGGTTGGCTCAAACTCACATACATATTTGTTGAATTATATTCACGCAAATCAAGCGGCAGGCGCTTGGAGTTGCTCTCCAGGAAGGAATAACCATACGCCATACCGAGTTTGCTGCCAGTCACGAATGTTTTCGAAAGATTGGCCTTTAAATTTTTATTCTTATTGCTGACAATATCGACACCATCCAATACGTCCGTGGAAAGCTGATTGGAAGAACCATTGTCAAGTGTGATATCAGATGTCAAGGGCCCGAGTTTTTCCTTTGAATGAATGATAGCTTCGGATTGATCGCATCGTATCTTATATAAGGCAAGCTCAGGATTGTTTAGGATGACTTCACGTACATAATCTTTAAGATTATAGAACAATGAGTCCTGTTGTGCGAAGGAGAACGTAAACAGGATCAATAAAACCTGAATGCAATATTTATTCATAGCCAAAATTTATAAATTAGATAAGAAAGCGGTTTTTCCATAAGGATTTTCAGCAAGGATCGGGGTTGTGTTACGATTTTTGCCCTGCCGGACATACCAGGCAGTATACCTGGAAGCGAATCGTTTATTTCCACCATGACTGGAAAATAAATATTCTTATCCTCTTCCTTTTTGTCAAAGACCACCTGTTTGACCGTCCCCTTGAAGGTTTTACCGGGGAAGGCCGGAACACGGACAAGGCACAACTGACCCGTGGAAATATTGTTGATCTTTTTCTCCGGAAGATAGACTTTCATCTCAAGATGCTCGAGATCCAGGACCTCAAAAAGTTCACTACCCTTTGAAAAACGCTGTCCAGGTAAATTCCTGATTTTATCATTAACGAGCCGTCCATTGACAGGACTCTGTACTGTTGATTCTGAAATCATCCGTTTAAGGGAAAAGACCTCCAGCTGTGCCTGCTTGTATTCAAGTTGCTTTGCGTGATAATCAGCATACTTTGCCTGTTGTACCAGTGTTCCCATGGTCTGTTGAAGCACGACCATGCGATTCATCTCTTTGCTAAGATTTTTCTCGAATTCATCCGTATTGAACTGAAGCAGTGTATCTCCTTTATGGATGGGCTTATAGGGGTCAGCGGATACACGTTCAACCATACCATCAACGCGGGCATACAGCATGTTCTTTTTTTGCGGCAATATTTCGCATTTTCCCGGGATTTTTTCCGTCATACGAATGATTCCAAGTCCCAGAAGCAAAACCGCGCCCCCCGCTGCTATTATTCCAGCTTTTTTAAAATAAAGTTTTTTTGCGCTTGCGAATTTACCCTTCAGCGAGAAACGGGGGACTGAATTATACAGTTGCGCATTACGCAATGAAACAGTCAGCATGTTTTTAAGAAGACTGATACGATCGCTCATTGCAGCCGGAATCAGGTTTTCCTCGCGCGATTCCATGAAAAAGAGGCCAAGTTCGGATTCTTTGTCAAACAGCCGGTAAATTGCAATGGTTCCTGGATGATATCGATTGATATAATCTTCGATTGGTTTTTCTTTCTGTGTTTCTTTGAGATATTTCTTGCAGGAGGGTATATACACATCCGCTTTCTGTTTAAATACGCCAATAAACAGATTATTTAAATTTATAATGTCAGGATCCTGAAGGTCAACGGATGCTTGCCGGGAAATGGCCCGGATTTTTACAGTGTCTTTTTCAACAAGTGCGATGGCTGCACGATCGTAATCGATTAATTTTGAGCATAGGTTGACCACTGTCAGGAGGCAACCGTCAAGATCAAGAGTGCTTGTGATTTCACTTGAAATATCAAGCAACACAGACAATTCATGGACTTTTTTCTCGGATGCACCAAGCCGTGCATTGACAATCGGCATGGCGCAGCTTTGACATAAAAGCTGGAGAAGGTTCAAATCATCGTTATTGAATTTACCGTCCTGGGTCTTTTTATTAAGCAGCTGAATCGCCCCGATTGCTGTGTTTTCAACAATAAGCGGGGCGCAAATCATGGAATGGGTCACAAAACCTGTTTTAGCATCAACGGAAGCTGAGAAACGTGAATCCTTGGAGGTATCAAAAACAGTCTCTGATTTTGCATTGTCGATTACGTAACCCACAACTCCGGTTCCCTTGGGAAGTTTGAGGTTAATGACCTTGTCTTTGGTGGGACCGTCCGCTACATGACAGGTGATCTCAGTTCTTTTTTCGTTGATGAGCCATAATGAACCGGCATCAGCCCCAACATCCTTAACAACCTTATTGAACACCAATTTCATGAGCTCGTTCAAATTGCCTGTTGAATTGCAAATCTGAAAGAGCTCATTGATAAGTTCAAGGCGGCGGAGCTTAACAAGGTTGTCCGATGAAGAACCGGGTTTCGTGTCGGATGAATTATCTTCCCCTCCGGCTAGCCTGGGGTTGGGAGATATAGGAATAGAGGATGTTGGTCTTCTCAAAAAATAATCCTATTTGTGTTTTGTATTGATATGATTTAATTTATATTAAAATCACCCTGGGATACAAAACATTTTTTTATCCTTAATCAATTTACAATAAAATGGCTGAAAACAACCCAAAGTTACGGACAGACCTGAAAATGACCCGTCAAGTTCAACGGGAAGGGGTGCATTATGTCATTAAAGATCCACTGACACAAGAGTATTTCAGATTTCCTGAAGATGAGTACCAGCTAATTGCTTTGTTTGATGGAACGCGGGACCTTTCCAGAATTCACGCGCAATATTCGGCTGAACATCCTGATACGGAACTTTCCATACCGGATGTTGAGCAGTATTTAAGCACTCTGGACAAGATGCATCTGATAGAAAAGCCTTTGGCGGAACAGAATCTTTTCCTTCTTGAAAAGCAGCGTGAAATCAGGAAAAGCAAACTTCTTGGCGTTAAGGGGAGCCTGATGTATTTTCGTGTAAGCCTGCTTGATCCCAACCATTTGCTGGATTTGTTGTATCCTAAAATCAGGTTTGTGTTCTCCACGCCATTTCTTTTAACTGCCGTGGGTTGCATGCTTTTAAGTGTATTCTTAATCTTTCAGAATTACGACCAGTTTGTGAATGGCATGGCGTCAATATTCACATTAAAGGAAAAGACAGGCGGAGCGATTTTCGGATTGTGGCTCACAGTCGTCTTTGTAATATTCTTCCATGAGCTCGGGCATGCGTTCACCTGCAAACATTTCGGTGGTGAAGTGCACGAAATGGGCGTCCTTATGCTGTTTTTTACACCATGCTTTTATGCAAATGTCAATGATGCCTGGATGTTTGAGAAGAGATACCAGAAACTTGCCGTGACATTTGCCGGCGGGTTTACTGAATTTTTCATTGGTTCATTGTTCACATTTATCTGGGTATTGTTGAATCCTGCGTCACCTCTCAGCGCTATATCCTATCAGGTACTGACCATTTGTGCGGTTTCCTCGGTGATGTTCAATTTTAATCCCTTAATGAAACTTGATGGCTATTATGCATTTTCCGATTTTACCAGTATTCCAAACCTCAGGGCTGAAAGCGGAAAATATGTAAAGCGCATTGTCCAGAAATATATATTCCGATTAAGCGTGGAGGACGATTGCTCCCAATATACATCAAGGGAAAAAAAGATTCTGCTGGGTTATGGAATATGCTCAACTATCTATATGACAGGTCTTACTATTGGCTTGTTTTTCATGGCAAGGACATTTTTATTGGAAAAACTTGGGGCCATAGGTTCTCTTCTGAGTTTGTTTGTGGCCTGGAAACTGTTTAAGGGGCACTTAATGAAATTCAAGGGGTTTGTCATTTTATTTTTTAAGGAAAAAGCCGTTTATATCAAGGCCCATCCGGTGTTGTTCACTATTCTTTTTCTTGTGCTGGGCGGTATTGCTTTTTATTCCTTTAAGACCCATAATCTGGTCTTGAAAAAAGAGTGCGAGATTCAACCGTTGCACCGGGCAAAACTTTATGCAGGGACATCCGGTTATTTGTCATCACATTCCATCATCCCTGGAACATACGTTGAAAAGGGGCAAACAATCGGCAAGATTTCAAATGTTGATTTGGAAGAAAAGGTTGTGAAGCTTAAAATCGACAAGGCCATTCAGGAAATACTGAAATCAAATGCTTTATTGGAGAGCAACAGCGACACAAGGGTATCCTCGATTCTGGAAATAGATCGTTTGAATCGCGAAATCCGTTCCAATCAGAAGGAGCTTGATAAGTCGGCCATTGTTGCTCCTTTCAGCGGCTCAATATTCTCAAGTGAGGCCGACAAAGGATATCAGCCTTTCTTTACAAAAGGCAGCGAGATCGGCGAAATCTATTCCATGGACACCTTTTTAATCGAACTCAAACTTCCTGAATCCGAGGTTGCTGAGATTAACCCGGGGGATTCGGTTTACGTCAGACTGCACAGCGCACTTGCTTATAAGACAACCGGAAGAATATACTCTGTTTCACCAACATCAATAGCTTATGCTGATTCGCTTAAAAAAGCTGAAGGAGTGGAAACCCAGTTTTTAGTTAAAATACTTTTGGTCAAAGGGCCGATCTGTCTGTTGCCGAGTATGACAGGCATCGCCTATATCCAGGCGAATAAAATTAAGGGTTTCACCTTGCTCAGAAGAGCGGTACGCAAGGGATTAAGGACAGATTTGTTTTTTTAAAACTATTTAAAAAAGGACAAACATGAAACTATTTACATTGTTATTTTTAGCTTTTAATGTAATTCATTCAGCGGAATATGAAGGCCTGTTGATGCCTGCTGAGCAGGTGACGTTATCCGTACTCTCAAGTGGTGTTGCCACAAGATTGCCTTTTAAAATGGGATCCTCTGTCAACAAGGGAGATGTTTTAATTGCATTGGATCCAGCCAAGGACTCCTTGAATCTGGTATTAGCTGAACGGGAACTTGAGCGCAGTGGAATAGAAAAATCAGGGGAAATAGAGAAAGAAATTGCGCTTCAGCTTAAGAAAATCGCTTATAGGGAAAAATTTGTTACGGCTCCTTTTACAGGCACGGTTGTAAATGTCATGGCAAAGAATCACGAATATTATTCCGCAGGGGCAAAAGTGATTGAAATCGCCGACCTCTCCTCGCTTGTTACTGAAATCCATATCACCTCCGACGAACTGACCCGGCTTAAAAAATCATCGGACCTGGTTGTTTTCAAAGGCGAAGAGAAAGTGCATGCCGCCCTTGATTCATACAACCCTATTGCGGAACCTGGCCTGGAGATTTTCCTGGTTAAAATACGATTCAAGAACAAGCACCAATGGGCTCCCGGCACTTCCGTCAAGGTTAAATTCAAATCTTAGAGTTTTTCAAAAAAAGCCTTCCTGGACTCGATTGGCTGTTTTATGCCTGATTGAATATTTTTTAAACAGGGTGTATGGCAACATTTGCAAACGTTTCTTGCCGGCCACGGAGGGCCGGCACTGTACTGTGGTATATGGTTTTGGGTTAAAGGCGCACCCCCGTCTCTGGGGGTGCGCCAAAAAAAAGACAAAACACCAGAACAGTCGGCGGCGTCCCTGCCGCCGAACAATATGGGGATGAATTTTATCCGGATCGGATTGGAATGACTTTATTCTTTGTGCTAAATTTTTATTGCAAATGTTGCCATGCACCCTTTCAAACAGCTCTTAAAGAAAAAACTTGACATAAATATCGTAATAAATGTTATCTTGACTTTACACATAGAAAATTCTTTATAACTCAACATACATAATTTTTTAAAAGGGAGGAGTCGCTATGGCAAAGAAAAAACTACGAAAAGCCACTTTGGACAAACTGGAAGAGAGAATCGCTCCGGCAATGCTAGGCGGTGTTCTGGAAGGAGCTGAAGGTGCTACCTCTTCAGCCGACGCCCCTGTGCAGGCCCCCATTGATTCAAGCGCTGATGCGGGACCCGATGTGGATGTTCAGGACTCCACAATAACTGATTCAGCTGTTGATGCCCAGGTTCCGGGTGGCGAAGCCGGATTGGGTTTTGGCGAGGCGCCTGCTGAAATTCAAAACGACTTTTTACCTCCTGGCTCGGAGGTCATGCCGGATCAAAGTATCACCTTTGCACCGGAGTCGGGGACAATGGATTATAATTATTCTGATCAGATGGTCTCGTTTGACAACGAAGCTGCAAATTCAATTACTCCAGATTACATGCATGTGACTCCGGACGGAGGCATTGCAATGGATACACCCCCAGGAACAGCCTTTGATCCGAGTGCACAGATGCTTAGCGTTCCGAATGCCGGGGCCGACATGTTTGTTCCACAAAACGTGGAAATCAACAATGACGGGTCCATGAATGTTCAATTCGATTCCAATGCCAAGATTGATCCGGAAGCAGGAACCGTCACGCTTCCTCCGGATACAGCAGGTAATTATATGCCCCCTGGCATGACGGTCCCGCCTGAGGGTGGGGTTCAATACCAGATGCCTGAAGGAGGACAATTCAACCCGGATAGTGGCCAAATGGCGATCCCTGCAGGGCAGGCAGGAGCGCTTATTCCGCATGATGTGCAAGTGAATCCTGACGGAAGCCTTAATGTCAAGATGCCGGAAGATGTCACGTTTAATCCGGCTGCTCAAACAATGCAGTTTCCTCCACACGTTGCCGACTTTGCTCCGCCTCCTGACGGGCAGGCTGTTATTCAGCAACCGGATGGTTCCATTGTCGCAAATATGCCCCAGGGAGCCAATTTCAATCCGGAATCCGGAATCATGCAGGTCCCTCAACCACATGCCGGCGAAGTGTTGCAGGATGGCGTCTCCACCAGCCCCGGATGGAAAGGTTCTTTTTGACATGCCTCCAGGAACCAATATGGCTCCGGATGGACAGATTCATGTTCCTCCGGCTGGAGCGGACTTCATGATGAACGGTGGTGTTCATCTTTCTCCTGACGGAGCAATGACCGTGAGCTTACCTCCGGAAACAGCATTTCCTGATGCTCATACTGTTGTATTACCTCCTGAACATGCAGGTATCATTTTGTCACAGGGGGTGGATGTCACAGGACAAGGAGATTTGCAGGTCAAGCTACCCCCTGATGCCACTTTTGAAAACGGCCAGGTCAATCTTCCGAATAGCTCGGCAGACTGGGCCCTTGCACCCAACTATACCTTGAATCCTGATGGGTCCATGGAGTGCAAAGTCATGGGAGAGGCTACCATGCAGGATGGAAGCCTGAATATCAGTCCTGACGCTTCTCCGAATTTTGTTCATCCAGGTGCTGAAGGTGTAGGTCCGGCATCAGGAATAGGAGAAGGAGGATTGGGTTACGGTGGAGGCTACGGATATGGAACTGTGGCGCCTTTTGCAGCACCCGACATGCCGGAAAACGCTGAGTTCAGCCCGACCCACGGCATGACCATGGACATTCCAGGTAATATCCAGATTGACGCAAATGCCGACCATATGCAATTCGACAACCAGGCAGCAAATGCCTTTATGCCGGAAGGTTATCAGATAAATCCTGATGGCAGCATGAATATTGCCATGCCTGACGGCGTCAGTGTTGATGGAAATGGTATGTTGTCCATTCCACCTGATCATGCCAATGATTTTGTACCGAACTATATGACGGTAAATGTGGATGGAAGCGTTAATCTTTCCATGCCGCCGGAACATCATTACGATCCAGCCCTAGGGACTATGCAGGTTCCAATGGAAGAAGCAGGTAAATTCCTTCCTGAAAACATGCAATTGAATCCTGATGGCTCATTGAACATGTCGCTGCCACCTAATGCAATGGTTTCTCCTGACGGCTCACAATTAGTACTACCGGGTGAAGATGCCATGCGCCACATGCCGCCTGAAATGCAGGTCAATCCGGATGGATCACTCCAAATCAAGCTTCCGGAAAACGCCACGTTCCAGCCAGGGGACAATACTCTTAGGTTTCCGCCTGATGCCGCGCAATTCCCGCCTCCACCGGATGGAGTTGATGTGGTAAGGTCTCCGGATGGATCTGTCACCGTAAACATGCAACCAGGTATGCAGTATAATCCTGATACCCATGCCATATTTGTACCCCAACCCATGAGCGGAGATGTTCTTCCGCCCAACATGGTAACAACACCTGAAGGACAGGTAGCAATGACAATGCCGCCTAATACTACCTTCAATCCTGAAACGCATTCCATTCAAATCGGTCAGCCGGATGTTAACAATTTCCTGCCGAATGACATCAAGATTGACCCCAACGGTACCATGCAAATGGCCCTCCCTCCTGAGCATGTTTATAATCCGGGTACAGGTTCCGTTATGCTGCCTCCGGAACAGGCCCAATGGGGCGCACCGAGTGATATGCATATTAATCCTGATGGAAGCGTGAATATCGCCATGCCTGAAAACGTAAGGTTCGAACAAGGCGCCTTGACAATACCGAATGATCAAACCGGTTGGGCCATGCACCCTAATTATACTGTCAATCCTGATGGCGGAATGGCCATGCAAATGCCTCCTCAAGGGACAGCTGAAATCATGAGCGGAACTTTGCATGTTAATCCTGAAGCAATGCAAAACATGCCCATGCCGGATGCTGGCGGACTTGGTTTTTCAACAGGTGTTGGAACAGCTGGTTTGGGCGAAGGCGGTGGTTTTGCATATCCTAATCCACCACAGACTGATTTCTATACCCAGGCTTATATGCAGCCTCACATGCCTCCGGATTCAATGCCAATGCCTGATGGTTCGATCCAGTACCCTATGCCTCCTGATGCTCAATTTGATCCAAATGCAGGTACGTTGCATTATCCGCCAGCAGCTGTTGATGCTTATTTGCCTGAACCATACCATATTATGCCTGGAGGAGATGTCAATGTTGACCTGTCTCCTGGAGCGCAATATAACCCCGATGCGCATACTGTAAACTTTAATCCAGGGCCAAATCCTGAACCTTATATCGGGCCGAATCTGGAAATCCAGAATAACGGGGCAGTGGGTTGGAGTGTGCACCCGGATGTTCAGTATAATCCAATGGACCATGCACTTACTATTCCATCTCATGCAGCCGACACTGTGCTGCCGCCATCCATGAATATTTTACCGGGCGGGGATGTGATGGTTAAAATGCCGGAAGGCGTACAATTCGATCCTGCTGCAAACCAGATGATGGTACCGTCTGATATGGCACAGCATGTTCTGCCTCCGGAAATTGGCGTGGGGCCGGATGGATCCGTGCAAATCAATCTTCCACCGGATACTCAGTTCAATGTTCAGAGCAATACGATAAATATTGCGCCAGAATACCGGGATTTCGCACCTCCTCCAGGCACACCTAATGTGGAATATCAGCCTAATGGAGCTGTTCTGATTAATATGCCTGAAGGAACGCAGATGAATCCCAATATGGGAATGGTGAACATCCCTCAACCTGTTGCAGGCCCAATGCTGCCGGAAGGAATGAGCACCACACCGGATGGACAAATAAAGATAATGTTACCTGAAGGAACGCAGATGAATCCCACGGTCAATTCTTTTACGGTACCTAATGCGAATGCAGGATTTGTCATGAACGAAGGTGTATCGGTTGATACTTTCGGCAATGTGCAGGTAAAATTACCCGAAGGTGCTGATTGGAACGCTTCTTCCGGTGCAGTTATAATTCCCAATGGGGATTCTCCATTTGTGATGAATACGGGGGTTCAGGTTACCCCGGAAGGACAGATCCAGGTCAAATTACCGGAAAATTGCTCTTTCGCAAATGGTTCCATAACCATACCGCAGGACAATGCATCCTTTGTAATGGGCAGTCAAATGGCTCCCAGTCCGGATGGCGGCTTGAATGTAAATGTCCCGCCAGGTACAATGATTGTAGGTGATATGGTCAAGGTGCCTGAACCTGTGATGAACCAGATTCCTGCCCCCACACCAGGGTTAGGTCAGGATGCCGGGGTTGGTTACAATGGCTTCGGGACAAATGGTTTTGGATATACGGTTTAGGAACTAAAGCGCAAGTAAAGCACTTGGCTTAGATTTGAAATGGAACCCATGCTTTAAAAAAGTGGTGGGTTCCATTTTTTTTATACCTTCTGCCATTGTACAGGAGTCTGGCTCAATTTAATCTTCAGAATTAAATTGGCTATCAGTTGTCAGCAACCTTATTATATCTTTTATAAAAATTCATATTGTTTTGGATGGATCTATGAGCAAAAATAAAAGGGTACCGGATGATCCTTGCACGAAATGCAATGCAGCATGTTGCAAATCCGTTGCAATCGAATGGCTGACACCGGTGAGTCTTACAGACTGGGAACATGTTCGATGGCTTGTCTCGCATAAGGGGGTCCATGTTTATAAGGATATTGAAGGCGACTGGCTTGTGGAATTCAATTCTGACTGTGAACATCTGGATAAAAACAACCGGTGCAAGATATATAACAACCGCATGCAGATTTGCCGAGACCATCCTTCGGATTCATGCGAAAAAACAGGAGAGGTTCCGGAATATAAAATTATTTTCAAATGTGCCAAGGATGTTGATGATTATCTTTCAGACCGGATGTTAAAATAAATATTAAGCAACTCCAACTCAAACCAGTTTAATAAATAGGTTAATACAAAAGACATAACTGTCTTAAATACAATCAAGTATGCTTGATATGGTTTGACTGTAAACATATTACAAAACATTTTAAAAAGTATTTGACAAAGTTTTAGGTTAAAAGTTATATTATTTGTCCATGGAATTAAAAGATGATGAGAATCAAAACCTTATTCTTCAAATGATTTTAAGTCAAAGCTCGACAGCTCCCGAGATAATCAAAAAGACAGGATTCTCCCGGCCTACAATTGATTTGATTTTATCACAACTTGTCAAGAAACAGGTTGTCAGGAAAAAAGGGGTCGGCAGATCCAGTGGCGGAAGGCGGCCTGTCGTGTATTCAATTAACGAATCCGGCCGTTTTGCCATAGGAGTAGCTGTTGCCATTCCAAAGATATCAGGGGTTGTAGTGGATTTAAGTGGGAATGTCCTGGCAAGCGAAAGCATCTCAATACCAATATGGAGCCAGGCTGATTATTTTATCAGCGAAGTCGCTGCTTTAATAGAGCGCTTGATAAAAACTTTACCTCAAAAAAGCAGGTTTGAGGGCATTGGTCTTGCAATTCCAGGCCTTGTTGATCCGCAAAATGGCGTATCAACTTTCTTTTCCAGATTATCAACATTCTATAACACACCAGTTAAGGCAATGCTGGAAGATCGCTTAAAGGAAAAGGTTTCAGTTAGCCGCTATCTTGGCTCAGCAGCATATTCAAGTGTTTTCACAAAACAAATTGAAGCAAGAAAACCAATCATATATATCGAACTCGGTGAAGGTATTGAAATGGCCTTGTTCAACGACGGCAAACCTTACCGTGGTAACATTCTAAACGAAGGTGGGTTCGGGCACATGGTCATTGATTTTGGCGGCCGTACCTGTCTTTGTGGAGGGAGTGGATGTCTTGAAGCTTATGCTGCAAACCGCGTAATGATAGACGAGGCAGTGCTTCGCGTCAGGAATGGCGAAAAATCCGCCATTCCAACTGATAAAAATATCAATGATGATGAATTTTACGGATTTGTTAGGGCAGGAGATCATGTTGCAGTAAGTGTTGCTGAAAAAGGCATGGATTATCTGTCAATTGGAATAAGCAATTTAATCAACCTGCTTAACCCTGCCACGATAATAATAAGCGGGGCCATTGCAAATGCAGGCGAAGCCTTTCTTGATAAAATCCGAAAACGAATAAACCATTACGCTTTAAAGCTGCTGACAGATAAACTTGAAATACGTTTTACGCTCTTTGATTTAAAAGAAGGCGCAAGAGGAGTCGGCCTTCTTAGGTTATATGAAGAATTACGGCTGATTAACAATCACTAAACAAAAGGAGACGAGATGGCTGATTTATCACTGATGGCAAAGGCTTTGCAGGCTGGCAAGGCAAAGGAAGTTGAAAGTCTGGTCAAGGCAGCTCTTGCAGAGAATGTAAACGCTGAAAAAATTCTTAAGGAAGGTCTGATTGCGGGAATGAATGTCATTGCCCAAAAGTTTAAAAACAATGAGGTGTTTGTGCCCGAAGTCCTTATTGCCGCACGTGCAATGAAGGCTGGTATGGGCCCCCTTGAACCGGTGCTTGTCAAGGATGGATTCAAACCAATCGGAAAGGTAATGATCGGAACAGTTAAAGGCGATCTCCACGACATTGGAAAAAATCTTGTTGCAATGATGCTAAAAGGCGCCGGCTTTGAGGTCGAAGACCTGGGAATAGATCAGCCAGCAGAAAATTTTATAAAAAAAGTGCAGGAAAAGAATATTAATATGATTGCTTTGAGTGCTCTTCTTACAACCACAATGCCAATGCTTAAGGATGTTATAGATAAATTCAAAGCAGCCGGCATTCGTGACAAGGTAAAGATTGCAATAGGTGGTGCGCCGGTAACCCGTGAATATGCCAATGAAATCGGGGCTGATGGTTATGCGGATGATGCGGCATCAGCTGTTGATGTTTTCAAGGGCTTTGTTTCTAAAATGAATTAACCGGTCTTGGATTATTTTATGCCGGTGTGAAAACCTTCACACCGGCAGTATTAATTCATACTTGAAAGGAAAATCATGGCTGATGAATATAAGCCTATTCAGGGCTTTAATATAATTGCTGAAAGTATCAACGATTCCGTCCCCTCTACAAAAGAACTTTTTGAAAAAGGAGATATGAACGGGATCATTGAACTCGCAAAAGCGCAGGCTGCCGGAGGCGCAGCTTATATTGATATAAATATAGGCAAACGCGACCCTAAACTCATGGGTGATTTGGTAAAGGCAATACAGACTTGTGTAAAAACACCATTGTCTATTGATTCGCCTGATCCTGAAATCCAGGAGCAGGGGCTTAAGGCTTATGACCCGGCAAAGGCTGATGGGAAAATGCCCCTTGTGAATTCAATTTCCGAACTCAGATTGTCGATTCTTGAGCTAAACAGGATTACCCCCTTCAAGGCAATTCTTATTTGCACTGAGCGTATGGAGAATAATTCAGCTCAACCCAATAAAACACCTGCCGAGATTTACGATACAGCCTTGCGTTTGCGGGCCATTGTAGTAAAAGCACCTTATAGTTTTGCAAATGATAGAATCGTATTTGATCCAGGACTTGCGCCGATTGGAGCTGATTTTGAAGGTCTTACAAAATGCTCCATTGATGCCATGAAATTAATCCACAAAGATCCGATACTCAAGGGTGTACATATGTCTGTTGGCCTGTCGAATTTCACCCAGATGCTGCCTCAGAAAAGAGCTAACGGCGAGTTTGTTAAAACACCACTTGAAAGCGCTTTTCTTACCCTTGCCATGCCGCTTGGCCTTGATATGTCAATTGCAAGTACAAAAAAGAAATATCGGATTCTTTCAGAAACCAATGATGCCTTGATAGCCTTGAAAGAAGCTATTGATCTGGGTGGCATGGAAGCAATAATCAGGATTCAGCAATTCTATAGCTGAAGACAATAATTGTAAATAAATTAAGGAGATAAGGTAATGGCCGAACAAACTAAATCAAATGTGCCAAGCGATATTGAAATCGCCCAGTCCGCAAAACCAAAACACATAAGGGAAATTGCCGCAAGTCTTGGTCTTATTGAAAATGATTTTGACTTCAATGGTAAATTCATTGCTAAAATAACCCGTGAAAAGGTTAAAGATCTGATGAAAGCCAGCAAACCGGATGGCAAGCTAATCCTGGTTACAGCAATCTCGCCAACACCAGCAGGCGAGGGGAAGACTACGACATCTGTGGGCCTTTCAGATGGCTTTAAATCCATTGGGAAGAAAGTCATGCTATGCCTTCGCGAACCATCACTTGGCCCATGCTTTGGTGTAAAGGGCGGTGCTGCCGGCGGGGGTTATGCCCAGGTCCTACCAATGGAAGATATCAACCTGCATTTTACAGGAGATTTCCATGCAATAGGTCTTGCCAATAATCTTCTGGCAGCGGTAATTGATAATCATATTCAGCAAGGTAATGCACTAAATATTGATCCAAGGCGGATTGTTTGGAAGCGTGTACTTGACATGAATGATCGTTCCTTGCGTAATATAATCCTTGGACTCGGCGGTCCAATGAACGGCATACCACGCGAAGGTGAGTTTGAGATCACTGTTGCCTCTGAGGTAATGGCAATTCTTTGTCTTTCAAATGACCTTATGGACTTAAAGCGCCGTCTTGGAAACATTACCTGTGCCTATACCCACGATAAAAAAGTCATTTATGCAAAAGACCTTAAGGTCCATGGGGCAATGGCAGCCCTGCTTAAGGATGCAATACGTCCAAACCTGGTGCAGACCCTTGAAAACACGCCAGCTTTTGTTCATGGTGGGCCTTTTGCCAACATCGCGCATGGTGCCAATTCAATAATCGCAACAAAATGTGCACTCAAGCTGGCAGATTATGTTATTACAGAAGCGGGTTTTGGATCGGATCTTGGTGGCGAAAAGTTTATGGACATTGTCTGTAGAAAGGCCGGGTTCAAACCGAATTGTGTGGTACTTGTGGCAACCATTCGGGCGCTTAAAATGCATGGCGGTGTACCAAAAAACAACCTTAAAAACGAAAACCTTATTGCTCTTGAAAAGGGACTTGACAATTTAAAAAAACATATTGAAAACATGCAAAGATTCGGGGTCCCGGTAGTTGTGGCTATAAATCATTTTCATGCTGATACAGAAGCTGAAATAAAGCTTCTTAAAGATCAATGCGCTTACCTTAATGTTCCACTGGTAGAGAGCCGTGTATGGGAACAAGGCGGCAGGGGTGGAGAACTTTTGGCAAAGGCTGTTATAAACGTCATTGAAACTGTGCCAGGGGTTTTTAAGTATCTATACGAAGATTCTATGGGGCTTTTTAATAAAGTCGAATGCATTGCCCGCGAGATTTATGGTGCAACCGAGGTTGAAGCGGATAAAAGCGTCAGAAATAAGTTCAAAGACCTTGAGGCCCGGGGGTTGGGGCATTTGCCTATTTGTATGGCCAAGACACAATATTCTCTTTCATCAGATCCTAATCTTCTTGGCAGGCCCCGCCATTTTAACCTTCAGGTAAGGGACATTAAAATAGCCACGGGCGCTGAATTTCTAATTGTATATTGCGGAGATATAATGACAATGCCTGGACTGCCTAAAGTTCCTGCAGCGGAATTAATTGATATTGACGAGAATGGAAAAATAAGCGGTCTTTTTTAAAACAAATCAAATGGAGAAATCATGTTAAAAAGTGTTGCTGAAATCTTTAAAAGCGGGGTTTATATAAGTGATGGGGGCTGGGGATCAGAACTCATCAAACGAGGTCTTGTTTTAGGAGACAATGCAGAACTTTGGAATATCACACACCACGAACAGGTACTGGCAGTTGCAAAATCCTACGTTGATGCAGGTTCTGATATCATACTCACAAATACCTTTGGCGGAAACAGTTTCATTCAGGAAAAGCACGGTCAGGAAAAGCGGATAGGAGAACTGAACAAAGCAGCGGTTTTAATATCAAAAGAGGCTGCGGATGGAAAGGCACTTGTTTTTGCCTCCATAGGCCCGACCGGCAAAATGGTTTCCATGGGAGAAATATCAAGTCTTGATGCTTATCAGGCATTCAAGGAACAGGCTGATGAGATAGAATCAGCAGGCGCTGATGCCATTGTAATTGAGACCATGAGTGATGTTGAGGAATTTGATGCTGCCATGAAGGCGGCAAAGGAAACCGGTCTTCCTGTTGTTGGTTGTATGTCTTTTGACAGCGGAACGGAAAAAGAGCGCACAATGATGGGGATAAATGTATCGGATATGATAGAAGTGTGCAAGGCACGCGGCGCAGATGCTGTTGGCGCAAATTGCGGGGTCGGAATAGAGAGCTATATTGCAATAGCAAAAAATATTCTTTCTTCCACAAACCTTCCTGTGTGGATTAAGGCCAATGCCGGCTTACCGGTAATTGAACATGGTAAAACTGTTTACAAAATGGGGCCAGAAGAATTCGCCGGATATGCGGTTGAACTTAAGAACCTCGGGGTGCGGGTAATAGGCGGATGTTGCGGTACAACACCGGCCCACATAGCTGCTGTAAAAAAGGCTTTCTCTAACCGTAAATAAACCTGAGAGTGGCCCTGACATAGTATAGAGGGAATTGCTTATGAATCGTTTAATGAATAAACTGGAGAATACCGATGAATTCATTTATTCAATGGAAATGGTGACAGGCAGGGGGCTTACTGAAAAGGACCTTACTTTACTTGAAAGTGAGGCAAAGGAAGCAACCAATTATGGCAAAATAGATGTCTTGAGTTTTACAGACAATCCCGGGGGCAATACAAGGCTTATGCCTGATTATTTTGCCGGTCTCCAGCAAAAGGACGGCGGCCCATCCGTATTGGTCCATGTTGCATGCAAGGATTATAACCGTGCAGGACTCGAATCAAGATTATTTCAGCTCTGGCAGATGGGAATAAAAAATGTTCTTGCCCTGACCGGCGATTATCCGAGCGCTGTTTATCAGGGGGTTGCAAAACCGGTCTTTGATTTGGATTCAGTAACACTTCTTGAACTTATCGCAAACCTAAATCATGGGCTGCCTCTTCCAGGGCGCAGACCTGGAATGGAGTCCTATCTTAAGCCAACAGAGTTTTATCCCGGGGCTGCTGTTTCTCCCTTTAAATGTGAAGAGGCGGAACTTGCTTCCCAGTATATGAAACTGCTCAACAAGGTCGACCGGGGTGCGCGTTTTATTTACACTCAGGTTGGTTATAATGCGAGGAAGCTCGACGAACTTATTCGATTTGCAGGAATAAACAAACTTAAGGCCCACTTTATTGGGAATGTCTTTGTGCTTCATCCTGTTGTAAGCAGATTAATGAATGAAAATCAGCTGCCTGGGTGCGTTGTCACGGCTCCTTTGTATGCCAGGGTCAAGGAATGGGCAAAGGAACCTGACAAAGGCAAGGCCAAATTCATTGACTTTGCAGCTAAACAGATAGCTGTGCTAAAAGGGCTCGGGTATAGAGGCGCTCATATAGGTGGTTTCGGTCTCAAGTTCAATGAATTGGTTACAATAATAGAGCACTCGGAAAAAATATCAGGCCAATGGAAAGAGTTTCTTCCTGAAATGATGTTTGAGGATTCTAATGAATTCTATTTGTTCGGAATGGAAAAAGGAACTGGTCTTAATACCAGCGAGCCCAATCCGGACATAAAAAAGAAACCATTTAAACAGGCTTCACATTCTTTAATGAAAATCATACATGGCCTGATATTCTCGAAAAAATCACTATTCTTTAAACCTTCCATTCATTTGTCAAAGCTTCTTGAAAAAAAAGAAACCCTTGGCAGAAAACTGGATAGCCTCGAGCATACTGTAAAGTTTTTTTCCAATGGATGCAACCATTGCGGTGATTGTGTTTTGCCTGACACCACTTATTTATGCCCCGAGGAAAATTGCGCAAAATATCTGAGGAATGGCCCCTGTGGCGGAAGTTTTCACGGTAAATGCGAGGTCTTTAAACACAAGGAATGCTTCTGGGTAAGGATATATAAAAGGCGAAAGGCCTTTGGTGAACTTGAAAGAACAGAGAACAATAAAACTTTGACCAGGAATTGGGCGCTGTACCAATCATCGTCGTGGATTAATTATTTTACCGGCAAAGATAACCAACATGTCAAAGCCTGATTTCATCGTAAACAATAAATGGTTCAGGGATAAATTTTAGAGCAAGGTTTTAAAGTCAATTTTCAGGTCGGATCTATTTCTTCAATAGAATAACCGTTTTTTTCCAATAGTTCCGTTACTTCCTCTTTATTTTCTGGATTAACATTTATAATCTGGTAAACCTCGAATTCTCCTCCGGCAATACTTGCTCCGAGTTTTGTGAGCTTTTCAATTAAATCCTTTGTAAGTACAGGTGTGCTGCGCTTGACTCGTAGCCAACGTTTTAGTTTCGGCATTTTAATCCTTTTTTTTAATCAATAGTAAAATAGTGTTGAATAGGCAGAAAATCAAGTTTTTAATTTGGGTGCGCGATTCAACAAGATTATAATCTCAGTGATCCTCAGTTTTGGCCTTTGTAAATGCATTAATATATTTCGTCATTCCTTTATGGCCCTCACCCCTGGCCCCTCTCCCGCTCACGGGAGAGGGGAAAAAGGGGTGAGGGTTAATTAGAATGCTAAAGATTTTTCTTCTATGGCAATTTAAAACTGGGGATATGTGAGGATTATAATGATAAACCAATTATTTCCATTAACAATTTAAATCAATATTTTCTTATATTGAAGCATTAGGTTTGAATAAATGATTTAATTGAATCGTATTATTTTAGAGGAACATAAATAGAATGGTAAAAACAGGGCTTGACCATATTTCCAATTCCTTACCACGTTTTTTTAAAGGGGCGAATGTTGGTCTTTTATGCCATCCTGCATCTGTCAATTCCAGTCTGATCCATGCATCAGATATATTACCCAAGATAAAAGGTATCAATCTCAAATGTTTTTTTGGCCCACAGCATGGGATTCGCGGTGAAACCCAGGCAAACATGATTGAATGGGAAGGGTTTAAAGACAAAAAGACAGGGCTCCCTGTTTACAGCCTTTATGGAAATAACCGCAAACCTACAGAAAAAATGCTTGAAAATATTGACATCCTTATTTGCGATATGATGGATATAGGATCACGGTACTACACATATATCTGGACATTGTATCTCTGCATGGAGGCATGTGCAAAAAAGGGGATTAAAGTGGTTGTCCTTGACAGGCCCAATCCTATAAATGGAATCACCATGGAAGGGCCGGTGCTGGACGAGTATTATGCTTCTTTTGTCGGGCTTAAGCCTTTGCCAATCCGCCATGGCATGACAATCGGCGAGATTGCAGCCTATTTCAAGGGTGAGTTTATTCCAAACGCTGACATTACAATAATCAAGATGTCCAATTGGAGGCGGCATCAATATTATGATGAAACCGGACTTCAATGGGTTATGCCGTCACCCAATATACCTTCTGTTGATGCAGCCCTTGTTTATCCTGGAATGTGTCTTCTTGAAGGCACTACCTTAAGCGAAGGCCGTGGGACAACGAAACCTTTTGAATTATTCGGAGCCCCGTATATGGATCCGGATAAAGTATCGTGGTATCTTAATGGGTTAAAACTTCCAGGGGTTTATTTCAGGCCGAATTATTTTAAACCCACATTTGATAAATTTAAAGACCTTGTTTGCGGCGGGGCCCAGATACATATTCTAAATAGAAATACATTCAAGCCATTTCTAACAGGAATAGCTGTTATTCAAGCATCTGTGAAGTTGTATCCAAAGCAATTCAAATGGCTCAAAGGGCCGTATGAATATGAGGTTGTAAAAAAACCGATTGACATCCTTTTGGGGGTTAAAGGAATAAGAGTGATGCTGGAAAAAGGAGCGTCGTTAAATTCAATTGAAACCAGATATGCAAATAGACTCGAAGCCTTCAAGAAGATTCGCAAACAATATTTGTTATATTAAAATAAAATATGTCACTAAATGCATTCATACTTGCTGCAGGGTTTGGAAAAAGGTTAAGGCCGATTACTGATGTCATGCCCAAACCACTATTGCCGGTAGTTGGCCGCCCGATTATAGAGTATGTATTCGACAGCATACTTGATCTTCCTGTTGACAAGATGGGGGTCAATCTGCATTATCTAGGCGAGCAGATACAAGGGTGGGTTGCTGGCACTGCTTACAATGATATTTCAACCTTTTTTCCTGAAACAGAGATACTGGGAACCGGTGGTGCGCTATTCAATGCCAGGGACTTTTTAAAAGGCAAGACTTTTATTGCACATAATAGCGACATAATCGCTGACATCGAATTACTTGATATGCTCGAATACCATCAAAAACATAATAATATGATAACCCTTACCATCGACAAAAATGGCAGGGAAAACCATGTGGGAATCGATAATAACGGTATGTTAATGAGCATCAAGGAAAACGGACAAAAAAACAGGGCCACGCAATCAGTGACTTTTACAGGCATAGCCATTTATGAACCTGGTTTTCTAGGGTTTCTGCCTTCGGGTGTTTCACATGTGACCGATTCCTGGCTAAAGGCTGTAGCTGCTGGTGAAAGGGTTGGCACCTTCGACATAACAGGAAACTATTGGTCTGACCTTGGAACAATTGAAAGCTATTCCGAAGCAATTGCAAGGGAACTAGCGTTGAGACAAGAAAGCCGATTCATTAATCACCAGGTTTTTATACCCATAGAATGCGAGTTAAAAGGGCTCATGGTTATTGAGGATAAGGCTTCAATCGGAATGGGCGTCAGGCTTAACAACTGTATTGTATTACCTGAAGGAAATGTAAAAAGCGGGGAGAATGGAAACAATAAGCTCTACTATAAAGGAGGGGAGCTTCCGCTCAAAGCTTTCAAGCCGGTTTCTGCAAAATTTAAGGACGAGGAGATTTTAAGCGGAGGTTCCAACAGGGTTTATTCTCATATCCCTCTGGCTGATGACCTTTACGGAATCATGCTCAAGACGTCCCCAGATGATCCTGATTTTGAACGCCAAATTACATATACGAGGTTTTTTCAGGGCCATGGAATTCCGGTTCCTCATATTCTGTATTGCGATGAGAGAAGGCATAGGGTAATGTTCAGTGATCTTGGTAAAAAAGACCTTTATACCTGGTTTCACGAAAACAAAGCCCCTGAGGGGGTGACCAAAATGTATAAAACAGTTATTGATGTTCTTGTGTGTTTTCAGGCAACCGATCCTTCTGATTGCAAGGAGCTTAAATCTTGGATATTTGATAAGGAAACCTTATTATGGGAAACAAGATATTTCCTTGAGCGGTTTGTTAAGGGGTATCTTAATCTCTCAGTAAGAAATGAAGGCCGTCTTGAAGAGGAATTTAGTGAACTTGCAAACCATGTTGACCAGTATCCAAAGAGAATCATGCATAGGGATTTTCAATCGCGCAACATAATGTTGAATGAAGGCGGGGTTCATCTGATAGATTACCAGGGAGCCCGGATGGGGCCTCCTGCGTACGATTTTGTATCAGTTGTTTTTGATCCATATTGCGCTCTTACTGAAAGCGTTGAAAATATCTTATACCGTTATTATCTTGATAAACTCCCTCTTGCTGCAACGTATGATACCGCTGTTCTTGGCGAGTCCATTCTCTATTGCGGCTTACAGCGCCATATGCAAGCCCTCGGTGCTTATGGTTTTCTGACACGGATAAAGGGAAAGGCATGGTTTGAATCGCACATAAAAAGGGCGGTATGGCTTTTGAAGCGTGAAACAGACCGTATTGACGATGAATTTCCCGTATTAAGCAATTTAGTGGATGAAATTGCAATAAAAACAGGAGCAACATAAGTATGGATTTTTTCAGTGTTGTTTCAAAACGGCATTGCTACAGGGATGTCTTTCTTGACGAACCAATACCAGAGGAACACATAAGGATGATTTTGAACGCAGCATTGGATGCGCCTTCAGGATGCAATCTGCAGACAACTAGATTCATTGTTATTCTTGAAAAAAAGTTAATCGCTGATATGGCTTATATACTTGAAAAAGAAAGGCTTAAAACAGCCCAGGCAATGATCTTATTCACATGCGAAACAGGTTCAACATATACTATTGAAGATTGTTCTGCGGCGGTTGAAAATGCCCTGCTAGCGCTTACCGCTCTTGGATACGCATCATGCTGGTATGATGGTGCGTTGCGGCATGGTGATCGTGCAAAGCGCATCATGAATTTACTTTCAATCCTTTCTCCCAATATGCCGAGGGTACTTATACCCATAGGAAAGCCTGCAAATGAAATAATTCCTCCTGTTAAGAAGGCCTTTCATGAACGTGTTTCGAAAAACAATTTTTCCGTACCGTATAATCTGTAGATTTGTTTGACTCAATACCGGTTCAGGTGATGCTTACCAGAATAAAAGTAATATCATCTTCAAAAGCCCTGTTTTCAGCGAATTCATAGGCTTTACGGAGTAGCTCCAGTTTTGTTGCATTCACGCTATTACCCAGCATTGAAGATATAATATTGAAAAGTTTGTTTTTCCCGAAAAGGTCGTCATTATTATTGCGCAGTTCGATCATGCCATCCGTATAAAGAAGAAGACGATCTCCTTGTTCAAGCTTGAATTTATAATCGAAATAATCAAATTCAGGGCTATTGCCGATTAGCGGACTTCCCTCCCTTAAAAGAATAGGTGAAAGAGGCCGCTTCGAAGAAAATACGGCCGGCGGACAATGGCCGGCCCGGGAATATGTGAGTTCGCCTTTTCCAAGGTCTATTACGCAAAGGAAAGCAGTCATGAACATTGATGCATCAGCCACAATACATATATCCCGGTTCAGAAGCTCCATGATAGCAGCCGGAGACAGGGTCTGCTTGAATGCGTTTTCAAAAGACATTTTTGCCATGGAGGCAATGAGGGATGCTGCTATTCCATGTCCTGAAACATCAAAAATCAAGACCATGTATTTTTCAGGTGATATGGTTTTTATGTCAAAAAGATCTCCCCCGACCTTGCCAGATGATTTATGACTATAAGCGAATTCTATTTTAGGGCTCTTGGGAAGCGGGATATTGGTTAAAACAGCCTCAATTTTATTGGCTGTATTTAATTCCTGTTCCAAATTTTTCAAATTCGTATTTATTTGTTCGAGAAGTTTTCTGCTATACGTTACATCCTTCATGTACACATATCGAAACATATGATCCTTAAATAGATCTATTTTGCCCATTCTGGATTCATAAACCCGGCCCGGCATGGTATAAAACTTCAGGTCAATTTGTCCTTCAGGCATTTTATTTATATTGAATTCGGATGGTCTTGAATACAGATGGATGTCTTTGATTATTGTTCCCTCACTTGCAAGAAAACCAATGCGATCGTTTTGAGGGATTGAAATCGGATCAGTATCAAATAGCGTGACAATTCTTATTCCATTGATGTAAATTGAAAAAGCGCCCCCTATCTTTTCAAAGCCGAACAGGACTGTTTCGTTTTCTCCGGTCTTTTCCGGTATAAAGGTTTTAACCGGCATTTCTAATTTGTCAATTATTTTACCGCTTTTTTTCAGATGGATTGATAAACTGGTGGGATTGGTTGACATTGGGGCTTTTCGAATGCTGATATTATATGCGCCCTGGTCCGATGATTCCAATGCGTGAAAGATATTTACATGAAAGACTACGCCAATGGCATTCAGAGTCATTGGTAAATCAGTAAGCTTGCTGTGAAATGTTATTAAAAGGTCGGATTTCGAATGATCGAAGCTGTCAAGACAAGTGATGAACCCGTTATAGCCTACGGTGTTTGAACGGAAGCCATTGCCCATGAATTCCCATGCGGAATTCTGTTCAACCAGCCATTTTTCAGATGGATGCCCTGACAAATCACAGTCATTTGTCCAGCCCGTTGAAGGACGAATGGTGACCGTTGATAGATATTTTCTTGCATTGGTTTCCCTGTGTAAAAGACGGTTCCAGTTATCAGGGGGGGTGAGTTCATGCATGAATCGCCTGGGGGTCTCAGGAGACATTTTCATGTTTGTTGCAAATGCATGACATGTAAACAAAAACTCATCATTATCATCAAGCACTACCATCATGTCCTCAGACTGGTTGCCCTTGTGCTTGTCCATGAAATAATCCTGTACATGGAGAGCGGCAAGAAGATAATCGCCAAAGGAAGTCACACTTATCATTGCCGGGATACCCTTGACAAAATGGTGGACATCTGATTTTGAATTCCAGGGCTTGTTGAGGAATGGAAGCAGAAGCGCGGTAAAGCGATCTTTCCCATTGACACTTTTGAGTTGAACCATTAATTCATCAACCGTAGTTTTCTTATCGTTGTTGGGTTTAAGGAGGTCCGACAGTTTATATCCGGCAAGCGAATGTACGCCAGTTGTAATACTGAAATATTGTTCCATATAGTGAAGGTCGTATAAAATGTGTCCCTCGCGATCATAAACAATATAAAAGACTTTGCCCGAAGGTACTGGAACATCTTCGAGGAGGTTTCTTAGTCGTTCAGGAAATTCTGATGGAATCGGTTGTGACATCAGGGATTCTCCCTGTCCTGAACAGTAGACAGGATGTCAACTATAGTAAACGTGATGTCATCTTCAAATTCCCTTCCATTCGCAAAGCCCCCGGCATCGCTGAGCACTTTTGCCTTTACTATATCTATATTTAGATTAAGGGTGGAGGATAAAATCTGAAAAAGCCTGCTCTTGCCGAACATCTCGTCCTTATCGTTACGGAGTTCAACCAACCCATCCGTATACATAAAAAGCCGATCACCTTTCCGGATCGGGATGTTGTACTCAGTGTATTCGAAATCGGTCCGGTTCCCTATAAGGGGGTTTCCTTCAGCTAAAATATAAGGTGCGCCCTCGCGTTCAAGAGAAAAAATTGCAGCCGGACAATGGCCAGCTCTCGTATAGGTCAAGGTCGATTTTCTAATGTCGATAATGCAAAGGAAAGCGGTTAAAAACATGGATGCATCAGCAACAATGCAGATATCTCTGTTGACAAGTTCCATTATTGTTGCAGGAGATAATGTTTGTTTGAAGGCATTTTCAAAAGACATTTTTGCCATTGCGGAAATAAGGGATGCTGCTATTCCGTGCCCTGATACATCGTAAATGAGCAGTGCGAAACGGCCTTGCCCAAGGTCCTTTATATCGAGCAGGTCACCCCCGACATGTTTGGATGGACGATAGTAATATGCGAACCTAATTTCCTTATAGTGGGGGAGTGGTATGTTTGCAAGTACAGCCTGTATGCGTTTTGCCGTGTTTAATTCATCTTCAATGACCTGAAGATAAGTATTGAGTTTATCCATCAGGCTGCGGCTATGAGTTACGTCCTTCATATACACGTACCTTATTTTTGACAGGACACTTGGCATCAAATTACCGATACGCGACTCAAAAGTATGTCCCGGGTATTTGTAAAAAGTCAGGTCCTCAATTTCCGGAGGGATTTTATTGGGCTCAAAAAGACTCTTTCGTGAAAAAATGCATATATGCCCGAAAGAAGTGCCGGGGCTTGCCAGAAACCCTATATACATGCATTGAGGCATAACAAGCGGGGTAACATCAATAAGAGTGCCTATCTTCAGTCCTCTGATAAATAAAGTAAAAGCTCCACCGGTTTTTTCAATGGTAATGGTTGAAAGTGAAGGGCCTTTTTCCTTAAGAAGAATGTTGTCAAGCGAAAATCCAATCTCCTGGATTATTATATGTTTTCGTTTTAAGTAAAATTGGCCGTCCATGGAATTTGGCGAGGAGCGCTTTATGCCCACATTGTATCCTTCAAAATCAGGCGTGCCGGTATCGGTTGAAGCCCTGTAAATGTTTACATGAAAGGTAAACCCCAAAGTTTTAAAGCAAGAAAGATCCGCATCAATGCGGATTTTAATATCGTTCTTTATCTGTTCAACTGGGTTAATATAAGTAATAAAACCATTGTGGGCCGATTCAATGACAGTCATAAAATTATTTTTAAAATCCCAGGTTGATCCAATGTCTTCGACCCATTCATTCGAATTTATGAATGAAAAATTAATAAGTTCAGACCATTTGTTCTGAGGTGCTTCAAGAAGTGTTTTAAAATATTCCAGGCATATTTTTTCACGTTTCAACAATTTAGGCCAATTGGGTGATGTTGTAAGCTGCTGCATATGCAATTTGTTGTCCGAGATCCTGGCCATTAGGTTGACATTAAATCTATCGCAAAACATCAGTATCTCATCATCTTCACCAAGAACCGCCATCATGTCTTCAGTAAGACGACCCTTGGCACGTTCCATGAAATATATCATTGGATGAATAAACATAAGGTAATTTCCGTTTCCTGCATAACGGATACCTATTTGGCATGGAATACCTTCCTGCAGATAAGACAAATCCGAAACCTGTTTGTTTTCCTTATATAAAATCGAAATTCTAATGACCGCATTGAACGATGAACATTTGGCAGGATAAAGATTTGATTTAAATTGTGCACTGTTATCATGCTGCCCGAGGGGCGGTAAAATAATATCATGTATTCGGATATCAGCCTCATCGAACGAAACGATTGTGGAATATGTTGGCAGTAGAGAAGAAAAGTCAGGAGCAATTATAAACCGCCCTGAAGCATCAAAAATAGTGGAAATTAACTTGTCGCCAATAGAAGGGATGATGTCAAGAATGCGCTTTAATTCATCCAGGCTTGAGGATTGGACTTTATCCATAGACTGTTAATTTACTCAATCGTTAAGCGTCAATTCAAGTTTTGCACGCGGCATAAAGCTTCGGGCCCTTGTTTTTATCGCATCCATCAGCATAATATCCGTATTTTGCTTTAGAAAACCGTCAAATATTGTTTTACCATTCCATAAAACCTGCACTTTTTTATTGAAATCCAGAAGCTCAACAGGAATATAGAGTGATATGGCCCGTATTCCTTTGCTGGAAAGCAGTAATATATTGCCTTTGAAATGCCCCTCAATACTGCCTGGTGAGGTTTCTCCGAAAGACTGCGGGGGAATAATTGAATCAACCGAAAGCCAGGCGACCTTCATGCGGTTAAATGTTTCAAAAGATATGTCCTTGGGACAAGGAACACGAAATGTTGATTTGATAAATTGCATTATAGCAGGCTTTTCCTGAGGCATATAATCAAGCCCATGCGGCATTTGTTCGTAATAGTCGAATGTTATTTTTATTCCCAAAGACTTTAATTGTTCCACAATCGTTTTTATCTTTTCACCCGGATAAAGACGATCATGACCTCCATGAACTATATGCCACGATCTAAGCCGCATGTTTCCTGCCAGAAACGGGATACCCATCATAGGCAGAATTTCCGGACTTGATGAACATATTATATATCCGGCATATTCATCAGGATAATTCATTCCGGATACGTAACAGCCGGTGCCGCCGTCAGAAACCCCGGATAGGATCACACGGTCATCATCAATATTGTAATGTGTTTTCAAATAATGAAGAGCCATTTGAATATTGGAAATGCCTGTTTCATCAAACCAGGTGGCCCCTCGTTCGCCTGATACTGCCGCAAAAAGGAAATACAGGGAATCTGATTCTTTGGCAAAATAATGTGCAACCTCCGCACCACGGTCTTTTCGATCACCATTTACGCCTCCATGAAGCCAGATTACAGCAGGCATTGGATGATCCGGTGTGTATGATTGAGGCACATGGATGCCGAGAGCCCTTTTCATTCCATCTGTTCCGGTTAAATATGCGGTATCCTGTCCTGTACGGACCTGCGGATATTCAGAAAGGATTTGCTTTATGTATAAGGAAATCTCTTCGGGGTTTCCCTTGAAATCCGGAGTGCTTATATCTTTGGAAACGGCGGACATATAAGTTCGAACCCTGTCTTTGAGGACGGTCCCTGATAAATATGGCCTTTTATCGCATCCGAAAAGGAAGAGCCCGATAAAAGTTATAAAAAGGGCTGCTTTATTTAGGATGATTTGTTCCCCTCAGTTCTTCTTCCTTTACAAAAACAGAATACGCAATCAATAAATATGTCTCGAATGCCTGATCAGATGCGAATAAGGTCGCGCTGAATCCGTTCTTTTCCCATTCAGCTTCAAATTTAAAACCAATTCTGCCGGGAGATGATTCCTTTGCCGGCCCTAAAAGCCTTGTTGCAGAATTATAAACATCTTCAACAGCATCAACTGTTTCACTACGGCAGACCACTGACAATGCCTGGGCGCTCTTTTTTTTATTGAACATCACTTTGATTGATGATATTTTCAATCCTTCGGAATGTATGAAAGAATCGTTTTTTGAACTTATTATGAGTGAATTTGAATCGCTCGTTATTTCACATTCCCTGAACAATGCGCTTTTCTTTATGATTTCAAAGACCTCTTTTTTTTGAGTCCCTATATTAATCCCCCCAATACCTGGAGCAGGGGTATTCGTACCTGCAAAATTCAACACTACCCCAGACATGATCACGTAAAAAATCGTTTTTAACATTGCAGGACCCTTTCCCTTATCTCATTTACAACAGATTCAACTGTTTCAACTTTATTGATGTCGCCCCTGCGGTTTTTAAATTCGACTTTTCCTTCATGCGTCATTTTGCCTGCAATCACCTTGAATGGAAAGCCTATTAAATCTGCATCCTTTAATTTAACACCAAGCCGTTCATCCCTGTCGTCAAGTATTGTTTCAATACCGGCTTTTGTGAGTGCTTCGTATATCGACAATGCCGCGTCAGTCTGCATTTTTTCAGAAGGTTTGGCTGCTGTTATGAAAGCCTTGAAAGGTGCAAGAGGAATTGGCCAGACTATTCCGTCCTTGTCGTTTGATTGCTCAATCGCTGCAGCCGCAGTTCTGCCGACTCCAATACCATAGCAGCCCATTATGAAAGGATGGGGTGAACCGGATGCGTCGAGGAACCTGGCATTCATGGCTTCGCTGTATTTTGTGCCGAGTTTGAAGATGTGGCCCACTTCTATGCCACGCACGGCTGAAAGATTATGTTTATGGCACGAGGGGCACAGGTCTCCGGCATGAGCAAACCGTAAATCAAGTACAGTTTCCACGATAAAGTCCCGTCCATAAGATATGTTAACAAGGTGCGTGTCTGTTTTATTCGCACCTGTAACACCGTTTTTGACTGAGGTAATGGATTTGTCGGCAATTATTTTGACATTCAAAAGACCAATCGGGCCCGCAAACCCAGTATCTGCGCCGGTCACTTTTTTTACAATAGAGTCATCCGCCAATTCAAGAGACCCGCATTTAAGCGCAGTCCTGAGTTTTGCCTCGTTCACATCAAGGTCACCGCGTATAAGAACAACTACAGGTGTATTGTCAGCAGAATAAATGAGCGTCTTTATGGCCTGTGAATGGTGTGTTTTAAGAAAGCCGGAAACCTCGTCAATACTTTTCATGCCGGGAGTGCGTACTTCCTCAACTGCTTTTCCTGATTCAACCGCGTAGGGCGGGAGAGGTGTTAACGCGTTTACCGGAGCATCCAAAGCCTCGGCAGCTTCAACATTGCTTGCAAAACCGCACTCACAGGAAAGTATGAGATCTTCACCGGTATCAGCCAGAACCATGAATTCCTCCGAGGCTGTTCCGCCGATATCTCCGTTGTCAGCCCGAACTATTCTAAAATTAAGGCCGCAGCGTTCAAATATGCGCTGATATGCTCCGCGCATATTCAAATATTCCTTATGCAGGGATTCCTCATCAGCATGGAAGCTGTATGCATCCTTCATAATAAATTCCCTTGCCCGCATCATGCCAAAACGGGGTCGAATTTCATCGCGGAACTTGGTTTGTATCTGGTAAAGGTTTAGGGGTAGTTCGCGGTAAGACCTTACATCAGACCTTACCATATATGTGATTACTTCTTCATGAGTGGGCCCCACGCAGTATTCCGCATCCTTCCGATCTTTAAGACGGAGCAAAAGGTGGCCGTATTTCTCCCATCGACCGGATTCCTTCCAAAGTTCAGAGGGGATTATGGCAGGCATAAGCACTTCCTGTGCTCCGGCGCGGTTCATTTCCTCTCTTACAATGCGCTCAACATTTTGGATGACCTTAAGTCCGAGTGGTAACAGATTGTATATTCCAGCGGAAACTTTCCTTATCATACCGGATCTAAGCATTAGTTTATGGCTTTCAGTTTCAGCCTCGGCTGGTGTTTCGCGCAAGGTTGGGGCGAAAAGGCAAGACATTTTCATTGGGTGGTCCTTTGTTCCTGTGATTTATTTAAATTGATGCAGGGTAAACCTGTTGTTTTCAAACAATGCGTAATTAAAGTCATTCATCCAGTTACCCGTATTGACATACGTTTTATCATCCCATTCCACAAGATCCGCAAAATGGGTATGGCCCAGAACTATTGCATCAGCGCCGCTTTCTTTCAGACTTTCTCTGGCCGAGGCTCGGTATTTCGATACTATAGAGTCCCTGTTTACCATGCTTTCAATATGTCGCCTGCTGATTGCGGAAATGAATTTGGCAAAAGGTACACCGATATCCGGATGTATGAGTCTGTATAATCTCCGGTTAAGTTTATTTCTTAGAAGTTTCTTGAATGCCGGATAAAACCATTCCTCTTCCGCTAATTCATCACCGTGACATAAAAATATCGTCTTGCCCAATATTTTCTCGGTAATAGGAGTAAAATGAACCTCCATACCGATAGTATCCGTTAAAAAGCGGCCCATCCAGAAGTCATGGTTTCCACAGATATGTACGATCCTTGTACCTTTCTTCTTTAGATTACAAAGAGCGGATAATGCCATAAAATGTTCGGATGGAATCGCATGTTTGTATTCAAACCAGAAATCAAATATATCACCAAGGAGAAAAAGGGTGTTTGCATCATCGGCTATTGTTAAGCAGAATTCAACCAGTCTTTTTTCCCGTATTTCATTTTCTTCCATACGAGAACCCAAATGCGCATCTGATATAAAGTAGTATTTGTTTTTCGGCATTAAGCAATATTGGTGTTTAATACCCGGCCTTCAGGCTGACTTAAACAACACCGGCTTTGAGGATATTGTGCATATGTATGACCCCGACCACTTTGCGGTCTTTTGGGTTATTGACGACAATCAGGCTTGTTATGGAATTCTTTTCCATAATTGAAAGCGCTTCGACAGCAAGAAGCTGCTCCTTCACGGTTTTTGGCAATCCGGGATGGAAAAGATCGGCAATAGGTGTAAATAAATTCGCCTGGTTTTTTTCAAGAAGGCGCCGAAGATCACCGTCAGTTAAAATACCGGTTAGACGGCCTTTTTTATCCGTGATACAGGTCATGCCGAGTTTCTTCCTCGACATTTCTTCGATGGCGTCCTTAAGTGTTTTTGTATCCGCTATTATGGGCACATCATTGCCTGACTTCATGAGATCGGAAACCCTATAGAGAAGTCGCTTTCCAATGTCGCCCCCGGGATGCATGATTTTATAGTCCTTGCGCTCAAACCCCTTAATTTTAAGAAGGGCTATTGCTAGCGCATCCCCCATTGCCGAGGTTACTGTGGAACTTGTTGTGGGCACGAGATTGAAAGGGCAGGCTTCCTTGGTAACGTGTGTTTCAAGCGCAATGTCCGCAAACCGGGAAAGAGGGCATTTGCGATCTTTGGTAATGGTGATTATCCTGATTCCATGACGTTTTATATGTGGAATAAGAGTAAGGAGCTCATCGCTTTTTCCACTGTGTGAAATGAGTATCATGGCATCATCCTTACCTATTATACCTATGTCGCCGTGAACACCCTCTGTAGGATGCATGAAAAGAGATGGTGTACCTGTTGACGAAAATACTGACGCCATGCGCCTGCCGATAAGTCCCGATTTTCCAATACCGCTTATTATGATTTTACCTTTGATAAGGCTTAGAATATGAACAGCATCGATAAAGGACTTGTTTAATGATTTTGATGCTGCAACAAGTGCCGTGGCTTCGGCTGACAGGACATTTCCACCAACTTTAAGGATGTCAATCGTCTTCATTGTGTGGTGGCGCCTTGGTAGCCGCGACTTTAATATGATGACGCAGCTTTTGGTTGCGGAAAAGTTTTCTTAAAGCCTTGTTTTTTATCTGGCGGACACGCTCTCTGGTGAGTTTAAGTTTGTCCCCGATTTCCTCAAGCGTAAACTCCTTGTCAAAATCAATTCCATAATACATCCTAAGTACGATTTCCTCTCGACGCGACATTGCGGCAAGAACGCTGTTTAATAAGGCCTTCAGCTCCTTACGTTCGATTTCATCTTCCTGTTTTGCAGCATCGCCGAGTACATCAAGAAGCGTATGCACCCCATCATCGTTATTTTCATCTGAAATAGGGGAGTCGAGGGAAAAAGGACTCATCTTTTCAATTATTTCAACTATTTCCTTGTCAAAAGGCTTGAATAACGGCATTGCCAGTGTTTTGGAATAGTCGCCGCAGTTTTTTTCAAGTGCTTTTTTGAACTTTTTAACCAGACTCAGTTTATTCGGAGGGATACTGACAATTCCGGATTGTTCAAAAAGGGCTTTTTGTATTGATTGCCTGACCCACCATACGGCATAAGAAGTGAACCTTACTTCCTGGTTGATGTTGAAGCGTTTGGCGGCTTTATACAGTCCCAGATTTCCTTCGTTTATTAAATCAAGCAGGGTAAGGCCCCTGTTCTGGTATTTTCTTGCAATGCTGACCACAAAACGAAGATTTCCAATTATAAGGTCATTAATGGCTTTTTTGTTTCCCTGTCTGACAAGTTCGACAAGGTTACGTTCTTCCTTTTCCGTTAAAAGGCTTAACCGTCCGATATCCTTGTAATACAAACGTTCAATGTAGTTTTGTATTTCCATGTTTTTACAACCTATGCATAATGAAGGATTCTTTCAAGTACTGTGTAATATCTTAAAATATAAAAAGCATCTTTGAAATGGCAACAAAACCATTGAATTTGAAACTAAACCTATAATCAACAATAAAATTAAAGCTCACTTTAAGTTAGCCGATAATAAAAAGGGATAAGATATCATAAAACCTTAAAATTAAGGGGGTTAATCAACAAAATAAATAAATCAAGGAATAAAGAAAGGTACTGCTCCTTTAGCAGGGAAGTTAAAGAGCATTAACAAGAAAAAACAAAACAAGGAGGTTTTAAATGCGTATTAATCATAATATTTCTTCAATGATTACCCAAGGCGCGCTGCAAGGCGTCCAGCACGAACTCAGTAAGTCTCTCGAAAGATTATCCACCGGTCTTCGTATCAACCGCGCAAGCGATGATGCGGCAGGCCTTTCTGTTTCTGAAAAGATGCGGACTCAGGTAATGGGCATGAATAAATCCAAGGCCAATGCCTCGGACGGTATTGCACTTCTAAACATAGCTGAAGGCGCGGTGAATGAAATTGAAGCCATGCTCCAGCGCATGCGCGAACTTGCGGTGCAGTCATCGAATGATACCCTTACCACAACTGAACGCAGCTACACTAACCAGGAATATCAGGCGCTGATGAGTGAAGTTGATCGCATAACCAATGTAACGCAATACAATACCCAGACACTGCTTGATGCCAAGGTGGGATCTTTTGGAGCGTCAGGTAGTGCAAGCAGCATATTGCACATAGGGCCCAACGCCAATGCAAACGACAAGATCACGATTTCCATCCAGGGTACATCGTCCGGTGCAATGACAATTGCCGGAACCAGCGTTACAAGCCAGGCTGTGGCTGAAAGCGCAATTCTGTCTATTGATGTTGCCATCAACTCGGTCAATAAGCTCCGAAGCGACCTTGGTGCTTATATCAACCGTCTTGAACACGCCATAAACAACCTGGACAACCAGACACACAACACCCAGTCCGCTGAATCTAACATCCGCGATGTTGACTTTGCGTCAGAAACATCTGCTTTCACAAGAAACCAGATTCTGACACAGTCAGCAACAGCGATGTTGGCACAGGCGAACCAGACGCCTCAATCAGTGCTTACACTCCTGCGGTAAGTTGTTTCTGATTGACATCATTGAGAATGCTCTAACGTGCCTCCTTCAAATAGGGGGCACGTTTTTTTATAAAGTGGACTTTCATAAAATGCATTAAATATGCCTATTCTGCATAACCCCTAAAGTTTTTTCTCCATCAAGACGATATCTTTTGTACAAACGGTAGGCGTTCCGGTAATAAGGACATTGCCGGAATAAAAAAACTAACGTAAAACAAGGAGGTTTTACCATGCGAAATCAATCACAACATTTCCTCAATGGTCACCCAGGGCGCATTAGCCGGGGTAGGTCGCGAACTAGGCAAGTCTCTCGAACGTCTCTCAACAGGTCTTAGAATCAACCGTGCAAGCGATGATGCCGCGGGTCTTTCTGTTTCAGAACAGTTGCGGACCCAGGTAAGCGGTATGGGAAAGGCAAAAGGCAATGCCTCTGACGGCATAGCCCTGCTCAATATCGCTGAAGGTGCAGTGAATGAAATTGAAGCCATGCTCCAGCGCATGCGCGAACTCGCTGTGCAGTCTTCAAACGACACGCTCACCACGACTGAGCGCAGTTACACAAACCAGGAATATCAGGCACTTGTAAGCGAGATAGACCGAATCACAAATGTAACACAGTACAATACACAGACACTTCTTGATGGCAAGGTGGGGTCTTTTGGTGCCACAAACAGCGCAAGCAGCATCCTTCATATTGGCCCGAATGCAAGGACGACGGATCGTTTGACAGTATCCATCATCGGCACTTCATCCGGTGCAATGACAATTGCCGGTACAAGCGTAACAAGTCAAGCCGTGGCTGAAAGTGCAATTCTGTCAATTGATGTTGCCATTAATTCAGTCAATAAGATTAGAAGTGATCTTGGTGCCTTCATCAATCGTCTTGAACATGCCATAAACAATCTGGATAACCAGACACACAACACACAGTCCGCAGAATCAAGCATCCGTGATGTTAATTTTGCTACGGAAACATCCCAGTTCTCAAGAAATCAAATCCTGACGCAATCAGCGACAGCAATGTTGGCTCAGGCCAACCAGGCGCCTCAGACGGTCCTGACTCTCCTTAGATAACAAGCTGACAGAAGATGATTAAGCAAAAGCGCGTGCCCCTTAAAGGGTGCGCGTTTTTATTTGTCATAGTTTATACAGGTTGACATTGTGGTAGTGTGAAGTATGCGTTTGCAAACAGGCTATGTTTCCGTAATAATGCTCAAGTTTTATTTCCGTACTGACGATAGTATGGATACAGATAGTCATATTTAGTTTTTGTTATATTAGCGATTTGTCAATCAAAAGTAAAACAAGGAGGTTTTACAGTAGTTACCTATATTAAAAACCCCTATAAATATAACGCCAATAATTGATGGTATGGCATTTATCGTTTAATATGCTGGCAATAATTATTAATTGGCAAGCATAAACAGGTATTATGTTCATGCATTGCAATATACGGAAGTATTTGGCAAACATGAATTGTTATTGAAATTATTTAGGGGAATAAAAACGCGTGTTCATATTTTACCTTAAAAGAAAGGAGGTATATCGACATTACCACATAAGCTTAGAATTGTCGGAAAAGGTAATGCTCCTTTAACATGGATGTTAATGTGAGCTAAAACAAAACAATAAAAACAAAACAAGGAGGTTTTGAATGCGTATTAATCATAATATTTCTTCAATGATTACCCAGGGCGCGCTGCAAGGCGTCCAGCACGATCTCAGCAAGTCTCTCGAAAGATTGTCAACAGGTCTTCGTATCAACCGCGCAAGCGATGATGCGGCGGGCCTATCTGTTTCTGAAAAGATGCGGACTCAGGTAATGGGCATGAATAAATCCAAGGCCAATGCCTCGGATGGTATTGCACTTTTAAACATCGCTGAAGGCGCGGTAAATGAAATCGAAGCCATGCTCCAGCGTATGCGCGAACTTGCGGTGCAGTCATCGAACGATACGCTCACCACCACGGAACGCAGCTACACGAATCAGGAATATCAGGCATTGATGAGTGAAGTTGACCGTATCACTAATGTAACTCAGTACAATACCCAGACACTGCTTGATGCTAAAGTGGGTTCTTTCGGGGCAGTAAACAGCGCAAGCAGCATCTTGCATATAGGTCCCAATGCTCAGAGCAACGATAAGATCACCATTTCCATCCAGGGAACATCATCCGGCGCCATGACAATCGCCGGAACAAGCGTTACAAGCCAGGCTGTGGCTGAAAGCGCGATTCTGTCCATTGACGTTGCCATCAACTCGGTCAATAAGCTCCGAAGCGATCTTGGTGCTTACATCAACCGTCTTGAACACGCCATAAACAACCTGGACAATCAGACACACAACACCCAGTCCGCTGAATCTAACATCCGCGATGTTGACTTTGCGTCAGAAACATCTGCTTTCACAAGAAACCAGATACTGACACAGTCCGCAACAGCGATGTTGGCACAGGCGAACCAGACGCCTCAGACAGTGCTTACGCTCCTGCGGTAAGTGGTTAACGTTTCGCATGTTCTAATGTCCTACCGGTATGTCTCTCCCCTTCGCAGGGGAGAGACATATTTATTATATTAAAACAACCCGCATGAATAAAATACTCGTAATATCTCTTCATAAACTTGGCGATAACATTCAGGTTTCGCCCATATTCAGGACGCTTAAAAAGAAATATCCGGGTTCAAAAATATCGGTCCTTACAGAAAAGGCCTTTAAGTTTCCTTTTGAACAAAACCCGTTTATAGACGAAATTTGTTTTTTTGACAGGAACAAGTATTCAGGCAAGGAAATAAAGACCCTGACTCAGGCGCAGGATGAAAAAGAAGGGGAGCTTATACGGCTTGCTGGAAAAAAGTTTGATTTGATAATCAACAGGCAAAGTTCGTTTGAAGGCGCGGCAATAGCATCGGTAATTGGAGCCACGGAAATTCGCGGGTTATATATGAACGCGGAGAATATTGCGTGTTATGATGATGTTTGGACACGGCTTCTTTTTGCAGCATGTCAGAAACGATATGTCAACCCTTTTAATTTTGTTGATTACGGAATAAATATTGCGGGAGAGGGAGATGGGGAGCGGCATCTTGATATTTTTCAATCAGCTGAAAAGGATCATTGTTTGCCATCAGAATTTATTGCGAATCCTGGCCTTCGGATTATCGCTTTTCAACCAGGTTCAAATTCACCTATGCGGCGATGGAGCACCACAAGTTTTGCAAAAACAGCGGATCTGCTTTTTAAAACTGATGAAAAGTATAGGGTAATAATAATCGGATCAAAAGGAGAATCCGTACTGGCAAAGGAGATATTATCTCAAATACAACCGTCCCAGCATAATAAGATTGCTGATATGACATGCAACACCCCCTTAACGGAATTGCCGGCTCTTTTAAAGCATTGCAGCGCGCTTGTGACCAATGATACCGGCCCCATGCATGTTGCTGCAGCAGTGGGTTGCCCGGTCATTGCGCTTTATTTTGGTGAATCATTTGTAAACGAAACAGGCCCTTATGGTCCGGGAAATCTTGTTATCCACGCTAAACTTCCATGCCTTCCCTGCACATACATAACCAAATGTGAACGGCAATTTGCCTGCCGTGAAATGGTTAAGCCGGAACATGTTCTTGAGCTTGCCCGTTATTCCATTGGAGGTGTGGATAAAATTTCGCCCGCGCTTTTTTCCGGCACAGAGGTCCATTTTTCAGGAAGAGGGAAGCTTGAATCAGAAATACGCTTTCGTCCGCTTTTAAAGCCTGTTGCAATGCCTGAAGATATTCTGCGGGTTGTGTTCAGGGTGGTGTTTAAAAAATATTTAACCGGTATTGATTCTGATCTTACTTTGCTTGGCAAAGAAATCGCCTCAGATTATGAGTCCGTTGAAAAGTGCGTGAATAGTATGGTTGATATTGACGTCGGCATCATCAATTTGTTTTCCCGAAACAGCATGGAAACCAGCCGGCTTATGGAGCTCACAAAAGAGACTTTCATCAATTTGCGTTCACTTCTTGCTTGAGTACTGTTTTTGCCTGACACGGAGGGCCAGCGCTTTACAGTGTGAATTTTGTTTAGAGGCGCTTCACCCTTTACGGCTCAGAGCTCCCCAGTTTTGGCCTTTGTTAATGTACTAATATATTTAGCCATTCCTTTATGGCCCTCACCCCTGGCCCCTCTCCCGCTCACGGGAGAGGGGAAAAAGGGGTGAGGGTTACTTAGAATGCGAAAGCTTTTCCATCTATGGCAATTTAAAACTGAGGATAAGTGAGCCTTTACGGTTTTTTCAAAATTTCTTTCTTGCATTTTTCCTAAACTTTATTTATCTTGTTCAATTATTGAACAAACAGGCTGTTAATGATTGAGTATAAAGTCATTAAGGAAATTGAGCGCAACTCAGAACATACTCAGCGTTCTCTTGCAACAAACCTTGATGTGAGTCTTGGAAAGATCAATTATATCTTATCAGGATTCATAAAAATAGGAGTGATTCAGGCCAGGAAGGTCAAGGATCATCATGATAAAATACGCTGGCGCTATTATATCACACCAAAAGGGATGCAAGAGAAGATACGATTGACAAAAGTATATTACGAGCAGCTCGCCAAGGAATATGACGAAGTAAGGCGGGACCTCGAGGCGATTTCAGCGCCAGGTAAATAGAGTTAAATACACCCTTGTTTTTGATTTTTTTTAGGCGTGGTACCGCCGAAAGGGGATTGGTGTATGGTGGGGTCGGGATCTTGTAAACATTATTTTCTAAATGAGATAAGGAGAATAACAAGCTGATGCAAACAATAATATTATGCGGCGGTATTGGAACAAGGCTAAAAGAAGAAACCGAATTCCGGCCAAAACCAATGGTCAACATTGGCACCAAGCCCATACTCTGGCATATCATGAAAATTTATGCTCATTATGGTCTTAAGGATTTTATTCTGGCATTGGGTTACAAGGGCTCCATGATAAAGGAATATTTTTTCAACTATGAATATCTGAATAATGATTTTACAATCGAGCTTGGAGCACAAAAGACATCTATTCATCCGCTGCACGATGAAGATGGTTGGAAAGTTACTTTGGCTGATACTGGTGAAAAAACACTCAAGGGTGGCAGGCTTAAACGAGTCCAGAAATACATAAATGGTGATGATTTTTGTGTTACATACGGAGACGGTTTAGCGGATGTTGATATCAAGGCGCTTATTAATTTCCATAAAAGCCATGGGAAAATTGCAACAATAAGTGGAGTAAACATTACTTCACGCTTCGGCGAACTCAAAATAGATGGCAACCGTGTATCACAATTCAGTGAAAAACCTGATAATGCGCCGGGGTTCATTAATGGCGGGTATATGGTACTGAATCGACGCATTTGGGATCGCCTAACGGATGATGAATCTTGCGATCTTGAATATGGCGTGTTTGAACAATTAGCCCGTGAAGGCGAGCTTATGGTATGGAAGCATCCTGGTAATTGGCAATGCATGGATAATATCAGGGACATGGATTATCTAAATGGGATATGGAATTCTGGAAAAGCTTTCTGGAAAGTGTGGTAATGCAAACGCTTCACAAATATTATAAGAACAAAACGGTACTTGTCACTGGTCACACAGGTTTTAAGGGTGCGTGGCTTTCTCTCTGGCTTTTAAAACTGGGAGCAAAGGTAATCGGCATTGCTCTGCCGCCCCGTACGGAAAGGGACCTGTTTGTAACCTCCGGGCTTAAGTCAAAACTGACCCATATTGAAATAGATATCCGCAAAACAGAACTTATTCTGAATGCGTTTAGAAAATATAACCCTTCAATTGCGTTTCATCTTGCTGCTCAACCTCTTGTTATAGATTCCTATAACGATCCTGTCACAACATTTGATACCAATGTCATGGGAACTGTCAATTTTCTCGAAGCTGTCAGGAAAACAGCCTCAGTGCGGTCCGCTATTGTAGTAACAAGTGACAAGTGCTATGAAAATAAGGAATGGGTACATCCTTACCGTGAAACAGATCGCATGGGCGGCCACGACCCTTACAGCGCCTCAAAAGGAGCTGGTGAAATTGTTGTATGCTCTTGGATTCGTTCTTTCCCGCGCAAAGGGCTTGGAATCGCTTCTGTCCGTGCAGGAAATGTGATTGGGGGAGGGGATTTTGCGCCAAACCGCATTGTACCTGATTGCATAAGGGCGTTGGAAAAAGGAAAACCTATCATTCTGCGTAATCCATCAGTCTGTCCGGCCCTGGCAGCATGTTTTGGAACCATTAAGTGGATATCTTCTTTTAGGTGCAAGACTTTTAAAAGAGCCGAAACTTTCAGGTGGCTGGAATTTTGGCCCTGAACCCTGTAATGCCGTTATTGTAAGAAAGCTGGCAGAGGAATTATTAAAAGTTTGGGGAAAGGGAACGCTTAAAGTTTCCGCTAAAAGAGGACATCATGAAGCAAATTATCTTACACTGGATACATCCAAAGCTCAGAGATTATTAAAATGGAAACCTAGGCTTGATTTTGCTTCAACAATACGTTTTACTGTTGAGGAATATAAAGCCAAAAATCCCGGACAGACCGCAATTGAGCACATTGGGCAATGTGAAAGGTTGATATAGTTATGATTTGCCGTTCCTGTGGAAACCTTTTATCTGTGCCATTTCTGTCGCTTGGCAATTCACCTTTGTCCAACTCTTATCTGACAGAAGAAGGCACTCACCACAAGGAGGTCTACTACCCTCTTGAGGTTTACCGGTGCCCCACATGCCATCTGGTACAGGTTGATGAATTTGAAACAGCTGCAAATATATTTTCAGAGAGCTATGCTTATTTTTCCTCATTCTCCGATACCTGGCTTGCACACAGCCGAGACTATGTTAGCATGATGATTCACCGCTTCGGTTTAAACAAATCGTCATTTGTGGTTGAAGTGGCAAGCAATGATGGGTATCTGCTGCAGTACTTTAAAGAAAAAGGTGTTCCGCATCTCGGTGTAGAGCCGGCTGCGGCCACAGACTGAAGCAGCACGAATAAAAGGGGTAAATACGGAAATCTGCTTTTTTACAGAAGCTTATGCAAAAAGAATGGCAGGTGAAGGCCGCAGAGCAGATGTGATTCTCGGCAACAATGTTCTGGCGCATAATCCAAATCTGAATGTCTTTATAAAAGGCCTAAAAGCCATGTTAAAGCCGAATGGGGTCATTACAATGGAATTCCCGCATGTCATGCGCATGATGGATGGCAACCAATTTGATACCATTTACCATGAGCACTTTTCTTATTTATCACTTCATGCAACAAAAATTGCTTTTGAAAGGCAAGATCTACAGATATTTGATGTGGACGAACTTTCCACACATGGCGGTTCACTTCGTATTTATGTATCACACAAACATGGTAGCAGTCATGAAGTTACAGAGAAAGTGGTGGAGATTCTGAAAAAAGAGAAGGATGCGGGGCTTCTTGATGAAAAGGTTTATCATGATTTTTCAAGACGTGTTGAAAATGTAAAACATGATTTGCTTAAACTTTTAATAGACCTTCATGGAAAAGGAAAGCGCATTGCCGGATACGGCGCACCAGCCAAGGGTAACACCCTTCTTAATTATTGTGGCATACGTACTGATCTTGTTGAATTTACCGTTGACAGAAATCCCGCAAAGCAGGGTAAATTCCTTCCTGGAACCCATATTCCAATTTACTCGACTGATAAAATATTACAGGAACAACCTGATTATGTCCTAATCCTTCCCTGGAACATTAAGAATGAAATCATGCAGCAGATGGCCGGCATCAGGGAGTGGGGAGCGAAGTTTATAATTGCAATTCCCAAAGTTTTGATAGAGTAATTTTCACCCCTTCTTAGCATCTCTGCTTAATGGGAAAGGGGTCAAAAGAGTTTTGTATGAAGTTTACCAAAGCAGAAATCTCGGGTGTCTTTGTTCTAGAATTAGAACCTCATATTGATGAACGCGGATTTTTTGCCCGCACCTTTTGCGCAAATGAATTTGAAGCGCATGGACTTTCTTCCAGATTTGTTCAGCATAATATCTCCTTTAACAAGCAAAAAGGGACCATACGAGGCCTTCATTATCAGGTTGCGCCTTATGGAGAGATAAAGGTCGTCTCCTGTATAAGAGGTGCTATTTATGATGTTGTGGTTGATTTGCGTAAAGAATCAGCCACATATTTAAAATGGGAAGCCTTTGAGCTATCCATGGAAAACAGGCGTTCAGTGTATATTCCGGAAGATTGTGCGCACGGATTTCAAACTTTATCGGATAATGCAGAAGTCCAGTATTTGATGGGACGTGCATATGTGCCAGATGCATCACGAGGGCTTCGTTGGAATGATTCTGCAATTGGGATTAAATGGCCTATTGAAATGACAACCATTTCACCTAAAGATGAGCAATATCCGGGAATGAGATTATGAAATTAATTAATAAAAAATTTCTGATAACAGATGCGGATGGCTTTATCGGCAGCCATCTTACAGAATATCTTATCTGCCAATGCTTTAATGTCCGACTTATTTTGGATTGATTTCAGACATGGCACCGCTGAAAGCGGATTTGTGTATGGTGGGGTTACGTTGTTTTGGAACACTTCAAATATACAGGAGAGTTTTAAATGCTGAATAATTCCGTTGTCTTGATTACCGGAGGAACAGGTTCTTTCGGTAAAAAATTTATTAAAATGACGCTTAAGAAATACCCAAAGGTAAAGAAGATAATCGTCTATTCCAGAGATGAGATGAAACAATGGGAGATGGCGTCTGAATTTAACGATGATAACAGGCTTCGGTACTTCATTGGAGATGTCCGTGATAAGGAAAGGCTTTTTCGTTCGTGCAGTAATGTCGATTACGTGGTCCATGCGGCAGCGCTTAAAATTGTTCCAACTGCGGAATACAACCCTTTTGAATACATAAAAACAAATATCAACGGGGCCATGAATGTAGTTAATTGCGCCATTGAGCAAAAAGTAAAACGGGTGGTTGCTTTATCAACGGATAAAGCCTGCAATCCTGTTAATTTGTATGGTGCCACAAAGTTATGTTCGGATAAGCTTTTTGTTGCAGGCAATTCTTATTCCGGCAATCAGGACACACGTTTTGCCGTTGTACGCTATGGAAATGTAATGGGTAGCAGGGGGTCCATTATTCCGTTCTTTTCAGAACTGCTGCGAAATGGCAACAAAGAACTGCCCATTACCAACCCACGCATGACACGCTTCATGATTACCCTGGAGCAGGGGGTTGAATTGGTTTGGCATGCTCTAAAGGATTGTGTTGGAGGTGAAATATATGTTAAAAAAATTCCTTCAATGAAGATCACCGATATTGCACGGGCAATGGCCCCAAAAATAAAAATTAAAATCATAGGTATAAGACCAGGCGAAAAGATTCACGAAGAAATGGTTGCTTCTGAAGACGCCAAATACACCTTTGAATATCCTGAACACTTCAAAATACTCCCTCAAATCCACGGATGGTCGAAAGATGCTGGCCGAATCGGAAAGGGGAAGCCTTGTTGTGACGGCTTTTCATACAATAGCGGTACGAATAAAAAATGGTTGACAATTCCCCAGCTTCAGACATGGCTCAAGGGGTATGGAAAATCAATATGATTCCATACGGTCGTCAGCATATTACAAATGATGATATTGCTTCAGTTGTTGCAGTCCTTAAATCCGATTATCTTACAACAGGGCCTTTGGTAACTGCTTTTGAAAATGCTTTATCCAGGTTGACAGGTGCAAAACATGTTGTTGTCTGTTCCAATGGAACAACAGCCCTTCATCTCGCATGCCTTTCGCTTGGCATCTGTAAGGGTGAGCTGGGAGTTACATCACCAATAACTTTTCTCGCATCAGCAAACTGTATTGAATATTGCGGCGGTCACGCGGATTTTACTGATATTAATCCAGAGAGCCTTTGCCTTGACCCCAATGCACTTGAAGAATACTGCAAGTCAGGCAATATCCCCAAGGTCGTCATACCAGTGAGCTATGCCGGTATTCCTGCGGATCTGCCGGCAATCAAAGCTTTATCTGGAAAGTATGGTTTTAAAATTATTGAAGATGCGGCCCATGCTATCGGCAGTACATATAAATTCAAAGGTAAAACATTTCAGTCTGGTTCCTGTGCGCACAGTGATTTGGCGGTGTTTTCGTTTCACCCTGTAAAAACCATAACAACAGGGGAGGGAGGGGCTGTTTTAACCAATAGCGATAAACTGGCGGAACGGCTGAGGCGTTTGCGGTCACATGGGATGGCCAAGGATATTCCTATTGCAAAAAAAGCACCGTGGTATTATGAAATGCCGGAAATTGGGTTTAATTACAGGATTACGGATATTCAATGCGCCCTGGGATTAAGCCAGGTTAAACGGATCGCAAGGATAAAAAAAGAACGACAGGCTTTGGTCAAGACTTATAATAAAGCTTTTCAGCGTATGGCAGGGTTTATAACACCCCCGTGGCCTAAGGGAACATCACCATGCTATCATCTTTATCCGGTTCAGTTTACAGGAGGAGAGCGTGTCAGGAGTGCGGTTTATAATGCACTACTTAAAGCTGGGATCCAAAGCCAGGTTCATTATATTCCGGTTTATTGGCAGCCTTATTATGCAAAGAAATACGGATACAAAATTGGTATGTGCCCTAACGCGGAAAACTATTACAGAGGCTGTCTGAGTCTGCCGCTTTTTCCGGGTCTGACGGCTTTTCTGCAAAAAAAAGTCATTTCAAACACTCTTCTAGCGAAAAAATGAAATCCAAGAAACACTTTCCGGTTTCACAATCCATTACTAAAGATTTAAGAATTCTTCTTCAATCCATCCTTAATGAGGAACAACAGGAGTGGTTTCAATTGTCCCCTGGAGATCGTTATCTTGAAAGCTGTAAATTATGGACTACATATAAAAAATTTGGAGGCCGTCTTGAACCTGAGCCCGATTCGCAAAGTCCTTTTGACTTTCCAGAAATGCGGAGTAAAATCCCTGCTTATGGGCGGGCAGGCGTGCATTTTATACGGCGGAGCTGAATTCAGCCGTAAGCGGGACTGGTCTTTTTAATTGATTACAAAAAGCAGGTGTCTGCTTTCCGCATTGTCACGGATTGGTTGGCAAATCAAGCGGCAATCCGGTTCCCACAAAACACTTGCCCGAACAGGATGGGCGGATGTCGTTTTTGCTTTTCATGATTGGGATGAAATAGGGCCCAAAATGTTAGCACGCGTTGCGAAACATACGGGGCTCACACCTAGTGATTTGTAGATGGGTTTGGTTGTAATATAAATTATCAATAGAAGAAGATGAACGGGGGCCCAGTACTTTTGAAGAATTTCGTCGGTTAATTCGACCCTAACCTAAGCCTCAACCTAAACGCAGGACGCCCGCACCCATCGCCAAGGCGGGTGTTACCGTTGAGCGCATTCTCCTCTTCGGCAGCCGTGCACGCGGCGATGCCAGAGAAGACAGTGATTGGGACTTTCTGGTCGTTATTCCTTCGCAAATTCCGCGTTCCTTGAAGGCTTAAATAATACTAGTTTTGAAAAGAATGGCAGGGTCGGCTTATGGTACCAGCATTTGCCAAGCAATAGTTTCAAAAGTTTTCAGAAAACATGGAAATTAAATTATATTTTTATTGTTATAGGAAGATTTGCCAGTAATCAACCTTTAGAACGAGGTATAACCCATGAAATCGGTCATTGATAATAAAATTTTTCAGAAATTAAAAATAGAAGATCAGGTGTTACAGGTGGAATCTCTTTGGGATAGTATTTCCGATAGGGTAAAGGAATTACCCGTACCTGTCAGTCATCAACGGGAATTAAACCGTCGCAAACAAGAGGCTATGAAGAATCCTGCTAAATTATTGTCACTTGATGAGTTTATGGGCCGCATAGGTAAATGGCTGTGAAACATACCCTGAAAATTCACGAATCTGTTGAGGTGGATATCAGAGGTGCTTTCCTTTGGTACGAGCAACAATCAGAGGGTTTAGGGTTTGAGTTTATAAGAGTTTTTAATGCTGGTTTGTTGAATGTTTTTGCTTTTCCATATATTGCTTCAAGAGTCATGAACGGTTACGACAGGCGCTATGTTCTACAAAGGTTTCCATATTATATTTATTATGCTCCATCAGTTTCTGCGATAACAGTATATGGGGTTTTCCATTGCTCTCAAGCACCGTTAAAAACGGCTCATGATATTCGTTTGCGGAAGAAAGGGTAAAAATCAGAAGAGCGGCACTGGCTGTTTCCGCCAACCCAGTTGAGTGTCTTACCTTTACCCCATCCTAAGCCTTAACCTTATCTTAGGACACACTCAAGGATGCCTTCCTCAACCTCAAAGTTTTACCGGATTCATGGAAGAACTTATAAGCAAAATTGGTTTTGGAAACGCATGCAACGAAACTATTTTATTAACGAACGAATTAAGTCTCTGTTATGATTAAAAATCTGAGGTTTCTTGTGAAGCAAACAGGGCAAAAATTGATCAAAAGAATCCGAATCGCAGACAAAATCCAGCGAATTTCAGATTTATGGGAAAGCATTCCCGATAAGGAAGCGTCTCTTCCAATACCGGCGTGGCATAAGGCCGAACTTTCAAAGAGGCATTCGGAAATTGAAAAAAATCCCGGTAGACTGCTTTCTCTGGATGAATTTCTAAGACGGTATGAATTCAGCTTATAAATTGAAGATTTTCGATGAAGTGCTTGTCGAGTTGCGTGACGCGCATGAATGGTATGAAACCAAAACTGTGGGACTTGGTTTTGAGCTTGATAGGTGCTTTTAACTGCCATTAAACAAATTGCGGATTTTCCTTTTTCCAGCGCCTATGTTAATTCTGTTGAATATAGCCAAGAATTTACAAAAAACTTAGGAATATAATTATGTTTCATTGCATAAGGAGGAAATAGCAATATGAATAAGCCCAAAAAGGTTCATAATCGCGCGCATTTACGTTATAGAATACTCATTGAACAGGATGAGGACGGTATCTATGTTGCAGAATGTCCGTCTTTGCCCGGATGCATATCACAGGCCAATACAAGGGCACAGGTTATTGAAAATATTAAGGATGCGATAGAAGGTTATATTGAAAGCCTTCGGAAGCACGGAGATCCTGTACCATCGCCTATTTCGGAGGAGGTCGTTGAGGTTTCCGCATGAGCAAACTGCCAATTACTTCAGGCCGGGAGGTTTGCACTGCTATGGGAAGAATCGGTTATTCTATTGATCATCAGACAGGAAGCCACATCATTCTTCGACATTCCAGCCAGCCGTTTCGACGTTTGACAGTTCCTAATCATAAAGAACTTGCAAAAGGTACTTTACGAGCTATCAAACAAGCAGGTATAACAGTTGAAGAATTTCAGCGGTTAATTTGACTAATGTCATTCTATCTTGTTCAAACAATGTAACACGTTTACTGAATGAAACTGATTATAAACCGATCTTAAATATTGAAGGTTCCATAAAAGTTATTATTGATTGGTGGAAGAGAAATCATTGAACCTAAAATTCAGAAAAAAAGATAGTGGTTTCAGGCTCTAAAAGGGCGCTATTTATGTACAATAATCCATTTATGGAATTGCACAAAGCTTTCAAGGAAGCAGGGGCCGAAGTGCTCATAAGTTCCGGTCAAGCGTGTGTTCTCTATGGCATTGCCGCTTTTTCGAAAGACGGTGATTGGATCGTAAAAGAAGACGAAACGAGCATGAACGCAGTATTGTCCGTCCTTGAAAAACGAAGGGCCTTATATCGATTTGGGGCGCCTCTTAATCCCGCTTGGCATTCAAAGGGTTGGACCAGCCACTTTGAATATGTTGATGGAAACGGTATGCGAATACGAACAGACTTTTGTTCTAGACCTCCCCGGACTAATTTCGGAGAATTGTGGGCGCGTGCAGTCAGCAAGGACGGACTCGATGTGGTTGATGTGGAAGATCTGTTGCATATAAAGCAAACCAGAAGAGTGAGGGATTACCCCATCATCGGTTCAATTGCCGAGGCCGCGGGTCTAGAGAAGAATGAACCTGAATTAGCCCTTAATTACCTTCAGGACTTTCTACTCTTAAAACAGGCGGTGGATAGATGGCCGGAAGAAGCTCGAAAAATGAAGAGGAACGCTGTCAGGCTCCTTGTGGCCAATGCGCCACGAAGCGAGGTTGTTTCCGCCATAGCGCACGAACAGGATGAAACCATACGCGATGACGAGATACGTATTTCCGCCATGACTATGAAGATGGAAACAATGCGCAGGAATTTTGCCGGCGCGCGTCAGCGTTGGGAAAAGGAAAAGACAAACCTATGGGACCAGCATTACCAAATGCTTGAAATATCCGGATGCTTAATCTAAAGGGCATTTATATGGAAACAAAAAAGATAAAAGAATTAAGTATGCAATTGTTGGAACCATATGTTTTACCGCAGGACTCACCCTATCTCAGTGAAGATCAGTTGGAGCTATGTTCGCTTCCGTTGCAGGAAAGGATCAAATGGATGGGAGAATGGTTGCTCATGGCTTCGGGTACTCGATGAGGAATGGCAACACTATATGTCCTTAAAACAACTATATGGTTACTGGCAAATTGTTTTTGTGCAAGAATAGCTTTTCCATTGCGGATATTTTCTGTAACCGAAAAGAAAACTTCTTTTGCACCATAATGTAACAAGCTGTTACACTAATTTATAAGTTTCTACAACTTGAATTGAATCGAAAATAGTATGTCATCACCTGCCCGATCCGTTTTACATGGAACATGATCAGCGTATCAGCCTGCGAGAAAAGATATTCAGGGAGGTCGTGGTCAATTTCCTCGTGCACCGGGAATATACCAGCGGCGTACCGGGCCGGTGCATCCTCTATAAGGACCGAGCGGAATTCGCCAATCCCTGCATTCCGCACCATATAGGGCTGATGACGCTGAAAAACCTGGTGCCGCGCCAGAAAAACCCGCTCATTTCGAAGTTTTTCATTCAATTGGGGTGGGTGGAGGAAATCGGGTCCGGGTTTGTCACGGTCAATAAATATATCGGGCGCTATGCGGAAGGCGGCCGGGCTGAATTCTACGAAGACGATATCTTTCGCACGATTGTGTATTTCTCAAACGTACCGAGTGGGCAAGTCGCAGGGCAAGTCATGGCAAATATAAACCGGGTTATCGGCGTGCTCCATGGTCAGATGACGCGAAAACAGCTTCAAGAAGCCTTGAATTTGAGAGGCAGGGCCAATTTTGAGGATCGATATTTAAAACCTGCTGTTGAGAAGGGGTATCTTGCGCCTACCCTCCCCGATAAACCTAATAGCCGTTTGCAGAAGTACCGGTTAACGGATAAGGGACGGAAATATTCGGAGGGGTTAGGCTGGGAATGAATACGAGGCGTTCAAATTTTGAAATGTTTCGTGCTGATCGACTTGAAGCTCGGCTAGATGATGTTCCAAGAGGAAATTCTGAATGGAAACATGATAACCCTGTTGAAGCTGTAAAAGAGTTTACAAAGAAACATTCTGAATTCAAGGTTGAGCAGCCGGCATGGCAGTTTAATGAGAGTGGACTTACCGAAAATATTACACATTGGCCCATGGCATATTTAAAACTTGTTGGAAACAACATAAACCGGTAAACGAAAGATTAATTGGTCACGAAGTGTTTTGGGAATGAATGTTTGCCCAACCTCGAATCGCTTTCTAATAGGTACGAAAATTATATTTTGATTTGGGTTTGAGGCATCATAAGGAATTTATTCTTTAATACTGGAGGTTGCTCATGACCATTAAAGAAGAAGCCAAAAACGCTATTAATACGCTGCCGAAAAACGCCAATTTAGATGAAATTATGGATGCACTTTATGTACTGACTAAATTTCATCATGGTGAAAAGCAAATAATGGATGGTAAGGGTGTCTTGCACACAAAAGCAAAAAGGCGTCTATCAAAATGGCTGAAATAATCTGGTCACCAGAATCCCTTACGGATTTGGATGCTATAGCTGAATTTATTGCACGTGACTCAGTTGCAAGAGCGGCATTGTTCATTGAAAGATTAATTGAAGCGTTTGAACGACTGAACGGCTTTCCGCTTTCCGGACGTATAATTCCTGAAGTCGGTCGGAAAGATTGCAGGGAATTGATCTATGGTTCCCACCGGGTTTTATATCGCATTACCGAGAATGACGTTTGGATTGTTGCAGTGGTTCATTCAGCCAGGAAATGGCGATTGGAGTTCTAATTGTGAAAACCGGCCTCAACCTCAGCCTTACCGTAGGATGCCCGCATCCATGCCTTCCCTCAACCTCAGCCTAAACCTTAGCCTTTACGTAAGACGCTCAGTCTAATCTCCCATGTCCCCAAAACGCTTACTCATTACCGGCTCCGGCGGATTTCTCGGCAGGAATATTGCTTCTCTGCTTTTAGGCAGGGAATATGATGTTATAGCCGTTACATTGGGAATCACCTGAGGAATTAAAAACAGCTGCGAGTGGATTGATGGCAACCTGCTTTTACCGGATTCAGGGAAAAAACTTATAACCTAAGCCAAACCGGAGCTTTTGCTGCATCTTGCATTGGAAGCAAGGCCTTGAGTATGTGCTATAAATGTTGCCCTTTCCTGTAGGTGTTAAAAAAACCATAATCATGCCAAAAAATAAAAAGTTTCCAGATAACCAGATAACCGTTTATCAAACACCAGACGGAAGAATTAATATCGAGGTCTTATATGCCAACGAAAATATCTGGCTATCCCAAAGACAGATAGCGGAATTGTTTAATGTGGATCGAAGTGTTATAACCAAGCATCTTCGTAACATATTCTTATCAAGCGAGTTGCAGGAAGATTCAGTAGGTGCAATTTTTGCACATACTGCCGAAGATGGTAAGGAATACCAAACCAAGTTTTATTCTCTGGAAGCCATAATTGCTGTAGGCTACAGAGTAAACTCTAAAAGCGGCACACAATTCCGGCAATGGGCTATTTCCATCCTTCAGCAATATATCTACAAAGGTTTTACCATTGACAGCGACCGTTTTAAATATGGCTCGCGTTTCAGTGCGCGGTATTTTGATAATTTGCTCGAAGAAATACCGGATATCCGTTCAAGTGAACGGATGCTGTATCAGAAAATTACCGACCTCTTTGCCACTTCAATCGATTATTCTCCCTCCGCTGAAGAAACAAAACACTTTTTCGCAACAGTCCAGAATAAACTGCACTTTGCCATTACCGGCCATACTGCCGCGGAAATTATTTCGGATCGCGTCGGTAGCGCAAAACCCCACATGGGTTTAACTTCCTAGCGCAAATCCCCTGATGGCAAAATATTACCGAGTGATATTGTGATTGCAAAAAACTACCTGAACAAGGAGGAGCTCGATCATTTGAATCGTATTGTGACCACGTACCTTGATTACGCGGAGTTGCAGGCGGTCCGTAACAAAGCCATGTATATGAAGGATTGGGTGGAGAAAATTAACGCTTTCTTGAAATTCGGTGAATATGAAATTCTAAACAGCTCCGGCAAGGTCAGCCATGAAGTTGCTGAGGCTTTAGCTCATAAGGAATATGAAGTATATAGAAAAATTCAGGACAAAAACTATATCTCAGACTTTGATAAGGAAATCAAACGTCTGACAGGAAAAAAAGATGTCGAAAAATGAATACACCTCGGAGCAAGCTCAGTGGTGTCAAAGGTAATAAGAGTGTCCCTGGCAATCCCTCAACATCAGCCTCAGCCTTTCCCCAGGACGCCCACACCCATGCCTTCCCTCAACCTCAACCTCAGCCTCAACGCAGGATTCCCGCATCCTTAGGAATTAAAAAGCAGCTGTGAGTGGATTGATTGCAACCTGCTTCTGACGGATTCAGAGAAAAAACTTATAAACAAAGGCAAGCCGGAGGTTTAATCAAGTCTTTACGGCTTAAATTGAATCTAAAATTGTATGTCGTCAGAACTACTTTTAAAAGGCTATGAAGATTTTCTGCAGAGCATCAAAGAGCGCGTCCGCTCTGCCCAAGTGCGTGCAATGGTTGTTGTCAACACGGAAGTTATCAAGCTCAACTGGAGTATTGGTCGCGATATACTTCAAAAGCAAGAGTCCGAAGGGTGGGGCGCAAAGGTAATCAACCGACTTTCTCATGATTTGAAGGCCGCTTTCCCACAAATGCATGGTTTCTCCCGTACAAACCTTCTCTATATGCGCGCTTTTGCCTTGGCATGGCCAGAGGAGTTAATTGTCCAAGGGGTCCTTGGACAATTAGGATGGAGTCATAACATTACATTGTTAAACAAGTTAGAAAAATCCGAGAATAGACTTTGGTATGCTCAAAAAGCCAAGGAAAACGGTTGGTCCCAGTCTGTTTTGGAACATCATATCGAGACCCGACTTCATGAACGGCAGGGCAAGGCGATAACAAACTTTTCAAATACTCTTCGGTCCCCACATTCTGACCTTGCCCAAGGATTACTGAAAGACCCCTATAATTTCGATTTTTTAACCCTTGGTGAAGATGCCTATGAACGACATCTGGAAGCAGGTTTGTTGGTTCATATCCGGGAATTTCTGTTGGAACTTGGTCAAGGTTTTGCTTTTGTTGGCAGCCAGTACCCGCTTAAAGTAGGGGAGCAGGACTTCTTTATTGACCTGCTTTTTTACCACCTGAAGCTTCGTTGTTTTATTGTTATAGACCTCAAGATGCGCGCCTTTGAACCTGAGTATTCCGGGAAAATGAACTTTTATCTTTCCGCAGTAGATGACCTTTTGCGTCATCCAGGTGATGCACCTTCTATTGGAATAATTCTTTGTAAGACACGAGATGCAGCAGTGGCAGAATAAACGCTGAGGGATGTGAATAAGCCGATAGGTGTTTCCACACATATTACGGAATTACTCACAAAATCGCTTCCAGATAATCTAAAAAGTGATTTGCCTACCATTGAGGAGCTTGAGTCCGAGGCTGCCGCTGTTCCTTTTCCAGAAGAAGAAAACTAGCAAGAAACAGGTAAATGACATTATGAACCAACCGCCCATACTGGTGTGCATTTCATCAACCTCAGCCTCAGCGCAGGACGCTCACACCCATGCCTTTCCTCAGCCTCAGCCTCAACGCAGGACGCCAACATCTCCATGCTTTCCCTCAACCTCAACCTCAACCTTTTTCTTTATGCCTTTCAACACCTTCGAAGACATGCCGGTTTGGAAGAAAGCCATGGACTTTGCTGAAAAAGTTTATTTTGCTACGGAAACATTGCCGAGGAAGGAAGACTACGGATTGACATCTCAAATTAGAAGAGCGGCTTTATCCGTTTCCGCCAACCTGGCAGAGGGTTTCGGACGTAACCATTCCAAAGATAAGTTGAATTTCTACTATATCGCACGCGCCTCCCTTCTGGAGACAAAAAACCATCTGATATATGGAAATAGAGTCGCTTATTTTACGGATTCCACGTTAAAGGAATTGTTTTCTCTGTTAGATGAAATTTGGATAGAGCTTAACCGGCTGATTAAATCACTTAAAGTTGAATAGTGAAGAGCAACAGCTAATATGTCTTTCCTTAACCTTAACCTCAACGCAGGACGCCCACATCCATGTCTTCCCTCAACCTCAGCCTCAACCTCAACGCAGGTCGCCCACATCCATGCCTTTTCTCTTCCCTCAACCTCAGCCTCAACCTCAACGCAGGTCGCCCACATCCATGCCTTTTCTCTTCCTCAACCTCAAACTCAACCTCAACGCAGGACGCCCGCACCCATGTCTTTCCTCAACCTCAACCTCAGCTGTCGGGCGTCAATACAGACTGACTGAAGAGAATTCCAGGATATGGCGGCGTCAATAAATAAAGGTAGCAACTAATAGCACACATAAGTTAGTTTATCTGCATGTCTATCGATGCAGTTGCGCTTAAACAAAAGTTCTCTTCTTTGTGGTCATGGCTTGACGAACGAAGTCGTCGGCTTGTAGCTGCCAACAAAGCTCAATCTTTAGGATATGGAGGCATTTCAAAGGTTCGCCGCGCTTGTGGGCTTTCGAGAAAAGCTATTGCAAATGGAATACACGAATTATCGGAAGGCAATGCGATACCGAATCGTATTCGTCGTCCAGGTGCCGGTCGAAAGAAAATTATTGTCAGTGATCCTGAGATTCTTTCACTGTTGGAACAACTGGTTGAACCGCAAACACGTGGTGATCCTGAATCTCCTTTGCGGTGGATTTGCAAGAGCACCCGGACTCTGGCAGCCCAACTGACAAGACAGAAGCATCGTATCAGTCATGAAAAAGTTGCACAGCTACTGCGTGAGCAGGACTACAGCCTGCAAAGTAATCGCAAGACAATTGAAGGTGAAGACCATCCTGACCGTGACGCGCAATTTCGGCATATCAACGCAGAAGTGAAACAAGCGATGGCCCACCGTCTGCCCGTCATCTCCGTGGACACAAAAAAGAAGGAACTCATTGGCAACTACGCGAATGCTGGCAAAAAGTGGGCGCAATCAAAGAACCCTGCCAAAGTGAACGGACATGATTTTGCTTCACCTGAGATTCCCCGCGCTTATCCCTATGGTATTTTTGATGTTACTTTCAACAGAGGATTTGTAAATGTGGGAACTGATCATGATACGGGAGCATTTGCCGTTGCCTCCATTCATGGGTGGTGGCGAAATGAAGGCCGACGATTATACCCCAAGGCACGGTCTTTGGTTATCACCGCCGATGGCGGTGGCAGCAATGGTTCCCGTTTGCGGCTTTGGAAACTGGAGTTGCAGAAGTTAGCGGATTCAACGGGTCTTTCCATTTCCGTTTGTCACTTTCCTCCTGGTACAAGCAAATGGAATAAAATAGAACACCGATTATTTTCGTTCATCTCCTCAAACTGGCGCGGTGAGCCACTACTGGATTATGAAACTATTGTCAATCTGATTGCTCGAACAACAACCGCCAAAGGATTAAAGGTGACATGTCGGCTGGATCATAGAAAGTATCCCACCGGAAGAAAAGTAACAAAAGAGGAATTTGCCAAAGTCAATCTGACAAGAAATCCGTTTCATGGCGAGTGGAACTACATTGTTAATCCGACAATACTAACGCCATGTTGATACCTTTATTTATTGACGCCGCCTATCTAAATGACACAAGAAATGGTGAACATGCTCATCTCCGAAGGAGAAGGGCTGCGGGTTGAATTTAAGGAACGTTATTCCACTAAGATCGATAAGGATATTGTCGCGTTTTCAAATGCAAAAGGCGGATATGTGTTGCTTGGTGTCAGTGATGATGGTAATGTATGCGGCGAAAAACTGACCAATTCGATGAAAGCCGAGATAATGTCAATTGCGCGTAATTGTGATCCCATCATCGAGGTTGGCGGTGTGTCTCAGGTTGGGCATGTCGTGGTTGTTGAGATTCCGGAAGGCCACGCCAAACCTTACGCCTGTTCCACCGGCCATTTCCGCCGTATTGACGGCGCTACGCAAAAAATGAACAATGCGGAATTGCGGGCAATGTTTAAAGCGGCTGCGATGAACTCCTTTGAAGACGCCGGTTGTAAGCGGTGCTCGATTTCGGACATATCCCGTGAGAAAATCTCGGCTTTTTTCGAACAAGCCCATCTTCCGCTTAAAAAATATAATGTCCGGCATGTTCTGCAAAGCTTAAGTTTTTGGAACGGCGGCGAAGTATTGAACGCTGGGGTATTATTATTTGCAAAACAGCCTACGCTGATTTTCCCGCAATGCCGTATCTCCTTAATCGCATTCAAAGGGACGCAAAAAATCGACATTTATGACCGGGCTGATGTGGAGGACGATTTGTTGGAGCAGTATTCCGGCGCCATGGCGTTTTTTAAAAAGCATTTAAACCTACGGACCGAGATTAACAATGCGGTTCGGAAGGATAAATATGAGGTACCTCTCGACGCCTTGCGTGAGGCGGTGGTTAATGCCCTCGTACATCGGGATTATTCTGTCCGGGGTTCCAATGTGTCTGTTGAAATATTTGATGACCGTATTGTCATCACCAATCCGGGGGAGGTTTTACCCGGCGTTGTTCTGGATGGGTCCGCGCATCTTTCAGTGCGGAGGAATCCGGCGATAGCGGACGCTTTCGGTCGGCTTGAACTTGTGGAAAGGGCCGGTACGGGGATAGAGAGAATGATTCGATTTGTTAAAGAAGAGGGCCTGCCGTGTCCCGCGTTTGACTGGGGAATGTTTTTTTCCATCACATTCTACCGCGATCCGGAACGCTCTTTAAAACAAGGTCACGCGCAAAGAACGGTGAAAACGGTTGGTGGTCAGAAAGGTGGTCAGAAAGGTGGTCAGAAAGGTGGTCAGATAAGTGAAAAACAGGGGAAAATAATCCAATTGCTGAGAAATAATCCTAATATGTCAAGACTGGAATTGTCTGAAGCTGTGGGTGTTAATCCCTCCGCGGTGCAGAAGCATATAATGAAATTAAAAGAAATAGGGCTATTACGCCGGAGGGGGCCTGATCGTGGAGGATGGTGGGATGTGGTTGCATAAGATATGAGTTTTTTCGCACGGCTGTCGTATCCGTGGGAGTTTGTGCATGATGAGGTCGGGTTCAACTACCGGATGCCGAATGTGAATGCCCACATCCACGCCTTTCCTCAACCTCAACCTCAGCCTCAGCGCAGGACGCTCACACCCATGCCTTTCCTCAGCCTCAGCCTCAGCCTCAACGCAGGACGCCAACATCTCCATGCTTTCCCTCAACCTCAACCTCAACCTCAACCTTTTTCTTTATGCCTTTCAACACCTTCGAAGACATGCCGGTTTGGAAGAAAGCCATGGACTTTGCTGAAAAAGTTTATTTTGCTACGGAAACATTGCCGAGGAAGGAAGACTACGGATTGACATCTCAAATTAGAAGAGCGGCTTTATCCGTTTCCGCCAACCTGGCAGAGGGTTTCGGACGTAACCATTCCAAAGACAAGTTGAATTTCTACTATATCGCACGCGCCTCCCTTCTGGAGACAAAAAACCATCTGATATATGGAAATAGAGTCGCTTATTTTACGGATTCCACGTTAAAGGAATTGTTTTCTCTGTTAGATGAAATTTGGATAGAGCTTAACCGGCTGATTAAATCACTTAAAGTTGAATAGTGAAGAGCAACAGCTAATATGTCTTTCCTTAACCTTAACCTCAACGCAGGACGCCCACATCCATGTCTTCCCTCAACCTTAACCTCAGCCTCAGCCTCAACGCAGGATGCCCGCATCCTGAGGAATTAAAAAACAGCTGCGAGTGGATTGATTGCAACCTGCTTTTACCGGATTCAGGAAAAAAACTTATAACCGAAATCAAACCAGAGCTTTTGCTTCATCTTGCATGGGAAGCAAGGCCCGGAATTTATTGGAATTCCGAAACAAATGCTGATTGGGCGATTGCGAGCATTGAGCTCTTAAGGGCGGGCAAAGGGCTGTTGCTGCTGACACCTGCGCGTTAATTCAGGACTTGTTTTACTCTATTGGCAAATTGGCTTTCGAATCCGGACAGAAATTCTGAAAAACAGGAGAGCGAATTACGGAAAACGGACTAAACGCAGGATGCCCAATCGGCAGAGACCTCTTAATTGGACAACTCGCTTTACCTGTCGCATAAAATATATTTTAAACAGCAATGGATTTATGATAATTGCAATATTTTTCCAGTTTTATTCCCCTTTGGGTCACTAAAAAGAGGAGACATTATGAGTGCGTCAAGAATAAACTGTCTTGGACAAGTTGAACAATTCAACCCAGTCAAAGGCTAACCACCGGACTGGTACAGAACCACGCATGGACTGGCGGTAACGCCTACCATGGTGCCGAGGGGACGGAGACTGTCAGCCGTAATCCGTGGCACGCACACGGGTAAAGCGATTGAGCCCCGAAAATTCTCAAGTTGCCGCAGGGCCAGGGTTTTCATATATCTGAAGCCAGCAGCGACACAGGCGCAAAGGTGAGTCTGTGAAGCCGGACCGGGGTCTGAGAACACAGCGGGCAGTCGAACTGTACAAGATGGGACTTGAGAGAGCCAATCCGTATCCAGAAGCCTCTGGCAAATCCGAAAGAGGGTAAGAAGAGGTACGCCGGATTGGCAGTCGGACAGGTTCATAGTAGAGGAGTAATACCGGTAACACGGTATGAGTCCAAATAAGGGCACTCGAAGGGGCTGGCGATAAACGGTGTTGGGGAGGTTTGTTCCATGTCATACGAGGAGATGGCTAATAAAGTGGATTCAAAGCTGAACCAACTGGCTGAACTTGCGCGGGCGAGACCGAAGCACAAGTACACGACATTAGCGTATTTGCTGAATGAGGGATTTCTTGCGCAATGCTTTGGGAGTCTTGGCAAGGACAAGGCTCCAGGAGTCGATGGCGAGACATGGACGGAATATGAGCAGGAGCTTGAAGGCAATCTTGGGCATCTCGTTAGCCGTATGAAAGCGAAGCAGTACTGGCCGCAACCTGTCCTACGGAAGTACATACCGAAGGATGAAAAGAGTAAGCGACCTCTTGGCATACCAGCCACAGAGGATAAGGTAGTGCAGAAGGGTTTGAGCCGGATATTGGAATCGATATACGAGGCGGATTTCCTTGATTGCTCATACGGGTTCCGAACAGGTAGGAGCTGTCATGATGCGCTGAGGGCTATGAACAGGATAATTGAACGTTCCCCCATCAATCATATAGTGGAGGCAGACATCAAAGGGTTCTTTGATAATGTCTCACATGAATGGATGATGAAGTTTTTAAAGGTACGAATCAATGATCCGAGCTTTCTTCGTATTATTGAGCGGTTTCTGAAAGCCGGATATATGGATTCCAATCTGTTGGTGGCGACCGAAAAGGGGACACCGCAGGGTGGAAATCTGAGTCCGATGCTAGCTAACATATTCCTGCACTACGTGCTTGATTTATGGTTTGAGAAAGCTGTTAAGCCGATATTGAATGGGGAGGCCTATTTAATAAGGTATGCGGATGACTTTGTGATACTGTTACGGTATCAGGAAGATGCGGAACGGATGGTAGAACTACTGCGGGAGCGCTTTTTATCGTTTGGTCTTGAACTGCATCCTGACAAGACACGAGTCATGAGTTTTGGACGTTTTGAAAGGCAGAATGCGGAGAGACAGGGACGCAAGCCCAATACATTTACATTCCTTGGGATAACGCACTACTGTGACGTAAACCGATGGGGTGGATTTATAGTAGGACACATTACCAGCTACAAGCGCTTCCGGATTAAGTGCAAAGAATTTATGGATTGGATTAAAGAGAATCGCAATATGTTCACGCTTAGGGAGCTGTGGAATGTCGCAAAATCTAAACTATTGGGACACTACCAGTATTATGGGATAAGCGGCAATTACAGCAGTATAAAGCGGTTCTATTATTATTCTGTAAAGTATTTGTACAAATGGCTTAACAGGCGCAGTCAGAGGAAAAGTTGGAATTGGGAAGAGTTTAAACTTGTACTAAAGAATTTCCCGTTGCCAAAGCCAAGAATCACGCACAATCTTTATGCTTTGCCTGGGGTTCGGTGATGTTTATCGAAGAGCCGGATGTGGGAAATCTGCAAGTCCGGTTCTGTGAGGGGCGTAGATGTGTCTCTCATGTAAGTGAAATAATTTACTGAAAGGAGACTCTCATATGCCTACTCGACAGAAGAAAACGGCTGAAATAATCACTTTAAAATCCGGAGTCTGTGGCGGAAAGCCATGCATCCGTGATACGCGGATTGAGATTTCCATTGTGCTTGATGGCCTTGCTGAAGGCCTTAGGCCAGAGGACATAATCGATCATTATCCGCAACTTACTATTGACGATATCCATGCATGCCTCGCTTATGCCTCTGATCTTGCCCATGAAAGTGTTTGGAAGACGACGGTATCGGCATGAGGATCAAGCTTGACGAGAACCTTTCCCGGAAATTGAAGCCATTGCTGCGTGAATCCGGCCATAATGTATCCACTGTTAAGGATGAAGCATTGCTGTCCAGTCCGGACCCCGTCATTGCTTCGGCATGCCGTAGTGAAGACAGAATGCTTTTTACTCTTGATGTCGAATTCGCTGATTTGCGTAAGTATCCACCAGGCTCCCACCCCGGAATAGTATTGTTCCGCCCCGTTTCTTATGGACCGCTATCCGTTATACGCTATATAATGAATTTTGTCAATAAGGCTGATATTTTAAAGCTACGTGGATGTGTTACGGTAGTTGATCCAGGAGCTATACGTGTACGGAGACCGGAAACGGATAAATGAGAAACGCATAAGTCCTCAACCTCAGCCTCAGCCTCAACGCAGGATGCCCGCATCCTGAGGAATTAAAAAACAGCGATGAGTGGATTGATTGCAAACTGCTTCTGCCGGATTCATGGAAAAACTTATAACCGAATCCAAACCACTTGCCTTAAATGAATAAATATTCTATCTTGTTCAGACGATGAACGTGGCCGGTCTTTGTGATTGATTATAAAGTGATTAACGAAAAAAGAAACTATTATACTTATGCCCGGAGAAACGTTTTAGAATAATTCTAATACTGGAGTTACCATGAGCCTTACTCTGAAAATACCCGATAATGTCTCTTCAGCGATCCGGTTGCCTAAGCCGGAAATGGAAAACCGCTTGGAAAAGGAGCTGGCCCTTGCGCTTTATCGCAGCAGTATCCTTTCTTTTGGCAAGGCAAGACAATTAGCCGGTGTAGCAAAATGGGCCTTTCACGAGTTGTTAGGGAACAATAAGATAGACAGGCATTATGGATATTCGGAATTCGCTAAGGACGTGCAATATGCACAGACAGCATAAAAATATCATTGTTTGCAATTCTTCTCCGATAATTAATTTATGGGTAACCTGGCAATGAGCCATCATCAAGGTGACAAGGAGGTCGCCCCGAGTAAGATTTAGCCAAATCACTCGGTAGTGCTTGGGAGGATGAAAGATATCCGTTAGAACCAAGGCGAGTTCAGCGAGGTTGAAGGGAAATTAGCTCTGAATCAGACACATAGCCCCGAAAGAATTAAAAGGTGGAGGTCGGTCGATCCTTTCATAATTGGCGCAGACGAAATACGGTAGCGCGTCAAGGCAAGCGCTGTCGCAGCCTCCCGGGGTCGCAGACTGCATCGAGCTGAACGAACTGAAGATGGAGCAACCAGGCGAGTCACTGGAAACGAAGGTTCTTCGTGAAGCACTCCCGGATCGAGTGGGGTAGTAGCGAAGTATGGAATGACAACGTAAAAGGAGCTGTTCCAGAGGACACCAGTGCAGTGATGAGGCGCGGTAGAGGCTGCAATGGCCGTAGCGATGAATTGGGGGAAACCCTGATGAGCGAAGCGCCTCACAGGAGGTCGTCCGTGAAAAGGGAGACATTATCATCATGCAAGGGATGAAGCATAATGGCAACTGAACTGACACGGGTAAGGGCGTATGTTGAGAAGCATCCCGCAGAGGTGCTGACATCACTGTATCACCATGTGACGGATGTGGACAACTTGCGTTCATGTTTTGAAAGTCTCGACGGAACCAAAGCCGTCGGGATTGATGGTGTAACGAAGGAAGAGTATCGGAGAAATCTGGAAGAGAACTTGCTGGACCTCTCGGCACGGTTGAAGCGAATGGGATACCTGCCGCAAACCAAGCGGCGGGCATATATACCAAAGCCGGGGAACGAGAAAGGAAAACCGCTGGCGATAAGCGTATTTGAAGACAAGATAGTGGAAATGGCGGTGAAGAGAGTTCTCGAACAGATATACGAGCCGATGTTTTTAGAGTGCAGTTACGGTTACCGTGAGAACCGCAGTCCGCATCAGTGTATTGATGCGATAGGTAAGACGATTCAGCAGAAGCGAGATCAACCATGTAGTGGAAGCGGACATTCGGAGTTTCTTCAACCGGTTGAACTGGGAATGGTTAGGAAAATTTCTCAGGCATAGGATAGGAGACGAGCGTTTGCTGAGGCTGATAACGCGAATGTTGAACGCGGGAATCATGGAGGACGGATTGACCCATGCCAGTGAGGAAGGGGCGCCACAAGGGGCAATCGTTTCACCGATACTGTCGAATGTGTACCTGCATTACGCTTTGGATTTATGGTTCGAAAAGAGAGTGAAGCCGCATGCAAAGGGAGAGGCGCATCTGTTCAGATTTGCAGATGACTTTCTCAGCGCATTTCAGTTCAAAGAAGACGCGGAAGCTTTTGAGCGCAATCTCAAAGACCGCCTGGAAGGCTTCAACTTGGAGATAGCGCCGGAAAAGACAAGGCGAATGGAATATGGCCCCTATGCGGTACAAAACGCAAAGCGCAAAGGCGAGAAAAGACAGATGTTCACCTTTCTTGGACTCACGCATTACTGTGGACGCACCCGTTTTGGGGACTTCAAAGTAAAGCGATGTACGAGTATCAAGAAATTCAAGGCGAAACTCCGCGAATATAAAGAGTGGATACGCAAGATACGAGCGAAGATGAACACGGGTGAATTGATGCGCAATGCGAAGGCTCGAATACAAGGGCATTTGAATTACTACGCCATCACGGATAATAGTTGGATGTGCAGTCTGTATCACTACTGGTTCACGCGAATCACGTTCAAGTGGTTGAATAGGCGAAGTCAACGTCGAAGTTACAACTGGAAAGAGTTCAATCAGATGCTTAAAGACGTAAATTGGCCTAAATCGCAAATCATGGTTAACCTATGTCCGTTTCGAGCATGAATGCAAAACTTCGAAGACCGAATGAAGAGCCGTATATGGGAAAGCCGTTCGTACGGTTCCGTGAGGGGCCGGGCAGTAATCTGCCCGGCCTACTCGAACAATGTCGGGTTATTGTCGCTTTTTAAAGGTCTCTATGGACAGGTCGTTATCCCGAACGCCGTTTACAAGGAATTGACAGTCAAAGGTTCTGGGCATAAACATGACGGTTTAATCCGGTCTTTTGTTGACGCGAAGATATTGCGGGTAAAAACCCCGCATAACGCGGATTTTTTGGCAGGAATGGATACGAACGTTATGGCCGTTGACGTTTTGCAGCAGGCTATATTCATTCGCATTGCGGTTTTTAAGAATTTATATTTTTGAATAATGGACGAAAAATACATGACCGATGCAAGAATTGTTACAACTTCTCGGCTTCAAGCTTGGCTTAAGATATCCCAAAACAATAGTGTCCTATAGTAAAGGAGAGTTTATGACAAGAAATGCGCTTGTTCGAGAAATAAAGCGTATGGATGCAGATGCGCAAATATTGCTTATTGAAGATGTGTGGGATAATCTTTCTGATAAAGGGAAAACCCTTCCTGTCCCTGTACACCATAAAAAAGAATTGTTGCATCGTTGGTCTTCTTATCTAAACGGCAAAACAAAGGGTATTTCAATGGAGGAGTTTGATAGGCAATGCAAAGCATTAAAAAGGTAATGCCGGTCATTATCCTTGAATCGTGCAAAGACGATGTGTTGCAGGTCAATAACTGGTATGAAAGCAAAAGTTACGGTTTGGGTGATGAGTTTCTAAGAGTATTTAGGGCCTCAGTTGTGATTCTGCCTGATTATCCTAATTTGCACCCGGAAGTTTTTGCTCCTTTTCGGAGAGTTTTATTACGGAGATTCCCATATTCTGTTTATTATGTTGTTTATAATGATGCAATTCATGTTGTTGGGCTTTTTCATGAGGCTTCCAATCCGAGACGGTTGCGGAAAAGTTTAAGGAAGCGTAGAGGATCGATATAATTCCTTTATGACAGTTAGCCGATAACAAATGGATGGGTTGATGGAATTCAATCCGGTTTTGGTACTGTTAATAAAGATATCGGGCTGTCCCCTGTCTACTTGAACCATCGTAGGCACATTTACCCATTGATACAACAGAATATTGTTTTCTGTCACCACTGTTTCCTCGGACGCCCGCCTTTCCTCAGCCTTAACGCAGGACGCCAACATCTCCATGCTTTCCCTCAACCTCAACCTTTTTCTTTATGCCTTTCAACACCTTCGAAGACATGCCGGTTTGGAAGAAAGCCATGGACTTTGCTGAAAAAGTTTATTTTGCTACGGAAACATTGCCGAGGAAGGAAGACTACGGATTGACATCTCAAATTAGAAGAGCGGCTTTATCCGTTTCCGCCAACCTGGCAGAGGGTTTCGGACGTAACCATTCCAAAGACAAGTTGAATTTCTACTATATCGCACGCGCCTCCCTTCTGGAGACAAAAAACCATCTGATATATGGAAATAGAGTCGCTTATTTTACGGATTCCACGTTAAAGGATTTGTTTTCTCTGTTAGATGAAATTTGGATAGAGCTTAACCGGCTGATTAAATCACTTAAAGTTGAATAGTGAAGAGCAACAGCTAATATGTCTTTCCTTAACCTTAACCTCAACGCAGGACGCCCACATTCATGTCTTCCCTCAACCTTAACCTTAACCTCAACCTTTGAAACAAATAAGGCTTCCAAGGATAATTTAGATGATTTTATTTCTGATGTTGAATACATCAAAGGTCTGAAAGGTTTTCTAAATGAAGATTAAACCTATTAAAATTTCCAAACATTTGATCGGTTCTTGTTATCCCTGCTTTATTATAGCCGAGATGTCGGCAAATCATAATAAAAACTTTAAAAACGCTTTGCGGATAATCGATGCGGCAAAAGAAGCCGGCGCGGATGCTGTTAAAGTCCAAACTTATACCCCTGATACAATGACGATCAACAGTCATAAAAAATGGTTTAGGATTACCTCCGGTTTATGGAAAGGATACACTCTTTACGATCTTTACAAAGAAGCTTATATGCCCTGGGATTGGCAATTTGAATTAAAGAAACACGCAGATAAAATCGGAATAGCCTTTTTTTCAACAGCTTTTGACAACACATCCGTGGATTTTCTTCAGAAACTGAAAGTCCCGGTACATAAAATAGCGTCTTTTGAATTAACCCATATTCCATTACTGGAATATATAGCAAAAAAAGGAAAACCAATTATTCTGTCAACCGGGATGGCAAGGCTTGGTGAAGTTGACACAGCGATAGCAGTTCTGAGGAAAAACGGATGCAAACAGATTATCCTTATGAAATGTACAAGCGCCTATCCCGCTAAACCTGAAGAAATGAACATCAGGTCAATGGATACGCTTTCTGCCAGATATAAATTACCAGTAGGTCTTTCTGATCACTCAATTAATCCACAAGTTGCTCTAACCGCTGTGGCAAGAGGCGCTGTTGTTCTTGAGAAACATTTTACGCTTAAACGGTCTATTGGTGGGGCTGATGCGGCCTTTTCCCTGGAACCACAGGAAATGAAGGCTTTAATAAAAGAGATAAGAACTGTTGAGGCTATTCTGGGAAAAAATTATTGGGGTGGCACTAATGGGGAGAAGGAAAACATTATTTTCAGGCGGTCGATTTTTACTTCGAAACCCATTGCAAAAGGGGAGAGATTTACGGAAAATAATATTAAAATAGTCAGACCTGGGTATGGCGCGGAGCCAACATTCTATAAAAAAATTATTGGCAGTATTAATAAACGTAATTTGGC
>CAWHPS010000064.1:0-119735 GCA_963831235.1 uncultured Fibrobacterota bacterium
GCGGGTGCCAGGGCCCGACCGTGCGCTACGCCGAGGTGTTCGGCCCGTCGGTCAACGGTCCCGCCGCCGGGGTCCCCGCCCACCCGAACTCGGCGGGTGCTGCGGCGCAGTTCCGGGCGGTGCTCGCGCAGGCGAACGGCGGCTGAGGGCATGCGGTTTGGTCCCCAACCGCAGGTTTTGGAGGCCTGGACCTGCAGTTCGTGACCAATCGGCGATCTCGGAACGACGTCGACCGGACAGGCAAGGCCCTCTCCACAGCGGGGCTCTAGGCTCACTTGTATGGGCCACGAGTTCGACCGCGACACCGAGATCACCCGCACCGGCGAGGGCAGGTACGCCGCGTCCCTGGCGCCCGGCTGGGTGGTGGGCGGCGGTGTCAACGGCGGGTACCTGCTGGCGGTGATGGGCAACGCGCTGCGCGAGTCCGCCGGTGCCAAGCCGGACCCGCTGGCGGTCAGCGCGCTACTACCTGAGCGCGTCGACGCCCGGCCCCGCCACGGTCACGACGCGGATCCTCCGCGACGGCGGTTCGGTGGCCACGCTCGCGGCCGACCTCGTGCAGGACGGGCAGCCGCGGATCACCGCGCTCGCGACGTACGGCTCGCTCGACGCGCTGCCCGACGACGTCGGCACCACCGCCACCGAGCCGGAGCTGCCGCCGCTCGAGGAGTGCCTGCCCTCGTCGATGGCCCCCGAGGAGGTGACGAGGATTGCTCCGTTGATGGACCGCTTCGACTTCCGCATCGACCCGGCGTACGCCGGCTGGGCGATCGGCGCAGCCGAGCGGCAGCGGGATCATCCAGGCCTGGTTCAGGCTTGCCGACGGACGCGAGCCCGACGCGATCTCGTTGCTGATGATAGTGGACGCCCTGCCGCCGGTCACCTTCGACCTCGGCATGCCGGGCTGGGCGCCCACGCTCGAGCTCACCGCGCACGTGCGCGCCGTGCCCGCGCCGGGCTGGATGAAGGTGCGGCACGCCACCCGCAACATGGCCGGGGGGATGTTCGAGGAGGACTGCGAGGTCTGGGACTCCACCGGCCGTCTCGTGGCACAGAGCCGCCAGCTCGCCCGGGCGCCACGCCCGGCCTGACCCGGCCTACCCCACCCGCGACCGCCTGACGCTGAAGACCCAGCGCCGCCCCGGCCACTCCGAGACCGACCAGAGCGTGTTCGTCGACGGCCAGAGCTGATGTCCTCCGGTCCCATCGGCAGCGCCCACCGGTAGCGCCGGAAGCGACCCGGGTGCCGACGTACAGGCTGCCCAGCCCCCAGGGACCGCGCGAGCGGGTGACGTACCACCGGCCGCCGACCACCGCCGCGCCCTGCATGTTGCCGACGCCGCCCTGCTCCAGCAGCACCGGCCGGGCCAGTCCGTCCTCGCCGGGGACGAGGTGCATCGAGTCGGGGTCGAGGGGGTAGCTGAGCAGTCGGGTGGTCGCGTCGCCGCGGCCGTACTCGCCGGCGACCAGCTCCGGGTGCGAGCCCGACCGGTTCAGTGAGAGGAACGAGTAGCGGATCTGCTCGACCCCCTCGTCGGCGGCGGAGCGGTAGGCGAAGCGCACCGGCAGCACGTAGCGGTAGCCGTACGTCGACACCTTGCCGTCGTGGAAGCCGATCCGGTTCCGGTCGGCGTCACGGAGCTCGTCCGGCACCTTCATGATGTCGTCGACGCGGGCCGTGAACAGACCTTTCTTGGTGGCCGCGATGTGGAGGTACGGCCCGCACCACACGATGCCGCCGGCGTGCGAGCTTCTATTGCATCCTCCAAATCCCGTCCAAGGTATGCGACCTTGTCTGCCATGCGCACCAGGCAACCCTCAAGAGTTGATGGATATCCGCTTCGATCACGAATGTCTCCGAGTTTGGTAAGATCCTTGCCGCGATCCGGCCGCAATTCCTGCTCGAACCTTTCTCCACAATGAGATATAATCCCGTCGCGGACCTCATAGGTAAGGTTAAGGCCGTGACCATAGTTTGTAAGGTAGTCAACTACCCTCAGCCCGTGGATTTCGTGCTGAAATGAGCCTTTACGGTTATAGGCTTTGAGCGATTTGTCGAGTGCCTTTTCCCCTGCGTGGCCAAAAGGGGCGTGCCCAAGATCATGACCTTTTGCCATGGCTGAAATTAGGTCAAGGTTTAGCCCAAGGCATCGGCCCATAACCATGGCCACGGATGACACATGCAGCACATGTTCCATGCGGGTGCAGATATGGTCGTTGTTGGGTGCCATAAAGACCTGTGTCTTGTGCTTGAGTCTTCTGAAAGGGGGTGAATGAAGGATGCGGTTTTCATCGCGAGCATAATCCAGCCTGAAGGGGTCCCTTTCAATGCGTTTTACGCGTCCAAGTGACTTGGCGCTTCTTGCCGCATAGGGGCTTAAAAGATCCTCGGACTTAAGAAGTATGTCTCTAAATTCTCTTTTCATAATGCAAATTTACAATTATCAACTGATACTGTTCAAGATTGCAGGAAAATTGTGGAAGGCAACACCGGACCACGGCCCTCCCCTTCCCATAAGAATTGATGCAAACCCGGCAAGCATTATAAGCTTAAGCATGGACGACAGTCTTGTGAGCATATTTTTGTCAAGCCCGCCTTTTATAAGACGCACCACAATCAGACCTAATGGCAGATTGACAACAAGCGTTATCATATACAAATAACGTTTTGAATAAGCGCCTGTATAGATTGGAAAATAGGTAAGAAGAACAAGCATTGCAATTAATGAGATGGAAATCCATCTTGATGTTTTCTCGCCGCATTTTATGGGAAGCGTGATAACATTACTTTTTATATCACCATCCATGTCCTCAATGTCCTTTATGACTTCACGAACCAGATTAATCAGAAATGCGAACAAAGCAGGGATAATGGCGCCATGAACGTTTTGAGTTAGAAGCCCGCCGTAAATAAGTGTAAAACCGGTTAAAAAAGCAACAAGGATATTGCCCCATAAAACAGTGCTCTTAAGTTTTACATTGTAAAGAAAAAGGAGAAGAGCAACAAGGAAAGCCATAATAAGATATCCTGTAGAAATAGACCGTGCAAAAACTAACCCAAGAAAAAGAAGCGCTGCTGATAAAATCTGGGCACCTTTTACAGACACACGGCCCGAAGGTAATGGACGGGAAGGGCGATTGAATAAATCCGTATTCTGATCCAGAATATCGTTTACAACATTACCAAAACCTGTTATCAGAAATGCTGACATTGAAGCCAGGAAGAGAACCCTGGACTGATAGAAAAGCAAATCAGAAGGGCAAAGGATAAACCCAAGAATTACGGAAAGACCCGCCAAAAGACAATTCAGGGGACGGATTAATTTCCAATAGTCCATTATTTTTATGATTTTATTAAAGATAATATGCTTTTGAAATCATCAGGCAAGGGTGCTGTTATAGTGATGTCTTTTTTCTTTTTCGGATATTTGAATGTCAGTCGTTCAGCATGAAGCATGACCCTGTGGGTTTTTGAAATCATTTCAGCGGCAGCCCCACGATACAAAGGGGCAATCCGTTTCATTATTGATTGTCCGCCGCCGTATAAATCATCCCCTACTATGGGATGCCCCATTGTTGACAGGTGAACCCTGATTTGATGGGTCCGCCCGGTTTCGGGCTTTACCAAAAGTTCCGTTATCCAGCCGTTTGTTCTGATAACTGAAAACCTGGTAACAGCATTCCGACCTTCAACATCAACAACCATTTTTGTCCTGTTTTTTTTGCTTCTGCCAATTGATTTATCAATCATACCCTCGTTATTTACAACACCCCATACAATGGCCCTGTATTCTTTTTTAATTTCCCTGTTCTTGAACATTGTCGAAAGTAGAAGATGCGATGAATTTTTCTTGGCAGCTATCATCACACCTGATGTTTCCTTGTCGAGTCTATGGACAATTCCTGGCCGTTTTACATCACCAATACTTGAAAGCCCCTTTTGCCCGAAGTGAAACAGTAAAGCCGAGGCAAGGGTACCATTACGATTACCGGCACCAGGATGGACAACTATTCCGGAAGGTTTGTTGATGGCAATTAAATTGTCATCTTCGTATAGTATTTCAAGGGGAATGTCCTCTGGCAATAAACTTGAAGCCACGCCCCCATCTATAACCTCGCCGGTGATGGCATCTCCGCCTTTTAATGGATGGCTTGGTTTGATTGCATGACCGTTGACCTTGATGAAACCCTGAAGAATGGAGTTTTTAATTGCAGTGCGGGAAACATCTATCAATAAACCTGTGATGTATTTGTCCGCACGCGCATTTTTAACTGTTGGTTCAACCAGCTGGTTTATCTGTAGGTTCATCTTTTTTTGTTGTGAGGGAAACGATTATAAGGATAAACACACCTATGGTAATACAGCTATCAGCCACATTGTAAATAAAAAAGCGTTCCATGACAAAATCAGGAAAGTCACAGTCAATAAAATCAATCACACGACCAAGCCGTATTCGATCGATAAAGTTTCCAGCAGCACCGCCCAATATTAGTATAAGCGGTATCTCTGATTTCCATTCCCGATCTTTTACCTTGAAATACATAAAAAGAACAATTGCAGCTGCAATAATGGAAAATATCGAGAAAAAAACAGTCACGCTTATAAATGGCATTAAATTGTGTAGCTTAAGACCGAATACTCCGTTTTCATTGTAGATAAAAGTAAATCTGACATAATCTCCGATAACAGGTATTGATGACGCATAGGCAATATGTTTAACAATCATATACTTTGTCATCTGATCCAGAAAGATCAAAAAACCCACTCCTGAAAAAAGAAGGATTAACTTTCTTTTCATGAAGTTCCCTTTTTGCTTTTTAATTTCTTTTCACATTTAAGGCCAAGGCGATGCGCCATTTGCTTTAACTCAATGATTCTCTTATCCTCTGTATTGACTAACTGAATATTCCGGCAGAGTGTGAGTGATTCCTCATACCTTCCGGTCTTGAATGCAATTTCTGAAAGAAGCGCATCAACAGCAACAGGATTATATAAATACTTTTTTGGAATCCCTTGCGCAATCATGGGCTTAAGCGCAAGGAACTCCTTCTCAGCCTCGGCATATCGCTTCTGTGCAAAACAGGCATTTCCAACAATCCAATAAACAGCACGGTTTTGCGGATACTTGTTTTTAAACGAATCTGCCAGGTCAATCGCCTTGTCCATTTCACCTGTGTGGCCGTAAAGCCCTATAAGTACCTCTGTGGCGAATTCCCTTGAGAAATCGGATCCATTGGCTGCTTTTTCTATCATATTGATTGCGGTTTCACGATCATCGTCGAACATTGGAATCCAGGAGACAAGCTTTGAACGCGCGAACTGAAAAAGGCCTATATAAAGATAAGCATCGTAAAGTGTGGAATCCATCTTAACGGAGGTTTTAAGAAGTTTGACCCCGTTTAAAATGCTCCTTGTAAAATTAAGGTAATGAGAAAAACGAAGCTCGTGCGCGCCTTGTGTAACATGCAGACTTCCGAGAAAGTAAGGGACCCAGGCATTTTCCGGTTCCTTTTTCTTAAGGTTTTTGAAACCATCCTCAGCCCTTATGCAAAGAGAATCAAACTGCTTCTCCCATTCCGTTGTTTCGTAATCAACCATCATGGCTTCGTAGGTAAGCATAAGATAAAAATCAAAAAGCGGGTTTTTATTGTCCTTTGATGAAGCGGTTTTAAAAAGGGTAATGGCGTCATCGTATTGTTGGTTTAATGTGAGACTTATTCCGGAATCAATTATGGACTGATAAGATTTCGGGTCAAGGGCTGAAAATGTAAGAGTCGAGACAGCGAGAATAAACGCCATCATATAATATGATAAAGTCATAAACTCACTTTGATGCTTTCAACTGAAGTTTTAAGGGCTTTTGATGATGGTACAACTGATGCAACAGCAAGATTCCTGTCCGTAAAATACTTTGTCCCTACGCGTTGAATGTCTTCGATTTTAACCTTGTTGATTTTTTCGATTGTTTTGTCGAGGCTTTCGGTCTTACCCAGATATATTTCCGAACGTGCGAGCTGGCCCATTCTATTGCCGGTATTTTCCATGCCCAAAAGCACATTGCCTTTTATGTATGATTTTGCAAAATCAAGTTCAGTATTCGTTATTTCACCATTGGCCAGATTACGGATTTCAGCCATGACCTGTTTCAAGGCTTTCTGAAGATTTGCAGGTTCGGTGCCGAAAAAGACCCCCAGCACACCAGTATCTTCGTAAGCCTCATGAAAACTATAGATGGAATAAACAAGACCAAGCTCTTCCCTGATGCGCTGGAAAAGGCGGCTACTCATTCCATCGCCTAGGAGTGCATTGAATACAAAGAGGGGATATTTCTCTTCTGAAACAAATGGGCATACCTTGAAACCAATTGCCACATTAGCCTGCTGAATGTCTTTATTGTAAACACTTTTCTTTCCCAAAGTGTTATGACTTTTCCTTCGCACACACTCAATTCTCCCTGGGGCTTTTCTAAAGTTTTCAAAGTAGCCGCAGAGTTCTTTGTGTTTTACATTACCGGCCGCTGAAATCACAAGCTCAGATTCAGACATAATGCGGTTAAAGCTTAGAAGATTACTTTTTGTGAACCCGAGGATATTTTCCTTCCGGCCCGCAATAGGAAACCCAAGGGAATGTCCGGGCCACAGGTTTTCCATTAGTTCGTCGTGTGCAAACTCTTCAGGATTATCTTCGGACGCTGAAATTTCCTCGAGTATGACGTTCTTTTCCTTTTTGAGTTCTTCCTCGGAAAATGTTGAATTAAGAAAAATGTCCTGTATCAGTTCGCAAGCCTTTGCAAGATCATTATCAACAAAACGGGCATGAATGCAAACCTGTTCCTTACTGGTAAAAGCGTTCAGGGAACCGCCGCTCTTTTCAAGAACGCATGCAATTTCCTTTGGCGTTCGTTTTTCCGTGCCCTTGAAGATCATGTGCTCATAAAGATGGGACAATCCCATTGTACGCCTGTTTTCGTCCCTGGAACCTTTTTTTATCCAAAAACCCAGTGATATGGAACATACACCCGGCATCTGTTCTGAAAGTACGGTGAGCCCCTTGCCTACTCTTGTACGGGAAATGTTTTGTTTAAGCACAATTACCCTGAAAATAAAATTTGCTGCCCTGCATTCCGCTATGCAGGGCAGCGATTAAAATATTATCCTTCTGCCTGCTTTTTGCTCAAGCGGACCTTGCCGGAAACCCCATCAACCTCAATAAGTTTGACCTTTATTATTTCACCTAGCTTTACAACATCCTCTACTTTGCCAACGCGGTGGCTCGCAAGTTCAGAGATATGTACAAGCCCTTCTTTTCCAGGAAGGAACTCGACAAAAGCGCCGAATGCCTGGATGCCTTTGACAGGGCCTTCGTAAATGCGGCCCACTTCAGGCTTTTCTGTAAGACGCTCTATCCAGGCCTTGGCCTCGGGCCCGCCTACCCCGCCTGTTGAACTTATAAGTACCATGCCGTCATCTTCAATGGCAATTACCGCGCCGGTTTTCTCTTGTATTTCTTTTATGACCTTTCCTTGGGGACCTATCACAAGCCCTATGCTTTCAACAGGGATCTTGATTGATATGATCCGTGGAGCATAAGCTGAAAGATCCTTACGTGGTGACTGAATTGACTCAGCCATTCTGCCCAGAATATGCAGGCGTCCCTCTTTGGCCTGATGGAGTGCCTTGAGCATGATTTCAGGTGTTATGCCGTCGATCTTGATATCCATCTGGAAAGCGGTAATACCTTTTTCAGTGCCAGTCACCTTGAAATCCATATCGCCCAGATGATCTTCATCACCCAGGATATCCGAAAGAATCGCTATACGGTCGCCTTCTTTAATCAAACCCATTGCAATACCGGCAACAGGCGCTTTTATCGGCACACCAGCATCCATAAGCGACAAAGAACCTCCGCATACCGAGGCCATTGACGAGGAACCATTTGATTCAAGAATATCGGACACAATTCTTATGGTGTAAGGAAACCTCTCCTTGCTCGGAAGGATTGCGGCAAGAGACCTCTCTGCCAAGTGGCCGTGGCCAATCTCGCGGCGGCCTGTTCCACGGATGGGTTTGCATTCGCCGGTACTGAAGGGAGGGAAGTTGTAGTGGAACATGTAGTCCTTGTAGCTCTCGCCGTGAAGCGCGTCTATTTTCTGTTCGTCAAGTTTGGTCCCGAGTGTGGTTGCAACAAGTGCCTGAGTTTCACCGCGGGTGAAGACAGCCGATCCGTGGGCCCTTGGAAGAACCCCAACCTCGCTTGAAATAGGGCGAATCTCGTTTACCTTTCTTCCATCAATACGTGTTCCATGATCCAGAATCTTGGCTCGCATTATTTTGCCTTCAATGTCATGGAATATATTTCCGATTTCCTTGTCTTTCTCTGGATATTCGGTAATTAAAGCCTCGATTGTGGATGTCTTGACAGCTTCAATTGCATCACGACGCGCCTCTTTTTTGGCAATCGAATAACATTCTGTAAGCTTGTCGTAGCATAGGCCACTTATTTTTGCGACAAGTGCGGAATCCGGTTCCTTGGTTTCAAAAGCAAATTTCGGTTTGCCAATGGCTGATACGATTTCCTCCTGCAGGGCGCAGAGTTTCTTTATGGCCTGGTGACCAGCATCAATGCCCTGAAGCATCACATCCTCGGATATTTCAAAGCTGCCGCCCTCAACCATGAGAATGGAATCCTTTGATCCGGCGACGATCATTTCCATTGTGCTGCGGTCAACCTCTTCAAAGGTCGGGTTTACGACCATATTGCCATCCACCTGACATACACGTACGCCGGCAACTGGGCATCCGAAAGGTATGTCAGACACGCAAAGCGCAAGACTGGCACCGGTTATGGCAAGTACGTCGGCGTCATTTTCCTGGTCCTGTGAAATGACCTGGGCAATCACCTGTACCTCGTTCATGAAACCTTCCGGGAAAAGCGGGCGGATGGGCCTGTCCGTGCAACGGGAGGAGAGAATCTCCTTTTCGCTGGGACGGGACTCGCGTTTAAAAAAACCACCCGGGATTTTACCCGCAGCATAAGTTCTTTCTCGGTACTCCACCTGAAGGGGGAAGAAGTCCTGACCATCCTTGGCCTCTTTTGAGGCGCAAGCCGCAACCAGCACCATGGTATCTCCAAATCGAACTACGGCTGATCCATTGGCCTGTTTAGCCCAGGCACCAGTTTCAATGCTGAATTTCTTGTTGTTTATTTCTGTCTCTTTTTTTAACAATTGCATTTTTATTCCTTCGTGTAACACACTAAATAAATGGTTTTTTGTTCTTACAACTAACGGTATTACCGTCTTATATTCAATTCTTTTATAAGCGTCCTGTAGCGCTCTACGTCTTTGCGCTGCAGATACTGCAAAAGGCTCCTGCGTTTATTTACCATTGACAAAAGTCCGCGCCTTGAATGGTTATCTTTCTTATGTTCCTTTAAATGCTCGGAAAGGGCATTGATCTTTTCAGTTAAAATAGCTACCTGCACATCTGTTTTACCCGTGTTCTTCGGGTTTCCGCCGAACTTTACAACAAGTTCCTTCTTTTTTTCAGCAATTACTTTCAAAGAAATCCTCCTTTGGGTTTGTTATTATTTTTTTAATTTATATGTTCCAAATCCGTTTGTATCGCCTTTATCAATTCCTTCCTGTTTTTAAAACGTTTTTGCTGCCTTATGAACCCTTTTACATTCACACAAAGCGTCTTTCCGTAAAGGTTTCCGGAAAAGCCGTCGAGGTACGCTTCAAATAAGCGCGTATTGCCCTCGAAAGTAGGCCGTGTGCCCAATGAAAACAGGGCCGGATATTCGCATCCAAGGTATTCAGCGCTTCCTTGATAAACACCGTCCGGCATAAGCAGCTTTTCGTCTTCCACTTTTAGATTGGCTGTAGGGAAACCCAGTTTACGCCCAACACCATTTCCTTTTTCAACACGTCCGCACACAAGATAAGGGTGGCCCATCAATTCCGTAGCAGCTTCGACTTTGCCAAGAGATATAAGCTCCCTTAAAAGCGTACTGCTGATTGTCTGTCCCTTAGCCTTGAATGCCGGATACATATATGCATGGACATTGTTGTCGCGGCAAAGCTTCTTAAGGGTATTCTCGTCGCCACCCCGACTAAAACCGAAATGATGATCATGTCCGAAAACCACTTCTTTTGGTTTCAAAGAACGAAAAATAAGGTCTTTGAAAAAGGCCTCTGCATCCATAGATCTTAGCTTGCTGTCGAACCGAAGGAAGATTAAAAGATCAACCCCCATGTCTTTTAAAAGCATGGCCTTTTCTTTTGGTGTTGAAAGCACATGACAGCTCCTTCCAACAGACAGATACGACTGCGTATGCGGGGCAAAGGTTATTACCGCGCTACGACATTTAAAAGCCCTTGCATGATCAACAACCCTGCGTATTATTGCCTGATGCCCCAGATGAACACCGTCGAAATTTCCCATTGTGACAACAGTGTTGCCCTGCGCCCTGAATGCCCGAATATTCCTTATGATACGCATCTTCCCTCTAATATGCTTTTAAGCATTCTTATGGGCTTCAAACAAAAGCCATCCCTGGAAACTTCCATTCGGCAAAGACATATCGGCATCCCGGTTTCAGTCTTGACCAAAACATCTCCAGGTAAATCGGTTGAGGATGTGTTTACCACAACCTCCCTTCCAAGCAAAAACCTTTCTTCCTGCTTTTGGTCGGCAGTAAAACAAGGCAGCCCAATCAGCGCTGTTTCAATCGGCAGTATGGAACACATAAGACTTTCCGCGCTTGCTGATTCATCTAGCCTAATTGCCTGAGAAAGCGAATAAGATCCAACTCTGTCCCTTCGCAGCCCTGTTAAATGCGCACCACAGCCGATCATTGTACCTAAATCCCTGGCAAGGGAACGTATATAAGTTCCCTTTGAACACCGGACTTTGACCTTTGCCCTTGAACATGCCATGTCCCATTCCAGAAGTTCAATTGAATGGACAACCACATCCCGGGGTTTTATTTCGAATGGTTCACCGCGCCTGGCCTTTTTATAGGCCCGTTCCCCGTTTATCTTGATTGCGGAATAAGCGGGTGGTGTCTGACTTAACTTTCCTGTGAAAGAGCAAAGGAGTTCGACCAGCTTTTCCCTCTGAATGACCGGTACAGGAGATGTTCCTGTTACAAGGCCTTCTGAATCGTCGGTGTCTGTTGTGACACCAAATTGGATTACTCCTGTATATTCCTTGTCAAAGGACTCAATATATTTTAAAACCCTTGTCGCAAACCCAAGCCCTATTACGAGCACTCCTGTTGCCAGAGGATCAAGTGTCCCTGCATGTCCGGCCTTTTTCTCGGACAGGAGCCGCTTGACCTTTGAAACGGCCCAGAAGGAACTCTTTCCCTCTGGTTTATCCACCACAATAATCCCGTCCATAAGGCCTTTTAGACCTTGGCCGTTGCCATTAGCGTCCGCTCAAAGGCAATTGACCCGGACAGGGGCAATGGCTTTTCTTGTACTGGGGCGGAATTCCCCGTAAGCAAGGATGCAATCTTTTCAAGTACAAGCTTCCTCGCTTCGACAATATCAGCCTTAAGCACACAGCCTGCCGCAGCCGCATGGCCGCCGCCACCGAATATGAATGCAACATCGCGTACGTTTAAATCACCATTGGACCTGAAACATACCTTGGTCTTGTCTGCAATGCGGATAAAAAGAAGCCCCACGTCAACGCCGCGCATGCACATGGTGAGGTTTGAGATCCCTTCCATGTCTTCCTTGCCGGCACCTGTTGTTTTAAGCACTTCATCTGTGATTTCCATGACGCAAACCCTGCTATTCATAAGCATTTCAGCCCTGGATAGAAGTATCCCCTCAAGGCGTATCCGTTGTATTGTTTTGTCAAGAAATACGGCCTTGTAAATTTTCTGTGCATCCACACCGAGGCGCATCAGCTCCATGCTCATTGAAAAAGCGCGTTCATTGGTGTTCGAGAACTTGAATCCGCCGGTATCAATAAGCACGCCTGCATAAAGGGCCTCTGCAACAGGGAGATCAGGTTTGATCCCATAAGAGCCGATGAGCCTGTAGATAAGCTCGGAAGCTGCGGGAGCCTTGGCGTCGACCCAATTCTCCTGCCCATACAGCTCATTATCGTAGTGATGATCTATTGTAAGTATCACATCAGGCATCTCTTCTCTTTTAAGCCCTGTGCGACTAAGTTTGGACGAATCAAGAACAAACCATGCATCATAAGATCTATCCGAAGGTTGGATTTTCTGGTTGACTGGAAAAACATCTTCAAGAAAACGAAATGAAGGAGGAAGCTTTTCGGCATTTACAATCCGCGCTTTTTTACCAAGTTTTGTTAGGAGCCATGAAAGTCCGATTGCCGCACCAACGCCGTCGGCATCGGGATTTATATGCGAGGAAATAATGAAATTCGAGCTTCGCTCGATTCGTTCGTTAATCCACCTGGGTATCACGTTTGATATCCTTCAACAAATTCATGACATGCTCGCCCCTTTCAGGGGACTCATCGTAAATAAAAATCAGTTCAGGCATGTTTTTAAGTACCACTTTATGGGCGACCTCGCGTCTTATGAAAGATGCGCTGGCCTTAAGGCCTGCCATGGTGTCACTCTTTTCCTTTTCACTGCCAAGAACACTTACAAAGACCTTGGCGCTCCTTATGTCCGGTGATGCGGTAACACCCATGACCGTGACAAAACCTATTCGAGGGTCACGCACACTGTTTGAGAGCACATCATTGATGGCCTTTACCAGTTCCCCTTCAACCCTGTTGACACGGATGCTCATTTAAGCTAATCCCATATTTTTAAAATCTTAAGAACTCTTTTTTATTTTTTGAATTTCAAAGACTTCGATAATGTCGCCCTGCTTTATGTCATCAAAATTCTCAAGACCTATGCCGCATTCATATCCTTCTTCAACCTGACTTACGTCGTCCTTCAGGCGTTTAAGCGAAGAAATTTTCGTTTCGACTACCTCAACACTGTCGCGTAGCAAGCGCACCTTGCCGGTACGCTTAATCGTTCCCTTGATGACAGAGCAGCCAGCTATTACGCCAATCTTGGAAATCTTGAATAGATCGCGTACCTCGGCCTGGCCAAGTATGACTTCCTTTTCCAATGGTTCGAGCAGGCCTTCCGCGGCCTTTTGGATGTCTTCGATGGCTTCGTATATGATCTTGTAAAGCCTTATTTCCACGCCTTCTTTGTCTGCAAGTTCACGGACCTTGCTGTTGGGATGAACGTGAAAACCGATTATTATTGCGTTTGTTGTTGCAGCAAGAAGAACATCGCTTTCCCTGATCGCACCAACGCTCTTATGAACTATGTTTACCTTGAGCTTGTCAGTGGAAAGTTTTTGCAGAGCATCTGAAAGCGCTTCGACGCTACCGTCAACATCACCTTTGATGATGGTGTTAAGATCCTTGAACCCGCCGACCTTGATTTCCTGATAGAGATCATCAAGAGACATATGCTTGATCTGGCGCTGTTCCTTTTCCTTTTCAGCCTGACTGCGCTTGAGTGATATTTCACGGGCGATCTTTTCGTTTTCAACAACCGTAAATGTATCGCCTGCCCGGGGAGTTCCGGACATACCAAGCACCTGGACCGGTACTGTTGGGCCGGCTTCTTCTATTTTATTTCCGAGTTGATCGGTCATGAGTTTTACACGGCCTGAATGGGAACCTGTCACGAAGTTATCGCCAACTCGAAGTGTTCCGTTTTGGACAAGTACGGTTGCCACACTACCGAGGCGTGAGTCCATTTTCGATTCGATTATGGTGCCTATGGCCGGCCGGTTTGGATTTGCCTTGAGCTCTAGAAGTTCAGCCTCAGCCGCAACCATTTCAAGAAGCTTTGGTATGTTCTGGCCTGTCTTGCAGGAAATCTCGACAGCAACAACATTTCCGCCGAAATCCTCTACAATAACACCATGCTGGGCAAGTTCATTTCGGATGAGGGCCGTATTTGCTGTGGGCAAATCGACCTTGTTGATCGCGACTACAAGCTTGACACCTGCGGCCTTTGCATGATCTATTGATTCGATTGTCTGGGGCATGACATGACTGTCGGCTGCAACCACAAGAATGATTAAGTCGGTAATACTGGCGCCGCGGGCGCGCATTGTGGCAAAAGCCTCATGGCCGGGGGTGTCAAGAAATGTAACTGGCCCATGTTTGGTGTTCACACGGTAGGCACCGATATGCTGTGTGATGCCGCCTGATTCACCCGCAACAACGTCCGTCTTGCGAATATAGTCGAGGAGAGAAGTCTTGCCGTGGTCAACATGACCCATTACCGTAACAATGGTCGCACGTGTTACAAGATTTTCTTTATCTTCAGGGAGCTCTTTTACAAGGGTTTCCTGGGCATATTCTTCCATAAGTTCAGCGGCAAAACCGAATTCGTCAACAACAGCGGTAATTGTATCAAAGTCGAGTCTTTGATTTATTGTGGCCATGATACCAAGTTTCATGCAGGCTGTAATAACTTCAACAGGTTTGACGTTCATAAGGTTTGCAAGTTCGGCAATTGACATGAAATCGCTTACCTTAAGAACATTACTTTCAACTTCTATAACTTCTCCGGTCTCGGTTTTCTTATAACGTTTTTTTGATGCCGTATCTTCGGCGTGGATTGCGGCCATTGTGCGCTTTACCGCGTCTTTTGCGGCCAATGCGTCTTCAGGCGTCTTTCTTTTACGTTTCCTTCTGCGCCGCTGAAAAGGCCTTGCACCAAAAGGGGCCTGAGGCTCATCGGGTTTCATCTTGGCGGTTGTTGCAGCAGCCTCAGGAAAGGCCTCTTCGTATTCGACTTCTTCTATTACCTCCTCAACCACTTCTTCGAATTCCTCGTATTGTTCCTCTTCGACCGGTTTAAAATCTTTATAAGAAATTGCGGCCTTTTCTCCTGTTTCTTCTTTTATAACAGTGATGGCTTGGGCAAGAGGCGTAAGCGCTTTTGGGTCGAGTCTTGACTGCTCTTCTTTTTCCTTTTTCTTTTCCCGCTCTTTTTCTTTTTCACGCTCTTTTTTCTTTCGTAACTCCTTCTCAGAGTCCTTTTCTGGAACTGCTTTGCCGGTATCAGACTTTCTTACTTTGGAAGCGGCAACAACAGCCGCGGCCTCAGCTTCTGCCTGGGCCTTAATCTCAAGTCTTGCATGCTCCTCTTTTTCAGCTTCAGCATCAGCTGCAGCGCCTTTGCGGATAATTTTGGTCTTGCTAACGCCTATAAGTTTACTTTTCCGTTTGCCTTCAAGGTCGGCTTCCGAAGGTTTCGATATTACGGATTCAAGGGGCTCCGCCTTCTTGCGGATTATACCCTTCTTGACAGGTAAAGCTTCGCTCTTTCCTGCTGAACCAAAAAGCATTTCCTCCATGCGGGAGGCGTCCTGTTCAGTGACGTTTATTTTCTGTGGACCCGCCTCGGTTTCAGATGAGGGTTTGGAAACCACAGACTTCTTAATCACGGTTTTTTTATCCGCAAATTTAGATTCAGGCGAAACCACACCCTCAGATTGAGACGATTTTTTTATAACCATGCTTTACAACAACCCTTCGGCTAAATCAATTAAATGTTCTATCGTTCTTGGACCGCTGCTTTTTTTCTTCCACCGCGTCCCCCTTTACGGGCCGGCGCGGGAGTGGGAGTGGCGGCATCATCTGCGCCAACCTCAGACTCGGTTACCGTGACCTCCATACCTTCCTCAGGTGCGGCGGAATCATCAATACCCATTGTAAGCGCTTTTTCGCGTTCCTCTTCGGTAAGTTTTGCAAAATCATCCGAGCCAAAGACATCGATCTGCTTTTTAAGAAGCTTGCTTATAAGACGAATGTTCTGGCCGCCCTTGCCGATTGCCTGGGCAAGCGACTCCTGGTTTACAAGGACAACGACCTTTTCATCTCCGACAAAAAAGAGCTTCTTGACCTCTGCAGGGTGAAAACTGCGTTTAATATAAATATCAATGTTCTCGTGCCAGTTAATTATATCGATGCGTTCGTTGTTAAGCTCACGGACAATTGCCTGCACACGATTACCCTTCATGCCCACGCATGAACCAACAGGGTCGATGCGCTCGTCCCTTGAATAAACCGCAATCTTTGCTCGTTTGCCTGGATCCCGGGCAACGCCCTTTATTTCAACTATTTTATCGTAGATTTCAGGCACTTCCAATTCGAAAAGTTTGACAAGGAAATTCGGGTGCGTACGAGACAAGATGACCTGCGCGCCTGTGCTGCTGTCATCAACATCAAGGATATATGCCCTGATGGTGTCGCCCTGACGGTACTTTTCGCCTTTTAATTGTTCGTTCTGGGGTATTATGGCTTCTGTACGGCCTAGGTTTACAAGGATTATACCACGATCCACCTGCTGAACGCTTCCTGTTATAAGTTCACCGACTCGATCCTTATAGTCTTCGAAAATCTTACGGCGTTCGAGATCGCGTATACGCTGAACAACCATTTGCTTGATGGCCAAAATAAGGTTACGCCCGAATTCGTCCAGTGTTATTTCGCGTGCCAACTGATCCCCTACTTCAATCTCGGGTTCGATCTCCTTCGCTTCATCAAGAAGCATTTCGTGTTCCTCATTGCCCTCGGTATAAGTCTCTACCACATTGACCTTGAGCATGATCGAGATGTCGTTTGTGATGCGGTTGATTTTGACCTCGATGAATTTGTCGAGCTCCAGATATTTTTTAGCAGCCGACACAAAAGCGCTTTTCAGGGTTTCTTCAACGATGTTCTGAGGAATGTTCTTTTCCTTGGATATTTGCGTTATCAGTTCATTCACTTCCAGGTTCATGATAAATGCCTCCGTTAATACTATTTAGAATTTTATATGCACTTTCGCTTTTACAATATCCTGGTAACTTACCGTTAACTCACCCTTGTCGGATATGAGCTTTATGCCGACGGGTGAAACCTCGATAAGTTTTCCAACCCTGTCGAACTGCCTTCCTTCTGCCCTGTAAAAAACTTCAAGGTCCCGACCCATATTTCTCGTAAAATCGCGTTCTTTTTTAAGAATCCTGTCAAGTCCCGGTGATGACACTTCAATAACCATATTGTCTGGTATGGAATCTTCAACAAGGAAATTAGTGGACAGTTCCCGGTTAATTAGTGCGCATTCTTTTACAGTAATCCCGCCCGGCCTGTCAATAAAAATTCGGACAGCCGGATGTTTTGCATGATTCACTAACTCGATGTCAACTACTTCAACACCCTTCCCCGAAGTGACCGTTTCTACTATTTTGCTTATCAGTTCTTTCATCTTTCGTTCGAAATGTTCCTCAATATTATACCATATAAAAAAAATGGGCATTTTAAGCCCAAATCCGACCGCCTAAATAGATGTTTAATATACTATAATTAAATGGGTTATTACAATATATAAAATTGAGGATTACACTGCGATTCAAAGAGAGAAACCCTTATCCAATTTTTTCAAGAAGTTTTAAAACCTCTTCGTTCGTCCTAAAACGCAATGCTTCATCTGCTATAACAAGACATTCTTTATATGCTTTTGAGCGGATTATTTCTCGGACAACCGGAATGCTTTCTGGCGACATGGAAAGGCCAGTTACATTTAGTCCTAGGAAAATTAAAGCAGCTTTAGGGTCCGCCGCTATTTCACCGCATATATAAACAGGTTTTCCTTTGGCCTCACATGCAACAGTTATATTCTTGATGAGACGCAGGAACACAGGATGATATGGTTTAAGATACCTCTTCATATCCGGATCTTCACGACTGGCGGCAAAAAGATACTGGCACAGATCATTAGAGCCGATACTCACAAAATCAACCATATCGATATAATCAGAAATAGAGAGAGCAGCAGATGGTATTTCAACCATTATTCCGGTCTTTATACCCTTTTTGGAAAGCCCCTCTTTATGACAGATCGTATTAATCCTTTCAAGAACCTGTTCCACCTCCTCCAATGATGAGACAAAGGGGATCAGGACGCGCATACTTCCTTCCTGTGAGGCAAGCAACACGCGTTTAAGATGGCTGTTAAAAAGGTCCGGATGATTAAGAAGAAACCTGACTCCGCGAAGGCCCAATTGAGGATTTTCTTCGTGAGAGGTCTTAAGGTATGGCGGGATTTTATCCGCACCTAAATCCAGGAGACGGAGCGTCAAATGCCCGCCATTCATTTCCTTAAGAAGTCCCTTATAATAAGAAACTTCTTCATGTTCTTCGGGGAAACCCGTTCTTGACATATAAAACAGTTCCGTACGGAACAAACCAATACCAGTTGCACCTAAACGTGCTGCACGTTCAACCTCTTTTAGCGATCCCGCATTGCCTTCCAATGTAATTTCCCTGCCGTCAATGGTACTGCATACTGAAACCATGTCGTCTTGTGCATTGAAAGCCGGAAAGGAACGGGTGTTTTTTGGACTTTGTTTGAAAGCATCTATTTCCTCTCTTCTTGGATTCAGAACTATAGTACCTTCATCGCCATTTAGAAGAACCAGATCATTATTTCTTATAATGTCATAAGCACCGTCAATATCCGCAATAGCAGGAATATCGAGTGATCGGCAGATTATTGAAACGTGGGACACCACACTCCCCTCAGTCATTGCAACGCCGAGAATGTTTCTATAATCCATAAGCGCCATGTCTGAAGGCAATATTTTATCAGTGATGAAGATTACTGGTTCAGCTAATTTGCTTAATGGTTTTACCCTCACATGCTCGATATCCAGAAGATTACGTAATAACCTGTGATAAACATCCTCTATGTCGGAAAAGCGGGATTGAAGCTTGTCGTCGCTTATTTGATTGAATTTTTCTTTTAGCGCCTGTATTTCCAAAGCAAGAATATGCTCCAGGTTCACCATTTCTGTTATGGCTCTGTCCCGAATATTATTAAGGAATGACTCGTCCTTAAGAAAAAGCCTTTGAGCGCTGAAAATTTCGAATGCCTGACTGTTGTTATATGTTTCAACGTGCCTCAGGATATTTTCAATCTGAAAAAGGCTTTTTTCCTTTGCCGTAACAAATCTGATGGTTTCAGCTTCTGTGTCTTCCACTGGAAACCGGTTGCGGGACAATGCTGTTAAGTCAATGGGTTTCAAAAGGAAGGCCTTTCCTATCGCAACCCCTCCGGACAAACCCTTGCCCTTGAATTCTATGCGAGTTTTTAAGTTTTTCTTATCCATTCAGTAGCCTCTTCACTGTTTCGAGCAGTTTGTCAATATCAAATGGCTTTGCCATGTATTCATCCGCGCCGAAAATTTCCCGGCCGATCATGCGATCCTTGTCAGAACCCTTGGCAGTGAGCATCATCACCTTGAGATGCGAGGTTATGGGATCGTCCTTGATTGCCTTGCATACCTCCCAACCGTCAGTTTCAGGCATCATGACATCAAGGATAATCAGATCCAGTGATTTCCGCCGAATCATCGTGAGCCCTGTTTTGCCATCATCCGCCGTCTCAATCGCATATCCTTGGGCAACAAGGTTGACATAAAGCAGTTCACGTATATTGGGATCATCATCAATGACGAGAATTGTTTTTACCTTTTCCATATAGCTCCATTTGAAAAGAGGTTTATGCCGACGTTTCCAAAGGAAGAGCAAAACTTACAGTAACCCCTTTTCCTGTCTCAGAATTGAGCCAGATTCGGCCATTATGCCCTTCCACAATGCCCTTGGCAATGAAAAGTCCCAAACCACTTCCCTGCGTTTTCTCCGTTACAATATCTTTGGCCCTGAAAAATTTATCGAACACCTTATTTAAGTCCTCCTCGGGAATACCGGAACCTTCATCACTTATATGCATAATCAATTCACCAGCCATTACCTCGTTCCATATCATAACTTTCCCATCCACAGTCGAATATTTAATGGCATTGTCGATCAGATTTAAAAAAACCTGTTTAAGACGATCCTTGTCTCCGAGGATTTTCGGAAGGTTGTTTGAAACCCGAAGGTCGATTCGTTTACCTGTGTGAATGTTGAAGGTTTCCAATACTTCCAAAAGCAGAGCGAAAAGATCAACCTCTTCCTTCTTTACCTGGAAACTGCCGGCTTCAATCTTTGTTACATCCAGATATTCGTCAATCAGCCATGCAAGCCTCTTGCCCTCGGATTCGATTATCTTAAGATATTTGGTTTTTTGACCTGTTTCCAAGGGAAGAGTGGATAATGTATGGGCAAAACCAATGATGGAAGTGAGAGGTGTTCTAAGTTCATGTGAGACCATTGAAACAAAACCTGATTTAAGTTTGTCCAGCTGTTTAAGCTTGGCATTGGAATCCTCCAATTCCAGAGTCCTTTGCTGTAAAAGCATATTGCTCATCTCAAGATTTGCTGTGGCTTTTTCAACCTTGCTATTCATATTATTTGTAAGGTCTCCCAATTGGCTTGCCATATTGTTCAAGCTTGCTGATAATTGACCGATTATGTCCCGCGATTCCACTGTCAAGCGAACGTTAAAATCTCCTTTTGCGATATTTTGAGACACCTCTTTCATGGCAGTGAGTGGGCGTAAAAGGACTCCGGACACCTTCCAAGACACACCCAGTATAATGCAAAGCACCATAAAGCCCAACAAACCGTCCCATTCCAGACTTTTATTAAGGTCCTGGTGAATAGTCAGCAGTGAATACCCAATCTGCACTATTCCAAGTACCGTTCCACCAGAAATAATAGGGAACGACTTGACATAAATCGTTCCCTTCTCAGAAACCAAATCCCGGCTGTTCCTATTAGGATTAAGGATATTTTCTATACTTGTGATTGAGGAATATTTTACAATCCCGACATTGTCCACAACTGAGACGAACTCAACATTGGGTTGAGCGTCTGAAATCTCCAGTATCTCCCGAATTGTGGCAATATCTTTTCGAATAAGATTTTCCGCAGCCTCTCTTGCCAGAATGCGGCCAACGAGATTAATCTTGGTATCAACCCTTGCCAATAGCAATTTTCGTGTAAGCATTATATGATTAATAGAAAGGATAAGAAAGGTAAAAACACTGACTGAAACAATTGCGAAAAGCAGCCTTTTTCGATAATCGATTGATGATATAAACTTAGAAGGGGTTGGCATGCACAGCACTCTTGTTTCAAGGAAGCTTTTCAGCTATTAAATCAGAACCAGTTAAAAAAATATATGATTTGTGTTTTCATTGTTCAAGCAACCTGTAGAATCCCGCGCTTAATACACACTCAAATTCCGCGATAATTTACCCCCCCCCCCCCCCCCCAGTTGACATGTGCGTATTCAGCATGGCTGCAAGCTTATCCATGCCGAAGGGCTTACATATGCTTGCTGTGAAGCCATATTCATGTGGATTGTCCATAACCGGGTCTTCGGAATAGCCGCTGGCAACAAACACAGGGATTTCCATATTCATTTTCCGAATCTCGGCGATAGTTTCCTTCCCACCCATACCGCCAGGTACGGTAAGGTCAAAAAGCATTCCTGCAAGTGTACGACCGGCTTTGGTTTCCTCTATAAAGAAGGCAATAGCCTTTTTACCATCTTCTTTGCAAATTACTGAGTAGCCGAAAGACTCAAGCATTCCCGAAATCGTTTCCAAAACTCCCGGCTCATCGTCCATGACAAGGAACGTGCCTTGACCTGAATGGTCCTTCAGCGTTTCACCTGTTATAGGGTCAACGGTTCCGATAAATGCGGGTAAATAAACGTGGAACACAGTGCCTTTGCCAAGTTCCGATTCCGCAAAAATATGACCACCGTGGCGCCTGACTATGGAGTGGCACGTTGCAAGGCCAAGTCCATGTCCCTTTATTTTTGTCGTAAAAAACGGTTCAAAAATACGGGTAAGTATTTCGCCGGGGATGCCGATGCCGGTGTCTTTTACCGATATTTTTACATAACTGCCTTTCCCAAGTGAAGCTAATTCGTTTTCAGCTAAGGTAATGTTTCTTGCCGTAACTTCAATCGTCCCGCCTGTAGGCATGGCCTGCTGGGCGTTGATGATGACATTGTCCACGACCTGGCCGATCTGGTTCTGGTCGAAATCACACGGCCAGAGGCCCTGTTCAATATCAAAATACGCTTTTACGTTTGTGCCACTGAGGGCAAATTGCGCGGTTTCCTGGACGAACGGAAACAGGTGCTGGATCTTCTTAATCGGGTTCCCGCCTTTGGCGAAAGTCATGAGTTGCCCGGTAAGCGCTTTTGCCCTGTCCATGGAGATTAGCGTCTTGCCAAGATATTCCTTTATTTTAATTTCCGAGGATTTCTTTTGCGCCAATTCTATGTACCCAAAAATCTGGGCAAGCATATTGTTGAAGTCGTGGGCGATGCCGCCAGCAAGAACACCGAGGGCTTCGAGTTTCTGGTTTTGCTGACTTTCTTCCAGAAATCTAAGACGCTCCTGTGTGGTATGTTTCCGGAACACAGCAATGGCAATTGCGGCTCCAAGCCCTTCATAAAATTTTATCAGATCAATGGTAAACTGGTCCTTGCGGTGGTCGTTGAACTGCAGCAATCCGATAATAGTGCTTTGCACTCGCAAAGGAATGAGCGCTACAGATTCATAACCCTCTGTATTGCACCTGTTGCGTGTACGGGCCTGACTGTCATTATCAGTTGTCAATGCCAATAATTGAGTGGTGCAGTTGCTCCAGAAGCTGCCGCCTTCCGTAAAAAAGGGTTTCTTGGCATCTGTCCGGCCACGGATGATGTTGCCGCACATGCATTCCAGAAAAGGGTTGCCAGCCTGATCGCAGATGATATTGCCGGACTCATCCTTTGCGCAGAGAAAACGTTCCTTTTCAATAAAATGACCAGGGAAACCGTTCGTTTCATAGTAGGGATAATCTCCGCCATCCTGGAGCCTTATACCTATAGCTTCAATGCCAGTTTTTGATTTAATCAGCGTCAATATGGTACTGATAAGGTCCGTGGTCATTTCAGCGCGATTAAGCAGGCCCAGTATGTCTGTCAGAAGCTTCTCGTGCTCTTCCGCCTGTTTGCGGACCGAAATGTCGCGGGAGAAGGCCAATGCGCATGTCCGTCCATCGAACCAGATGGGTCCGGCGCTGAACTCAATGGGAAACGTAGTGCCGTCCTTGCGGACATGCAGCGTTTCACCCGAAATCCATTTGCCTTTTTGAATATCCTCGAAACGCCCCTGCGCCCTTAATACCGAATCGGGCTCATCGAGATCGGTAATCCGAAGCGTCTCCATTTCGGCGATGGTGTACCCATGCATTTTAGCAGCTACAGGATTTGCCAGTAAAATCCGCCCGGCACGGTCACCGGCCAGATCAAGAATCCAGATGGCTTCGTTTGCCTGCTCGAACAGCGTCCGGTAACGTGCTTCGCTTTCGAGCAAACGGTCTTCGGTCCTTTTGCGCTGGATGATAAACGCGGCCTGCGTGACAATTCTTTCGATTTCCTCCCTGCATGGGGCAATTTCGTCCCGCGCCAGAATGACCAGTCCGCCCAGCGGCGTATCGCCTTGGATGACACCGATGGTATGAATATCTTTGACGCGCATTAGTTTTTGGGCGGCGCTGCAAACTGCTTTTGGAATCAAACCAGACATCAATTCATGCAAGCCACCTGCGATTTCTTCAAGCTTTCCGCTACGGTATCGATTAATCTCGATTTCCGTCATTTCATCGATGCGTTTTGCTTCTTTTGTAGGGTCCATGCCAAACAATTTTGCAACTGAATCCAATAAGCTGCCAAGTCCGGCACATGCGACGAATTGCATGCGGTTATTGGAATCGTTTAGACGGATAGAGGCAACAATTGCGTCACCAATGATTTCCTTGATTTCGGTTGCGAGGTATTTGAACAGCTCATCGATATTATCGATGCGGAGCAAATTGAATTGTATATCCGCTAAGCGGACTTCGTTTTCTGGTTTGATCAATTTATACCTTCCTACCCCGTATAGGTCATCAAGGGACAATTCCCGCACAAGACCTTTTAGTGCTGCGTATCCAAGACTTGCTTAATATAGCTTTAAAAAATACCGGGATTCTAAATTAATCAGACCTGTTGCGCCGATAAGCGGATACTTATTCCGTTTGTTCTGTGGTGACCTTCGCCACAAGTTTCAATTAAGCACATTAAAATTCCAGTCAAATAAGTGCGCCGCAGACGGCGGGTATGATTGTGTTGACTGATTTTTTTACCCCAGTTCCTTGCATTAGCAGTCATGCCCTTTTGCCCAGCCCTTCCCTGCATTGCCTTTCAAAAGCATCCAAATCAACCAAAATATTTCCATAAACAATATTTACAAGATGCTTAACCCTTCGCATCTCCTTTATATAAGAAAGAGCTTCTTCATAATATTCAAGGGATATGTTGGATTCAAGCAAATCCTTCCAGATTTTTGGGTTGAGCCAGTTTTGTTTATAAGCATATTTGAATTCATTTAGGGCCTTTTGGGGATCCTCTGTACGATATACAAGGCCAAGCATGTAATTTGTCTGGTAGTTAAACCTATAAATTCTGCCTGCCGCTTCAAGCAACGGCTTGGCATCATCTGATCTGTTTAACTGATGAAACAGTGTGGATAATCTTGTCAAAATAAGATTTAAGAACAAACACTTCAAGGATACATAGTCTTTCCTAAAATAAAGCTGGTTAATTTCCTGACATAAATTTTCGTTTACAGAAATGCTCGGGACCCCATAAAAATCAGATGCATCAATATTTTCCCGAAACATAAGCTTTTGAAGTTCCAGAAAAACCATAATTTCTTGATCATAAGCTTTGAGTTCTTCAAGTATCAGAGCATAGTTGTACATGTTCAGTATTTTACCATCACTACTGTTTTTAAGAAACGGATAAAGCTTCATGGCAAATGCCTTGTCTTCTTCGGAAAGGGGTTTTCCAGTCAGGAGTTGCTGATGAAATGAGAGATACAACAACCCTTGCATGTAACCAGGTGGAGCAAGGTGCGTGGTTTCCTGAAGCGCTTTTACTATAAACCCGGGATCAGGCTTTATACCTGTTGAAAAAAAACCCTGTAACACGGTATGATAAAGCTGCTCCTCTCTTTTAAGATTAGAAAACTTCCTTGCCTGATGAGTTTTGGCATAATTATCCAAACCCTTTATTTTTTCATAAAGCTTTTCCAGCATTGCGGAGTACGAATAGGCTAATTTCTTTTTAGAGGCATTACGGATGATTGTTTCCCTTTCATCATCATGGGCCACATAATATTTTATCTTGTCTTCGAAATCAGAATCATCATACAACACACATTCATCACCCTCATTGAAAAAATCTCGGATTTCCAGATTTGAAGATTCGAGAAAAATCAGACTATCAGAGGCAAGCGCTTCAAAAACCCGCATATTTGCCTCGCCGCGTAAGGATTTATTGAACACTATTTTTGCGGATTTAAGGGCCTTTATATATTCAGTCCCATGAAGGTTGCTTTCAATTCGTATTTTAATTTGATCGGACATGGCTAAAAGCCTTTTTAATAAAAGACTTCTTTCTTTCTGGATATTTGGATTCACGTTTCCTATAAATACTACATCCCATTCTTTTGAGATGTCCTGTACTTCTTCATAACCGGAGGGCCTATAACCATACATGTTCCAATGAAACACGTTTTTATAGCCCAGGGATTTTAATATGGTTACTCCGGCCTTATCAGTTATGATATAATCGAAACGCATCAAATTCTTGTGCAGGGGAAAATACCCAAGGTTCCAGTCAGATACAAAAGTATAAATTGGAAGTTCAGTTTTCTCAATTTCAGGGGGTATGGCATTATATTCTGGATAATAAAAGAAAACCGCATCCACGCCATGCTTATCGCGAGCTTGATTTACCAAATCAGGAAAAGGGGTGGCATAATCATATCTAACGGTCATTGACGGATCACTGCCAAATGGTATGATGGATATATTTTCAGAAGAGGGAAAAGCATAATTTGACAGAACCTTCATTGTTGTAAAATATTACTTGCAGAACAAACAATGCAATTAACACCTTGTGTATAAAGCAGTGGTCCTAAACCTTGCAAGACATTAAAGCAAACATATATGTTATTACGGAAATTTAAATCATGAGGAACTATCTGAACCATTTCCGTTCACCTTCAAGCCATAAGCTGATTCAAACCATGGCCATTTTGGGTTCTTTTTGTATTTGCACAGGGGTTTTTACACCTGTTGTAAATGCACCTTTTGTGGGCAAAATGTCTCTTTTTATGATTTCCGGAAAACATGCGGTTTTATTAGTGCTTTTTTCAATTATAGTGATTTATTTTTCATTGCTCAAAACATTTAAATTAATTCTGGCAACCGGCATCGCATCAGGTTTGACATTAATATCAGCATACTATAGTGCAAAATCCACAATCCTTGGTAACAGCCATGGCAAAAGCCATTGGTTTTTGAAGAACCTTCAGGATGCTGTAATGAGGAATGTTGACTTTAAATGGGGTTTGGCAATTATTGTAACAGGAATTTCGTTTATTATTATTGCTTCTGCATATTCATTCTTCTTAAAAAATCTCCCCCATAAGAATCAGAAATTGTCAAACCCAAATAAATTAGATTGACAAATCCTTCTGTAAAAAATTCTTTTAAAAAATAAATCGCCATAAATAAGAAAGCCTCTCTGAATTTCTCCAGAAAGGCTTTGAATATAAACCTGGCAACGTCCTACTCTTCCGTGCGGTTATCCCGCAAAGTACCATCGGCTCCGAAGGTCTTAACTGCCGTGTTCGGGATGGGAACGGGTGTGGCCCCTTCGATATAATCGCCAGGAAATTTTAAAAACCCTCCGGGGGTTAGCCCGGAGGGAATAATCATCTCATACGTGAAAATGTTGTCAAAGCAATAAACCTGATTATCAGATTCCGAATTTACTATTCGGTGTTTTTTATAATCCATTTAAAAGCAAGATTATAAAAAATAAGATCAAGCCGCACGACCTATTAGTACTACTCGACTGAACGCATTACTGCGCTTACATCTGTGGCCTATCAACCTTGTAGTCTTCAAGGGGTCTTTAGGGAGCTTAAGCTCCGTGATATCTATTCTTGGAGGGGGCTTCGTGCTTAGATGCTTTCAGCGGTTATCCCTTCCGTACGTAGCTACCCAGCAATGCCCCTGGCGGAGCAACAGGTACACCAGAGGTACGTCCAACTCCGGTCCTCTCGTACTATAGTAGAGTCTCCTCAAATATCAAACGCCCACAGCGGATAGGGACCGAACTGTCTCACGACGTTCTGAACCCAGCTCACGTACCACTTTAATTGGCGAACAGCCAAACCCTTGGGACCTTCTCCAGCCCCAGGATGTGATGAGCCGACATCGAGGTGCCAAACCACCCCGTCGATATGAACTCTCGGGCGTGATAAGCCTGTTATCCCCAGAGTACCTTTTATCCTTTGAGCGACGGCGTTTCCATTCACAACCGCCGGATCACTAAGCCCTGCTTTCGCATCTGCTCGACTTGTTTGTCTCGCAGTTAAGCTCCGCTTATGCTTTTACACTCGACGCGTGATTACCGACCACGCTGAGGGAACCTTTGGGTGCCTCCGTTACAATTTGGGAGGCGACCGCCCCAGTCAAACTGACCCCCTGGCATTGTCCTCAGGCCGGATTCACGGCCCGGAGGTTAGAATTTCGATTAAATAAGGGTGGTATTTCAAGGTTGGCTCCACCCGAGCTAGCGCCCGAGCTTCAAAGCCTCCCACCTATCCTACACATACACAACCAAAATCCAATGCCAAGTTACAGTAAAGGTGCATAGGGTCTTTCTGTCCAGCTGCGGGTAATCGGCATCTTCACCGATACTACAATTTCGCCGAGTCCGTGGTAGAGACAGTGCCCAAATCGTTACACGATTCGTGCAGGTCGGAACTTACCCGACAAGGAATTTCGCTACCTTAGGACCGTTATAGTTACGGCCGCCGTTTACTGGGGCTTCGATTCAGGGCTTCGCCTTGCGGCTAACCCCTCCTGTTAACCTTCCAGCACCGGGCAGGTGTCAGTCCATATACATCGTCTTACGACTTAGCATAGACATGTGTTTTTGATAAACAGTCGCTTGGGCCCTTTCACTGCGATCATGCATGGCTTCGACCGCGAGATCTACACCTAGCATGACACTCCTTCTCCCGAAGTTACGGAGCTAATTTGCCGAGTTCCTTTACCACAGTTCTCTCGAGCACCTGAGGCTATTCGCCTCGCCTACCTGTGTTGGTTTACGGTACGGATACCTGACAGACTCAGCTTAGAGGCTTTTCTTGGCAGCATGATTACGGTCAGTTGGTTCACCCGAAGGCTCACTTCCTCATAACGTCTCGGAGTTTAAATAGGGAAACGGATTTGCCTATCTCCCCCTCCTACTCGCTTAAACGCACATATCCATCAGTGCGCTGACCTTCGCTTCCTGCGTCCCCTCATATAACGCTTATCAGATGGTACAGGAATGTTGACCTGATATCCATCATCTACGCCTTATTGGCCTCGACTTAGGGTCCGACTTACCCTGAGGAGGATTAGCTTTACTCAGGAAACCTTAGGCTTACGGTGTGAGGTTTTTTTATCCTCATTATCGCTACTTATACCAGCATACTCGTTTCCAGGTCCTCCACCATGCTTTACAGCACAGCTTCAGCGGTTACTGGAACGCTTCCCTACCACTTAAGAAATTCCGAAGAATCTCTTCAGTCCATAGCTTCGGCAACATGCTTGAGTCCCGGCTATTATCGGCGCAAATTCACTTGACTAGTGAGCTATTACGCTTTCTTTAAATGATGGCTGCTTCTAAGCCAACATCCTAGTTGTCTGAGTAAACTCACATCCTTATTCACTTAGCATGTATTTTGGGGCCTTAGCTGATGGTCTGGGTTGTTCCCCTTTTGTCCGTGAAGCTTATCCCCCACGGGCTGACTGCTGCGGAACAATTAACGGAATTCGGAGTTTGAAATGGGTTTGGTAAACTGGTAAGTCCCCTAGTCCAATCAGTGCTCTACCTCCGTTAATCTTTATCGCAACGCTATACCTAAATATATTTCGGGAAGAACGAGCTATCACCCAGTTTGATTAGCCTTTCACCCCTAGCCACAGCTCATCCAATGATTTTTCAACATCAATTAGTTCGGACCTCCACTTGGTTTTACCCAAGCTTCATCCTGGCCATGGCTAGATCACACGGCTTCGCGTCTACCGCATGCAACTGATTCGCCCTATTAAGACTCGCTTTCGCTACGGCTCCACACTTAACGTGCTTAACCTGGCTGCATACGGTAACTCGCTGGTTCATTAAACAAAAGGTACGCCGTCATACGTCCGAGGACGTACTCCGACCGCTTGTAGGCATACGGTTTCAGGTACTATTTCACTCCCCTCTCGGGGTGCTTTTCACCTTTCCCTCACGGTACTGGTTCACTATCGGTCGTTGGAGAGTATTTAGCCTTACGAGATGGTCCTCGCAGATTCACACAAGATACCACGTGTCCCGTGTTACTTGGGAGTCAGAAAAAGAGACTTTGATCTTTTCGCTTACCGGGCTATCACCGTCTATGGCCGATCTTTCCAGATCGTTCAACTAAGACAAAGCTTGGTAACTCTTCCGCCCGACGGCACTCGGACGATACTGATCCCACGACACCTTGCGCATAACGCGCGCCGGCTATCACACACGCAAGGTTTAGGCTGTTGCTGTTTCGCTCGCCGCTACTACAGCAATCGTTATTACTTTTTATTCCTGGGGGTACTAAGATGTTTCAATTCTCCCCGTTGGCTCTATCCGGACTATGAATTCATCCGGAAGTCTTAAGACATAACTCTTAAGGAGTTTTCTCATTCGGAAATCCCCGGGTCAAAGGATGTTTGCTCCTCACCGAGGCTTATCGCAGCTTACCACGTCCTTCATCGCCTTCCAACGCCAAGGCATTCACCATACGCCCTTAATTGCTTGATCAAAATTCCGAACAGTAAATTCGAAACCTTTACAAGGTATTCTTAGCGATAATCAGGTTCTAATGCTCGACTACGTTGTTACCCATTATTTCTTGGATTACAACTCTTTACATTTTCACGCCTGAGATGTCAAAGAACAAGTTATCTATAATATATGCGCCTTTATGCGCCTGATTATATTCTTGTTTTTACTATTTACGTTCTGTATTTTTGGAGCTGAGGGGGGTCGAACCCCTGGCCCCTAGCTTGCAAAGCTAATGCTCTACCAACTGAGCTACAGCCCCATTTAAAGGTGTCAAGTGACAGGAGAAAGATGTAAGGTAATTCTCCCTCACCTGTCACCTTTCTCCTATCACCTTAAAATGGGCCTGGGTAGAGTTGAACTACCGACCCCCGCCTTATCAGAGCGGTGCTCTAACCAACTGAGCTACAAGCCCGCTTTAAAAATTTAATAATGTGTACAATCAACGGCCCTCAAGGTTAATCATAGTACAATTTTGTTGAGCAAGCCCAACAAAAAAGACTTGGAGAGATTAGTCTCCTTAGAAAGGAGGTGATCCAGCCGCACCTTCCGATACAGCTACCTTGTTACGACTTAGCCCCAATCACCGGTTTTACTTTAGGGGCGCCCTCCTTGCGGTTCAGGCAACGACTTCGGGTACTCCCGGCTTTCATGGCTTGACGGGCGGTGTGTACAAGGCCCGATAACGTATTCACCGCGGCGTGCTGATCCGCGATTACTAGCGATTCCAGCTTCATGGAGTCGAGTTGCAGACTCCAATCCGAACTGAGACCGGCTTTTTGGGATTAGCTCCACCTTGCGGTCTTGCGACTCTTTGTACCGGCCATTGTAGCACGTGTGTAGCCCTGGACGTAAGGGCCATGAGGACTTGACGTCATCCCCACCTTCCTCCTCGTTAAATGAGGCAGTCTCCAGTAGAGTCCCCAGCATTATCCTGCTGGCAACTAAGGACAAGGGTTGCGCTCGTTGCGGGACTTAACCCAATATCTCACGACACGAGCTGACGACAGCCATGCAGCACCTGTGTAGGGTGTTTCTTGCGAAAAAGAGCACATCTCTGCGACTTCGTCACCCCCATGTCAAGCCCAGGTAAGGTTCTTCGCGTTGCATCGAATTAAACCACATGCTCCACCGCTTGTGCGGGCCCCCGTCAATTTCTTTGAGTTTCACTCTTGCGAGCGTACTCCCCAGGCGGGATACTTAACGCGTTAGCTACGACACTGAAAGGATTAACTCCCCCAATATCTAGTATCCATAGTTTAGGGCTGGACTACCAGGGTATCTAATCCTGTTTGCTCCCCATGCTTTCGAGCTTCAGCGTCAGTATTGTCCCAGGCGACCGCCTTCGCTATCTGGTGTTCTTCCAGATATCTACGCATTCCACCGCTACACCAGGAATTCCATCGCCCTCTTCCATACTCAAGAAATTCAGTATCAAAGGCAGGTTCAGGGTTGAGCCCTGACATTTCACCCCTGACTTAAATTTCCGCCTACACTCCCTTTACACCCAGTAAATCCGAACAACACTTGCACCCTCTGTATTACCGCGGCTGCTGGCACGAGTTAGCCGGTGCTTCCTCTGGAGGTACCGTCAGTGCCGGGTATTAATCCGACAGTTTCTTCCCTCCTAACAGAGCTTTACAATCCGAAGACCTTCATCACTCACGCGGCGTTGCTGCGTCAGGCTTTCGCCCATTGCGCAAAATTCCCTACTGCTGCCTCCCGTAGGAGTCTGGGCCGTATCTCAGTCCCAATGTGGCCGTACACCCTCTCAGGCCGGCTACCCATCATCGCCTTGGTGGGCCGTTACCCCGCCAACTAGCTAATGGGACGCAAGCTCATCTTCCAGCGACACTTTCGCGTCTTTTATCGCAAAGCCATGCGGCTTCACAATACTATCCGGTATTAGCCCCGCGTTGGCAGGGTTATCCCAATCTGAAAGGCAGATTGCTTACGTGTTACTCACCCGTTCGCCACTGTACTACGCGTTGCGAACAACGTATTCCCGTTCGACTTGCATGTATTAGGCACGCCGCCAGTGTTCGTTCTGAGCCAGAATCAAACTCTCCGTAGATTGTTTAATTCCTTAATTGAAATAAAAAGAAAAATGACTTGAGCGCCATTATGCGATTGTACACATTATTTAATTTTCAAAGAACGTTATTTTTTACAGATTTAAAATATAAACTATACGACAGGAAGTGTCAACACTTTTTTACAAATATTGTAAATAAATCTTTTGAAACCCTTATGACAAGCCGGTGAGAGAACGGCCGTGGTTTACAACAAGCATTATGGTTATCTATGAGGTTTTTGTTGTTTCTTGACATATAAATAGTCATAACCTACATGTCAATTAAGGGAGTCTGTATTCAAGAATTAATTTATTTACAAGGACCCTATTACTGTCGGAGATATCCGTGATACGGAATCCCGCTTCGATACGGCCGGTTTTTGCGTCTTTTTTACAGCGCATGCAAATAGCATCAAGACCAATGCTGTCGCTATTGAAAAGAGTTTCAGGAAGCTTTATCTGAAGCGGAAGTTCTTTTTCGAGTTCGACTGTTTTGCTGCATAAAACCATGAAACCCTCTTGGGTTATATCAGCCAATTTTCCAATGATATAGTCTGAATTTCTGACAAGGACTTCCGGATACAGATTAAGCTGTCTGCGTTTAAGTTGTCTTTTTTCATTCATGGTTTTGCAATGCCCTTATATGCATAGAGGTAAAACAAATGCCGGAGATCGGGGTCGAACCGATATGGAGTTTAAGCTCCGCTGGATTTTGAGTCCAGTGCGTCTGCCAATTCCGCCACTCCGGCGATTGAAGAAAAATACGTTTTTCAGAGGGGGAACGCCACAATTAATTACTTTCTTTACTTTCTTTACTTTTTGACCTGTTGACACGCGGCAAAGCATACCCTTTGAATTCTTCAAGATTATGCAAGTACATGCAAGACTTCGGTCAAGATTCGGACACAATCAGTCACAACCAATAAAACCTTAAATTAGCGAGGGAGGTTGTCAGTATCCACGCGATTGTGACGGTTTGCGCGCATAGAGTCGACGATAATTGCCAGGGGTACGCGGACTATGCCGAAAACTGTTGATTCTTCAACAATAATGAGCTATCCTATTGACAAGATCACTGCCTGCGCCATATTAAGAGAACCACACTTGGAAAGCCGTCCACCCACGCATTATTAATTTAATCATTAAGTCAACCAACAGTAGCAAAATAAGGTAAGCAAAACCCGTGAACGGCGCGTAGGGACATCGCAGAAAAATGTCCCGGAGAGCCGGGAGCGGGTTTTGAAAACGGGAGCCCCTGGGGGCGGAAGCGCTGCAAGCGCGTGGGTGGGTTTACACGGTACCAGGGCCAGAGTTGAGGCTATGCGAAACCGATAGCCACGGGAATATGGGCCCCGTGGGCTGGCCCTGCACGGCGGAAAGGCAGTGATTATGGTTGGAATTCAGAGACAGGGGAAAAGAACATCAACAAAAAAAGACTTGCAAAGTACAACATAATATAGTACATTAATATCATGGAAAGGACAGGCATGTTTAGAGTATTGGCAACAAAAAAGGTTTTGAAGAGTGTTAGGAAGATACCCGCTTCTGCCCGTGAAAAGTTCTTTATGCTGATGGAGCAATTAGCAGACAAGGGGCCGGTAGCCGCCAATTGGCCGAACTATAGCAAACTGGAAAATGAAAAGTATCATTGCCATCTGGCCTATTCATGGGTGGCTTGCTGGCGGCACGAAAAGGAAACCATTATCATTGAGGTGTACTATGTTGGCAGTCGTGAAAACGCCCCGTACTAATTTGCGGTTGAGAGGCTTTATCCCGCGGACCGTGTTAACCGTATTACGCTCTGAATACGGCAAGGCGCTTCATCTGACCCCGGATAAGGCCGACGAGGAGCTTGAGGATGTGTTTGAGACTGAGGATTATAAGGAATTCAAGAGCAATGTGAAGCCCGGCGATTATGTACGCGTTTACCGGGAAAACGCCGGGTTGTCGCAAGTGAAGCTTGCGGAGAAATTGGACGTAACGCGGTCTTATATCTGCGATATTGAGCACCACCGCCGGGAAATTAGCAAGGGCTTTGCAAAAGCGTTAGCGGAATATTTCAAAATATCCATTGCGAGATTCTTTTAAATTGTGATGAAACAAAGTCTGGGGATAGGGTAGCTCCCGACAAAGCCGGTTCCGCACCGGCCTTCCCCTTTATTCAAATTGCGGAATGTCGATTACCGGCCACCGGACTACCGCAGTATTTTCCCGGTATAACGTGCAGACCCGGGCGGCGGCAAGGCGGGTGGTGGGGTTGGTTAATCCGGCGGAATCCGACACAGAATCGGTCAAGATTCGGTTACAAGCGGTCTAAAAACGGGGAAATCTTGCAGAATTTGGCGAAACCACATACCTTCTGAGTCCAGTGCGTCTGCCAATTCCGCCACTCCGGCGTTTTCATAAAGATACGTTTTTCAGAGGGGGAACACAATATTTAATCACTTTATTTACTTTTAAGGCTATAGAATTTTACACCTGCATCATATCACCTTATGAATTCTGGAATCTAATTAATGATTGTTGACTTTTTGATATGATTTGTATATCTTATACATGATTAAAGTGGATGGAATGGCTCTTTGAAAAGAATTTGGAACCTATAAAAAACAACTTCCAAATCTTTTAAAAAATGAAGTACGTTTTGTAGTCATTCCTGGTGAAAAAGTTCTCGGGGCGTTTGAATCTTATGAATCCGCCCTTATTCACGCATATCACATTAGTCCAAGTCTCATGTAACAACACAATTCAATATCAAGGATAAATAATGCGGAAAAAAATATTCCAACACATCAAAGGCAACATTCCTGTCCAATTTTTCAAGGAAGGAGAAATGTTCATAGCTTATTCCAGCGCCATAGATTTAAGCACATGCGGCGAAACCTTCGACGAAGCTAACGACAACTTCCTGGAAGCCTTTAAAGCATATATGGCGGAATGTATTTTAAGGGGAACTTTGGATAAGGCGCTTGAATCCTATGGATGGAAGAAGACCAAAAAGGAATGGCGTCGTCGGGATAGAGTTTACGCGCGCGCACATTAGGGTTCGTTGGCTTTTCCACAAACTTTCGCTGTGGGCCTCAGCACGACTCCCATCGTCACGTTTCATAAAGCCTCCCTGCGATCCCGGACGGTCGGTTTTCCCGAGTCCGGTTCTGACCTTGGCTCACCTTATATTTTCCGGTCATAAGCCTTCCCATCTTTTGTCTCGGCTTAAGTGTCGGCACACATACACCAAGTCTTGCATGGTTTACTTATTTCCTCGCCACTGCTCTTTATGGATGCTTATCCAGCTCTGTGTCTGGACATCCATATAGTCCCAGTGACCGCCAAGTGCCCAGAGCCCCTTTGCTATGGAAGTGTTACCTTCCGTTCTTAGCTCATACTGGCTCATGCGCCAGTCTCTTGTTCTCCACCCTTTTTCTTCCTATAAGGATGGTCTTTGCAGGTTGCTGCCGCCCCTGCTGAACATGAGACCTTCCCGACATTATTTCTGCAATCCTTGTGTAGGCGCATGGACCCGTATCCCGTTGTGCCTCCTTGCTGCATTTACCCACTTCTTTGCAAGGAGCATCGGCTTCACGTTCGGGGTGATACGTTCAGCGCACAAAACTTATCCTTGCCATGCAACTTCGGCAAGGGGAGGTATTTCGGGACTGCAGTCATTCGTTCATCTTCAAGCTCCTACACTCGCTAGACCTCCAGGTTGCTCCCACCTCAGCTTTATCCAAGCTGGGCGGCCAGGCCGTTTACACCACGCATTCCTCTGATGGTTGCCTGCACAGAGGTGTGGTATCGCTACGTGTCCGACATGGGCAATTGACACGGTTGGACTTCCACCAACTGGATTGCAGCCTTGTCGGCTGCTCCCGCCCCAATTCGTCGGTGAACGTAATTTTGACTTATCAACAGCAATGGCAACCGCCTGATGCCTTCCATTCGCCCTGTCCATTATAGTGTCATAGAACATTTCCTAAAAGAAGTAGGTTGTAATTTTGTGCGGCAACATTCAAGTCATAAAATATATTGGAGAGCTGACCAGGTAAGACCTGTTGTATTGCCCGAATATAAACAAGTTCCCGTGTTTGTGATAAGAAACATTCTGCGACAACTTAAGGTTTCCCCTGATGAATTTATACAAATAATAACAAGACGATAAAGCCTTACATTATAATCTGAAGAACAAATCCTTATCTTGCCAAAATCAACCTTTGCGTGACTACTTTATCACCCACGGATAGTTTACACAGATAAATACCGCTTGGTTGACCGGACGCATTCCAAATGAACTTTTCATTGCCAATAACTTTTTTTGAAATTATTTGTGAACCAGTAATTGAATAAATTGAAATGTTTCCCTGCCCGATTTGGCCTGTATTAAAAATCAAAGTGGTGGATGGATTAAAAGGGTTCGGATAACTCTGGAAAAAAAAGAATTGATTAGAAAGAAGGTTTGGGTATTTTTCAATGGATACAATATCTGTCAAAGATCTTTGCCAGATCCCATGATCAGTACCAACAAAAACCTTTGTCCCATTTACCTCAATCGTTTTAATATTAATATTTGTTAATCCATAATTAACCGAAGTCCAAATTATCCCTTGGTCCCTGGACAAATAGACACCACCGCTATCAGTACCTGCAAAAAGATTCGATCCCTTTGTGCACAATTTTGTAATACAACCTGAACCAGTACCGGTGCTGACTTGTATCCAGTTAGATCCGCTGTCTTTGGACAAAAAGACTTCGCCAGTATATGTTCCTATAAAGAGATCCGAACCCATAGTACACATTGCTGTAATATAATTGGAAGTAAGACCGGTATTTATAGGTGTCCAGCTTGTTCCACCTCCCCTGTATAAAAAGACCCCATCGTTTTTGGTCCCTGCAAAGAGATTCGTACCTTGCGCACAGAGGGTTACGATATTCATTGTTGAAAGTCCAGCATTTGCAGAAGTCCAGCTTGTTCCGCTATCTCTGGACAAAAAGACTCCGCCGCTATTAGTCGCTGCAAAGAGATTATTCTCCTGGGCGCATAATGTAATAATATATGTGGAACTCAGTCCGGCATTGATTGGGGTCCAATTTTCCCCGTAGTCTTTGGATAAAAATATCCCGCCTCCGCTGGTTCCCGCAAAAAGCTCTGTTCCATTTGCAATTAGTGAAATAACATACTCATCTGTGAGGCCTGTATTGACCGGCCTCCACGTTGCCCCGTTATCTGATGATAAAAAGATCCCATTACCAAGGGTTCCTGCAAATAAATTTGCTCCAATCACGGAAAAAGAAGTGATATAAACGAATGGAGAATCGTTGCGCATCCATGGCTTTTCAATTATTCCAGCAGCAGGGCTGATTGAAAAAACACCTGACGAATAAATCTGGCTTTCGCTGATTTTATTGTAATAATCACTTATCCGAACAATCACCTGATTGGATACCGTGGATTTCTTTATGGGAGATGTACGTCCCTTAATAGTAATTTCCGTATATAAGGTGTCGGTAATCTTCCAGTCAAAACATCCCCAACCAGTACTCGCGGGGCTGTATTCATTCTCATAATTCCACGGATAAAAGTTAGCCCCATTGTCAAAGGAAATCATTATCTGGCATCCAGGCCCTACTGTATTATCCAGGCTTGTCCAGTGGAAATGGAGGGTATCCCCAACATTATAATTTATCCCGGCAGAAGGTGATTGAATGGATATATGGGACACTGCCAGAGCGGAAAAAACAAAAGCAAAGACGAATAGCCAGAATTTTATTTTTATTGTATTAGTCATTGTATAACTCCTTGTTCTTTTATCTTGTTTGCAATTATGGCCTAATTTTTAATTGATATTTCAACAGGGCCGGCATTAAGGCTTTCATTATAAGCCTTGTCTATGGATTTAACCAGATACATTACCATAGAACCATTCGGAATTCCGGCAATAGAATCAACATAAAACGTATCCGTTAAAATGGGTGATATTTCAATGACATCACCAGATTGTATCTTCCGCATCACCTTGTAACCGGCAAGGCTTGATATCCCGACTGAATTCCATTTCAATGTTACCAATGCCCCGGCTGTATCATATTGTGCAGTAAAACCATGAGGTTTCGGAGGAGGAGCATCCGGCCTTACCTGTAAAAATATAGTATCAAGGCAGATTACTGAATCCATGACAACATGGACGGAATCGACAAATTGGTTTATATAATCATAGGAATAAAATCCTATAGTGTAAAGTCCTTCAGGCACATCGTCTATTTCATATTCACCGGTCTCATGATTAGCCATAATCTGGCGGTTACGCTTATATAAACCTTCAACATTCACCTGGACATATCCGCTATTTGTCTGGAAATCATATTTTACAACACCTTTTATAATACCTGGCTTCTTTAAAACAAGCGTATCAATAATGAGTGCCGTGGAATCAAAGAGAATATCTTTCTGCGTGGCAAATAGATTTGAGGACAACAGACTGCCATCAAGAGTATATGTGCCAGGCCGTAAGCCAACAAACTGGAATTGCCCCATTCCGTTGGTATATACAAAGGCAATTATTTCCGGGGTATTTGGAAATCCATCATTCGTGGAAGCATCGATTTTGTACACAAAGATGCCGGCACCAGCCACAGGATTGCCTAATGCATCATGCGCAACTCCTGTTAATGCGCACTTGGGGTTCCCAGCCACAGTAACGGGGCCGGCAAGTATCGGTCCATTATTTGAACAATTCCAGATCAGTACCACTAACAGGACAATAACTACAGCAATTATTTTATTCATAGTTTTGCCTTTGTTTTTGCTAATGGAAAGAAGTAATTGTTCAATTGGTAAACCCTATCTTCACCGCTGTCAGCGGTTGCAATGGCCGTGATCCTTTCTTGGAATGACAGAATCTCCTCTTTTATTTTCTTGAAGCCTTGCTCTGAAATGCTCATTGTCATGCCGCTGATATTTCGCGACTCGGATTCATGCACATCAATGGAGCGCTTGGCCAAATCCATGCATTCCTTGTGAAAATTGGCAACAGCAAGCGAAACAACCTCATCACCAGTGGTTATTACAGGATCCGTCACGGCATAATTGCCGGCTTTAAGTTTCTTTAACATGCCAAGACGCAAAAGCAACATCACGGAATCTCTGGCCTGTTTTTCAGAAATCGAGGGGGTAAAAAGTTTTCCAAGCTTGGCAAAATCGTCGTTAAAATCAATTACCGGAACCAAGGATCGGACCACGCTATGATACCAGGTTGAGAAATATTCATACTGGTCGTTCCTTAACTTGGTCAAAGAACTGTATTTGTTGATATCCGCAACTTTCCTATAAAAATGATCCTTTTCAAGGTTGGTCCGGGCTTGATTAAAACCGACAAGGTTCTCGAAATAACCAGCTTCTTTTTCAGATAGCTTCATTGCTTTGGACAACATGTATATGCCGCTCTTTGAAAGGTTCCGCGTCCCGTTTATAACGCGAAGTATGTAGTCCCTGGCTTTGAAACCCGCCTTATCGGCAAATTTTCTATAAGAGAAATATTTGCTTTCCCTCTTGGATTGAAGAAAATAATCCCTGAGGTATTGCCTGTAGTTCGTATAGATATATATCGGGTTCATTTGCCTTCTTACCAGTTAAGATAAACAAGCAATCAATAAAAAGCAATATTAATTAAATATATGATCCCCCTATAGACAACATCTAACTAGCTTAAGACTTATCTTAAAAATACCCAGTTGATAAAAGCAGTTTCACCTTTTACCGATTGGACAGATATTTTATAAACCCCTGCTGCAATTCCAGACTTTAAATTTGATTTTATGTCAACCGTTAAAGCATCATTACCAGCAAATGATGTGACAATACGACCCATTAAGTCAACTACTTTCACCAATGCAACAGGACTGGTTGAAAATAGTATGTTGCCTTTTATTCTGACATTAAAACGGGTTTGAAGGCCGTGTTGTATTTTATTATCAATCCTGGAAGCATCATTTGGTATTATGGAAAACACCTCTGAATTATATTTATAGCCCTCAAATGCAGAATTAAATATGTCGTCAAGGCGCAACATAACATGTTCTGATACCATATATACTTTAGAAATATGGCCGTTTCTATACACTGTAAGTGTTTCAGGGATAACCCAGGAAACATTTTTGAAATCCGGATCAACTGGCCGATAATACATAATATCAGGGTTGATATAATTAAAGCCAAATGTTTTGCCACTATCCACTGATATCCTTATAGTATATGCCTGAACAGTACTATCAGCAAGAAATTCGATATGAACAGTATCCCCGACTTTAAAAGATTCTCCTCCTGAAGGTTCTAAAATCTTCATATGTTTTCCGGAATCAATCTCAATTGTTGTTTTTTGCACTATGGAAAACACACCTGAATTATATTTATAGTTCTCAAATGCAGAATTCCATATGTCGTCAAGCTGCAATACAACATGTTCTGATACCGAATATAATTTTTTAAGACGTTGTCGAGAATCCAAATATGTAAGTGTTTCAGGGATAACCCAGGAAACATTTTTGAAATCAGGATCAACTGGCCGAAAATACATAATATCAGGGTTGATAAAGTTATTATTAAAAGATTTACCACTGTCCACCGAGATTTTAATAAAATATATCCCAAAAGTACTATCAGCAAGGAATTGGATATGAACAGTGTCCCCAACATAAAAGACTTCTCCTCCTGAAGGTTCCAATACCTTGGCATGTTTCCCGGAATCAATCTCAATCTGACCGTATGAAAGACAGAATGATATGAGAATGGCCTGTACGAAAACAGTTTTAGTTTGATTAATAATGATCATAGCTTTTTCGATACACATCTTTCCTCCTTTGAAAATGAATTATCGCATTATCTGTACCTGTTTCATCATTTCCCTGTTGCCGGCTTTCATCCTGATGAAATAAATACCCGATGAAAGCGGCTTGCTTTCACGATTCATTCCATCAAATGCAATCTGATGGGAACCTGCAGGGTAGGCGCTATTAACCAGTGTTTTAACAAGATGTCCACGAATATCATAGGCCGCAATATCAACCATTAACGCTGATTTGAGGGAAAACGCTATGCCGGCAGAAACTGCAAAAGGATTTGGAGCAACCGAAAGCATAAATGCTGATGCCTGAACATGCGCAAGTCCGGAACCGGTAGTATTAGTGGGAATAAAAACACCGAATGTCGAGAAATGAGAAACAGCAACAGTAACTGTCTTTGCCACGGTATCAACAATACCGCCAACTGAATCCCAGACGGAACCATTGAGATAATAAAACCTGATAGCCTGTGCCATCAAATCACTGATGTCTATTTTGCTGTAATTAAAACAAAGAGTACCCGAAGAGAATGCGGCTGAAAGTACACTGTCGATACTGATATCAAAGGATATCAGTTTCCTTAAATTCGTGGAAACGACTTCTGTTGAATCCGGTTTTAAAATGACTACAGGGTTATTGACAAGCTCATTTGCCATGGTAACAATATTAACTTCCATGTGGTATCTTGTGTTCTTTACATTTACAATCTGGTTTACATTCATCTGACCTACAAGATGCAAAGTGTTTCCATCATTTGTCCAGGGATTAGCTGTGGTAATATTTCTAGCGGCGGACTCATCCGAATACAGATTTACCCTGCCTGTAGTTCCATCACCCATTTCTGTCAGAAATACAATGGCATATTGTCCGCTTAATCTGCCTTTGTTTGAAAAAGTATGAGACAATATCCAGTTGACCTGTTCTGTAACATCAATTTCAAAAAACATTTTATCAAGAACCGCATCATCAATATCATTTGTCACACCTTGAGGCGCCGTAACATCAATAATTTCTTCGGCTGCCAATTTGTTTGTATCAGCGGAATAATTCATGGACCAGTACAGTGGATTTTCGTGGTCCATCCATGTAGCTGTTGCAGGAATGCTTTCAATGTCACCCCAAATATCATTGATATTGTTGGCATAATCCACAACACCACAGCGTATGTGCATAGGTCCTGGAGTGCAATATGGCTTGCCTGCATAATTATCACGATATTCCCCTCTGACTTTTGCGAAAACAGCTTTTCCCTGCAAATTATTTAAATCCTTGAACCAGACAAAACTGCAAAAACCGGCATTACTCGGGCCATTGCCAAGGCCGAAAGATGGTTCTTGATTTCCCTCACTTTGCCTTCTCTTTGCAGAAACCACCATGCCTTGGTGTTTGATGCAGTCTGGGGATAGGTTCGGGCCTGGATTTTGGGAAATATTATACCGATTCTCTATGCAGTTGTACCAAAAAACATGGTTTGGCTCAGAAGATGGAACTGATTGGGACTGTGCGCCTAAAAGCAACGGCATGCTGATTAGTGTTGTGACGATGAGTTTACGCATTTCATTTCTCCTTGTTTTGATTTTTAGAATTTGACATTTTCTTTGAATTCAATCCTTAATTGTATTTTCCTATCTTACAAATATCCAGTTAATAACGGAGTTTTCACCATTTACGGACAGAACGGATATTTTATAAACCCCTGCTGCAATTCCTGACTTTAAATTTGATTTTATATCTATTGTTAAACCATCACTACCGGCAAATGATGCTACCATACGACCCATTATGTCAACCACCTTCACTAACGCAACAGGACTGCTTGAAAATAGTATGTCGCCTTTTATTCTGACATTAAAACGGGCTTGAAGGTCGGGTTGTATTTTACCCTCAATCCTGGAAGCATCATTTGGTATAATGGAAAATATACCTGAATTATATCTGAAGCACTCGTTTCTGTAATTATAAAAATCATCCAGCTGTAAAACAACCTGATTAGATACCATAAAAATTTTATTAAGATGACCATGTAAATCCAAATATGTAAGTGTATCCGGAATAATCCAGGAAACATTTTTGAAATCCGGTTCTCCTGGTTGATAATATCTGCTGGTATCTTGAATTGTGGCAGCATAGTGACTTAAAAAATTCTGGCCAAAGGTTTTACCACCGTCCACCGATATTTTTATTGAATATACCATAACAGTATTATCAGCAAGGAGTTTTATATGAACAGTATCCCCAACTTTAAAAGATTCTCCTCCTGAAGGTTCTAAAATCTTTATATGTTTTCCGGAATCAATTTCAATTGCTGTTTTTTGCACTATGGAAAACACACCTGAATTATATTTAAAGCCCTCGTTTATAGAATTAAATACATCATCAAGCCGTAAAACAGCTTTATCAGACACCATCGATACTTTTTTAAGTCGGTTGCCATAACCTACCGTAAGTGTTTCTGGAATGACCCAGGGAATGTTTTTGAAATCCGGATCAAAACGTTGAAAATAATATATATCTGGGTTGATAAAATTAACGCCAAAGGTCTTACCACTGTCCACCGAGATCATTATGGTATAGCCACCAAATCCAAAAGTACTATCAGCAAGAAATTGGATATGAACTGTGTCCCCCACCTTGTAGGTTTCCCCTCCTGATGGTTTTAATACCTTGGCGTGTTGCCCGGAATCAATTTCGATCTGACTGTATGAAAGACAGAATGATATGAGAATTAGCAAGATGAAAACACTTTTCATTTGATTAATCATGATTAGAGCTTTTTTGATACGCATCTTTTCCTCCTTTTTATATTTAATAGTTTTTATAGCCAACACATTTACCTTTTCCTGTAAGAACCTTTTCATCTTGTAAATAAAGATATACCCAAGATCAATTTAACTCAAGCTAATTCGTGTTTTGGTGTTGTCTATAGACAACACAAGATATGATTTCAGAGGAAAATTAAAGAAAACAGACACTCACGATAAACCGCGTAATTCAATGTTTTGCTTATTGTTTTACGTTGGAGTTAAAAAGAAGATCATAATCATCAAAAGGGAATTCTTTTCAGAAGGATAATGGTTCTTGGCTTTAATAAATATGAAAGATTACTGGCTTTAATGGTTTTTCAGTCTGGAATTGAGCCTGCCTCGGATGCGGACAGGACAACATTTAACATGCATAACAGCAATGACAATTATTTCGTTAGCCAAAACTGCAAAAATGTACTCTTTTTCACCCTTCAACCACGTTTCCGGCGCATCCATAGCTTTCTCTTTACTTTATCCCATGTTGTTGTCCGGCATTTTCCTTTTTCAAGGTCGTCAATTCTTTTATCCAAAGTCAGCATCTGAGTTAAGGATAAACCCAACTCTTCTGAATGGCGCGGAATAGAGTCCCAAATCCATTTCACGAGCATTATACGTTCTGCGACTCCCATTTTTCTTATTTCCTGAATGGCGGTAGAATTCATGACATCCTGCTGCAACTAAGTTTCTGATTCGTAAACCATGTCACCTGTCTCTTTGCATAATGACAGGTGTTCTTTCTAACCAGTTCCCTGGTCTCATCAAATGTCAATTTACTGTATAAGAAATCAACCGTCTCCTTATACCCTATAGCTTCGAACCCCTTTGCTGTTGCAGGATACTTTTCCATTAAAGAGCGCACCTCTTCAACAAGACCATTCGCAAACATATTTTCAGTACGCTCCGCAATCTTTTTATATAAGCTGTCTCTGTCCGGATTAAGAAGAACGGCTTCTCTCACATTTATATGTTCAGCAGTAACCGGCAACCTCTTCATGTCTGAAAACTTTTTTCCAGTAACCTCAAAAACCTCAAGTGCACGAATTACCCTGTGTACATTATTATAATGAATGGCTTTTGCACTTTCAGGATCGACCTTGGTAAGATATTCATGTAAGGCAACCGGCCCTTTTTCTTCAGCAAGTTTTTGCAGCTTTTCTCTGATTGCAGCATCAGCCCCCGGGCCTTCAAAAAGACCCTCAAGAAGGGCCTTAAAGTAAAGGCCTGTTCCACCAGCAAGAATAGGCAACCTGCCTTTACCTGATATTTTTTGTATGGCAACCATTGCCTGTTTTGCAAAATCCTGAGCATTAAGCTTTTCATCAGGATTAATTATGTCAATCATATGATGCGGATACTTAGCCAGTATCTCTTTACCTGGTTTAGCTGTGCCAATATCCATCCCCCTATACACCTGTACTGAATCAATGGAAACTATTTCCCCGTTATACTTATCCGCAAGCTCAATGGCTTTGTCTGTTTTGCCTGCAGCCGTAGGACCGCAGACCACTATCGCTTCAAGCTTTTCCATCCCTTACCCGTGAATAAATCATTTATATCAGTGCCTTCAGGAATCTTTATAATATCAAAATAAATATTCTTTGAAGCGAATAATGCTTTAAGACGCTCATTGCCCGCATGCCCTGCTTTGTCAGCATCAAAAACCGAAAAAACGCGTTTTCCTTCAAAGTATTCAGCCCATTCAGGCTTGAAATTATTAGCTCCCGGAACACCGACAGCCGGAAAGCCCTGTTCTATGAGAGTAATAGTATCTACGACACCTTCACACAAATAAACAAGAGCAGATGTTTTAACAGCGTCAATATTATAGGGGATTGGAATGGTGCCGGAAGGATTTAATTCCTTTGGAACTACCAACGAATCAATGGCCCTGGCCTGAAAATATTTAACTGTTTTTTCCTGATAATATGGCACAATGAGCCGGTGTTTATAAAACCTTAAATGATCCTTGTCATTAAAAAGGCCGGCCGCCTGAAGGAGCTCAAGATCAAACTCCTTTTCAAGGAGTGCCGACATTTCTTCATAATTTTTTATTGAACACAGCCCCATCTTTTGCGCAGTTTTCTTGAATATCCTGCGCGAGGCAAGATATTGCATGTCATCCTCGGATAAACCTCCACAAGTATCAATAAAATATTGATAAATCCTGTATCTTGTCATGTCACCAATTGAAATGGATTTTGCAATGGGTTTTGATATAGCAATGGATTCGGATGTTTTTTGCCTGATTCCTGAGACTTGATCAGTAACAGGCTCAATCGGCCCTGACATGCCTGTCAAAAAACCTTCCTGCCTTAAAAAATCAAGCGCTCCTTTGAAATTGAGGCCCTTCACCTGCATCACAAGGTCGATTACACTACCCTTTACATCATCACACACCCAGCACTTGAATGTGTTTGTTTTGGCATTGAATGAAAGAGAGGGTGTGCGGTCGTTGTTTTTATGACGTTCCGGGAAAAAGCATTTTGCCCGGTTATGTACTACGTCAATTCCAAGTCTGTTGGCAAGTTCCAGTATTGGTATTGATTTACGAATCAGGCTGAAATCCAATTCAACCCCCAAAGCAGCAGCATGCCTAACTCAAACAACAAATATTTCATCGTTGTCCTGCGTGAGGCTATGGCCCCCATGAGCTGTGACCTGAAAGGTATTTTCTATGCCAACCATTCCTATTCCCTCGATACCTTTTTTAGGTTCTATGGCAAGGACCATGTTTTCCTCAAGCGGATCATTGAATTTCTTTGCTATAACAGGATATTCATTGACGACCATCCCGATACCATGTCCGAGAAATTTGACCTTGTTGGATTTGAATCCCATGAAATTATCATCAAAATTTCCAGGACCTATAATTGTATTATAAACCTCATCATAAATATCCGAGGGTATGGCGCCAGGCTTCAACCGTTTTTCAATAAGAGCCTGAACATTGAGGCACATGGCATGGGCTTCGACCACAACAGGATCAGGGATACCCAAAGAAAAGATTCGTGTTTTGTCGCTGTAATATTCCTCGAATGGATAGCCGATATCGATAAACACAAGATCACCCTTTTTAAGACTTCTGTCGCTTCCGCCATAAGGACACACCGGTGACTTACCCACAATGCCGCCAGGCCCGTCAAAGGCCCCGGGATAAAGCGAATTGTCTCCGAAACAAACATTCCCAAGAAAAAATTCTCCGCTATTGAACATAAGCCGTGCAATGCAGGTATTTGCAATGGCAGTGGTCTCCTGAAACAGCCTTAAAGCAAGCTCCCATTCCGTGATTCCAGGAACAAGAAGGGATGGTATAAGATCTGATATTTTCCTCCCAACATCACCCGCTTTCTTTATCTTTTTTATTTCGTATTTTGATTTGACTGACCGTATTTTCCTTAACATTAGGCCTATATCAGTGAATTCTGTGTGCATGAAATATTTTTTAAGCATCTTGAAAAGGCTCAACGTTGTGGAATTCTCATCAATTCCCATTTTACCTATGGAAAGCCCCTTTTTGCTCAGCATTTCATTTATTTCTTTGAATGAAGTATAAGCTGATATTTCCTTAACAGGGGATTCGATGACAGCGCGATCATAGCTGCGCCTTACGAATAGTATGGGATCGCCTTCTGCAGGGACAAACAGCATGCCATTCTGAAGTGTGCCTGTATAATAAAGCATTTCAACATATTCAAAAACAAAGGCCCCATTAAGTGAGGCCTCCTTGATTTTAACCTTAAGCCTTGATATCCTGCTATTGATTTCAGACTCGGGTATGAATGGCTTACCCACCATATTTTGTTATGCCCCTTTTATAATATTTGTTGCAATCAATTTACGGGAATCCACATCGAAATATACTTCCTTGATGAACTTATCATTCTCTGCAAGAGTGTGTGCTTCCGCGTAGTCATCAATTATTCGAACGCCTCTGATATCATCCTTACGCTTACAGTCAAGGACGTTTTTCGCAACCTCTTCATCCATTTGAATAAACAGTTCGAACGCATCCTTTAACTTTATTCCGTCAAGTTCCTTCTTAAGCACCATTCGTTCGTGCTCGAACCTTTGATCCGTTGAGACCGTATCGATAAGATACAAGGATAAGCTACCGGACTCGTTGGCTTTTCTGAAAAGTCCGATTAGCGCATAGTACTTTAGATAATAGGTATATGCCTCGATTGCATTCCTTCGCGTACTTTCGCTTAGGAAATTCTTTCCAAGACCTGGAATGTCTTTATCCGCATAGTGTTCTTTTATCTGCTTTACTCCGGAAAGCCTGTTTCTGGCCTCAATCATGAGGTCGATTATATCAGGCCGGAATATCTCGAAAACCACTTTTTCTCGCTTTGCCTTGTCACGTTTTTTATACTTCCATGCATTGCGGATAATAAAAAAGATGTTATCAGACAGTACCCATGCCGGAAAGATTTCGTTATATGCCGGTGAAATCCCGTGAACCGTCTCGGTGGGAAGATTAATGAGCGAGAAGGGATACTCCACACGTTGCGGAAGGGTGATCACATTTGTTGCAATAATGCTATAGGGTGATTTAAAATAGTTGGCCGGAAACTTTATGCTTGCACCAAGACCGAAAAACACACCTTCACCGGGTATGATTTCCTGATCAGGTGCTCGGGAAGTGTGGTTGCTTCCGACATTGGCGCCATAAGCGATATTGCCCTTGCCCTCAGGCCAGAATGCGGAGATAAGCAGACTCTGATGATGAAACCCAACAAAAGGCCCAACAAGAGAGGCTGTAATCTCGCCCTTTGCCACGCCGGAATTGGCCCCGATTATGGACTGATGAACCTTGCCGTGGAATTCAACATGGGAATGTTCAAGCATGACTGATTGCGTTAATATTCCCATTGAGTTTATTTCAGCGCCCCATTGTATTATCGCATCCTTTACATAAGCCCCGTCGGATATCCTGGTGACTTCGTCGCTGTTGCTTAATATGGTGGCGTTTTCGACAAGAATGGCGTTGTTGATTCGACCGGATTCGCCCAAGTGGACATTATGCACCTTATTTGTATTCAGAACGCAAGCATTACGTTCAATTACACCCCAGTCCGACTTGACCATATCGGAATACGTGTCAACGGCCTTTGAATATTCCTCAAGAAGTTCCCTGTTTTTACGGTTCTTCATGATATTGGCTGCAACAGACAATGTGATTTCAGCGAATATTTTTACCCCGCGTCCGCCTGTTTCAAGACCAATTTCATCAAGCATTGATCCATTGAAAAAGGTGCATCCGGGTGTAACCTGAATACTGCCGCAATCAACAAGCGCAGCGCCTGTGCAAACTCTGTAATTTGTAAGCCCATCAACACTTTTTATAAAGACATTATCTTCGATAATGGCGTCATAAATTACGCTATTGTAAATCCCGGCCTTTCGGCGTATGCCATTGACCTCAAATTCCGTCTGTCTGAATGCCTATCTGCACCTTGCCGAAAAATGTATTCTGCCAGATTCTACGAGGAGTAAAATCAGGCGTTACAAGAATGTTGGACCAATCCCCGGTAGTAAGATTACCCTGCCTTTTAAGCTGATCGATTTCCGCATAAGTCAGGACACGTAATCCGGGAATGGCTTCTTTTGCACAGCAGATGCTTTTGATTAACTCGGAGGATGTTTTTGCCTGCTTAACGATTTCAACAGGATTAATCGTCATTTTCTATTCACATATTTTTCAATAAAAGTTATTGCATCCCCAACATTCTTGACGCTTAAAGCATCGTCTTCGTCCATTTCAATGTCAAACCCCTCGTCAAAAGCCGCTACGAGTTCCAGCGACTTTAATGAATCCGCGCCCAAGTCCTCTGCAAAACGCTGGGAGTTTTTAATCTGGGAAGCATCCTTTTTAAGGATTTTACCCGTGATCTCTTTGACCTGTTTTTCGACCTCTTTGATATCCATTTTGCCTCCAAAATAATTTAATCAGTTTTTAGAATTTTATCGCGTAGGGCATTGAGGCCCATATTGAACTTATCTATTTCAGATTTCATTTTGACAATTACCTTATTCGTCTCTGGTTCACCTCTTACTGCCTTGAAATCCCTGTTAATGTCTTCAGCATCTCCGTCAAGGCCGTAACTTATCCTGGCAAAGTCCTCAAACTCCTTGCCTGCATCAGAGAGCGTCATGTTGGAGATTTTCCTGTTTAACGTGCTCCACTCTTCAAGAAGCTCAAACGCTTTTTCTTTTGTCAATGATTCAGGCGAAATCCCTATCTCGTCTTTAAACCTCTTATATGCATAAGCCCATTCACAATCCCTGTAAGATTCATGCACTGATTTAAAGGCGGATGTTACATCCATTGGGGTTTTATATTTTCCATTTTCCAGTGATTCAAGTATGCCACTATATGATTTTTTTGTACAAAGCATTCCGCTTATATCAACCCAATCCGTATCAGAATCTACCGAAGGACTAAGCTTCTTAAGTGCTTCCATAAAGGAAATTCCATTGTTAAGAAGCGCCTCTATCTTCATAAAAACATGCTGATATAGATAACGTTTGATGGTCATATCATAATACTTAGCCCCGTTTTTAAGAAGTAAGCGGCTTAAAACCGTTCCGCCGTAATTTAGATATTCAACCTCTTTTGGGGTTTCAGCATACAGTTTTAAAAGAATATCACGGCCGCGGATCATTTTTTCTACCGTATAAGGAGAATAAACAGCAGGGTTAACAAGGTCTGTCTTGGCTTTACACCTGCGCCTGTCGCGGAAAGACCATTTTTCCTGATCACGGATTGTGCCCACAGTAATAAGGTTCATAGCAGGCGTCAGATAGCTCTTGCCGCCGCTTTCGGATATGTAGGAAAAAGGCAAGTCTGGAATGTTGATATTGGACATGTGCTTTCCGATTACAACGCAGAATGGCGCAAGGTGGGCTTCAAGCAGAAGATACGAGAATGAACCTGTCTTGCATCCGCGCTCGAGTATGCCCTGATGCACAGGCCCGAGTTTATACATGTGATTGCTGTGATTGGTGCCTGAACCTGCGTTGTAGAAAGAGTACATGGCTGCAATAAGCAGCGTTGATTTGTGATGCGTGACAGTATACGGGCCGGCATAAATTGAACAAGCTTCTCCGTGAAACCCTTCACAGTTCGCGAAAAAGACCGAATTCTCGGCTGAGAACTGTTTGCCCATGCGTGCGCCCTGGCCCACAAAGACACGGCTCATAAGGGAATGCGTTGTGATATGCCCACCGGATAAAAGAACAAAGGATTCCGCAATAACTCCGTCGCTGATAATTGCCGGGTCTTCCTCGCAACTTATTATGGTGCCGTTCCTAAGGGATGTTGCCCCAGACACAACAGCATAACTGCCAATGCGCACATTAACGATAGCCCCGCAGTTAATGACCTTTGCACACTTGCCCACAATCCCTTTTTCACCTTTCAGCTTTTCTATTTCATTGCCCAGGATTGTTTCAAGGGCTTTTACTGCATTCGGCCTGTAGCGACATATTGAAAGCACATAAGCAAGCTGGGATGTAAGGTGCTCGGACAAGGTCACTTCCCTGCCGCCGGCCTCGTTTAAGGCATCAACACGTATGCCTTGACCAAATGAAGTACCGGGTTCGACGGACATTCCTGCCACATTAATTATAAAGGCATTATCCATTATATTGTAATTGGCCAGGTGCGTACCAATATTGCGAATAACAACATTGTCTCCAACATGGACATCAGACAAAAGCGCGTTCATTATTCCGCACTGATATTCCGTTCCCTCTTCTTTAATGGTCCCTGTATTACGCCCAAGAAAAATATCGCCATCGAATATTACGTTCCTCACACGCTCCGGCAAAAACCCGTCTGTTACGCCGATTTTGTTCCAATCGGTTGATGTGCAGCCGTTTCTTTGAAGGACTTCAATCTCCTGCTTGCTTAATTTTCTTGCCATCATTCATCTTTCGTTAATAGGATATTCTCTTTTCACCGGGTTTTAAAAGCTCCAGGTATTGTTTGTCTATTCCTGATTTTATTTTTCCAGAATCCCATGCGCCGTTTTTATCAGCATACAGATATTTGAATATATCCACGCTGTTTTTGCAGTCATAGTTTATCCCACATGTATCAGGTGTATTGCAGAAAAGTATGTCGGGCTCAACTGGAAACACCTTTTCGGTAAAGTATTTTGCCATTTCTTTGGCGTTGAAATAGTAAACAATACCTCGCCCAAGCTTTCCCTCTTTTAATAAGCCTGAATTGCGCATGGCCGTTATTGCCCTTGTCTTCCTTTTGTGTTCGTCGTAAAAATCACGGTGAAGATGCGGCACCCAATTCTGGCTGAAAAGCCGTTTCAAACCATTCCACTCGGCTGCCACAGCCCCTGCAAAATAATCGGCAGTCTGCTGGAAAGATAAGGGTTTCATAAGAATGAAAACTTGTATTGGACTTGAGAGTTTCGCCTATGAAAAATATTATACCATCAAGGCCTATGACTTTTGTGAAAGCATTGTGTATCCCCACGGGCTGGGAAAATGGACCGTGCCCACGCACCAGATATTCAGCTTCTTTACCAATGGCAGCAATGGAGTGTGACGGGTGCTCGCTCCTTATTGCCCTGTCGTCATAAATTATTGACTGCGTAAAAGACCCAACAAGAGATGGGGTCTTTTCCCTGTTGTAATATCCGTCATCAACCAGGGTACGCTTTATGACCTTGCCTTCAGCATCTCGCTCCAGATCAACCTTGAGATTGCTAGGGGCATAATTCCCGATAAAATTACACGAATGTGTTGGAACAAAGATTGTGCCCTGCGGGCCTATGGCCTCGAGAAACGCATTAATAACGGTTTTGGCAATGGGGTTGAGTCCGCGTTTTTCTTCGGATGCGCTTACAGGTGTATCTGCAATAAGGCCTATGCTTATTAGATTTGAGTGAATGCCGACTGTCCGGCCCTGAATTCCGCACGCACTAAGCTCTTCTACAAGTTCCTTCATGGATCGTTTGGCAGCCATTGGGGGTCCTTTTATTAAAGATTCTTTAAAAGCGTGTCAGGGGCAAGGTTGTCTTTTTCAATATCCTTGAAATAGTTGACGGTCTTGACCTTGCATTCTGTTGTTGAAATGTCGTCGCAGACAATTATGCCTTTTGGGTGCAGTTGAAGTCCGGAAACCGTCCACATGTGGTTTACGCCTTCTTCCACTACTTTCTGAAGAGCGATTGCCTTGCTGTGTCCGTTGATGATGATAAGCACTTCCTCTGAGTCAAGCACTGTGCCCACTCCCACTGTGAGGGCAGTCTTTGGAACGAGGCTAAGCTCGTTATTAAAGAAACGGGCGTTTGCAACTATGGTATCGTAAGTCAGCGTCTTTACACGAGTGCGCGATGCAAGGGATGATCCGGGTTCGTTAAAAGCAATGTGTCCATCCGGGCCAATGCCTCCCACAAAAAGGTTTATCTTTCCATAACCCTTTATCTTGGCTTCATAGCGCTCGCATTCTGCAACAAGATCATCTGCATTGCCGTTTAGAATGTTTACATTATCCTTTGGTATGTCAAGGTGCTTAAAGAAGTTGTTCCACATAAAGCTGTGATAGCTCTCGGGGTGATCCTGCGGAAGATTTACATATTCATCCATATTGAATGTCACCACATTCTTGAAAGAGACTGTACCTGCTTTGTTCAGGGTAATCAGGTGTTTATACATGCCGAGCGGAGATGACCCTGTTGGAAGGCCTAAAATAAATGGTTTCTTTTCTGTTGGTTTGGCCTGGATAATCTTTCTTGCAACATAGTTGCCGGCCCACTGGCTGATTAAATCATAATTCTTCTGGATGATGATTCGCATGTTTCCCCCGTTATTGTTAGTATATAAACCTTTAAATCAATTAAAACAAGTAACAGAAAATAATGATTGTTCTCTTATGATTTCAAGAAAAGTAATCAATTGACATTGGAAAGTTTGCGTAAAAACTCATCAGGACCCAATTCCTGCATTTTAATACTGCTCTTGGCACAGGTTGAAAGATTGTATTTTACTGACACATGACGCTCTTTTGCACTTTCCGGACATCCGATTACATACCCGAATATCTGATTGTTTTCAACTGCTATGCGTGCAATACGGGAGTGAACATCAGGAATGAAAAATGCTATGCCCGGGGCCATAAAGAACACGCTTTTGTCGGTATCAAATAGTATTTCAGTGACATTGGCGCTGTCATCCGAACGAAGCGAACCTTCAATATTGCGCGCCAGTTTGATTTTTGCACCAAATGTATATGGAAGTTCCTGTGTATAAGCCTCATTAAGTTCTATGCTTATACGGTGCTCTTTGTCCCTGCAAAACAGAATAATGTTTTTAAAGTTGCTGTATTTAATTTCAGGAGGCGGAAGCTTGCTCTTTAAAACGTTTTGGTCATTTTCTTTTACCGGATTATTAAAGAGAGGTTCTATTCTGGCAAATGCGCTGCTGAAATCCCCACCCCTGATAATAAGCCTCAACCGGCCGTTAAGTAATGCAGGATCATTTTTATAAAAACGATAAATGCCATTAAGGATATCGATCTGCGGCATTCTTGAATGTACCTTGCATTTTGCCGCATCATGTCCGAATTTATAAAGCGCTTCAGAGTCCAAAATTCGATCCTCTTTCACAGGGGTAGAAATAGCGGGTTTTGCGTTTTGTTTGACAATTTTTCTGTTCGAATGTGCTTTTTCATTCTTACTCGATTTTTTTGCACCTGAGAAAGAAAGAAAAATTAAAATAAACAGGATAAGAATCAATAATTTGCGGGTCATATTTATGCTTTTAAAATAGTTTACACATAAACTTGAATCAATTAATTGTGGATAATAACAGGCAATGGATAAAAATCAACTGATTGTAAACGACACAGCAGCACTTTCAGGTAAAAGCCTCCAAATACTTGAGTCCTGCAATCCGGAACAACAAGAAGCCATTCTGCACAACCATACTGCTTGTGGGCCGCTCCTTGTGCTTGCCGGCGCAGGCACGGGCAAAACAACTGTCCTTACCCGGCGTCTAGCCTATTTATACGTAAATGGAGTAAGAGCCGAAAATCTTCTCGCGCTCACATTTACCCGCGCCGCAGCTTCTGAAATGAAGGAACGGGCATTATTGCTTTGCCAAAAGTTTTCAGTGGAAAATTCCAATCCACTTAACATGACTGTCTCAACATTTCACGCCCTGTCGCTTGGAATAGCAAGGGATGTTGTTTGTGGCGAATCAAACCTTAAAAGAGCTGGATTTTCAAGTAGCAGTGTCAGACTGATCGAAGAAAAAGAAACAAACGAAATTATAATGTCTTTAAGAAAAACCATAATTGATTCAATGCAGCGAGAAAACCTTCCAATCCCGAGGTTTAATGAAACATTGGACATGCTTGAAAGGCTTAGAAATCATTTTGATTCACCTGAAACAATAGAATTTGAAAAGTGGGGCATAGGACAATGGAAGGATTATTATTCAGCCCTATGGAACTCTTTTACTGCTTTAAAAAGAGAAAAAGGGCTCCTGGATTTTAATGATATGACATCAACCGCAAACAGTATTCTCGAAAAGTCACCCGAGGTCCTGGAGCATTACAAAAAGAAATACACTTATATATTGGTTGATGAATATCAGGATACAAACATGCCACAATATCATCTATTAAAGCTACTGGCGGGGCAAAACCCTAACCTTTTTATTGTCGGCGATGACGATCAGTCCATCTACAGGTTCCGTGGCGCGGACATAAGAAACATACTCAGCTTTACCACGGATTTCCCAGGTGCAAGAATAATCAAGCTTACAACAAACTATCGAAGCACCCAAAAAATATTGACCCTTGCCAACAATATATTCAAAGATAAGAAAGCTGAACTTAAGAAAGTCCTCAGACCTTTCGAAACAAACAAACATCCTTCATTTATTGCAAACAAAGGCATTAAAATATGCAGGTTTCCAAATGATCAGGAGGAAGCGCAGTTTGTTTTAAGCGAAATCAAACGGATTATATCAACATTGGGGTTCGGTTTTCATGATATAGCCATACTTTTCAGGCTGAATCATCAGGAGGAACAATGGAAAACAGCACTGACTCAAAACAATATACCCATACAATCGGACAACATTCCAAATGCAGTCACATTATCAACCATTCATGGAGCAAAGGGATTGGAATATCCCATTGTCTTTTATGTGGGACTGGAAGAGAAAATTTCTCCAAACTATAATAAATCAGCAGGAGCATCGAAAGAAGAGATGCACGAAATTATTGAAGAGGAAAAAAGGCTTTTTTATGTGGGTGTAACACGCGCGCGATACAGGCTTTACCTTACCGCAGCAAAGGAACGCAAATGGTACGGCAGAACAAGAAAATTCAAACCCTCACGGTTTTTAAAAGTTGTGCCTTGGAAAACAAAAGAGAGAAAGCCATTTTTTAAAACATTGATGGATTTTCTGATTGAGAAACAAACATAAAACCAGTATTATTGGGGTCTTATTACCCTGCGAGCTGCTTTTTGCTACCGAAACCACAGTTAGAGGCACCTGATTGAATTAACGACTCTTCGATGGTGTGGTCCCTTTTATTTTTTTATAAATCTTTGAAAAATAAAACTGATCGCAGAATGAAAGTGAATCAGCTACCTCACCAATACTCAACTCCGGTCTTTCTTTAAGAATGGTTTCAGCTCTGTCAAGCTTTTTATCAATTACATACCGCCTAAAACTCTTTTTCATTTCCCTTGAAAACAAGTGGGTGATGGTTGATCTGCTTCGCCCACAATGAAGGGCCACATTATTAAGTGTAATGGCCTTATCCATGTTTGATTCAATATATGTCAAGGCCTTTGACAGAATAAGATTACGCTTGATGGAAATCAGATTGCTTTTTATGATATACCCTACAAGCAGGGAAAAAAGACGTAAGATATTCTTGAGACGAATCGAATCAATGTATGGTTGGTTGTCAAACACCTTTTGTAAATAAACCCTTTGCCTCACATTTGCACACTTCCCCAGCAGGGTCTTGCTGATTTTCCTGGAGCTTCTGATTTGGCCAATCATGATGAAACCTATCAATTCATCCAGCGCATAGATCGGTGCAATTGATTCCGTCAAGCCAGCGTGGCACTTATAGGTCAAAGTCTGTCGCGTATTTGCGCAAAGCACTCTCTTTTCATCATCACAGAGCCGGCATTGATGCAAGAGTCCAAGGTCCTGACGGATAAAAGAACAGAGAGAGGAGGCGCCCATACCTTTTGCTGAAGACATTTCCCGCCCTATTCTTGACATAAATGCAATACGAACACCCAGTAAATTGGAAAACGTTTCGAAAATAGACCTTACGTCATCCTGTAAAATAATCTCCAGATTATCGGTCATGAGGTTAATTTAAATAATTCCAATTGCATAAAAACACATTTTATTTGCTGCATCCTCCATTCCCTTTTTCAGGCTTTTAACTTATATTAATATAAAAACAGGAGGTTGCCATGACAAAGAAAGATGTTGTCAAAGCTGTTCTTAATGGAAAAAAACCGGACTATGTTCCCTGGCAGATTGGTTTTACTAAAGAGGCTACAGAAGCCGTAATTCATCATTATGGTACAGTGGACCTTCAACCAATTCTACAAAACCATATCCACGCACTTGGATTTTCAGATTCAGTCGTGGAATCTTTGGGCAATGAATGCGTGCAGGATTGTTTCGGAGTTGTATGGGATCGCAGTGTGGACAAGGATATTGGTGTTGTAAAAGGACAGGTTCTGGAAGAACCAACGCTATCCGGTTTCAAAATGCCAAACCCGGTCAACCCGTTGGTTTTTAGCAGACTTCAGGACCAAATAAACATTGCTAATGGACGGTTTGTCCAGTTCTGTATTGGTTTTTCCCTTTATGAACGGGCATGGACGCTTCGTGGAATGGAAAACCTGATGATGGACTTCTACGACAATCCTGATTTTGTTAACGAACTTTTAAACGCTATTGCGGATTATAATATTGCCCAGATACGTGAGGCCCTGAAATATGACGGTATTGACGCAATACATTTTGGTGATGACTGGGGTCAGCAAAAAGGACTCCAGATGGGGCCTGCCAAATGGCGTGAATTCATCCTCCCTGTTCTGAAGCGGATGTATAAAGTCGCAAAGGACGCCGGTAAGTATGTAACAATACATTCCTGCGGTGATGTGCATGAGGTTTTTGACGATCTGATTGATGCTGGCCTTAACTGCTTCAACCCCTTTCAACCTGAAGTCATGGATGTTGATGCGCTTATCAACGGATATCGTGGGAGACTTTCTTTCTGGGGTGGTCTATCAACACAAAAGAGCCTCCCTTTCGGTTCAAAAGCCGATGTGGAAAAAGCTGTAAATCATTTGCTGGATATTGGAAAAGAGGGCGGTCTTATTCTTGCACCAGCCCATTCTGTTAAGAGAGATGTGCCCGTGGAAAATATTGTTGCTTTAATCGAAACCGTTCAAAATCAAATTAAATAATCTGTCCATATTTTAGCGTCCCCTGGATTTCGACAGATTCATTTGATGACGCCATTACACCCTGGAGCCTCGCCGTAAGGCCTCGATCCTAATTGCCCTGGTTGTTATGAATCACCTTATTATTATCATTTTTCCAGCTTGGATTCGGCTATTCTGAATAAACTTATAAAAATATGTTCCTGGGGTTAAATTTGAAGTTTTAAAAGAAAGCGTATGAGGTCCTGTTTCTAAATTTCCTGAAAATATCGTCATTATTTCCTTTCCAGCAATGTCGAATATTTTAAGTTCAGCTTTACCGGTTCTTTCCATGAACACATTAAACCATATACCTGCATTTGAAGGGTTGGGAAAATAACGTACAAATGGCAGCGTACTGATTAATGCATGGTCAGATGGTTTTTCAACATTCACCACTTCCAGTCGATCTCGTTTCCATACCCCATTCCCCCAGGCCCCACAATAATAATCCGTTCCATCCAAACAAATTGACATTACAGCATTTCGGGTCAGACCATCACTCAGATTGCTCCATTGAGTATCCGCAGCGGATTTTACAAAAACACCTGTCCACGTTCCGGCAATGATTTTATTGCTGTCAACCAAAAGAACGTTTATGAATTTGTCAGCCAATCCATTATTCATGGCTTTCCATTCAGGGCCATCAAAAGTATTTACATATATGCCACTATCAGTCCCCGCATAGATCAACCCTTCGGCATAGCAAACCGTATAAATTTTTGCACTTGTTGATAAACCAGTCTTATTTACCGACCAATCAGAGCCTCTATTCATGGAAATGTAAACCCCGCCTCCGGTACCGGCAAGCAATGTGTCACCATTTGCCCATAGGGAAAACACATACTTATTGCGCATGTTTGTTATAATGGGTGTCCAGGTTTTACCGCTATCAGGGGATGTGTAAACACCGCCGCTCTGGGTCCCTGCATATAGTGTACTTCCATCAGAAATCAGTGCATTAATAAAACGGTTTCTGAGGCCCTCGTTTACCAGCGACCAACTCACGCCATTGTCACGTGACACATAAACACCGCCGATGTTCGAGTTAAAAGATGCACTATCCGTTCCACAAAAGAAAAGAGACCCCATTCTGCAAAGCGCGCCGATGTTTTTATTTGTAAGTCCGCTGTCAGTCTCGGTCCAGGTCAAACCTTTATCAATTGATCTGAACAAACCCAGCCCACCGGTATGCTCTCTGGTTCGAATCATGCTGCCTGTTGCGGATCCAGCCAGAATACAAGAATCATTTGAAGCCATGGCGTATATATATGAGTTTATAATACCAGAGTTTCTCTGGTTCCATGATTCTCCATTGCGTATTCTGGAACACTCGGCATGACATTCTGATTTGATCCGGCACCCTAATCCGATTCCATCCGGCATGTTTCCCTCGGAGCGTAAGCGACGCTGATTTTAAGATACGCTTTTTCGCATTTTCGGGTCTATCTTTTTCTTCGCATTGAATCACCATCCAATTGGATTTTGTGAGCGTTGTGGAATATGCGGTCACAAATGGCGTCTGCCACGGTTTTATCCTCAAAGACATCATACCATTGTTCAAGCGGTAATTGACTGGTAAAAATGGTCGAGGCCTTCATGTATCGCTCTTCGACAATTTCGAAGAAGATGTTTCTTTCTTCTTTTGTCATGACATCCGGCCCGATATCATCCACGACCAGTAGCTCCATTTTTCCAAGACGCTCAAGTATTTTCATGTAGTTGCCGAGGGCGCGTTCCTGCTTAATGTTTTCCAGTAACCGCGCTGTGCGGACATAGAGGGCTGGGCGCCCTTGACGACAGGCCATCTGGGCAAACGCGCATGCGAGATACGTTTTTCCGACACCCGTGGAACCGGCGATAAGAATATTGTGATGATTCTCTAGAAAATGACTGTCCAGAATATTTTGAATCTGCGCTTTCTTGATGTTTCGTTTGGCCGTGTATTCAATATCTTCGAGGCAGGCATTCGGGATCTTGAGCTTTGCGTTTTTCAGCAGCCTTTCTAACCGGCTGTTTCTTCGTTTGTCGTATTCGTGGTCAACCATGTGCGAGACGAGTTCCTCATGAGTCAAACTTGTGTACTTCGGGCTTTGGGCAAGCTCCTTGAGTTTGTCTGCCATTCCGTACCAGGGCAATCGCATTAAAATTTAACGATTCCAAGGATGCGCTCCAAATATTGTGTGCTCAAAGCTGCTTTTAATTGTTTGCGTACGATACTGGCTTTTATTGATGTTTCCTGTCTCAATAGATTTATAGCGACATGCCGGACTACATTCATATTTGTTGGTGCATTTGATTTTCTAATGCGACAGTCATCCTCTCTAAAAGACACATCCAGATTCCAATGCAATTTGTTTTCAATTCCCCAATGACTGCGTACTGCCTGACCAAACTGTTTTGCCGACATTTTACGACTGAGAATATAATACCGTATTTCTGTCTGCTCTGCTTTTTTTGTTTTCCTTATGGAGTGAACAGCACCGATAGCAGACAATGATCGCCACTGTTCCTTATTTTTTAGCCAGGTAATATCATCGATAACATGATACTCACGATGCTCTTCGCGACCATGTCCCTTATCCTCTGTTGAATACGTGTCATGGGCCACATCTTTCAACCCATCCACCACGACAGTATCTACGCGGTTGCGGATTTGTTCATACAGGCTCGGTTGATTTTCTTTAACGGCGAGAACATAATCCGCGCCATTGGTTACAATATTGTCGGCAATAGCTTTTTGACAACCCATTGCATCGATAGTGACGATACATCCTTTCACCATGAGCATATTCAGCAATTCAGGGATAGCGGTGATTTCGTTGGATTTATCATTCACCTTTATTTGCCCCAGTACCAAGTTATTTTCTGCTGCCCAGGCACTAACGACATGGATAGCATTTCGGTCGGCCTTGGTATCAAATGAACGCCGTGCGGTTTTTCCATCGACTGCAATTACTTCATTTTGTTTCGGCAATCGTAACGCCTCAACCCATTTTATAAAGCATTCTTGAAAGTCTTTCGGATTTAGCAAGGCACTGGCCCGCCCAAAAGTGTCATGCGATGGAATGCCGTTTTTGAGTTCAAGAAACTGTTTAAGCCACTCTATTCGCTCGTTGCCAAATAATTCGACTTCCTCGAATGACTTGGCGCCGCAAAGGGTAGCACATACCAAGACAACAATTATGTCGATAAGTTTGTGGAGTTTTTTACGTTCTATGCGTGGGTCCGGTATGTCTTGGAAGTATTCGATAAAAGTGCATGGCGTTGAAATCATAAATCCCCCTTATAGGTAAAATAAAATGTGGACATTGCCTCTTCTTTATACTATAATATAGCTCTACGGATATCCGTAGAGCTACTTAAATAGAAAGGAATTGGGCATGGGCTATCCAACAACGATTCAACTCATCTCACGGAAGAAAGGAAATCAGTGGTATGTTAATTTTCCCAATGCTTTGGCAAAAGCGATGAATTTCAAGAAACGCGAAATTGTGGAATGGGAGGTTGAAACAGTAAAGTGCATGAAAATGATTAGAACTGGCAAGTCTAACAAAGTAACTGCAAGAACAAGAACGGATCGTGTGTCACGTATTACCGTTGACAATAAGAAATAAAGTGGCGAATTTTAATGCGATTGCCCTGCATTCCGTACAGACGCAATTCGGTGAGCTTTCGGAGAGTGGATTCATTCATGACGCCAACCTTTCAATAAAGTAATTCGGCCCTCTGATATTTTCAGAGTTCTGGACTGTTGTTCTTTCCGGTTCCTTGAGAGGCTTTTCATAGAGACGTTTTTTGAGGATATCGTGGATTTCGCGGACGCGGAACAGACGGTACTCTATCCCGATAGCCGCGGTCTTTTCCATGGCCTCAGCGCCAAAGTCTTTCGCCAGCCTGAAGATTCCTTCTGTGGCGCGAATACCCTGTTCCGGGAACGGCTTGGAGGTCAGGATACAGCGTATCAGTTTTTCCGTATTGGGACCTATGCGACCTGCCCGCTCCAGCCGCTTGGCAGGTTCCAGACAGAGAAGACTTTTTTGCCTTTCCGGCATATGCTCCGGATTCGTCGTATAGCGGTATTCTTCATGGCTGCGGACGTGAACGGCTAAACGCGTTTGACCCGCGTCGAATATCTCCACGGTGTTCTCCGAAACACGGACATCGACTTCGCGGTTCTTGTAGAATACGGCGGGAACACTGTAATAATGCTTCAGTACCTCAACATGGCTGTCCGGCCCGATGGTATGCCGTTGCCATTCCTGATACACAAACGGCGTGGCTGGAAGCGGTTTAGCGTTCGGGCGTTCAATTTGTTCGAACAACTCGCGGCGGCTGCATTTCAGTTTCTTCATGGGCCGGTTATTGGCCTCTTCCAGAAGCGCTCGTATGGCGGTATTGAGCGCCTCGATGGTGTGGAAGATGCGGTTTCGTAACCGCGCAAGAATCCATCGCTGAACAATCAAAACACCATTTTCCACCAGCGGCTTGTCCTTGGGCTTTCGAGGGCGGGCGGGTATGGGAACAAACCCATAATGCATAGACAGTTGCTGAAACGTGGCGTTAATATCCGGGTCATATTTGCAGGCCCTGTCAACTCCGCTTCTTAGATTGTCCAAGACCTCTTTGTGCGGTACGCATCCGGCATATTCAAACGCGCGCCGATGTCCCATGGCCCAGTGGACTTTCTCCTGAGACTCCTGCGCCTCGGCATAGAGAAGGTTGCTGGCGCCCCAGACCATGACAAACAGTTCCTGTTCAATAATTTCTCCCGTCTTAATATCAACGATAGCGGGCTTCTTGCCGGAATAATCCACAAAGACAACTTCGCCGCCTTTATGTGACTGCCGCAGATAAACATTCAGCCTCTTGCTCCACTGACGATACAATTCGCAGAATTGACTGTATGAATAGCTGTTACCGTTTGCTTCGCGGTATTCCTCCCAAAGCAACTGGAGTGTAACGCCCGGCCGCCCCAACTCCAAGTGCATATGCTCCATGTCAATCGCCGAATGGCGCTCAATGGCCGGGCCTGATGGAAAAAGTTTCTGCTCGAAACTTTCGTCACTCAGAGAGGCGGCATCCGCCCAGCTTATTCCGCAAGCGGAAAACCGGAACAGATACTCTTGGACGGTACTGCGAGCAATAGACAACGCGTGTGAGATTTGTGTCTGGCTCTGCTTCAGATCAAAATAAAGACGAAGACAATCCTTGATACGACGCATGCTTTTCCTCCTGGACATTGATTACCCTTTCGTTAAATTATGTGTCGAAAAGGTATGAATATCCCTCTTAAGAGTTTGATGAAAATCGCTTGCGTCTGAGGAATGTTTGGGCTTGACAGGCACCCCCTGCCGGATTGTCCGGAATAGGGTGCCGAGTGTGGCCGGAATCAGGTGCCGGATAGAACCGGAATGGGGCGCCGGATCAAATCAGAATGGGGTGCCGAATTCGACCGGAAAACGCACCATCATCATCCGATCTGTAAACTCCTCCGAATATCGTGCCTGCAAGAACAGTTTTTCCAAAACTTGCCATTGAATAAATATAGCGATAATCCAATCCTGAACTCTTGGAAACCCAATTTTTCCCACTGTCGGTTGAAGCAAAAAATCCGTCATAGGTTCCGGCATACAATGTTCCGTTGTTATTTATTAAAGATAAAATATACGGGATGGTCATCCCGTTTTTTGATGGATACCATGAATCGCTATTCCCGTCTGATGCATACACTCCATCAAGAGTTCCAATTAATTTCTTTGTTCCAATCATGGTAAAGCAGGTTACTCTCTGATCCGCTTGTCCTGAGGTAATTTCTTGCCATTCGACGCCATTATTTTCGGTTTTAAAAAGTCCAGTGTCGGTACAGGCAAAGACTTCGTTTCCAAACTGATACAGAGACCAAACATATGAATTCAATAGAATTCCATTATTTACAGATGTCCAACTATTGCCGCTGTCAGCCGAATGGTAAAGGCCGCTTTCAGTTCCTGCAATTATACCTGAATCGTTTACGAGAATAGATCTGAAATAATTAAAAGGAAGAGCGGCATCTCCCATTTTTTTCCAAAAACCATTTTCATCAAGAGTGTATACTCCCATTGCCCCTCCACCAAATATTCTACCCTTAAATAATGCAAGAGATACTATATAGGTACTATCTGAAATTGATTTTATCATGGACCAGGTTTTGCAGCTATCTTCAGAAACATATACTATGTCTTTCACGGATAATGCATACGCTTTACCACCATCCGCCATTACCTGAAGAATATTTCCTGTCATGGGTCCGTTTGTCTGAGACCATTGTGCGAAGATAAGTGTGTTTAAAATCATGCTCACCAAAATGATTCTTTTTATAACTTTTTTCATTGTAACCCTTTATTATTGTTTTGTAAATATTTCAATTAATGCGCATCAAATATAATATATACCAAAGCTTTTTATGAAATAAGATTCTGCTTGATTTACTGCTTGGGGAGAAGAATTAGATTAGTTTGGGGGGTAATTCCTTTTGATAACGCTAAAGAAGCCGCAGTTGCCGAAGGGCTTAATGTAATTCCGGTTAAATCATTGGCCGAAGCCGTGGACTATCTTTTAGGGGTTAAGAAAATTCTGCCCTTTAAAGTTGATATAAACACCATGTTCAACAAGCAAAACGCCATCCAGTTGATTTCTCCGATGTTAAAGGTCAGGAACACGTCAAACGTACGCTCGAAGTTGCAGAATCAGGCGGACACAACATTCAGACAACCTGACAATCCAAAAGACAATAAAAAAGGACACTTACTGCTTGAGAGTAATGAGTTCTCCTGTTTAAGATAGTGGTTCTTTATTTTCGATTGCAAGCTCGATTTTCAGTTTAGAATGTTCGATTGCCAAGTCTATCCACCCCTGCATAAGCCTTCGGAATTTATTGTGATTTGCGATTTGCTTTTTTAACATTTTCACGAACTGCGGTCGGACATACTCCGTCCTGCTTTTCATGTGGTTAGTATAACTTATCTGATACGAACCCCCTGACCTGCTTTTCGGGTTTTTGTACTGACGGGTCAATGAGCCAGGACGCATTTCTCCAATGGATTGAAGTTCCCGCTTGATACGGGCGATTTCTGTTTCGATTTGAGACATGTTTTTCTTGCGCATGAGGCCTCCTTTTAGCTATAATATAGCATATTTATGCTATATAAGCAAGCTTTTTCTTTAAAAAAAGGAGCCCCCATGACACTCTGGAACCTCCTCTGGCGTAGAGCGGGTATCTTGATGGCTTACCGTCCGAGATGGTCGTTTTGACCTCTCTTAGAAATACCCTTCCAGAATTTCTTGCGGATACAATAAAAAATAAAATCCTCACATTATTCATACGAAACAAAATCGATATTACATGTGCAGAGGGGATAAAATTGGCTGCGTAATCAATTTGTCAGGAAAAGATAGCTGAAAACTCAGTACTGTTGAGTGACAAGCTGATAGTGGAAATTTGTTTTCAGCATGTCAACTTTCAGGAAACTCGTTAACGTATCAGCCAAAGAATGATGGCAAAAAAAAAGCTATTACCTATTCTTGCAGATTTCTTTGAAGCGCTCCATTTCCAGTTTCATGGACCCTTGCCTCATTGGTGAATAGGAAATAAGCTCCACACTCTGCCTTAAAAAGTTGCGCGCTTCTGCAATGTCTTTAAAACGTCCATCAGATATTGCCTGGATTATAATATTGCCGATGGCCGTTGCCTCAATGGGGCCGGCCAAAACCGGTTTTCCAGAAACATCAGCAGTCAATTGATTCAAATACTTGTTCTGTGATCCTCCCCCAACAATATGGATTCCTTTTATGGAAGATTCTGTGATTTCTTCAATTTCTTCTATTACACATGCATACTTCATTGCCAAAGACCGAAGAATGATTGCAGACAATTCTATCTGGTTCCAATCGTATTTTTGCCCTGTTTCTTTCAGGTGATGAGTAATAGCCGCAAGCATTGATTTTGGATTAAGAAAACCATTGTATTCAGGATTTATGTAAATGGATGTATCCTCTAATTTTTCCATACGTTGGACAAGGGAATCATAATCTATCAGTATTTTCTGTGCCTGCCATTCCTTTCTACAGGATTCAAGTATCCAAAGGCCCATCACATTCTTTAAAAACCTGATGGTATTAAACACGCCACCTTCATTAGTAAAATTATACTTATAAGCCTTATCGCTTGTAAAAGGTTTGCTTGATTCTATTCCAACAAGCGACCATGTTCCTGAAGAAATATAGGCCCATCCATCCTGCAAGGGCGTGCCCGCAACCGCACTGCCTGTATCATGAGTTGCGGGAAGCACTACTTTGATATCAGGTAATCCGGTATCTATTTTCACATCACTAGCAATACGACCTAACACACTGCCACAGCTTAAGATACAAGGTGCCACCTTAGAATCAAGCTTAAGAGCGTCGAATGTACTTTTCTCCCATTCTCTTGTGGTTACATTAAGCAATTGTGAAGTACTTGCATTGGTATATTCACCTGCCATTTTGCCGCTAAGATAGTAATGTATAATATCGGGTATCATTAGAAAAAGCCTGGCATTAGTGGGCCATTCATTTGCTTTTTTTTGCGCATACAATTGGAAAATTGTATTGAAAGGCATGAACTGAATACCAGTAAGACCATAAAGTTTTTTATCTGGAATGATGGAAAAGACCTCCTCCATTATTCCCTGGGTGCGCGAATCACGGTAGGCAATCGGCTCTTCGATAAGTTTACCTTGCTCATCAAACAGCCCAAAATCAACACCCCACGTATCAGCACCAATGCTTTTAAGATTGATTTTTTCCTTTGAAACCTTTGCCCCAACTTTTCCAAGCCCAACAAGAATTTCCGACCATAAGGAATTGATATCCCAACGGTCATGTCTGTCTTTTTTTCGAAAACTGTTTGGAAAGCGGTGGATGGTTTCAATTTGAATTGAACTACTGCCAATTGTACCGAGTATTACCCGTCCACTACCAGCACCAAGGTCTATTGCTATATAAGAAGAATCCATATTTTATTTGCGCTTTCCGGCCATTTCCTTTCTGTAACCACTCTTTCTATATGTGCTGATTGGGTCAATAGCGCCTCCTTTTTGTTTGCGCACCATTGCAAGGATTGGCGATACATCAGTTGTAAAAGCGGCTTTTAAAGTATTAAGCGCCATTATTGCATCGTTATTGGCCTGAAATTCAGCAAGGGCGTTTCTGTCAACAAGCAATGCCTGAACATAAGCGCGCTCTATCTCTATTGCGCTATTTATAAGAGATTCCAGTGGGTCTGTGACATTATGAGACTGATCTATCATATAGGTGGGTTTGAATCCGGGTATCTTTGAATATTCAGCATCAACAAGTTCATTGAAAACAAGGAACAACTGGAACGGCTTTATGGAACCAGCATCCAGGTCGTCATCACCGTACTTGCTGTCATTAAAATGAAAGCCGCCGAGTTTGCCAAACTGAATGAGTCTGGAAACAATTTGCTCTATATTGACATTAGGCGCATGATGTCCAAGATCAACAAGTGAAAAGGCTTTCTTGCCAAGCTCGGTTGAGCAATAATAACTTACTCCCCAATCATGCAGCACTGTGGAATAAAAAGCCGGCTCATGGCATTTGTGTTCAATATATAAGCGCCAGTCAGAAGGCAGGTTTGCATAAATTTTCTTTAAGCTTTCAAGGTAGCGATCAAGAGATTTCCTGAAATTATGCTGCCCTGGAAAATTGGTACCATCCCCAAGCCATACGGTAAGGGATTTGGAACCGAGCTTCTCTCCTATTTTTATACATTCTATGTTATGGGCAATAGCTTGCGCCCAAACTGATGGGTCTGTATGGGTCAAACTTCCGAATTTATATGAGTACTTTGCACCTGGCTGATCCTGAAATGTGTTTGAATTCATTGCATCAAAAGATAATCCAAGTTTTGAAGCGTAGGATGATAGTTTGGAGATACTATCTGGTTTGTCCCATGGAATATGAAGAGAAACAGCGGATGTGCAGGCTGTAAGGTCGTTTACAAGCGCGCAATCTTCAAGTTTATCATAAATATTTCTCGGCTCCCCAATTCCCTTGAACACACCAAAACGGGTACCTCCTGTGCCAGTGCCCCATGATGGTATTGCAACAGAAAACTTACCAGCCTTTTTCATGATGGTATCAATGTTTATTCCATGGCGTGAGAGCTTTCTTGATAATGCCTCGAAATCATCATCAAGGGCAGTCGAAAGCTTGCTATTTTCGCTTGATATCACATCTTTAATACGGGGTATTGCAGCCATTTTATCACCTTTCTTTTTTATTACAATTTATTCATTTATATAATAATATAATTTCTATATTTTCTTAATGCAAATATTTTTTTATGAGTGGAAACATAATTATTAACCATTCTAAATGAAACCCTCATCCCCTAACCCCTTCTCCCACTTATGGGAGAAGGGGAATAATTAAATCACACGCTTTCCTATTGATGGAATCATAATATCCAACTTCATTGCCCCCTCTCCCTTAACCGGGAGAGGGGAAAAAGGGGTGAGGTTTAACAGGTTTCATTCCGCCCCTTAATTTAGTATTGACAATGCCTATAAATTTATTTATATTTTCATTATGAAAACTATAAAACAAGGCCATAATCATGACTAAAAGCGCGCTTTTGGAAGATCTCGTTGAAATATCCCATTTCTATGGGAGCAACCCCGACTTTCTTCTTGCGGGTGGTGGAAATACTTCAGCAAAAACCAATGAAAACCTGTATGTGAAAGCATCCGGAAATAAACTTTCAACAATAACAGAACAGGGGTTTGCAAAACTAAACCTGAAAAGCCTCCTTAATCTTTACTCAATCAACTATCCAAAAGATCCCAAAAAGAGAGAATCCATGGTACTCTCGAACCTGCTTCTTGCACGTGAACCTGGTGAAGAATCAAAAAGACCCAGCGTTGAAACACTGCTCCACGCTTTATTGCCCAAACGATTTGTTGTTCATACTCATCCGGCAATTGTAAATGGCCTGGCTTGCTCTAAAAACGGAGAATCCATTGTTAAACAACTTTTTAAAGATAAAGCCCTTTGGGTCCCATATACGGATCCTGGTTTTACCCTTGCATGCAAAGTAAAAAGTCTTATTGAAAAAAGGAGTCTATCCGGCCTTGACATACCTGACATTATAATCCTTCAGAACCATGGTCTCTTTGTTTCAGGCAATAGTCTTGAAGAAATACGCAAAACAACCTCTTATATAGTTAATCTCTTGAAACAAAAAATCAGGCGAAAACCTGATTTCTCTTTTAGCGAAACAGACCTTAAAAAGGCTGCTTCAATTGCACCAATAATCAGAATGGCATGCAAAGAGAGTAATAATTCATGCATTGCAATATTTAACACCAATCGAGAAATATTAAATCGTATTAAAACAATGGCAAATTTTAAGGCCATTGAAAAGCCTTTTACCCCCGATCATATTGTTTACTGCCAATGCTATCCTTTATACATAAGATGTTCGGGAAAACATCATGAGAGTCAAGATCAAATCATAAACGCAATCACTAAATATAAATCCATTAACAATGTTGCCCCTAAAATAGTCGCAATCGAGGGGCTTGGAGTCTTTTGCCTTGGCTCCGGAATCGAACAAGCCTTAACAACCCACTCCTTTTTTCAAGACACCCTGACAATTGCCGCGTATGCAGAATCATTTGGCGGCCCTTCATCCATGACAACACGGCAAATTGATTTTATTGGTAAATGGGAGGCTGAAACATACCGCAGAAAAATGTCTTTCAAGGATTGCGGAATCAAAGCTTTGTCTGAAAAGATCGCAATTGTAACAGGTGGTGCCCAGGGCTTTGGAAAAGGGCTTTCTGAAGCGCTCCTGAAAGAAGGCGCGATTGTGGTCATTGCTGACCGGAATCTTACGCTTGCCAAGGAAACCGCAACATCACTTTCAGATGTGTATGGCAAAAACAAAGCTGTTGCGCTACCTGTTGACGTATCTGATGCGAAATCCGTGGAAAAGCTGATAAGTGATACTGTTTTGCAATTCGGTGGGCTTGACCTTTTAGTAAGTAATGCCGGCGTACTAAAAGCAGGAGGCCTTGACGAGCTTTCACAAAACGACTTTGATCTCGTGACCCGGATAAATTACACAGGGTTTTATCTGTGCACAAAATACGCCTCGGAGATCATGAAGCTCCAGAACAAGGTTGCTCCTGACTATTTCATGGACATTGTTCAGATTAATTCCAAGTCAGGTTTGTCGGGCAGTAAAAAGAATTTCGCTTATGCAGGAGGCAAATTCGGAAGCATAGGCTTAACCCAGAGTTTTGCACTTGAGCTCGTTGATTACAACATCAAAGTGAACGCAATATGCCCGGGAAACCTCTTTGACGGCCCATTATGGTCTGACCACAAGAATGGTCTGTTTGTACAGTACTTAAGAGCCGGAAAGGTGCCAGGTGCAAAAACAATTGAAGATGTTAAGCGTTCTTATGAGGTCAAGGTGCCAATGAAACGAGGCTGCACTGTTGATGATGTGGCAAAGGCCCTCTTATATATAATCGACCAAAAATATGAAACAGGCCAGGCCCTGCCGGTAACAGGCGGCCAGAACATGCTCAACTGAAAGAAATAATGGACATAAATAATCCAGAGACAAAGCACCACTTTGTTAATAATCATATCCATACCATTTATTCTTTCTCGCCATACTCTCCTTCCATGGCGGTTTTGAAGGCCAAGGAAGCAGGGTTGCGATCTGCAGGACTCATGGACCACGATTCAATTGCAGGTGCAAATGAGTTTATAGAAGCAGGAAGAATAGCCGGCCTTCCAATAACAATTGGCCTTGAATGCAGAGCTGATTTCAGTAAAACCGCGCTTAATGGAAAATACATAAATCACCCTGATCAGAGATCTGTTGCATATATCGCGCTTCATGGTATTCCACACAACCGCTTTAAAGAAACAGCGGATTTCTTTGCCCCGAGCATTGAAGCGCGCAATAGGCGAAACCAGGCGATGGTTACCAAAATAAATCTGGTTTTAAATCCGCTTGACTTATTTATTGATTACATCAATGATGTCCTGCCATTGTCACAACATGACCATGGCGGCACAGTAACTGAGCGCCATCTGCTTTATGCAGTAACACTGAAACTCATTCAAAAGTTCGGCAAGGGAGAGGGCCTGATAAAAATTATTGAAGAAAAACTTAATATCATGCTTTCAAATAAAATGAAATCTTTGCTTCAAGATAGGGTAAACCCTTTTTATGAATATGATCTTCTCGGCATACTTAAAAGCGGGCTTGGAAATACTTTTTATATTGACGCAAAGGAAGAATGTTATCCAATCGAAACCATTGTGGATTTTTCATATAAGATAGGCGCTATACTCGCGTATGCTTATCTTGGCGATATTGAAGAATCTGTAACAGGTGATAAAAAGGCCCAACATTTTGAGGATGCCTACCTGGAACTCCTGTTTAATGAAATAAAGAGGCTCAAATTTCAGGCAGTAACCTATATGCCAACTAGAAACACAAAAGCGCAACTTGCGCGCATCAGAAGTTTATGCAAACAAAATGGTTTGCTTGAAATTTCAGGAGAAGATATAAATTCACCACGCCAGTCATTTATCTGTCCTGCGCTTTCACAGCCTGAATACAGCCACCTGGTTGACATGACATGGGCCCTCATAGGTCACGAGCTGGAGGCAACAAGGGATGCTTCTTATGGGTTCTTTACACCTGAGACAAAAAAGCGCTTTCCAGGTCTTGACGAACGCATTATGCATTTCAAATCAATCGGGCAGAAGCTTCAATCCAATGATCTTTCCAATAGGAGTATAAAATGAGAACACGCGCAGTACGTTTGTACGGTAAAAAAGACCTCAGGCTTGAGGAATTTGAACTCCCGGCAATCAAGAATGATGAAATTCTGGCCAAGGTTATTTCCGACAGTATCTGCATGTCTTCATACAAGGCTTCTGTGCAGGGGGCGGAGCATAAAAGAGTCCCAAAGGACATTGAAAAGAACCCGGTAATTATAGGTCATGAGTTCTGCGGAGAGATTGTTGAAGTTGGAAGCAAGTGGCAGCAGAAGTTTAAACCTGGAAACAAATTTTCCATACAACCGGCGCTGAACTACAAAGGCACGCTCGATGCACCTGGTTATTCCTACCATTTTATTGGTGGTGATGCCACTTATGTTATAATTCCGAAAGAAGTAATGGAAATGAATTGCCTTCTCCCCTATTCTGGCCAGGGCTTTTTTCCAGCATCTTTGTCTGAACCCATGTCATGCATTGTTGGGGCGTTTCATGCAAGCTATCACACGCAGCCAGGTTCATACATTCACCAGATGGGCATAAAAGACAACGGCAAAATGGCAATCCTGGCCGGGGCCGGCCCCATGGGAATGGGCGCAATTGATTTGGCCATTCATGGTGATTCAAAGCCATCGCTCCTGGTTGTAACAGATATTGATGATGCCCGAATAGAAAGAACGCGATCACTTTTTTCAGTTGAAGATGCTGCAAAAAACAATGTGCGGCTTTGTTATGTCAACACATCCCTGCCCGGCAAGGGAGAAGATTATCTTATGTCCCTTTCAGACAATAAAGGCTATGATGATGTGTTGGTTTTTGCACCTGTGGCCCCTCTTGTTGAGATGGCGGATCGTATCTTAGGGTTTGACGGGTGCCTTAATTTCTTTGCAGGCCCATCCAAGACCGATTTCAAAGCGCAATTCAATTTCTATAACGTCCATTATGGGGCCACGCATATCGTGGGAACAAGCGGCGGCAACACTGACGACATGAACGAGGCTCTTTCCCTGATGTCAAAGAACAGGGTGAATCCAGCGGTCATGATTACCCACATTGGCGGGCTTGATTCGGTTATTAAAACAACGCTTAATTTACCTGATATACCAGGCGGTAAAAAATTAATTTATACACACATAAACATGGAACTTACATCCATTGCCTCGTTTCAGGAAAAGGGAAAGGACGATGCCCGTTTTCTGAAACTGGCTGAAATCACAGATGCGCATAACGGCTTATGGTCTGTGGAAGCGGAAAGTTTTCTCCTGGAAAAATTCAACAATTAACCGGAAAGAATCATGGCAACACCCGTACTAATGCCTCAACAGGGAAATACTGTAGAAGAATGCCTTCTTGTGGCCTGGAAAAAGAAAACAGGCGATAAAATTGAAAAGGGCGAAGTAATAGCTGATATTGAAACCGACAAAGCGTCTTTTGAACTGGAGTCGCCAGCGTCAGGTACGCTTCTTGTAACCTTTGCAAAAGAAGGCGAGCTTGTACCTGTTTTGTCAACAATTGCAGCCATAGGAAATCCCGGTGAACCTGTAGATGGGCTAAAACCAGACAAAGCATTACCCAAAGAAACTGTTAAAACAATTTCAGAGAATACCAGGACAAACGAAAACACAAAAGGGGAAACAGCCCCTGCCCAAGTTAGCCAGGCACAGGTACCCGGAAAGCAGGTACTTTCTCCGAGGGCACGCGCCTTTCTTAAAAGACACCCTATAAATCATTCACTTGTAAATGGTACTGGACCAGGTGGCCGCATCACGGAAAAAGACCTTAAAATAATATGGAATTCAAAACCAAGAGCATCAGCCCTTGCAGGCAATCTAATCTCACAGGGTGCAATGGCACCTTCATCCGGTTCCGGCATAAACAATATGATTATGTCAAACGATTTGAGCGAGCCTGGCAAGCCTATGACAGGTATCAGGGCCATAATTGCTGAACGTATGGTCGATTCGCTTTTATCAACAGCACAGTACACGGTTAGTGCTGATGCTCCTGCGGAAAAGCTGCTTTCTCTTAGGGAGAAAATAAAGTCAATAAAGGGAAAATCATCAATACCTGATATCACCATCGGCGATATGGTGATGTTTGCGTGCATAAAAACACTTGCTGAATTTCCAGACATGAATTCAGAACTGATTGATAATAAAATATTTCGTCATAAGGACATTAACCTGGGATTTGCCTGCGACACATCACGTGGACTCATGGTTCCGATCATAAAAAAATGTCAGTCAATGACATTAAGCGAACTTTGCATAAAATCAAAAGAGCTTGCACAAAAAGCAATTGAAGGCAAAATCAACCCTGACGACTTGACAGGCGGCACATTCACGATCTCGAATCTGGGAGGAATGGGCGTTACCTCGTTCACGCCTGTCTTGAACGCTCCACAGGTGGCCATTCTCGGCGTATGCTCAATATCTCTTAAACCCTCAAGAAAAGACGGCACAATAATCCATTCCGATGTAATCAGCTTTTCCATTACAGCGGATCATCAGGCAGTTGACGGCGCAATGGCAGCGCGTTTCCTTCAGGCCCTTGGGAAAACTATCAGTAAAATTGATGAACTATCAGGACTTAAACTATAAAGAGGTCGCATGTTTGATTTAATTGTAATAGGCGGAGGTCCGGGCGGCTATGAAGCCGCAGCGCATGCAGCAAGAATGAAAAAAAAGGTTGCTCTTTTCGAGAAGGATAAAATCGGAGGAACATGCCTTAATGTGGGCTGCATTCCAACAAAGACATTTCTAAAATCCAGCCATGTTTTATCTCTCATGCGTTCCACGGAAAAATACGGTGTAACCACAGCAAACCCTCTATTTTCCATGCCAAAAGTCCAGGAACGGAAAAATAAGATTGTTTCAACACTCACTAAAGGTGTCGAAGGCATGCTTAAAAATGCCGGTGTTGAGATTATCCGATCACACGCAACCATCAAGGGTATTGGAAAAGTCGAGGCTGATGGAAAAATTTATGAAGCAGCGAATATTCTTATTGCAACTGGTTCAAAACCATCCGTGCCTCCAATCCCAGGGATAAATAATCCGCTTGTTCTTGACTCTACGGCTATTCTTGAACTTACCGAGGTACCTGAATCCCTTACTATTATTGGAGGCGGGGTTATAGGCCTTGAATTTGCCTGTTTCTTTTCTGAAATAGGCACTCGCGTTTCAATAATCGAGATGCTTCCAAGAATTGCCCCTGTACTGGATATTGATATTGCCAAAAGACTCACTGCTGCACTTAGGAAAAAGGGTGTTGAGTTGAATCTTTCTGCAACTGTTACAGGGATTAATGGAGATACAGTTAATTTCAAAGACGAAAAGAGTGTGCCAGATTCACGCAAGGCAAGCTTTATTCTTAATGCCACAGGCCGCACACCTGTTATGGACAATCTTGGACTTGACACGGCGGGCATAGACCATACAAAAAAAGGCATTATCACGGACGATAAGGGTAAAACCAATATTTCCAATATTTGGGCTTGCGGCGATGTTACAGGACGTTGCCTTCTTGCCCATTCGGCCACACGCGAAGGCATTGTGGCTGTTCAAAACATGTTCGGAAAAGAACAGCGTATGAGGTACAATGCAATCCCATCCGTTGTTTACACTGACCCTGAAGCCGCCTGTGTGGGCAAGACCGAAGAACAGCTTGAAAAAGAGGGTATCAAATTCAAGAAAGCAATCGTGCCCATGGGGGTTGCGGGCCGCTTCCTTGTTGAATATGAGGGTGAGTCCGGCACAATTAAGGTACTTACCGGTTCAGCTAACGGAGAAATATTGGGTGTTCATATAATAGGCGGGCCTGCAAGCGAGCATATTTTCGGGGCCGCAATCATGATTGAAAACGAAATGCGCGTCAAAGACATAGCTGAAATAGTTTTTCCGCATCCCACAATTTCTGAAGCTCTGAAAGAAGCTGTTTTACAAGCAGAAACCCAAGACTAAAGGACAAAAACACCATGCCGAAATCACTCAATATACTTCCAGAAGAAGTCTATAAAAAGGGAAAAATCACCTTTAAAGACATTGATGTAAACGCATATTCAAAATCCACTGAAGAAGAGAAAAAATTATTTTCTAAAACCGACTTCCAAAGCATTTATCACGACCTCTGTCTGATTAGAGAGTTTGAAACCATATTAAATCGCATTAAAATTGAGAGCTCATATAAAGGCATTGCATATAACCATGCTGGCCCCGCGCATCTTTCAATCGGCCAGGAGTCCTCAGCAGTAGGACAGGCATTTGCACTCAAGGTCGAGGATCACATTTATGGTTCTCATCGAAGTCATGGCGAAATTCTTGCAAAAGGCTTGTCGGCAATCCGTGAACTTGACGAAAAAACACTCATGGATATCATGAAAGGATATTTTAACGGCATTACATTAAAGGCTGTCGAGAAAGAAGCAGTATCAAGCATAAAAGAACTGGCAATCAGGTTTTTGGTTTATGGTGCCTATGCTGAAATCTTTGCCAAGGACACGGGATTCAACCGTGGCATGGGCGGATCAATGCATTGCTTTTTCCCTCCTTTCGGGATTTATCCAAATAATGCTATTGTAGGTGGATCAGGATCCGTGAGTCCCGGCGCAGCGCTTTTTAAAAGGGTAAACCGCAAACCAGGAATAATTGTCTGCAATATCGGTGATGCCTCTTTCGGGTGCGGACCAGTCTGGGAAGGCATAAGCTTTGCAAGCATGGACCAATACAGAACTTTATGGGACAAATCTCTTGGTGGCGGCCTGCCTATCATGTTCAACTGCTTCAACAACCATTATGGCATGGGCGGCCAGACAAGCGGTGAAACAATGGGCTACGGCTTTCTCGCCCGCATAGGCGCAGGAGTGAATCCTGATCAAATGCACGCAGAGCGCATTAATGGATATGATCCCCTTGCCGTAATTGATGCAGTGCGCCGCAAAAAGAAGCTATTGCTTGAAGGTCGCGGTCCTGTGCTCCTTGACACAGTTACCTATCGGGTAAGCGGCCACTCTCCTTCTGATGCATCAAGCTACAGATCAAAGGAAGAGATTGACTCATGGGTATCAAACGATGCCATCCCAGCTTTCAGGGCAAAGCTCTTAAAGAATAACATCCTTACGGATGGCGAACTTGAATCAATCAAGATTAATGCTGAAAAGTCGGTCCTTGAAATGTTCAAACTGGCAATAGACCCGGTTTTGTCTCCAAGGATTCCGGTTGCTTCCGAATACATCGGCACTGTCATGTTTTCCAATTCAGGGGCTGAAACACTTGACCCATCACGGCAGCCAGAAATCCTTCATCCGCTAAATGAAAACCCAAGGGTTAAACAAATCGAGGGCAAGGTACGAAAGGCCTTTGACGATTCAGGCAAACCAGTCCCGAAAATGAAGCTTTTTAATTATCGCGATGCCATTTTCGAGGCCCTCATGCACAGGTTTACAATTGACCCTACCCTCACGGCATTCGGTGAGGAAAACCGAGACTGGGGCGGTGCCTTTGCGGTTTACCGCGGCATGACAGAAGCCCTTCCCTATCACCGTTTATTCAACTCACCCATATCTGAGGCCGCCATTGTAGGCGCTTCTGTGGGATATGCGCTTGAAGGTGGACGCGCTGTTGCGGAACTCATGTACTGCGATTTTCTTGGGCGTGCAGGCGACGAGGTCTTTAATCAATTGTCAAAATGGCAGTCAATGTCAGGCGGCCTTTTGAAAATGCCGGTTGTCCTTAGGATTTCCGTTGGGGCTAAATATGGCGCCCAGCATTCCCAGGATTGGACGGCAATTGTGAATCACATACCTGGTCTTAAGGTGGTTTATCCCGTAACGCCTTATGATGCGAAAGGCATGCTGAATTCAGCCCTTGCGGGAACAGATCCGGTTATATTTTTTGAAAGCCAGAAAATATACGACTATGGAGAATTGTTTCAGCTGGAGGGTGTGCCAACCGGATATTACGAGATCAACCTTTCCGAACCTAGCATAAAAAGAACAGGCAAGGACCTTACAATTTTAACAGTCGGGCCTGCTTTATATGCGGCAATCGAGGCTGCTAAAATACTTGATGGCAAATATGGCCTCTCTTGTGAAGTCATAGATCTTAGAACCGTTAATCCGCTTAATTATGATTTACTTGTGCAGTCAATTCAGAAAACAGGAAAAGGGCTCCTTTTATCCGAATCCGTTGAACGTGGATCAATAATGCATAACATCGCATCAAATCTGACCCAGCTTGCATTTGACTACCTTGATGCACCTCTTGCTGTTGTGGGCTCACGCAACTGGATCACACCCGCAGCAGAACTTGAAGCCATGTTCTTCCCGCAGGTTGATTGGATTCTGGATGCGATTCATGAGCGTGTAATGCCTCTTAATGGGCATGTGCCAAAAACAAATCAAACCCTGGGTGAGGTGATAAGGCGCGCAAGATTGGGAATTTAAAGGTTACTTCTGCGTTGATAGGTAATCGTTGATGTTTACATTGTAAGACTTGGGGTTTAGCGAAACCTCAATCTTGTAGTTATCCCCGTTCTGGCCTTTTTGTTTGTCAAGAAGATCGTAATCCTTTGGTGATGAAAGCGGTTTACCCTGCGTATCAAACAGGATAAGCATCTGGGGAGCAAGAAGGTGGCCTCTGTCTATTTTGGTTACAATCCCCATTTCACCGTTTATAAGCCTTATAAAGCTCCCTACAGGATAAATTCCAAGGTGCCGTGTGAACATTTCAACTATCTTTCGGGAGTAATCAACATCGCACCCGTGAAATATTACCGCAAGGGCCTTTTGCGGGGTCCATGCTTCCTTGTAAACACGATCGGACGTAAGCGCGTCGTAAACATCAGCAACCGCGCTCATGAGTGCAACCTCATGAATTCTAGGGCCGGACAAACCGAGCGGATATCCCTTGCCGTTGAACCTTTCATGGTGTTGACCTATTATCTTCTTTGCAATGTCAGGAACACCCGACTTTGTGCATATAATCTCAAGACCGAATTCAGGATGACGCTTTATAACCGCGAATTCGCTGTCCGTAAGCTTGCCTGGTTTATTCAGAATTGATTCAGGCACGCGCATCTTTCCGATATCGTGAAGCAAGCCCCCCATGCCTATTTCAGAAAGCGTTTCTCCGGCATAGCCCATCTCCTTTGCAAGCGATGTCATAAGAATACCGACATTGACTGAATGGGTATATGTATATTCGTCAAAACCCTTAATCTGTGTGAGACTTACAAGAGCATCAGGATTACGCATTACGCTGCTTACCATACTTTCAGCAACTTCCCTGATTGGCTTTATTTGAAAATCAACATTGGCTTTTATTGATTTAAGTACCTTGCGGGCACTGGAAACCACTTCAGCATGGATCTGTTTCGCGTTGTCAAGTTCCAAATAATAGGCTGCTTCACGATTTGATTGTTCGGTATCAGTTAAAACACGGACAGTAGCCTCTTTTGCGCCTTCAACATCACGGCCTTTCTTGACATTGATGACAACAGATGTAACGCCCCTTCTTTTAAGCCCTTCTATTTGGGCTGTGGTACTGACGGCAATATGATTTGATAATAACAATACTCCCTTTTCATTGCAAACATCTTCAAGATACATACCGACTCGTACATCATCGATATTTATTTTTTTTCTGACATTGTTATTTTCTTCAGATGTGTCCATAATGGTTCCGTTGTAAAGAAAATAAATATAAATAATTGTTTTATGCCATGATAATATGGGAAACTTTTTAGATCGCGCCCATTCCTTGATACTAATAGGGCTGTTTATGTATTTTTTGACAAACAAAGGAAATACATGTCATTACTTTCTGATGAAGAAAAAGCATTTCTGCAAGAGGCCGTTAATGTTTACCTTCAATTGGTCCAAAAACGAGTTCCCAGAGAGCAGCTTGAAAAATACCTCGAATTCGCTGAAGGCGTGATGGAAAAGATTGAACATGCCGGTTCTGGTGCAAAGGAATCCGGGAAACCGAGGGGGATTTCTGATGAATGGTTCGAGAACTGTTGTACTACGTGCGACAAACTTGCTCCAGGCGGCAAATGCATGGATAAAATCACAGAGAAATACCCCGGCAAATGTGATCCCATAATCATGTATGAGCGCTCCAAACCTTTAAAGGCAGGCAAATGAACAACAGAATGGACCCCGCATTTATTGAGCAAATTCGAAACACCACCCGGATATTGCGTAAACCATACACCGGCATCGTATCGGGTTATCACAAGTTGCCCTATATCCTGATAGGGCCGGATTCGCTTAATGTTAAAAACAGTGTGGAAATCCGGGGCAGAATCCATGTATCGCCGAAACTTATCCTGACAGCTAATCCATCAAACCCCACATTTGGGGAAATGTTTGGCGACGAACTAATTGACAAGCAGCTTACAGCAAGGATGTTTTCATTCTTCTATTCAAACAGATACAGCAACCTCAAGATACAGAATGAAGATCTTAAAATTAACAGATGCGAAGACTCAGCACCCGATAAAGAATCAAGTGTAATGGACGATTTATTAAAAAGAGAAATTGTCGATACTGCCGTAATCGGATGCCCGAACATAGAATATTACCCAATATCGCTCGAGCGTTTTATAAAAGAAATCATAGAGCGGGAATTCAATATCTAGTACCTGTTCCAATTACTCCTGAAGAATTTTATTGTTGATATAACCGGCCATTCAAATAGAAATAAAATAGAGTAGAGCAAAACACGCCCTATGTAAACCATTACAACACCTTCAAGCGGGCCTTCAAATCTTTTCTCCTTAAAGTCCGGCGTTATTCTGACCTTATCATTAAGTTCAAAAAAACCAAGTGAGTATATAAGAGCGTAATAACGGCCAAGCATAACAGATGTATGGTAAGCGTCACCTGAGCCATAAACGATTTCCGCCTTCTTCAGTCTTAATGAAACTGAACCTGCAAGCCGCCTGACAAATCGAAACAAAGCCCCGGCTGATTTTCGTCTAAGGTTTTCGTCAAGCAGAAACCGTATTGTCTTAATGAATATGTGCGTAAAATTTGTATGTCCTGATTTTACGACCCCTGGCTTATTAACTTCAACCGAATCCTTATCATGATCTTTTGGTCTTACTCCCAAGCGAACAGGAAAAATTCCTGCAATACGGACAACACCATCGATTTTATCATTGAAATTAATTTTAACATAAAAACATAATGGAACAAACAGCATGATTAAGAAAACTGTGATAGTGGTTAATAATAAAACAAAAAATATGGACATGATGTTTTGTAGTATAATTATTTATCTTATCCCCATGGGAAATGAAAAAATAAAAATCGTAAATATTTTATACAAACTATCAACACATATCCTTTCCGGATTCGGCACAAGAATCAATAGATTCCTCCATGCCATCAGATATCTGCTTCTGCGCGTGTACTTCGGCCATGTGCTTATTTACTGCAGTTCAATGTCCTACACGCTCCTTGTGTCTTTCATACCCCTTGTTGCGTCAATGTCCCTTTTTGCAGGCAAGATATACGAGTTAAACCGAACAAAAATCCAGTTATTCCTTTCTCAAAAGGAAATCAGTGCCTTGATGCTTAAGTTCCTTCCATATTCGTCTCACACCCTTGATTTATACATTCTTAAGATCCTTAAAAATGCCTCAACCGTAGGTTGGATTGGCACGGCTGTATTTTTCTTTGCAGTCATAGGCTTGTATAGCACCATCGAAGAAATTTTCAATGTAACATGGCATATCCGAAAAGGCCGCTCTTTACCTAAGAAGATCGGCATGATATTTTTAATCTTTGTTTTGTTAGGCGGGGCATTTACTCTTTATGTAAAAATCGGAAATCTGCCTATACTGAACAATTCTTCCCTCTTATATATTATTGCCAAGACAGGAGCATTTCTGCTCGTTACAGTGGCTTTCTCGATACTTTATAAACTTATACCTAAAACCCGGGTTGAATGGCGTGCCAGTTTTTACGGAGGTCTTTTTGCGGTAATACTTTATGAAATCTGTCGAAATCGGCCTGCACGCTTACATTAGCCGTGCGTTTGCATTGAACCGGCTCTGGGGCTCGCTAACGCTTATTCCAGTATTTATTTTTACCATTTATGTATTATCAATAATCCTTATACTCGGCAATGACATGACATTCATTGTCCAGAACTACCACAGAATGAAAAAGGATGATGAATTATACCTTCACTTCCTGCAACGTTGATTGACTGGAATCATCCTACCAGGCTGCCGCCGATAAACACTTTTTCAATCGTGACCTTATACGTTTCTGGTTTTCCTTTTATATCAGCAATGATCATATCAGCACGTTTACCAGGTTTGATGGAACCGATTTCGAGGGAATATCCAAACAGCTCAGCAGGATTAAGTGAATACATCCTGCAAGCCTTTATAAGGGCATTATCAAGAGTATCCGGCTTCGGGGTTTTAAGTTCAAAATATGCCTTGCGATCTGATGTAAAAAGATTAATTACATTGTTAAATTGAAGATTTAATGGGCTTATTGAACCGGCTAAGGTATTCTTTTTTCCTGCAACCCAAAGCGCATTATCGCGGATTATTCGGCCATCAACCTCTGTTCCGTCTTTAAGACCTGAACCGGTATAATGCACGGCATCCGAAACACCTATCACATGATTGATCGAGAAACAGTTTATGAATGTGTTGATCCAGCGCGGATGCACATGCCTTAAGTCACAAATCAATTCACCGTATAAACGAGATCCCATCTCAAAAATACCATCAAGCGCCCCCCCTGTTTTGAAATTCTGACTCATGGGACCATTACCGGTATGTACGACTACGCGTGTCCCACATTCAACGGCGCGGATAAGTTCTTCACGCGTACAGCCAGTGTGTCCAACCGAAGGAAAGAGCCCCTTCCCCATCATATAGCGGATAAGCTCATACGCGGTTTCACCCCATTCAGGGGCCACAAGTGCCTTCTTTATCAGACCGCCGCTTGTCTCCTGAAGCTCTTCGAATAAATTCACTGAAGGTTCAAGTACATTATCAGGGTCTTGGGCTCCGGAAAACATCGGGTCTTTCAGAAAATTACCTTCAAGATCAAGCCCCAGAAGTCTTGCATGGCCCGGATGTTCACTCTTATTATAATTTCGCGATTCTCTTAGGAAACGTTCAAGTACAGGCTTCGGAACAGCATAAGATGACAAAAAAGCTGATGTGACACCGATTCCGGGAAGGTAGGCCATTATGTGACCCACTGCATCATCATAATCTGAAGGTGGTTGATCTTTTATGAAGTCATCCCTCCCTATCATGGCATCGTATCGGTTCAAACCATGCATATGGGTCTCGAAAAAACCCGGCAGAATGTATTTGCCTTTACAATCAATCACAGTATCATCTGCACTAACTTTTGGCATTAAGGAGACTATTGAACGTATCAAACCATTTTCAACAATAAGATTTCCTTTAACAACCTTTTTCTCGCAGACAATTCTTGCATTTTTTAAATATGTTCTCATAATGCTCCTAAAATAAATATCAGCTGATTACTTGTAAACACCAACTATCTTTTTTGCGAGCCCCTTGAATTCTTTTACCCATTCGAGGGGTTCAAGAAGCTCAACCGAATCAGCCTGAGAAAGCAACCAATGAAAAAGGTCCTCTTTGCCGGCTGCCTTAAGAGTAATTATCATTGTGCCGTCGCTGGGGAATGTAAGCTTTTGAGTTGGATGAATGATCTTGTCCTTCATCCATTTTCGTTGAGATGCGGTAACCTTTATTTTCACAGTTTCGACCTGGCCTGTAAAGATACCGAAATATTTCTCAAGATTAATAAGAGTTTCAATATTTTCAGGCATTTTGAAACCACGTCCAACTCGTTCCGCATGGTTTATCCGTTCAGCTGCAAATATTCTATAGGCTTGGTGTTTTTCACTGAAACCAGTTACATAAAGTGTATTCGAGTAAAAGATAAGCGTATAAGGCTGTAAAACAAATGTATCGTATTTTCTGCTGCTCCTGGAATCATAAGATATTTTAACACATTCGCGGTTGACAATTGAATCAGTAAGTAGTTTTATGGCATCCCTATGCTCCGTATAATCACGAACAGGGCCGGTTTTGACCCGCACAGCACTCTTTAGCCTTTCAATCTTTTCATCATTGAAAAAAGGTTCAATCTTTTTTATAGCGCTTTCAGCTGCCTTTTCAAAATGAGAACCTTTTAAGATGGAATATATTTCCTTTGTAAGATAGAGTGCCGATAGCTCATCCTCTGTAAAGCCATAAGGAACAGATAAAGGTTGCTCACCTTCAAATTTTAAGACACGCTTTCTATCCTGCCTTGGAAGATCCTGAGAGAGAGTAAAACCTGAGTTTTCAAGGAGTGCAATATCCCTATGAATGGTGCGCCTATCAACGTGGAATTCATCAACAAGCTCTTCTATTGTTGTGTTTGATCGCGGTGATGATATGATACGGATAATTTCAATTATCCGTTCAATCCTCTTCTCGTCCGACAATGGGTTCTGTTTGGGCATTTGGAGATTTCCTGTAATATTCCCTTCTAAGCCACAAATAGCAGATGCGTTTATCCAGAAAATCATAAGCTGTTACAAGAAGAGAAATAACCATGAGAATTGAGAATATTCTGACGGAAAAGAATAGTGATACAAGAAGCATAACCATAAGTAAAACAAAACTTATCAGCTTCTTCTTTTCGCAATCTTTAATCTTTGCCTTGTTTCTCCCTGACAACTCAGAATAGCGTATCTTGTCAAGAATAGTGCCGCTTGTTTCGTTCTCTTTGAACAGGAAAATATAACGGTAAATGTCTCGGCTATGGTGAAAAGGATACAATAAGGACATAAAACAGAATGTCGTGTCCAATGCAGTCAAACCAACCGGATGGGGTTTAGGCACTGGCTTTGTGGGCTTTTCTTTTGGTGTATTATTGTCCATTTAAGATGTGATAATATAATCAAATGGACTGTATGAATATAACACAAAAAACAGTGTGTTTTTCGGCAAACCAATTTGTATTTCAAATAAATGGAACTGTTTTACTTCCAATCTTTACCCGAATAAAAGCTATATTAATATCATGTTTTCAGATTTGATTACAGGTTTTACCTATGTAGAGACCCATTACAGATTCAAGGCAGGCTTTACATTTCTTTCGCGCAAAGCACCTGAAATATTATTTGACGCACCTTTCCGGATTGATCCAGGTCAACCCATTACTGCAATACTTATAATCAAAGACGCTGATAAATTCCCAATTGAACTCATCAATATCACAGCTGCAATAACATTATCACCAAAACACCGGATTTTCATTAAAGAGATAAAACCGGACGAACAATTCATTAGCACCAATCTGTTTTATCAAACAATGGCATTCCCATTGCCAGATGATTTTTCAGGAATGGTAAGACTCACATTCAAGCTGGACCTTAAAATCAATAACAAAAAAACATTTGTTTTAAATGATAACATTCCCTTTGCATCTCATTCGGATTATGCGGTCTATGCTTCTTCGGATCCTCTTCCGGCTTTGCCGGGTTACATATATGGAGAAACCCATTTCCACAGCCACTTGACAAATGATCAGGTTGAATATGGCATCCCGCTTAAAGCTGTTCCTGCTCTTGCGCAATCAATGGGGCTTAAATTCGCATTTGCAACGGATCATAGTTATGATCTCGATACACGCAACCCATTCAACAAGAGTAAAGAGACCTTTGCGGAATTGAATGAAACCGCGGCCTTATCAAATCATGATTTCATCCTTGTTCCAGGCGAAGAAGTCAGCGTTAAAAACAGACGGGGAAAGACCGTTCATATTTGCGTCATTAACAACCCTCATTTCATAGAAGGATACGGTGACTGCGGGAGAAGTATGTTTCAGACAACATGCAGCCATTCAATTGAAAACATAGTTAAGGAAACGGGCAGTCCGGAAACATTGGTTTTCGCGGCCCATCCGGGATATAAAGAAGGCTTGTTTGAGAGACTACTCCTTAACAGGGGCAGGTGGGACATAAACGACTATGATGATGGTTTACATATAACCCAATTCTGGAATGGGAACATGGATAAATCCTTTTTTAGGGGCAAACGTGACTGGGTTTCGCTTCTTCTTGCTGGAAAGAGGATTTTCGCAATCGGCGGTAATGATGCACATGGGGATTTTAACCGCACAAGAAAAATAGGTATTCCTTTTATTACAATTAAAGAGGATAAAACCCAACGCTTTGGAACTGTGCGGACTGCCGTAAAAACCGATTCATTAACATCAACAGGAATAATAGCTGCGATTAAAGCCGGCCGCGTAATCATGACAAATGGCCCTTTTGCTTGTCTAAAGGTGTTGTATAATGACACCATCTATGAAACAGGCGACACCTTGCAGGTAGGACAATTCAAAGTGCTGATTTCAGCTCTTTCGACCCTGGAGTTTGGGCAACTGTCATTTATCACTCTTATAAAAGGCACAATTAACAACAAAGAAAATAAAATATTTACAACAAGGGCAACGGATAAGGAAAAGTACTGTTATTCAGCTGATCTGCCAATTGCTATTGACAAACCATCATATCTTCGGCTTGAGGTTACCTCAAAGGCTGGAAATAATATATTTTATGCCTTCTCCAACCCGATATTCTTTAAACTATTGGATTAACAGCAATGATTCACGGCATAGGAATTGACATAATAGAAGTAAAACGGATAAAAAAAACCATCCTGGCAAACAAGGGTTTTATGGAACGTGTCTTTTCAAAAGAGGAAATACACTACTGCGAAGAAGCAACTGGCAGCATGAAATATGAAAGGTTTGCCGCAAGATTCGCCGCAAAAGAGGCGTTTTTAAAGGCTTGCGGAACAGGTTTAAGAGAGGGGTTTAATCTTAAAGAAATTACCGTTATACATAATGATATGAAGCAACCTCGAATCGAACTTGCAGGTAAATCCAAGGAAACTTTCAGAACTGAAATTAGCGGCAAAATACACTTGAGCCTTTCCCATTTAAGCGGGATTGCACAAGCAGTTGCTGTTATTGAGAAAGATACAGAAGTTAAATAATAATCTTTATTCCATAAACTGCAAATCGTTTGTCTGCTGTTACAACCGATATTTGTTCACGTAAGGCAGTAGCAATAATAAATCTGTCTGCGGGATCACGGTGATGCCAGGGCAGTTGATTTGCGGCAATCATAATATCAACATCAAGGGGGGCAATTACCAGATTATGCTTTTCAATAACTTGTTTAAACCAAACCAAAGGTTCGAGCGGCAATAGTATCTCTTTCTGCGCCACCTTAAGACTTATTTCCCAGGCAGAGATGGCAGAGACATAAACTATCGAAGCTTTTTCAATGGAATTCTTCGCTGAGACCGACAATGCCTTATCACCGGAAACCAGCCATAAAAGAGCACGGTATCCAGTATCAATGCTTTTTCATGCATTTTCCCACTCACCTATTGTTGGATTGGTTGGATTTGTTTTAATCTTGATATTCTTTAAAAGCTTGTCGGTTTTTGTTCGATTGCCATGAGGAATAGGGACAAGTTCAGCAACCGCTTGTCCATGCCTACAGATAATTATTGTTTCCCGTAATTGTTCCACATTCTCAATAAGCGCTGAAAGGTGTGTTTTTGCTTCATGAATGCTTACTGAAACCATAACGACCTCCAAAGAATAAGTTAGTCATATAGACTAAACATAACCAATATGGTCATATTTTTCAATTACTATTTATTTCTCGATTTCAATAATATCAGGATAGCATACACGATTACTGTTTTTGAAATAATAGGTTGATCCAAAGAATTAAGAGCTTTTTTATTTCATCAATGTAAGCGCTCTGCTAAGACGAAATGCTCCAGAATGAACCTGCGCTACATAAACGCTGCTTACAAATTTAAGCGCATTCCAGGATAGGGTTTAAAAATAACCTATTATATGCCTGCGCTCTCTCATCATTTCTCATACGCTAAAATGTTTGACTATCGATGTCAATTCCACTGCCATGCGGGTGATTTCTGCGGTTCCTTCCTTGAAGCCCTGGATTCCCTGCACTGTCTCATCCGCCGCCACATTGACCTCACCGGCTACAACAGCAATGTCGTGGAGCCGGCCTGCAGATGCCTCTACATGGACCGAGATTTCCGAGGTAGAACGTTTTGCCTCTCCCATATTTCCGTCAATAGCCGCCATTATTTCAAGCTGCTGTTTCATTGTATTCGAAATGGAGGTTGAAATTGTGTTTACTTTATCGATCACTCCGACAATCTGCTCAATAGCCACAACCGAAAGATCCGTATTGTTCCGCATCTGCTTAATCTTGGATGTGATTTCTTCCGTGGCCAAGGCCGTCTGGTGCGCCAATTGCTTTACTTCTGCTGCCACGACAGCAAACCCCTTGCCAGCTTCTCCGGCGGACGCGGCTTCGATGGTTGCGTTCAGAGCCAGCAATTTTGTCTGGCTGGCGATATTTGTGACCAGATCCGTAACCTTGGCCATCTCAACTGCCATATGCGATAATTTATCCATACTATCACGCATAGACATAGCCGCCAAGGAGGCTTCGGCAGTCATAGAACTTTCTTCCCTGCATTGTTGTGAGACCTGTTGCATGGAACGTCCCATTTCCAGGATGTCTGAGGCCGTTGTTCCTACCCGTTCAGACATGCCCTTGGTACTGCTTGAAATAGCGGTAACACGCTGGGAGGTTTCCTTGACATTTTTCGAGGCAGCGTCCGCCTTTTCATGCATCCGGTTTGCACTGGCCGAAATCAGATCAGCGGTTGTCGAGAACTTCACCGTTGATGCGGAAAGGTTGGCTGTGTTCATTTCAATTTTTCGAATAATGCCTTGCATTTGTTCGGTGAACACGTTAAACCATTGACGAAGTGCGCCTATTTCATCATGGGTGTCAACCGACAACCTTTTTGTCAGATCTCCCTGACCCGCACCTGAAGCAATTTCCTTGAGCGTACGGCTCAAAGGAAAAATAACCAGGCGGCGCATACTGATAATAAGCGCACCAATGATGGCAAATAAGGTAAGAAGCGCAGCCGTCAAACTCCGTTCGAGTGAGGCATTCACGGTACGGCGAATGGAATCAGCGCTAAAATAATAATATGCTTTCCAGACCGGCGCACCATCATATTTCATATCCGCTGCTTGAGTTAGGAAACCGCCTTCCAAAAGCTTGTTCCGTTCTGTCAGCTTACCGTTCACTCTTTCAAGGCCAACCAAAACCTTGCCGGATTTCAATTCCACAATAGCGACACCTATAAAAGCCTCCTGCCGCATCTTTATTTCAATGAGTTCGCGTACGCGATCCATCTGATAATTCCAAAGAGGTTCCGGCAGGCTGCGCGTAAGCTCCTCCGCAATACCCGCTTGAAGGGTCTTAAGTTCCCGTAATGCCAGAGATCGGATGGTTCACAGGGAATAGACCGTTGCCAAAAACTGGATAATAAGGACCGGGATGACCGCATAAAAAATAATGCGGGTCAGAATGGAATCGCGAAGTCCGATTGTTTCACGCGTCGTCTGACTGCTAGAAGGGCTCTGTGCTTCTGCCATTATTTCTTCCAGTCCTTGAGCCCATAAGTGGAAAGCAATGTAGCAAGCGCTCCAGATTTCCGGAGAGATGCGATCCCTTCGGATAATATCTTAGCATATTCCTTTGATTTGGGATTTGCCGGAGAGAATGCAATATAAATATCATCAGGTTTACCCACCATCCCAGCCATCTTGAATTTATCGCTCAGGCCCATCTTATTCAGGGAGTAGAGCATCACCGACGGGCTTTCAAGGAAAGCATCAATTCGTCCGCCCTCCAGCTTCTTGATATTGATTTCTCTCGCGTCAACACCGCTTGCCACCTGAACTTTCTTGGGATCTTTCCGGTTTTCCTTTATATATGCATCCAGTTCTTCATTGTAGGTATAGTCGTCTATCACGCCTATTGAAACACCTTTAAGGGAAGCAATACCTGAATAGGTCCATGCCGTTGTTTTGGCGACAAACATGCCATATCCGCTCTGTCCAAGCGTATTAGACGGAAAAACAAAATCAGGTGCATCGGTTCTAGAGGCGCCGACTATAGCGTTTATTTCGCCGGCCCTGCATACGGTAATTGCGCGCGTCCAGGGCATGATTTTATAGTCAATCGAATGACCGCTCTTTTCGAAAACCTGTTTAACAATCTCGATAATATAACCTGGGTTATCGGAACCAGGATCACAATTGTAGGGGCACCAGTTGTCAGCACAAACAGTGATGACATCCGCGTGAGTCAATACAACCACGCATAGAATGGAAATCCAAAGACAGATCTTTTTCATCTCAACCTCCATGATAAATGGTTTAATGTTTTTTACCCTTGCTTTTCAAATGTTATTTCAAGAATATCACCTAAGCGTATTGAAAAAAGTTTTTTAATTCTAACGGGGCGGTTTCAGCAGTTCCTCTGCTTTCTTGCTCCGGGCAATACCAAGAATAAACCTATGTATTCCCACGCAAACCCATGTTGTAAAATAATTGAATTGGAGTCCATTGTGTTAAAGATTTCCCTATTTACATTTGCGATTCAGACACTGGGGAAAGGTTTTTGCCTAGTCGGGTGGAAATAATGCCCCGACAGGCGTAAATCATGTCGAATGTGTCATCATAACGGTTTGTTGTGGGATAAAGACTAAGCAAACCCACAGGGCTGTAAACAATGCTTCACAGCCCAAAGTAAAACATTGTGCGGATTACCTGGAACGAATATTTGAATAGACGTGCGGTGTTTCTCATTTGCCGATAAATCAAGTCGGGCGTGGACTACCCATCAGTTCAGGTAATTCACGGCGCATACGACGACACTTTTCGCCGATTTTCTTACGCGCTTCTTCCTTGATTCCAATGGTCAGCAGTTGCATCAACTCTAGGGTAGTAAACAGTCCAAAGTAATTTTCTTTGAAGATAATAACGTGATTATCCGCGGGCAGCAATTCTCTCCTTACCGTTAAGGGGGTTTTTGCGTTGAACTCCTCTCGTCCTATACGGAAAAGATACAGATGAAGCAGGTTGTAGGCCAGGAACGTAAAGACGATCTGATTGACAACAAGTGACAAATCGCGGGAAGTAAAACTTGCCAAACCACTGAAGCACTTGAGCTGCCGGTATCTTTCTTCAATAGATGTACGTAAATGATATCATCGTCCAGCCATGGGGGGATCTTTTATCTGCTTTGTACTGAGCAGTAACCATGTATTTTCGTGTCCATCAGCATAATGCTCCCTATTGGCAATAACGGTCAATGGCACGGTGCAGGTGGACCAACTGGTAAAGTTGCCGATAGCCGCAGCCTCTTTCTTTACAATGACGGTAGCGGGCGGTGGGGCCGGTTGTTCTGCTTTATTCTTTTCCAATGTTTCCTGTCTTTTTTGTTCTCTCTTTCTTATAGCTATGGGCTTCAACCGCATCGGACCCGGCATCTCTTTTTCTTCCTTTGGTTCCTCGCAAACAACCCACTTGACATCAGGTCGTCCGAATAACGGCATTGCGTCGGTATACACGTCCATATTTTTACGTACCGGAATGAGCGTGTCGATAGCATACTCCTTCTTGTTTCGTGAGATTTCTTTACCGTCAAGGAAGCCACGGTCAAGAATCAATTCTTTTATGACTCCTTTTCCTACCGCTTTGATAAATTCCCTTAAAAGTTCGTAGAATAATGGGCATTCATGCTCTTCACCAGAGACCACCCTGACGCCCACGAGAAGAAAATATTCCAGCTTGGCATTGGTATGCATCAGTGTGACCATTTTATAGCACCGTTTCCACTGGCAACGCACCTTGCGCTCGTCAGACATCTTATGGAAGTCTTCCTGTTTGACAGGGTGGTTGTTTTCATCAAAAAGCAAAAGTTTGGAACCTTCATAACTGGGATTGTCCGGGACAAACAGGTACTTGGAATCGTTAAATTTTAATGCGATTGCCCTGGATGCGTCTCCGATGAAAATACCTTCCTTGTCAAAAGCACGCTGTGAGCGTAAAATCCGCGCAATATCGTTGTTAAACCACTGTGTCAACGCTTCCGCAGTGGTACCTTTGGCAAGCTTGCGAAGAAAATCCTGGTCGCAAGGTGTCTCGCGATCATATTCATTCTTATTATTGAACCCCTCGCAGGCCAGCGTGATGTCTTTGGTGTCTGGATGGTCTACCGGCTGGGCATTCTTTGGGAAAAAGGCGTTGAGCATACCCCCTGTCCGCACCACCATGGGATAGCCATGAAAACTGTGTACACCATGTAACCGCATCGTCAACTCGCTGGCAATATATAACCACAGGGGAACCTCTTCCTTCTTTCGAGGAGTAGGATATGTCTGCGCCGCCTGCTCAAGAATCTTTTTGGCTCCAATGTGCTTGAAAAATTCGGTCTCGAAAGCCTCGTTGGCCGCCTCAATATAATCAAACTCTCCCTCTTTTAATGCTTGCAAGACCATTGGCTTGTTTTCTTCAAATACGACCAGTTCCATTAATTCCATCCCTTTTGTTGGTTCATCTGTATTCCTCCCTTAATAACCGACCCAATTGATCCACAACAGCCAAAACTCTTGTATTCATCTGCCGTAATTCCCGAACGTCTTTCACAAACTGTCTGTACGCCGCCACTTTAACAGCCACAACTGGCGCATCTTTTGCACGTATCATAATCATTCCGCGTTTGCCAGCATGTGAAAAGGAAAGCGCGGGAAACGGCCCATGCTTCTTCCCTCGTTGACAACAGCAATTGGTGCGCGTGCAGGTCTTATACACTTGATAATAGCTCCCTGCAACCAGAGGGCCGCCGTTCATCAGATGCCGGTATAATTCTTGTTGGGAATTTTGAATGATGCGTAGTTGTTGCCGGAGACGGCTGATCTCTTCTGACTCGTCTTTTTCTGGGCGTGCATTTCGACTAAGCATGTTTGTATATTATTGTATTATGCAGACATGATTAGCAACTTATTTGTGCGCGCGTGTTAAAATCACACAAAAAATCAGATGGGATTAATTCTGGGGCTGGCTATCCCCGCCATCTTCATAGTGGGACGGGAGTTGGCAGGGAAAAACGTTTTTTAATGTCTGAATCGCAGAGAAAGCTAATAATAAGCTTTTTAAAAGCCTAAATAGCCTATGGTCAAGCTATTTGTGGCACTACATTTTAGCTTTTTGCTCGTCAAAAACAGCCCAAAATGCAGAAATTAGATCAGAGTCGCCATTTCGCGCATAGCCAACTGTCCAAGATGGGCCTTGCGCCAAGTGTATCAAATTGAAATTTATCTTCACCCAACAGGTGAACCATAGGCGCCTCCTATTTCTGTGTCTGGTTCACTCTAAAATACATTTAATTCCATCATGGAATTCAGTTTCAACTGATGAATTTAGGTTAAATATAAGCGCCTATCTCAGTAATGTCAACATCCGTGTAATCACTATCCGTTTATCCGCCATTGCCTGACAGAAATAGACTCCCGTTGCCACTCTCTCGTTGTCAAGCCCCGTCCCATTCCAGACCAGATTGTGCACACCTGATGATGTTTCACCCTGCCTTATAACCTTGACAATCCGGCCGTTCGAATCATATATCCTGACAATCACATTGCCTTTTACGGCAAGATTCAGCGTTATGTTTATGCTCGATGTAAAGGGTGCCGGATAGACGCCAAGCTCCATCCTGTTGTTTATCGGCAGAACCTTTACCATTTCATTTTTAACATTGCTTAAAGAATCATCCGGTTCAAACATGATGCTGTAAAGCCCCAGACTGTTATCAGAATTGCCCTTTAGTGTTATCTTTTCATTTGCATTGAATTTCTTTGTATAAATCACATAAGAGCCCAGTGTATCCCCGTTTTGCTGCCAGTTGGCCCGCATCCATGCAGGATTGTCGGCTTCATGCACTGAATATGCTCCAAGATATACCCTGATTGGCCTATTGACTGTAAAGGTCAGATAATCAGTTACTTCAGAAACATTTAAATCCTCAGTACACTGTACAAGGTAGGGAAGCCCCCGATATTCATAAGGCACATCGTGGAAACAGTGTTCATAAAATCCCGACCACTCCAGTTTTTCCTCTTTAAGTATGTCCCAGTAAACCCTGCACCAATACGTATGAGGAGCCACCATGTCTGTACCGCGTATTGCTGTTATTGCGCATGAAGTCGAAGTGTTTGTATTTGCTGATACAGCGATATCTTTTGCGCCAATCACAGTAATCATTCCATTTACCGCACTGCCAAGAGAGGATGTGGCAAGACTTACCGTATTGGAATCCGTAAGCACGGCTGACTGCACGGTGACATTGTTGTCTAAGGTGTAATTAGAGGGTGTCTGCGCCAAGGTTCTGTCAATATTTTCGGAAAACTGAACAAGAACCGAATTGTCCGTAAATGAATATGCCCTTAATACAACAGGAGCAGAAACGTCAACCAAAGTGTGGAATGTTCCTTCTGCAGGTGAAGAAACCCTGACTCCGTCATCCTTGGAATAAACCTTGTAACTGTAGTCCGTGTTTTCCGTCAGTGCGGTATCAGTAAATTCTGTTCCGGTTATTGTTACAACAGTGTCTCCATCGCGTACCACGACATACCATTCCGGCATATCGCCGTCACTTGCAGCTTGGGATGGTGCATTCCAATTCAGTGTAATCTGTTTGTCTGTAATAACCCCTGCATGAAGTCCTGCGGGAGGTTTGGCAGGGATGGTATCAAGCACCCAGCCCTGATAATAACCCCATACACTGGCATACCTTCCTCCGGATTTCTTTGCAATCAGCCGGTACCTGTCGGTCTTGAAATTCCACAGGTATGAACCGCCGTCGGTAATATGAAACATAATCATGTTGTTGACGTGCCGTGAAAACTCCAGCATCCATACAGCTTCTCCTGTGGGAACAGTGCCAAGCCAGAGTGCTGGCATAATGGAATAGACTGCTCCTGAAACGAAATTATGTATTAGTGTTGCACCATGCGAACCTCCGATATCGCATATAAAGTCTCCATTGATGGAAATTCCTGCCTGACAATTTCCCTTACTTCGACCACCCTCGAAACCTGTTGCCAAATCAAAACTGACAACGCTGTTTTCCTCTTTGCCGCATGTAAAGCATCCGCGCTTGCCGTCCGAGGACATGTTTCCCCAGTGCAGTTCATAATTGGTCGTATCAAATTCATGGGCATAATTGCCTACAAAATTCAGAAGAGTATCCTTTTTCATTGTTCCAAGATTCAAACGGAGTACCCTATGCGTTCCACATGCCGGATAGTAAATGCAATTATCGGTGTCCCAGGTAAACTGATCAGCGCTTTCGTTTCCTGCATAGTTCGGTACTGTAAGACGGACCTGTTTTGTAAAAAGATTAATAATAAAAAGCGTGTCTTTAATTACATATTTTCTATTAATGGGATCGTCCCAATTTATCCAATCATGAAAGCCACGGCGGAACACTATTTCCCTGCCATCAGGGGAAAATGTGGGACCGCCACATTTCCCTCGGACAAGCGTATCCGTCTTTCCTGAAAACGCATCAAGCAGGACAATATCCCCTTCTGTCCAACCATGGAACCCTCCGCCACCATCCTCCGAAGAGGTAAGAACAAAGGTCCCTGACATGCGGCCATAGCCGACTCCGAATACCAGTAAAACAATTGCGCATAGACAAATAAGTTTGCTTGACATTGTTCCTCCGTTTGTAAACCAACACACCCATGCCCTTCCCTTTTTCTTGGGGGAAAAAGGGAAGGGTTCAAAGACACGATTAATATTCATTAGTTCTTATGTCCTGTATTCTCTTTCTGTTCCCCCTTCCCTTTTTTCCCCCAAAAAAAAGGAAAGGGGTTAGGGGTTGGTTTCCTATTGCACCAACAACAACTTGACGGTTCGCGCAAACCCCGGCTCCTGCATACAGCAGAAATAAATGCCGTTGCCGAGCGTGCGCCTGTTTCCATTCGCCCTTCCGGTGAATTGCGCGGTGTGTACCCCGGCCGCAAACAGCCCTTGTGCCAATGTTTGCATCAGCCGCCCGTTCAAGTCGTATATCCGTATGGAGACCTTATATTTTTCACCATCCGTTGACTTTGGAACATTGAATTTTACAAGTGTGACAGACGGAAAATGGATTTGGAATTGATGTTAGGCCGAAGTTAATGAGAGAGGGCTGAAACATTTCAATGGCCGATGTTGTGTCCGTATTGTAGATTTCAAGTTCGGCAAGCTGTAAACGACACATTTTTAGAATAACCGCCTTTTTCCAGGTCTTGCCCTGCACATTCGCTGAAACAAGATATGCTCCGCTGGCATACCCAGCCCCATTCCAGACATATTCGTATTGCGCGGAACAGCCGGCTCGTTTAATACTGGACGGAGTAAGCGCTGCAATGAGCCGTCCCTGCATATTGAATATCCTGATGCCAGGATCTCTTTTCGAACCATAAATCCAAAGCGTAATGCAGGTACACATTCGACAGTATCGGTGAAACGATGGCCCCTTGTGGCGCCCCTTCCTCACTGGCGTGGGTCAATCCGTCTTCCATGATTCCCGCGTTCAACATCCGCGTTATCAATCGCAACAAACGCTCGTCTCCTATCCTATGCCTGAGAAATTTTCCTAACCATTCCCAGTTCAATCGGTCAAAGAAACTCCGAATGTCCGCTTCTACTACATGGTTGATTCGCCTCTGTTGAATCGTCTTTCCTATCGCATCAATACACTGGTGCGGACTGCGGTTCACACGGTAACCGTAACTGCACTCTAAAAACATCGGCTCGTATATCTGTTCGAGAACTCTCTTCACCGCCATTTCCACTATCTTGTCTTCAAATACACTAATCGCCAGCGGCCGCCCTTTCTCGCTGCCCGGTTTTGGTATGTACGAACGCCGCTTGGTCTGGGGTACGTATCCCATTCGCTTCAACCGTGCCGAAAGGTCCAGCAAGTTCTCTTCCAGATTCCTTCGATACTCTTCCTTCGTTACACCATCAATCCCTACGGCTTTGGTTCCATCGAGACTTTCAAAACATGAACGCAAGTTGTCCACATCCGTCACATGGTGATACAATGTTGTCAACACATCTTTAGGATGCTTCTCAACATACGCCCTTACCCGTATCAGTTCAGTTGCCATTATGCTTCATCCCTTGCATGATGATAATGTCTCCCTTTTCACGGACGACCTCCTGTGAGACGCTTCGCTCATCAGGTATTCATCAATCGCTCCTTTACGGCAGGTAGCCGTGAAGAAACGAATGGAAAATACTTTAAAGTTCAAATCGGAAAAAACACAAAGCATATTTATCTCTCAAATTAACAGTGTGTTACATCGATTGCCTGATCCAACGTTGGGACAGCAGTGATACACTACAATATTCGTGTCTTTATCATTTCTAGCCATAAAAACAACAGTTGAATCATTTTTGGAGATATTTCCCTCTGAAGGCCTCATTCGGATTGTATCATAATCTGCAAAATTGTACAGCGTTGTGCGACCTCCTGTTGTTGCATTAATACTCACAAACTTATTACCAAGAATCATAAACATCTTGTTTGGATCCTTGTATGACCATTGGGCCTCACTAGACATGAAGAAGCTTGTGCGAATCTGATATGTCTTTCCATCCAAAATCCAATTCCTGATTTTGATCAGCGTCTGGTCGCAGTTCCAGGACTGGTACTTGGAGTAATGATGTCTAACATCGGCGGCCCCAAAAACCGCGCTGTCCGTAATACGGATGATTTCCGTTCCGAAAGCAGGATCCGTAACGGGTGTCAGATAATCGGGCCTTGAGAGACCCGGCACAGCGACTGTTCGATAAGGTTCGTCTGGTGGATAGGTTTGATGGTCAAACCCACGACACAAACCATTGCCGCGGATAATAAGGATTTTGATAGGATATGTTTTTCCAAGTCAATCCCCTTTTTATTACTGCTTGATGTTTTCAATAAAACTTATCTTACCAAAACGATCTTTTGCCTGAATTCCACTCCAAGATTTTTGAGCTTGACAATATATACCCCGGAGGCTTGTCCCGATGCATCCCAGACTGCTTTGTTATTGCGAAACTGCTCTGTCAAATCCACGACCCTCCTGCCCAGACAGTCGTAAACCTGAATAGTGCTTGCAGATTTCATTCTTCCAACAAGCCTGATGGATACACGACCATTGAAGGGAGGGGATTCAATGATAAGGCGTTGTAATGGCGCATCTTCAGAATTTGATGTTGCGTTGACGCCCGTTGAGCCGCAATCCTCAATGGTGACAGATTGAGGTAACGAGGTTGTGCCATAATATGCGCTCGTATTAATGGTAACCGTATCATGTTTTATTGACTCGGCCACACTATCGGTTAAAACAAAAAACGTATCCGTTTGTGAATAGCTTCCCTGGGGAATAATGATAAAACCGCTCATTCTGCTATAATCAATGCCTTGGATGCCGCTTCCTGCTATAGAATAAGATATTCCGAGCGGATAGGTAACATTGCTGCCTGCTGCTCTGTAGATATTTAATAAGCTGTTGGTGGTGTTACATTCAATTAAATTACCGCCAGCAGCATAAGAAACAGTAGTTGTAGGTGCAGATGTAAATTTATTAAAATCAAATATACAATCGGAGGCAGGAGAACCGCCGCCCCGAGTAACATTATATGATACATTATTAGGATTAATAACAGTAAAATTATTGAACTGCACATTACCCATTCCTGCAGAGGTCGCATCTTCGCCATATGAGTCCAGGAAATTATACGCAGTGCCATACGAAAGTAAGCAGTTATTGAATACAGCCCCTCCAAAGCGAGGGCACGCATTATAATAATCCGTTACTTCGACCCAGATTGGATTATTATAAGTGTTGGCGGTGTTTTGTGACACGTCCTTAAAAACGCAACTGTTGAAATTCGCCTGATATCCGTATGCAATTTTACGCACATAAACAGCTGTCCATTGGCTGTTTTCTATCATACAGTTGTTAAAACTAACAGCGCCTGTAACCGCATTTGCTTTGCCGTTATCTCCAAGAATGATTTCACACGCTACATAGGCATTTGCCGTTGTGTGATTATCGCTTAAATAGCAGTTGCTAAATGTAACATCCAGCGGCAGGGAGGTGTTATTGAGATTCAAAACAGCAATGCCTATAGCTGAGCCGTTATTGCCAGTAAGCCTGCACTTGTCAAAAACAATATCAACGAGCAGCTCGGTACTGTCATCGGGCTCCAAGTCTATCCCGAATTCCGGGAGCGTGCCGATGGTATTTGTAAACCAGCAATGCTCAACTCTTAAATGCTGAGCCGAAATAACAGAGATTCCCTGACGATGATGGTTATCGCACCACAAATCCTTTAATAAAATATTTTCGCAATAATTCTGGGGATTGTAGTTGGGATGAAATCCAATATAAACGCCATCACCCCCGCTATCCATTATTTTAAATCCAAACACCTGCACGTTTGTGCAGCTGTTTAAAGACAATGTCGATCTCCATTCACCGGCGGCATAAGGTGGTTGTGTGTAGTCAGCTTTTCTCATTTTAAGCGTAGCACCATATCCCACGAGTTTTAAATTTAATGCTCCATTGAATCGAAGCAAACAATCGCTTGTTCCTGAAAATGAACCCGCTTTTGCTTGCAGCACAACACCATTTTCGAATAGGATGATTTTGTTAGTGACGTCCCAAAACAATGCGGGAGTAATAATCCAATCACTCGCTTGCTTATCAATAACAATCGTATCGTAAGAAGAATTAATCGCATTTTTAAAAGCCGTCGTGGCATCGGTATCATTCCATCCGAAGGTGGAGGCCTTGATGTGGGTGGCGCAAGCGCCGGAAACAATGACTAAAATCACCAGACATGACAATTGCAATGTTGTCCCGCCTTTGAGATGATGAGACACTTTCATGGTCATAATAGGTTTACACTTTCACACTGGGTCAAGATTGTTAAGTGGCCGTTATTTGTGAGCCACACTTCTGTTGCCGACCGGATAGCGGCATGAACCAATAGCTCATTGTCACCTCCGATTGACGTTAAAATAAATTCTGCCTGCATCATTATCCACTCATAAGTATTGCTCCTTTCTTTCTGGCTGAATTTGTTTTCAATTCTTCTATTCGCGAACACTTCACAAGGCATCTTGTTTTAAGGTTACAGGGACTTCTTATTTTCCTTTGGTTGTTAAAAATAGCCGATGAGATAATTTTGGGATAATTGGAATCCAAACATTTAAAATAATCCACAGCAAAACACCCTAATCACAATCGGATGGCTGCGTGAGGGATGGAATAAATCCACCTTGCAAGCTGCCTGTTAAATGTATTTACCGTCAAACCCCGGCTAAAAATTTGTGGAACTTATGAAACCCTTTGCCGAGAAGCATCATCGGACATGCAACGGCTGTTTCAAGGCCTGCTTTTTTACATGCTTCAATATCCGTAGGCATTACATCCCGTTTGCTGTGGAATAAAACTCTAGTTACGCCGTTTGAGATCATTTGGCCGATCCATGGCGTGATCTCATTTTTATCGAGATATATGTAGGCGCATTTCGGTTTCTTAGGAAGTTCGGCAAAGCTTTTGTGAATTTTGATATCGAGGTTACCGGTGGCGTTTTCATTCATGGCATATACTTTGATATTGTTATTCTTAAAAGCCGCAAGAATCATTTTCATTGAGCGGTCATCTTTGAGCGGGAAGCCTAATATTACAACCTCGCCATCGGAAAAATAATCTTTTGTCAGCTTTGCCATCTTAAATACCTCCATTATTTGTTGATAGGTGTATGTCTTCTAACGGTCTTGAAAAGGTTTAGACCAAGCCGGAAAATAAAATACTCCTCCCCCAATATCCTGTCAAGCCTTTATCGAATGAACGTATTCGCCTACTCACTTATCCCCAGTTTTGAATTGTCATAGACGGAAAAGCTTTAGCATTCTAATTAACCCTCACCCCTTTTTCCCCTCTCCCGTGAGCGGGAGAGGGGCCAGGGGTGAGGGCCATAAAGGAATGACCAAATATATTAATACATTAACAAAGGCCAAAGCTGGGGAGCTCTGAGATTCGCCTATCCTAATTCTGAAATAACTTACGTTGTTTTTATTTATTCTTTATAGGGCATCGTAATATTTAACGAGTGGCCACAAGATGTAGCGTAAAAACATTTACCACCAATATGTCAACATACCCCATCCCCAATGCCGTTGACCTATGGTTGACGCGTGATAATTTAAATGTAAAGAAGCCTTTCGGCCTTCCCTGAATTTGTCCGGCGGCACAGGCCGCCGGTTAGTCATATAGTTGGTTTATTAATCCCCCCAAGCCAGAGACGGCTCGGGGGGAAAAAGGAAAACAATGATAGCTAAATACGAGGCCGTCTCTGGCCTCGTACATAAAAACACAAATTTAATTGAACAGCCAGCGGCTTCCGTGTCGCCGGACAAAAGTAGCAAAGAAGAAAGTTGAGTATCTATTAAGCAAACCAGCTCTTTTTATTGACAGAATCCCCGGCTATCATATATTTTTTAACCATTCGTTAATAACGTTTTAAAAGGAGATAAACTTGGCACATCACAAATCAGCGATCAAGCGCATCAAGACAAGCGAGAAAAGCAAGAAGCGCAACCGGACAAGACAAAGCGTCATCAGGGGTCTTGTACGCAAACTGGCCAAAGCCGAAGGCGAAGCCGCGGTTAAGCTAGGCAAAGAGCTCTGTTCAACTGTTGACAAGCTTGCGGGCAAGGGGCTTATCCATAAAAACAAAGCTTCTCACATGAAATCCGCGGCGCAAAAAAAGATGGCGGCTTCGACGGCAAAATAACCTATTCTTGCTTTGTAAATAAAAATGGTTTAAGGAAAGCCCCGTAAAAAGGGCTTTTTTTTTAAGGGAAATTAAACATGAAAGAATTCAATTACAAAAACCGTGAGCTTTTCTGCGAGGACGTTTCCATAAGAAAACTTGCAGAACAGCATGGTACCCCACTTTATATATACAGCCGAAAGGCCTTTGAAAACAGGTTCAACGAAATCCGAAAGGCTTTTGCGCCAGTATCACCCCTTATATGCTTTTCCGTAAAATCAAACTCGAATCTCGCAATATTGAAGCTGCTCTCTACAATGGGAGCCGGAGCAGATATCGTATCCGGCGGCGAACTTTTCAGGTCCCTCAAGGCAGGCATAAACCCGTCAAAGATAGTGTATGCAGGCGTTGGGAAAACTGATGAAGAAATCCGATACGCCATTAAAAGCCGCATCCATCTTTTTAATGTTGAATCAATGCCGGAGCTTAACGCAATCAACAGTATTGCAAAAGAGTGCGGAACAAAGGCCCGTATCGGACTTCGAATAAACCCTGATGTTGATGCAAAAACCCACGCCAAGACCACAACAGGCAAAAAAGAAAATAAGTTCGGTCTGCCGATAAATCAGGCCGGCCATTACTTTTCGGTTGCAAATAACCTGTCCAACGTCACGCTTGCAGCAATCGATGTGCATCTGGGCTCCCCGATATTTTCAACCGAACCTTATGTTAAGGCAATGAAAAAGATTATGCTGCTTTTAAATGAGCTTAAAAAGAACGGCATTCACTTGACTGAAATCGATATAGGCGGAGGGTTCGGTGTGAATTATCATAACCAGAATCCCTTTACCCCAAAAGAGCTCGCAGATAAACTTGTTCCGCATATCCGCAAAAGCGGCCTTGAATTCATTTGCGAACCAGGACGTTATATTACCGGCAACTCGGCGGTGCTTGCTGTAAAGGTGCTTTATGTCAAAAAAACCGGGTTCAAGAATTTCATAATTGTCGATACCGGCATGAATGATCTTGTCAGGCCCGCAATGTACGACAGTTATCACGAAATCGAACCTGTTATAAAAACCTCGGCAAAATCCATAACAACCGACATTGTAGGGCCGATATGCGAGTCTTCTGATTTCCTTGGAAAGGAGCGCCTTTTACCGGAACCTGTTCCAGGGGATGTTTTAGCGGTAATGACCGCAGGTGCCTATGGTTTTTCCATGTCGTCCAACTACAATACCAGGCCGCGGGCATGCGAAGTAATGGTGAACGGCAGTCGATCTGTAATAATACGCAGAAGGGAAGTCTTTTCAGACCTCATACGCGGAGAAAGCATTGCGATATAAATTAAGGGACCTGCGCATTTTTCCCTTTGTCATGATAGTGCTATTTTTTTTAATGGTCCTTTTGAATCTTCGATCAAAAAGCAGATCACACTTAGCCCCTGCTGTAATAGGGGCAGGAGCGCAGAATCCGTCCCAAGCCATGTTCAATGAATTCGAAGCAATAATGCTTAAGGCAGGTTCAAAGAATACGGAAGATACAATGGGAGTCTCTCAATTTGAAATAAAGACAAATGAAAAATGGGAGGAAATACAGTGCCGCCTTAAATACAGGATGAAAAAAGAGGGCGACCTGTTCTTTATCTTTTCATGGTTTCACGAGAACACCCTTATGAAACACGATACCATTTGGTACTCAGCATCCGAAAACACTGCCATGAGCCGCTACATGGTTGAGAGGAAAGAAACAGGCCACTGGTCGGTTGATATAGGGCTCAAGGACAACATTTTGCTCAAAACACTTTGTTTCGAGGTCTCGGCAGGAAAAGAGCCGGCACATTTCCGAAGCCTTAAAACAGACTTCTAAGAAGGGGGTCTCAAATGCATTTTATCATAACATATATCCTATCTGCACTTATAATATCTTATGCCGCAATCCCCGGAAGAATGAACAATTCTCCTTCTATTGCCAAAGTGGGATTTCTTAAAGGCATACTTGAACTCAACAGGGCTGGTACACAGGATTGGTGCTTTGCCGATACTTCAACAAAACTTTTTGACAGCGACAGAATACGCACAGGCCGGAAAAGTATCGCGGCCATAAATATGCCGGGGGGTCTCAAATTGTTTCTGAATGAAGAAAGTAAGGTCAGGATTGAATCCGGATCACCTGGCAGAGAGAAGGTAAACCTGAATACGATAAGCATCTTTTCAGGAAGTTGCTATATAATGACAATGGATGAAAGCGATTCGCTTTATCAACATAACATAATCACACCTTCAGCTTTATTCACAGTCAGGAACGGAACGGGATTTGGAATAACTTCCGACCAGTCAAGTAACAGAGCGGATATCCTAGTTCTTAACGGCACTGTAACCGCAAAGAACATAAGCCTGACAAAAGAGATATCCATTCCAGCCGGGAAAACCACCTCCATAGAAATAGGAAGAGAAATCGAACGCTCCCGTGCATCAGACAGCATAGATGTTTCAAATTTAAGTTGGATTAACACAATAATTCCAGGCCTTGTTATTAAAGAAGCGAACAAGGCCGGCGTAAAACGAGAACAGACAAGGGCCATCCTTGGCGGAAATGCCGAGGATCGTATTGTTGTGACCTGCTTCACCAACCATTCCGACTATAGCGGACTATGGGACATTGAAAAAGCATTATCATCCATGACAGCTAACATTTTAAAAAGTAACGCCGGCCTTCCTATTGAACTTACGGGATCACACCCTGATGAAAAGACCATTGACAGCCTAAAAAAAAAGGCGACAATAGTAATCATAGGGAATATTACGGCTTTTGAACTCAGCAAAGGCACAAAAATCAGCGGCTCCAAGGGCAACTTTCAGGGCCAGCTTACGTGTCGCCTGGAAATAACATTTACACTCATAAGCCCAGCCGACAACAGAACGCTTACGGCTTTTGCGGTCACGGAGAAAATAAAGGAAAACGAAGTCCCGGGCAACACCTTCAAGGACATTGCCGAACGCCCGTTTTCCATGGACGACAAGATATTCTTTGAAAGCATAATCGGCAGAACCGTACAAAGCGTTATGAATAAAATGTTGTCGCAAATGAAAGGATATTTGAGTCTTTAAAATGAAAAAATTAAAAATAGTCATTTGGACTCTTTTATCCATACTTGCCGCAATTTCGCTTGCAGGTGTTGCGCGTGTTTTCAACCCCACTGAAAAGGTAAACTCACTTTGGATACTCTCAGCTTCAGCCTGCATTTTTACGCTCGCATATCGTTTCTATGCCGCGTTTATTTCAGCCAAAATATTATCCATTGATCCCAATTACGTAACACCTGCACACAGGCTTCGCGATGGAATAGACTACGAACCCACACCGCGCCTCGTGCTTTTCGGCCACCACTTTGCCGCCATTGCAGGCGCGGGCCCGCTTATTGGCCCGATGCTAGCGGCACAGTTCGGCTATATGCCAGGTTTCTTATGGATACTAATTGGCTCCGTATTTGCCGGGGCTGTTCACGACATGGTAATTCTCGGGGCTTCCGTAAGACGCAATGGAAAGTCCCTGCCAAGCATTGCAAAGGACGAGATTGGGCCCATTGGAGGTTTTGCAGCATCGCTTGCAGTAATATTCATAATAATGGTTGCACTTGCCGGATTGGGACTCGCTGTTGTAAATGCGCTCACCCTTAACCCGTGGGGCACATTCACAATTGCAATCACCATTCCAATAGCTCTTCTGATGGGGTTTTATCTTTTCCGTTTCAGAGTGGGCAAGGTAGGCGAGGTCAGCGTCATAGGGGTTATCCTCCTTTCCTGCGCAGTTATTTTCGGTCACTTTATACCAGGTTCGCCACTCGAAAGCATATTTACCCTGAACAGGAACCCGCTCATTGTAACTCTTGCTGTTTATGGTTTCTTTGCTTCAGTGCTGCCGGTATGGATGCTTCTTTGCCCTAGGGATTACCTTTCGACATATATGAAGATCGGCACAATCGCCCTGCTTGCCATAGGCATCATCATAATGGCCCCAAAGATTCAGATGCCGGCATTAACGCAGTTTGCAACCGGAAACGGCCCTATTATCCCGGGTAAACTTTATCCTTTCATGTTCATAACAATTGCCTGCGGGGCCATTTCAGGATTCCATGCGCTAATTGCCTCTGGTACTACACCCAAAATGATTATGAGCGAAAAAGACATTAAGTTCATCGGATATGGATCCATGCTCGTCGAGGGCTTTGTAGCCATCATGGCCCTCATTGCAGCAACTGTCCTTATTCCAGGTGATTACCTTGCAATCAACACAAAGCTTTCGCCTGAAGCCCTTGCCAATCTTGGATTCCCAGTTGACAAAATAAAGGAGCTTTCCGCAATGGTGGGGGTAAATGTCGAGGGACGCCCGGGCGGCGCTGTTTCCCTGGCAGTCGGAATGGCATCAATACTATCCAACATCCCTGGCATGAAAGCCCTTATGCCATATTGGTATAACTTCGCACTCATGTTCGAGGCACTTTTTATTCTCACTACGGTCGATGCGGGTACGCGCGTGGCACGCTTCCTGCTCCAGGAAATAGGCGGCACAATATGGACGCCCCTTGGCCGTCAAAGGTCGATTCCGGGCATACTCATATTCAGCCTGATCGTTGTGATATCATGGGCCTACCTGATTTATTCCGGCAACGTGTCAAGCATCTGGCCCATGTTCGGAGTGGCAAACCAGCTTTTGGCAGGGGTCGCACTCGGGGTCGCGACAACACTCATAATAAAGGCCGGAAAAGTCCGATATGCCTGGGTGACCTTTGTTCCAATGGCTTTCATGTTCACAACAACTCTGATTGCAGCAAAGGACCTATTGATTATGTTCCGGGCAAAAGCCGCGTCATCAGCCAACTTATCCGATGCTTTCAATTATAATCTTGATTTTGTCCTTGTTGCTGCCATGGCCATACTCGCTATTATTGCGCTTCTTGATATCATATATAAATGGTTCCAATGGTTCAATAAAAAAAAGCCTTGATTTCAGGGCCCATACCAACGATTTTATAGGCTGCTTAAAGCCTTGGAAAGATATCAATAAAGAAATAAATACACAGGAGCAGACATGAAATTCTCTCTTAGAAAAGCCGAACTTTTAGGACTTCTTCAAAAGGTTGTGAATATCGTACCAGCCCGTTCAACATTGCCGATACTATCCAATATAAGCGTACAACTTAACGGATCCCTTCTTGTGCTCAGGGCAACGGATCTGGATCTTTCTATAACAACAACAGCGGACATCGGTTCCGGCTCCGGTTCACACGACTTCATTGTAAACGCCAAACGGCTTTTTGACGTTATAAAGGAGCTGCCTGAAACAGACATCTCTTTTGATCTCTCTTCAAAGGAATTCCTTAAAGTTGAGACCCCGACAGACGAATTCAAGCTTCCAATCCAGTCATCAGAGAATTTTCCTGAAACTCCATCTTTCAAAGAAACTTTTAGGTTCACCATTAAAAGTTCAACCCTTGACGAAATGGGTTCCCGTGTTCGTTTTGCCGTTGCCAAAGACACGACCCGCGCAGCACTCAAGGGAGTACTTTGCGAGCTGTCCGGAAACACTATAAAGATGGTGGCAACCGATGGTCACAAGCTATGCTTGTGTCAGGAAGATAATCTGCCTGAAAAAGCAAAAGACAAGATTTCAATAATCATACCACCCAAAGCTCTTGACCAGATTTCCAAAATCATCTCGAACCCGGACGACATCATAACCGTCCGACTGGGGCAAATCTACGCGGAGTTCTCGGCCAACAAGACATCCGTAACAACGAAACTCATTGAGGGCGAATACCCCAACTACGACGATGCTATTCCCAAGAACAATCCAAAAAAGGCCATTGTTAAGCGTGATGAACTTTTCTCCGTGTTGCGACGCATCTCCGTGATGTCCAACAGCCGTACGCGCCAGGTTCGATTCGCATTTTCGAAAAACACGCTCACCGTATCATCTTCCGACCGCGACTTTCGGGGAGAAGGCAAAAGCTCTCTTTCAGTGCAGTACGACCATGAAGCCTCAGTAATTGGTTTCAATGCCGATTTCTTCATTGAAATATTAAGATTGCTTGATGATGAAGATGTTGTTGTGAGCATGAATACGGCCCTGTCAGCCACAATCATACAGCCCATGAGCGAGGGCAAGAGCCGCCGCATGCTGTTTCTTATAATGCCGCTCCGTCTCCTTGACGAAGAATCAAATGACTAACATCTTCCGCTTTGCCGTAATCCTGCTTTCCGCAGGACTTCTGCGCGCGGAAGCCCCTGTATATACATCGTTTCGGTCAGAGTTGCCTTTAATACACATTGCCCGCTATTCGCCCCTTATCCCCACAATCGGTTTTGGTCCATCCGCCTCTTTCGACAATCCGGCTTATCTTGCAAGCATATACGGACAGGAGATAAGCGTTTCCACTCAGGATTTCACACACCCCCTCTCCCTTGCATTGTCTTATGGCGGCCGTTTTCTGGAGAATGCCTCAATTGGCGGGGGTGTATCTTTTTATTCCAAAGATGGCTATCTTGAAAACCATTCGATATTTTCCTTTGCCTCGTCTGGAAATGATATTGATTTCGGTGCGAATATAAAGTTTATGATCGCAAATAAATTTCCCGAAGGCGGCTACAATAAAACCTTATATGCAATGGATTTTGATCTCGGCCTGCTTGTTGGCATTACCCCAAGGATTTTCATGGGCGCGGCATTGTTCAATCTTATGTCAACCCCATTCCTTCATACACAATCATTTTCCGTGTCCCCTGAACGCGCAGCCAAGATTCAGATCGGAGGCTTTTTAGACCATCAGCGAAGCACAGCCATCTTTGCCGAGGGCCATGCAGACAGCCTGCATGACGTCAAGCTTAAAAACTACAGCTTCGGCGGCGGTGGTGAAATGGCATTCCTAAAAGACCTTTCCCTTAAACTTAGGGCTGGTTGTTTATCTCGAAAAAAATCCGCCTCACCGGATCAGAATATTATACTGCTTCTGGCCCTGCGATATGAATTCGCTCTTGCCGGAAACGCCATAAAAACCGAATACGCTTTTAACAATAGTTTCGACAAATCAGGAAACGCTGATATTATGGACCTGATGTCCCACTACATACAATTTTCAATCGGCCTTGGAGGCCGGGAGGATTTCTCTCCGCCAATTGCAACCGTAAGCCTTGATAATCCGTCATTTTCTCCGGATGGTGATGGCCATCTTGATGTGGTAAATACTTTAATTCAATGCCGCGACAATCCGGGGGGCAGTGGTGTAAAAAAATGGGCATTAACATTTTGTCGGAAAACTGGGAGCAGCAACAAGCTGGAGATAATCAAGGCCTTTACCGGCTACGGACTCCCTCCCCGGATAATCGCATGGGATGGAAGGGACTCAGGAAAAAACCTGCTTCCAAAAGGCGTTTATTATTACCAGTTTAGAGTCATAGACAAAGTAGGCAATTCCACTGACTCACCTCCCCAGCCGGTCCACATAGAATAACATGGTCTTTGAGAAGGACATCAATAACCGCTTTGCCGGAACAAGACTCGACGTTTATCTTGCTGAAAAATACACATATCATACCCGCAGCCAGTGGCAGAAGAAGATTGAAGATGGCAGTGTAATGCTGAATAACAAGGTCCCGAAACCATCATCAAAGATTCCACGCGACAGTATTCTTTCTTATGACATAGGCGACTATGAAGAACAACCGGTAAATACAAACTATACGGTATTATTTGACGATCCGCATATTATGATTATAAACAAACCTCCGAATATTCCGGTGCATACCAGCGGTAAATATTTCAACAATACACTTATTAAACTCCTTCGCTCCCGTTATCCTGACGTTAAGCTTGATCTTGTAAACCGGCTTGATCGTGAAACAAGCGGCATAATTATCCTCGGTAAAACCTTCAAAGCCATGAAGGACCTTGGTGATCAGTTCAGGGCCAAGAGCATCCGCAAAACATATATAGCATATACTTTTGGTGAAATAAAGGAGGATAACTTTTCTGTAAACGCCCCCATAGCAGAGGATGTTTCAACTGTTGTAAGAATACGCATGGGTGTTGACGACAAGGGGCTGCCGGCAGAAACAGCATTTGAGGTTGTAAAAAGGAAAAACGGATTTACAAAACTTTTTTGCTATCCATTGACAGGCCGGACAAACCAGATCAGAGTACACCTTGCCCACTATGGTCATCCTGTTGTTGGAGACAAGCTCTATTCCGGCAATGACGCGGACTTTCTTGAGTTCATTGAAAAAGGTAACACCCCCGAGATATTAAAACGCGTCATCATGGAACGTCAGGCCTTACATTCGTATAAAACGATTTTCGTCCATCCTGAAACAAAAGAAGAGATAGAGATTATAGCACCGGAACCCGAAGACATGCTTTTATTTGAAGACAAATATATGACCTGACACAAGAAATCCCAGCCTCAGATGAAAATCATGTTTTCTGCATTGTTACTTCTTGACTTTTTCCAGGCCAAGGTCCTTGCAGATTTTATTTGCGAGGATGTCGTGGATTTCTGTATGCCGCGGGATCGAGGAGCGCCGGTTTTGAGCGGGATTGAGGTACCAGGAATGTCTGCCGCCTTCGCGGACCATTACACAACCATTCCGATGAAGGTGTGACAATAGCTCATTCCGTTTCATACCGTGATGGTTTCTTCAAGATATCCGGTTTGGGCCGCAGCAATAGCATCGCCTCTGTTGAATTCCAGAGCCTCACGCAAAGCTTCCCGCAGGCTTTCCATCAATTCTTCATGGTTTTTTTCCTGACAGTTGACACCGGGCAACTCCTCTATCCATCCCAACCACCAGTCACCCATGTTTTTAATAACAGCAGTAAAAGTGTTTTTCATTCCATGCCCCCTGAAAAAAGAATAATCGATGCAATTAATATATTAAGGGAAGAAGCATAAGTCAAATAAATTGTGACATGTAACAAGTAGCGTCGTAGCGTCGTAGCATGCTGCGCCGCTACTTGTACCATCCGTTACGCCTTATTTATACCGATCCATCACATAAGCCAAATTAGCCATCTTTGTTTCTATGTCAGCATCCACCTCAAGCGAAACAACGGCTTCAGGAGAATGCAGTTTCAATGCCTTAAAAATCGGCAGATAATCTATGCGACCCTTACCGATTGGAAGGTGTTCGTCTGCCTGTCCGTGATTGTCGTGCAAATGGACATGGCGCAGGCGGGGCCCCATCTTTTCGATCCAGGCCCCGGCATTAAGCTTACTCATCATGAACTGATGCCCGACATCAAAACAAAGCCCCAGATTGGGGTGGTTTACAGCATCAATAATGCGGACCATCATGTCCGGTGATTTCTCAACAACGTTTTCAAGCACAACTGTTATGTTTGCATCAGCCCAGCGCGTAACCTCATTCTGCCAGAAATCCACCTGCTTTGCAAACCATCTTTCTTCAAGCTTGAATATTTCAAGCTCCAGAGAAAACCCCGTATGAAGAATAATCCTTTGGACAGAAAATGTTTTCGCGGCTTCAAAAATCATGTCAAGCCGCGAGTTAATAGCAGCGTTTATTAAATGATCTGCGTGACTGAAATCCATTCCTATGAAGGGACCGTGAATTGCAAGGTCACCATTGAAACCGGATAGCAGATCCTTGTGAAGCATAATCCTTTCCTGCCAGCTGAGCTCTGATGCAATGCCCTTCATGCCATAGCTCTGGAGTTCAACTCCACAACCGAGATCAACTACTTCTTTTATATGAGGTCTTTGAATGGGTTCGCCGCTAAGGCAGATCATGTGTTTCATCTTTTTCCTTGCATTACAATTTGAAAACTCTTAAGACTGGGATAAGATACGTTTATAAGTGGTATTATCGCGAATGAAAACAATATCAGCAGGCACAGCCCATTAGTGCTCCTGATTTAATTAACTTTGTTTCTTTCCATCATCAATAAATATATTACCTATTCCTATGGAACAACCACCGGATAAAACCCGTTTCTCTAAATCCTTAAAAGATGCACGTGAATTCCGTGAACGGGGCTGGCTCGGCAAAATCATGATTGTTGGTGCGAACTTTCTCGCAGGCCCTCTTGTACTAGGCCTGGCTGGCCGATGGCTCGATAAAAAGACCGGTCATGAATACCGCTATCTTATTATAGGAGTCATTCTTGGTCTTGTATGGGCCTTTTACGAAGCTTTTAAAATTGCCTGGTATATTTCAAAGGAAGATAAAGAAAATCCCCAAGATGGACAAAAAGACTAACCTGTTTATATTGATATCCAATACTGCTGTCCTTATATCGGTTGTTTTACTGGCAATCCTTGTAAGACCATCAAGTGAACGCATACCCATCTTAACAGGATGGCTGGCATCTGCATTAAATTTCACGGCCGCAATAGTTATTAATCTTTCCGCAATGCGAAAAGACTTCGAGACTTTCAAACTTACGGTGTTTGCAGGCATGGGAATCCGTATAGGTATTTTACTTGCACTTTTGCTATTAGTCATTAAAAAAGTCCCGTCCTGGACAAATTCATTTTCTTTCTCGCTTCTTTTATGTTTTGGAATATATATTATACTCGAAGCGGTTTTCTTTTTCATAAAATCAAAACAACTGACGTAATGAGAAAAGTTAAAACATTCTTTATTCTATTGTTCCTCACATCTGCCGGGGCTTTTGCCGAAGGTGGCCAAACACTCGAAGGTTTCATTGTCCACCATTTAAGCAACCTCAAACAGTGGATACCGCTACCAGGCCTACATATTTCTCTTGAACACCCTATTTCCGTGGCTGGTGTTGACATGAGCCCATCATTGCACCTTCTCATGCTTTGCATTGCAGGGTTGATTCTTTTCCTTTTGTTTATTGTGGGCTTTAAGAAGAAAAGTAGCGAAGCACCAAAAGGCCTTACAAACGCGCTTGAAATGGCAGTGCTTTTTATCAGGGACGATATATGCATTTCCTATCTTGGACAAAAAGATGGAAGAAGACTGGCCCCGGTATTTCTTACCTTCTTTTTCTTTATTCTTGTGCTTAACCTGATGGGCCTAATCCCGCTTTTTGTAGCTGCAACAGGAAACGTTAATGTGACAGCGGCTCTTTCTTTAATAACACTTGCCATGATGATTTTAGGCGGCTTTATAAAAAACGGTCCCCTTGGTTTTATCAAACTTTTCCTCCCTCCTGGAGTGCCCATGGGATTCTACATACTTATTTTCCCAATCGAACTTCTGGGCCTTTTCACCAGGCCTTTTGCGCTTACCATGAGGCTTTTTGCCAATATGATGGGCGGTCATGTCAGCATTTATTCGCTGATAGGCATAATAATGATATTCGGATGGTTCGGTGTTCCCTCGATATTTCTTGTGCTGTTTATATATTGCATCGAACTTCTCGTGGCGTTCATACAGGCTTATATCTTCACCATGCTGTCCGCCATGTTCGTGGGTTCCATGATGCATCCGTCTCATTAAAAGGATAAAGGGCAAAACTTAAATTTCAGAGGAGGATCTTATGTTAGGAATCAATGCGGGTTTGGCTGCAATCGGAGCGGGTCTTGTCGCGGTTGGTGCTGGTCTTGGAGTGGGCCGTATCGGCGGTTCGGCAACTGAAGCCATCGCGCGTCAGCCTGAGGCATCAGGCAAAATCATGACCACCATGATTATCGCGGCAGCACTTGTTGAAGGCGTTGCCTTCTTCTGCGCTGCAATGTGCTTCATCGCTCTTGGCAAATAAACTTAAACCCCAAGGGTAATATGACAACCGAAGAAATGAGCACGGTTCAGTCCGTGCATGCGGAAGTCCAGGAACCATCTCACAAGGAGGAATCAGGAAATCCTTTGATGAGAATTGATCCAGGCATGATCATCTGGACCTGGATAGTTTTTATCGCGCTGCTTGTCCTGCTTGGTAAATTCGCATGGAAACCAATACTCAAAGTATTGGACGATCGTGAAAAGAAAATAAAAAAAGCCATAGAAGACGCCGAGGCAGCACAGAAAGCGCTTGAAGAAGCCGCTCATAAGCAGAATCAGATAATCGGCAAGGCGGAAGAAGAAGCTGTTACCATAATCCAACGGGCCAGGGAATCAGCATCCAATTTCGCCATGGACCTTAAAAACAAAGCAATGCACGATTCTGAAAAACTAATTGAACAGGCAAAGCGTGCAATTGAAAGTGAAAAGCAAAAGGCAGTTGCTGAACTGCGCACCGAGGCGGCTGAAATAGCAATCTCCGCTGCGTCAAAGATTATACACGCAAATCTGGATGATGCGCGCAATCGTGAACTGGTCAAGGAATACATCAAGCAGGCCATAAACTGATAGTTTGGTGAAAAGAAATTCGGAGTGATTGTAAATGAGTGAAACGCTTATTGCACGACGTTATGCCTTGGCTCTGTTCAAACTTGCCGGCGATACCGGTAAAGTTGCTGAAATAAGCAGCGACATGGCTGGCATCGAATCAAGCTGCAAATCATCCCCTGATCTGGCACAGACGCTTAAAAATCCTGTAATGAAAAAATCAGACAAGCAGGCGATAATCAACAATATCTTTGCAGGAAAAGTATCTGCAACAACCCTTAAGTTCCTTAACTTCTTAATTGAAAAAAAGCGGATATCATTATTACAGGAAGTTTCTGTACTCTTCCTTAGGATGGAAGAGGAGGCCCGAGGTGTGGCGGAGGCGCGAATTATAACCGTAAAACCTGCGGAAAGTGATGTGAAAGAGACACTTGTCGCAGGCTTAAGTAAAAAATATAATAAGGAATTCTCCGTTAAATACGAGGAAAACCCGGATATCATGGGCGGTTTTTTGCTTTATATTAAAGACAAGGTATACGACTTCAGCATTCGTAACCAGATTAAGCTTTTAAGGGAACAGTTACTTGGGACAAGATAGCCAAAATAGATTTTTATCAAGAACTTAATAAGATTTAGAAGAGGAACACACTTATGGAAATCAAAGTCAGGCCGGATGAAATTTCTGACATATTAAAAAAGCAGCTCAAAGACTTCGATGTCTGTTGCCGTGAATATGAGATCGGGACAGTGCTTCAGGTAGGCGATGGCATTGCGCGTGTATTCGGCCTGTCCGATGTGATGGCAGGCGAGCTTGTGGAATTCGAGAACGGCATAGTCGGGATTGCCATCAACCTCGAAGAAGACAATGTTGGTGTGACCATTTTCGGCGATGATTTCCATATTAAGGAAGGCGATACTGTAAAACGCACCCAGCGCATAGCACAGGTGCCTGTTGGTGAGGGCCTTTTAGGGCGGGTAATTGATCCCCTTGGCATCCCCCTTGACGGAGGCGCTGCCATAAAAGCAACCGAATACCGCAACATAGAAATCAAGGCGCCGGGCATAGTTGACCGTCAGAACGTATGCGAACCTCTCCAAACCGGCATCAAGGCCATTGACGCAATGACGCCCATAGGCCGTGGCCAGCGCGAACTAATTATCGGTGACCGTCGTACCGGCAAAACTGCAATTGCAATCGACACCATCCTGAATCAAAAAGGCGAGAACATAAAGTGCATTTACGTGGCCATCGGGCAAAAGCAGTCGTCAGTTGCACAGGTTGTGGATAAGCTTAAAGAAGCCGGGGCAATGGAATACACGACCGTAATCTGCGCCACAGCATCCATGCCCGCATCACTCCAATATATTTCGCCATACTGCGGTGTAACAATGGCTGAATATTTCCGTGATAATGGGCAGCATGCACTGATCATATATGATGACCTTACAAAACAGGCCCAGGCATACCGCCAGATATCCCTGCTTCTGCGCCGTCCGCCGGGTCGTGAAGCTTATCCTGGCGATGTGTTCTACCTGCATTCACGCCTTCTTGAACGTGCCGCAAAAATGAGCAAGGAAAAAGGCGGCGGATCGCTTACAGCCCTTCCCATAATAGAAACACAGGCAGGCGATGTTTCCGCATACATCCCAACAAATGTTATCTCAATTACAGATGGCCAGATATTCCTCGATACTGAACTTTTCAACAGCGGTCAAAGGCCTGCCATGAGCGTTGGTATTTCGGTTTCACGAGTCGGAGGCGACGCCCAGATTAAAGCCATGAAGCAATCTGCCGGTCCGCTTCGCATGGAACTCGCCCAGTACCGCGAACTTCAGGCATTCTCACAATTCGCATCCGACCTGGACCCCGCAACACGCAAGCAGCTTGCACGTGGAGAGAGGCTCATGGCGCTACTTAAACAGTCTCAATACCGCCCATACCCGGTATTAAACCAGGTCATCTCCCTTTATGCCGGCACGCACGGTTACCTGGATGAAATTGAAGTAAGGGATGTGCTTCGCTATGAAGAGGAAATGCTTTTCTATATGAATTCATCAAAAAAGGCTTTTATTGACAAGCTTAATTCTAAGAAGGCCCTAAACGATGAGATAAAAAATGAACTGAACGCAATTCTTGATGAATTCAAGCGCCAGTTCAAAAAATCAGCTTAATGTTACGAAAGTATTTAAATAAAACAAGAAAACCACCATGCCCAGTTTAAAACAGATAAATAAAAAGATCATTTCTCTCAAGAACATGCGCAAAATTACGCGTGCAATGAAGATGATTGCTGCAACCAAGCTGCGCAGAGCACAAGATTCACTGGCTCAGTCAAAACTTTACCAGCAAGTGTTAAATGAATTCATTGCCCGCTTGTCTTCGGGCAGCCTTGGTTTTGAAAACAAGCTTTTCCAGCCACATGAAGTTGTAAAAGGCATTACCCTTGTTGTGATTACATCAGACAGGGGTCTTTGCGGCAGCTTCAACAACAGCATTATAAAAAAGGCCCTTATCTTCTGCGAAGAGCAGGAGAAGAAAGGCGTAAGGGTTGAATTGTGCTTTTTCGGGAAAAGGGGTTACGAAGCTTTTCGGAAAGGCAACCGCACAATCAAGGAATATACTGATGGTGTCATGAACGCCCCCACGTTCGCTCATGCCGACAGGGTTGGACAGTTTCTTATTAACCAGTTTTTAAGACTTGATATTGATGAAGTTTACCTTTTGCACAATGAATTCAAATCAACCATATCACAGGTTCCTGTCCTGAAAAAGCTGCTTCCTTTTACACCTGAAGCATCCGAAGCTGTTGTTAAAAAAAGTCTTTTTATTCTTGAGCCGGAACCTGAAGAAATTATAAGCGACCTTGCGCTTCGCGCGGTAAAATCCATTGTGTACCGGGGCATACTTACATCAGTTGCAGCCGAACACGCGGCCCGAATGACTGCAATGGATTCAGCAACAAACAATTGCTCGGAACTTTTGGATAAGACTACGTTAAAGCGCAACAAGGCGCGCCAGGCTGCAATAACAACAGAACTTGTGGAGATTGTTTCAGGGGCCGAATCATCAAAATGATCTTTAGCATTTAAGGAGATTTATATGGCAGAACATGCGAATGGAAGAATATCACAGATAATGGGCGCTGTAATCGACGTATCGTTCCCAGAGGGAGAACTCCCTGAAATTCAAACAGCACTCAAAGTAACCAATCCATCCATCAACAACAAGCCGTGGAACCTGGTACTTGAGGTTGCCCAGCATCTTGGCGAGAAAAACGTACGCACCATATCAATGGACACAACAGACGGTCTTAAAAGGGGCATGGAAGTGCTTAATACGGCCCAACCCATAACAGTTCCCGTAGGACCTGAGGTTTTAGGCCGCATCATGAATGTAACCGGCGATCCTGTTGATGAAATGGGTGATGTCAAGACAGCCAAGCGTTATCCGATTCACAGACCAGCACCCTCATTCAAAGACCAAAACACAAAAACCGAAATCCTTGAAACAGGCATTAAAGTTATTGACCTTCTTGAACCCTATATCAAGGGCGGTAAAATCGGTTTGTTCGGTGGTGCTGGTGTTGGTAAAACCGTAATCATAATGGAGCTTATCCATAATATCGCAAAAGAACACGGCGGCTATTCAGTGTTCGGCGGCGTCGGCGAGCGTACCCGCGAGGGAACAGCACTCTGGGGCGAAATGAAGGAATCCGGCGTCATCAACAAAGCTGCTCTCATATACGGCCAAATGAACAAACCCCCGGGAGCACGCGCAAGAGTGGGCTTGACAGCCCTTACAGTGGCCGAGTATTTCCGCGATGAAGAAGGCCAGGATGTGCTGCTTTTCATAGACAACATCTTCCGTTTTACCCAGGCTGGCTCCGAGGTTTCAGCTCTTCTTGGCCGAATCCCAAGCGCAGTAGGTTACCAGCCCACCCTGGGAACTGAAATGGGTGAACTCCAGGAACGCATAACATCAACACAAAAGGGCTCGATCACATCAGTGCAGGCAATCTATGTTCCGGCTGATGATTATACCGACCCCGCCCCTGCCACAGCATTTGCACATCTTGACGCCACAACAAACCTTGAACGTTCGCTGGTTGACATAGGCATTTACCCGGCGGTTGATCCGCTCGCATCAAGTTCACGTGCTCTCCAGCCCGACATCGTTGGAGACGAGCATTACAAGACAGCACGCGGCGTACAGGAAATCCTCCAGAAATACAAAGACCTTCAGGATATTATAGCAATCCTTGGTATGGATGAACTTTCCGAAGATGACAAGCGAACTGTTGAACGTGCGCGCAAGATTCAAAAGTTCCTTTCCCAGCCCTTCTTTGTTGCTGAGCAGTTTACCAACATGCCGGGCCGGTATGTACCTTTGAAAGATACCATCCGTTCATTCAAAGAAGTCCTTGAAGGCAAATACGATTATCTGCCTGAACAGGCTTTTTATATGATTGGGTCAATCGAAGAAGCAAAAGAAAAAGCCAAACAGCTGTAATTAAGGAGTTATATAGTGTTTGTTGTTGAAATCTACACACCGGAAAAACGTGTTTTCAAGGGAGAAGCATCCCACATGGTCGCACCCGGGAAAAAGGGATCTTTCGGTATTCTAACCGGGCATGCTCCTTTGCTATCTTCTCTTAATCCTGGGCAGCTGAAAATTGATATGGTTGATGGGGCATGCAAGATATTGTCAGTGCCGAATGGCGGTTTTCTGGAAGTTGACAACAATCACGTTATAGTACTTGCGGACAAGCTGGAAACAAAAACAGCATAGAGCCTGTTAAGCCTATATTACGAAATAAAGCACATTTCCAACTATACTTTCATTTTTACTGAACAGTTGGGGTAGCTATATATCAAAAAAATAATCTGACAAATGATATTCAAGCATGCTCTTTTCTTGTTTTGTATTGCCTTGACCGTTTTTTTTCTGATATCCAAGATGCCTTATCATGAAAGTACTTGATAATCTCTGAATGACTTGCATCTTTGATATCCATGAATTGGCGGTCCCTGACTTTTCTCACCATCTCAACAGCATTAATCTTTTTCATAACGGGTCACCTCTCTTGGGGAATAAATTGCCAAGGTTTTATAACCGTATTCAAGATTCACAGCATTAAAACTCACTATTTTATCGTATCGCACGATATGTGTAAAGTTCCAGCTCACCAGAATATCAATGTTGGCAACCGTGGCGATAGCGATGTGAAACATATCGTTTACGAATTTCACCGGTAATATATTATGATTAATATAAGCTTCGACAAGTATTAAGGCTTCATCCGTCACTGGCAAAACCACTGTATCATATTCAAGAAATTCTTGATATTTTATTCTGACCTGGGTAGGCGCATTCCCTATCTCTGCTGCAACAATTTCAGAGGTTATCCCCTCAAACAACCCGAGCCTAATATCCTTTATAAGTCCATTTGACCAGATTGCAAATTCCGAGTCAAAACAACCACCGATTACGGATGTGTCAACATATATGCGTGGTATTTTCATGAATTAAAGATAATTTTCGGCACCTGTTCTTTCAACTATTGATTCAATTTTTAAATTCAACAAAACAGAGGAAATAATCATTTTTCAGT
>CAWHPS010000065.1:0-8053 GCA_963831235.1 uncultured Fibrobacterota bacterium
AGTTAAATGATAGGGGATGGTTTGCGAAAAATTCAATTAATACAGGAGGCATTATGAGCAAAGTGTATGTTTTTTTATTGGTTTTGTCATTTTTAACGTGGGTACCAGCCGCTGTTGTATTAAACGAACAATTCGATAATGATAATGGGAATTGGATTAGTTTATTATCCGGAACTGATTCGATATACGATGGTAAAATGCATCTGGTAAGTACAGGCTCAACAGCTATCAATTGGGTTGTCAACAGTTCTGTAAATTTAAAGGATTTCACACTTTCTGTTGAGACAGAAATGTTTAATCCTGATTCAAACGCCAGAGTAGGCATAACCTTCCGAACAAAAGACAGTTATGAGTCATATCAATTTTATATTTATCCTTCAGGCCATTATTTCGTTGTCAGATATAACGGTCTAGATTATTTCGATTTCTCTGATAAAAAGTTAATTGCAAGCACCTTTATTTCCAGTTCCAAAAACTCCCTTAAAGTTATTGGAAAGGGCAATGTTTTCTCTTTCCTTTGCAATGGGCAACTTCTTACTACCATTACTGATGATTCGCTTCCAAATGCAGGGGTTTTTGGTCTTATGGTTACAGGTAAACTGACAGCTACTTTCGATAATCTTGTGATAGATGATGAAGCCATACCAGACAGTGGCCTTAAATCTTTCCAGGATGATTTTTCAAGCATAGCACTTACGGGGTGGGCCAACTATGCAGGAATAGGTTCTTTTACAGTTAATAATGGCAAGCTTAACTGTGTAGCTTCAACAACCGGTAGCTTTTCCACTCTTGTCTCAGAGGGCAATTACGGTAATGCGGATACGATATCTGTAACAACGGAGAAAGTTCTCCCACTTCCTGGCAATCAGAATGTTTATGGTGTAATGTTCCATTATTCTCTTGAGAGTGTACGAGACACTCTCAGAAATAGAGGTTACATATTTTCAATAATTAATGATGGAAACACATACGGTTATGCTTTAATACGTTTGTCAGATGCACTTGGTACAGATGCTTCTTACACACTTTTATTCAAAACCTCTATTAAAGCTCAATCCACTACCCTTAAACTCAAAGTTATTAACTTTGCTGATGGCAAAAAAGTTCTATATCTGAATGATGAAAAGATAGATTCATTAACCGACAATGCCTTCCCATCAGGCGGTGTAGGTCTTGTCGGACTTGGTGGCGTCAAAGTCAATTTTGATGATTTCAAGGTTTCTTCGAAAATTGAAGAAAATGCTGTTGAGGCTAGTGCAATGCTCCCATCCATTAATTCACTTGTGCTTAATGCCATCCCCAACCCTTTCAGCAGCAGCACAAAGTTCACTTTAAACGGCATTCCAGGTTCTGCATTCAAGCTGACCCTTTTTGATGTAAACGGCAACAGGCTGGAAAAACATGAAGGCAGGCTCCCATGTTTACTTTCATGGGATGCAACAACCCTTACACCTGGCATTTATTTTGCACGTCTTGCCACCGGAAGCCAAACAATAACGCAGAAACTTGTTTTATTGCGTTAAAATATATTGAATTGTTTTAAATCCTGACTGATTTATGACCCATAAGTCAAGCAGGATTTACTTTTTATTGCTGTTTTTCCGATAAAAAGTTATCTTGATAATCACATAACACCATTATGAGTGTTAAAATATTCCAATATATTTTTGCCAAGGGACTAATATTATGAAAAAAACATTAGCAGCCATCTTGTTTATTCTGCTATTTACAACTGTATTTCCCGTTGAAAGAATAGAACCTACCTTGTATATATGCATTGCGCGCGAGGTTGTGGTACATAAGGAGCCGCAATCAACATCCGAATCATCAGGCAATCTGCTATTCGGTATGCCTGCTGTTGCCCTTGCCCGACATAATGATTGGCTCGGTGTTTATCTTAAAGGCGGTGGCAAGGGTTGGATTCTCTTATCAGACATGGCAAAGGAAAAGGATTTTGCCACACAATACCCTCATCTCACTGTAAATGATTCTTATGTAGCGCAATTGATCAAAGAGGCTGTGCAGTCGGTTGCCAAGAGGAAAATCGACAACAAGCTTGGAGAACTCAAGTTCATGAAAATAATGGGTGAATCCGAAGAAGTGTATGTTAGAAAAGACAAAACGGTAATAAGGTCAAAACCCAGTCTTAATGCGAGGCCTATCCGCAATACATTTATCGGAGAGGCCTTTGTTGTTTCCGGAATGGTCAGAGGTTATTACAAAATCGAATATGATGAAAAAAAATTCGGATGGCTGAGTGAAGAACAGGCTTCTCCTGACACTACCGAGTATATGATTTCCATGGAGAATTCAATTGGATCACCCAAAGAAGCCGTGGTTTATGTCCTGAACGATCCGGATGAAAAATCCCCGATAATCGGAAGAGCTCGCCGGGATTTTACCTACGAAGTATTGAGTGGAAAAAATCTCTGGTACGAAATACGTCTTGATTCCATGCGCGGCGGTTGGATCAAGTCAAATGATTTCAAGATAGTTCGCCAGGGCCTAAAAACATCCACTCCGTCTTCAGGGGATGCTCCTGCTGCAAATCCTTCAAATACCGGTGATGCAGCTAAGACAGCGGCAACACCCGCACCTCAGAATGCATCAGTTCCTGTTCCTACTCAACCGCCTGCAACACAGCCTGTTGTCGCCCCTCAGTCAATGGTTGATGTCCGTGATACTCCAGTGGTCAAAGCCGAGGAAGAAACGCCCAAACCCACGACGCCATTTGTAAAAATTGACAGCCTTAAGATGCTCGTTAATCAGGGAAAAGTAAAGGCCAAAGACCTGGAAAAGCAGATTGCCGAAGCTAAACAGGACAGCCTTGCAATAAAAGGAAAAATAGAGAAACTGAAAGCGGATAAGCTAAAGGAAATGGATTCCCTCAGATTAATGCTTAACAATCGTTACAAGTTTCTTAAAGACAGCCTTGCAAATGAAAAAGAAAAATATCTCGGGTTCGAGAAAAGTGCGGAAACACTTCTTAAGCTTCAAAAGGCCAAAGACTCTCTTCCCGGCGAAATAATAAAACTTCATTCCCAGGCAAAGGACATAAGGGACCGTGCGCAGAATTTAAAGGAATTGGCACAGTTTGAGTTCGATATAGATACATCAGCCCGTGCCAAAGACAGTATGATAAAACATTCAAAGTCCCTTGACTCAACTGCTGGCAGTCATGAGACTTTCCTTAAAGGAATTGCTGCGCAGGTACAGGCATTAAATTCAACCAGCCCCGAGGCAGCGGCGCTTGTTGTTTCACAGATTGATTCAGTGGAAAAAGCCTTGCCTGCTGCGCAGAAGAATGAGTTTACAGCCCTCTTGCAAAAACAGGCGGCCCTTGAGCAAATGCTAGGGCAGGCCAAAACGCAAATGGTACTTGATGCAAAAGAACGTATTAAGAAATTGGCAGAGGAGCTTAAGTCAACAAATTCAAGTATAAAAAGAATGGAAGGGGAACAGGTGGTATTGGAACGGGAATTGAGGAAGAAAAGGTAACGTAACGCATTCAAGAGAATAAAAATAATTGTGCCGCAGACCGCCTCATGTAACAGAAGATAAGATCGACATTTTCACTTTAATCAAGGGGGTAATTTAGTGGCTCAGGAAAGAGTAAGAGAAAGAAAAATATGTCTTGAACTACCTTTTGGCAGTGGTTCATTTGTCGAGAATTTTAAGGTTGGCCGGGATTTTAAACATTGATTCAGGAATATTAATATTTGTTTCTATTTCAGAATTTGTTAAGGCCGTTATCTCTTTTTGCTCTTTTGTGACTCCATCAAGACTAATTTCCTGTTTTATTTCTTTTCTTACGGTTTTTACAATAAAAAGGTCTGGATTTCTACGCCATTCTTTTATTTTTGATATTTCTTTTTTTACTGTTCCTTTAATTGCCTTTTCTGTTTTTTCAGTGCCGTATTCATAAATCCCGCACCGTCCCTCTGGTGTATCTTCCGAATCGATGAGAACAGTGCCGAAAGGTACGGGTTTACCAATGAATTTCTCTTTCATTTCTTTTCCGCTCTCGTTAAAATATTTCCTGTCCGCGTACCTGTTAACCGTATCTCTATTTGTATAATATGTGTAAAAATAGCCGTCATTGAAAAAAAGGATATATTCAAAATCTTTAGCTTTTGTTACCTGTCTGATCTTTTCGCCCTTAATATAAACCTCTGATTCAAATTTGTTTGCCACTATTTTCCCATCAATGGTTTTTTCAAGCACCTTCGTATGTCTGAAATGTGCGGATTTAATTGCTGTTTGAGAAGGTGTCGCTATGGTAAATACAAAAATTACAGACACAAACAACATTTTATTATATAACATATTTGTTCTTCCTTTTTTTATTTCAACCCCGAAATCTTTCCATGCATGAACCAGTGAAATCTCTTGCATTGGAAAGAAAATAGCCACAAAAAATTGCTGAAATCAAATAAAAACTGTTCTACATCCTGGTATAAAATCAATTGGTGTATTATATCCATAATTAATTAATTTATCCCTCTCATGAACATCACCATTCTCAGTGAAGCAGGATACGAAGAATCCCTAGTAGGTCTTTCCTTAAGTTATAATCAGACTTCGGAACGAATGGAAAGCATCTCACGCAAGCTTTACAATAAGGAAGGTGGCCATAACAAGTTCCTTGAAACAATTATTGTCTGGCTGGATATAACAGCCGCCCGTTATTGGTGGCAACAGTTCGATACTTATAGAATAGGCATCACAAAGCAATCCGAAAGCACAATGCACACAATCCTTAAAAAACCGCTTGCTCAGGAATGCTTTGAAGGAGGGATCCATCCCCCCACGCTTGAGCGTCTAAATCTGCTATTGGAGCAAAAAGACTTTAACCAGTTAAAGCGTGAGCTGCCGGAATCCTTTATGCAACGCCGTATATTGTGCACGAATTATCAAACACTCAGAAGGATGATAAGCCAACGTAGACATCACAAATTGGAAGAATGGCATAAATTCTGTGGCGTAATAAAAGATAAAATCAGCCACCCTGAATATTTTGAAGATATTTTTTTAACATTTTCAAAAGGAGAATAAGTGCCGTTATTATTCGATCTTCCATTTGATAAACTTCTTAATTACCAGGGAAGAAATCCGAGACCAGGTGATTTTGATGATTACTGGGAAAAAGGTCTGGCTGAAATAAAAACAATCAATCCTGATGTTGAGATAAAACCTGCTTTCTTCAAGGCACCGTATGCGGATTGTTTTGACATGTATTTTACCGGCACCGGTGGGTCACGCATATATGCAAAGCTGTTGAAGCCAAAGGCGGTTAAAGGAAAATGTCCGGCTCTGCTTAATTTTCATGGATATTCAGGCAGCTCAGGTGACTGGTACGGTCATCTTCCCTATGTTGCAGCGGGTTTTATTGTTGCGTCCCTCGACTGCCGCGGACAGGGTGGTTTATCCGAGGACCGTGGAGGTGTCGAAGGCGGGACGCTACGCGGGCACATAATAAGAGGGCTCAGGGGGCCCAAGGAAGAGTTGTATTTCAGGCATGTGTTTCTTGATACTGCGCTTCTTGCGCGAATTGTAATGGAAATGCCTGATACTGATCCTAAACGTGTCTGCGCATCTGGTGGAAGCCAGGGAGGCGGATTGACATTGGCATGCGCTGCGCTTGTGCCGTCAATAAAACGCGCTGCCCCAACTTACCCATTCTTAAGCGATTACAAAAGAGTCTGGGAAATGGACCTGGCCAAAGACGCGTATTGGGAGCTTCAGGAGTATTTTCGAAAATTTGATCCTTTACATAAGACGGAAGAAGCTGTTTTTCAAAAGCTGGGGTATATTGATGTGCAGCACCTTGCTCCAAGAATAAATGCGGAAATCTTGATGGGCGTAGGACTCATGGATACGGTCTGTCCGCCATCAACACAGTTTGCGGCTTATAACAAGATTCCTTCCAAGAAGTCTTATGTGCTTTTTCCTGATTTCGGTCACGAAGGCTTACCTGGTTTTGCAGACACAGTATTCCAATTTATTACCGGAGTTTGATGGTTTGTATTCAGGGGATTTTAATTTTAAAAGACTAAATCTAAAGTTTTGCGTTTAAATCGGTCTTTTATCTTTAAAAACACTAAAACAATAAAATTTTATTGCTTTGAAATATTGAAAATTGCTAATTTATTGGCTTAAGTTCCCTAAAGTGTCTTCAAAATCTGAGCAAGTGGTTTTAATGTCCTGCTTCGCAAAGTTTTAGGCCTTTTGGGTTTAAGTTTCACTTTTTTTCCGGAGGTTTTTGTGGTAAAGAAGCTCTATGTAGGTAACCTGAGTTTCAAGTCGACTGAGGAAGAGGTAAGGACCCTGTTTTCACAGTTCGGCGAAGTTCAATCCGTAAACATGATAACCGATCGTGACACTGGTCGGCCCCGTGGTTTCTGTTTCGTTGAAATGGAAGAAGCGGACAAAGCCATCGCCGAGCTAAACGGCAAGGAGTTCGGTGGCCGGAACCTGACAGTCAACGAAGCAAGGGCCCGTGAAGAACGTGGTCCCCGTTCAGGCGGCGGCGGAGAAGGTCGGCGCTTTGACAAACGTCAGGGCAATTATCGTTAACCAAATCCATTCCATCTCCTGCTTTGTCGGGAGATATTGTCTTGGAACATCCAAACAAAGGGGAGTCTTTGAAAAGACTCCCCTTTGTTTTTTATTCGATTTAAGTTGAAAGAACCAAGCAGGATATTATTATATTCTTGCATATAAGTTTTACTGGTGCATAAAATGAGCCCTCAAGTCAACATAAAGCAGGAACTAAAGTCCAATTATCTCCTGCTAACAATCGATGGATACCTGACAGCAAGATATATTCTATCCATCCGTTCCTCTTTTAATGAAGCAATTGAAAAAAACAAAAATGTTGCAATAGAACTTTCCGGAATTCAGCTCATCGACAGTATGGGTATAGGAATACTTGTTAATTTCTACAAGCAGGTCAAGAAAAAGGGCGGCAGGCTTGCCCTTGTCAATCCAAGCGAGGTTGCGAAAGATATTTTCGAAGTGTCTGATATGGACAAGTGGCTCCCGATTCACAGCAATCAAAAAAATATTGATGCTATTTTCAATTGATCTTCCTCACGCATTTTTGCTGTAGCGTCGTAGCATGCTACGACGCTACAGCATGCTACGCTACTGTTTCAACCCTGTTTTTATTTGATTTTACAAAATGCCTGGGAGGAGCTGGTTTGAAATCGTTTACATTAAGGCAGAAGATATTGATTTTTGATATGATGTTAGGCGGATACACATTGCCGTCGTTCTCCAATGCCATAACAGGAAGGTTTCGATCCCGTGCCCAGGGGGCATAAACAGCTTCGATAAGCCGGCCCGGCAGACAGGCAAATGGTGATATGATTACTATTCCGGAATATCCATCGCTCATTGCTTCCGGCGGCAACCGAAGGGGAGAGAGTGGCCTCGGTTTCAAAATACTTTGATGTGAACTGAGGAGAGAGTTCCATAACCTTGTCCATGTCCGATGGTGCGGATGGGAAAACCCCTGATTTCTTAAAAGCCTCTTCGATTTTTCCCTGTATATGGCGTTTCCATGTGAATTCGGTCTTCATTACGATCAGTTTGAAATAATATTCCGAGAATGCCTTCTGGAAAAAGCCCTTGCCCTTGAACTTCTCTTTGATTTTAAATTCGCGCATCCAGTCAAGATAATGAATCCATTCAGACAAGCCGGATATACGAACCAATATGCCCCATTCTGTAAGTTTGTCAACAAGCGTAGAAACTGAATAGTCGTCCCTGCGTACGAATATTTCTCCAACTATAAGAGCCTTTTTAACATCTTCTACTGACCTCTTTCGGGGGAGAAGGTTTAGTTTCTCTGTAAACGATTCGATTGCCTTTGGAAGGTCTCCTGCAAGATCACCTTTTGCAAAGACCTCAAGCACTTTTTTCCATCCTTCATCAGCTATACGGAAGCCTTCTGTAGGATCCTTCAGGCATACCCTTATGCCGCTTTTAAGGTCCTTCATGGCGTCCACCAGCGCAGATTGCGTGCCATGCCATTTTTGAAAAACCGGAT
>CAWHPS010000066.1:0-30428 GCA_963831235.1 uncultured Fibrobacterota bacterium
CACAATCCGATGGCGAACCTTTGGCAACAGCAACCAGGGGCTTTTGCGCCTCTGCGCTCACTTTGATTCCGGTCAAGGCCGCTGCTGAAACCATATATGCGCCAGCTGTAACGAAGTTTCTTCGTGTAAACATTCATATCCTTTCATGTAATTATTATAAGTCAAAATAGGTAAAGCAAAACACATATTTCAAGCACCTGTTCCAGTGTTTCCACTGTTTTATAATCTTGCTCCTGATTTATTTAAGGGACTATCTTATTATCATGAGTATTAAGAAACCCTATTCCACCAATGCCAAATCCAAGGCACTAAACCCGACCCAAGCATCAGAGATAATCCGTTGTCTCGGTCTTAGAAAGCATCCTGAAGGCGGGTATTACCGCGAAATTTTCCGGTCAAAGCAAAAAGTCCAATGGCAGAACCAGATGCTTTCCGCTGGCACAGCCATCCATTTCCTTCTTAGGGAGGGAGATAAAAGCTGGTGTCACCGAATCCCACAGGATGAAGTGTGGCATTTTTATGAAGGCGACCCTTTGGAATTGGTCTGTTTCAATGAAACCACTTTGAACCTGAAAAAAATAGTTCTTTCTTCCAAGAACAGGACGTATATTGTACCTGGAAACTTTTGGCAGGCAGCAAGACCCCTTGGGAAATATTCTTTGATTGGATGCACTGTTTCCCCTGGTTTTGAATTCAGTATGTTTGAGATTTTAAGCCACTTTCCGGAAAAGAAACTTCTGTTTAAAAAAAAGGTAAAAGGTATAAGTAAATTTATTTGAAAGCCCCATATATGAATAACGAATCAGACAAGTCTAACAAGTTCAGCCCCCTTTTTACCACTCTAAAGGAGAAGCTGGTCGTTTTCAGTCTGTTGATGATTATAATTTTCATATTGGATTTGAACCATGGCTCGCCTTTTGCGACAAAACTAATAATGATTCAATTTAAATTAAGGGGCATTGATCCGCTTATGCATAATTTCAGGTTAAGTTCAATCTTTGGCATATACGACAGCATCCCTGCCCTGGCACATGTTATTGACAAAGCCGGAGCAATATTCTTTTTTGTAATTTCATCAATCAATGTAATCCGTGGACTACTTCTCTCTATTGCAAACAAGCCGCTTGAAGACATGTAAGAAGAAAAAATAATACTTAATTAAATATTGGACAATTTCAATGTTTTTGTTGCGATGGTGCTGTCTTGTTTGAATAGCATTGTTAACACAAAATTATTTTAAAATAATAAGTAAATATGCTAATAAATTGATTTCAAATCAGTTGATGTTAACAAGCTGGTAACACTTTGTTGAATTTTGCCTTGCTATTCTGGTAGGAATAGCTTAAATTTATGTGCATATGAAACCAATTTTTGAATATACTAATTACCGGGTCTTTCTAAAGGACTACTATGCCCACATGAAGGAGAGTACGCATTTTTTCTCCTTCCGTTTTTTTTCCAAACGGGCGGGCTTCAATTCCCCGCAAATCCTTAAGTATGTCATGGAGGGGGAACGTAACCTGGGCACTGAAAGTATCGAAAAATTCATTGTTGCCCTTACTCTCAAAAACCGAGAGGCGGATTATTTCCGGGCTCTGGTGAATTTCAACCAGGCTGGAACGGAAAAGGATAAGAGCATCCATTTCAAGGAACTCATCCGCGCCTCGGAAGGTGGGGATATCAAACAGTTGCATAAGAATCAATATGAGGTTTTTAGCAATTGGTATTATGTCCCTATCCGGCAAATGGTCTCGCTTAATGGTTTCAAGGAGGATCCACAATGGATTGCCTCCAGTCTGAAGCCCGCCATCAAACCGGCCGAAGCCCAAAAAGCGCTTGATCGCCTCAAGGAACTGGGCATATTGCGGTACGATGGACAAGGCAAGTTGGTCCAATCGGACGCCTTCATCAAAACCGAGGATGAAGTCCAATCCTTATGGCTCAGGAAGTTCCATAATCACATGATCCGGCTTGCCCAGGAATCCATTGAGCGGGTTCCAAAAGAGGAAAGGGAGATTAGCTCCGTTACGCTTAGTGTTCCAAAATCGGAAATTCAAAATATCAAAACCATGATTTCGGCCTTTGAAGACGAGATAATGGAAATGCTTGCAAAAAAGCCTGATGAGGCGGAAACCGTTTATCAACTTAATTTCCAGTTCTTCCCCCTAATGGAAAGGAAACCGGAATAATGCGACTACTTAAAACCTGTGTTGTACTCTCAATATTGTTATGGGGCTGCGGTTCCCAACCAGGGAATGTTGCGGGTAACAGTGGTACCAAGGCTGGAAACGCCATAGTGACTGGGTTCATACGGGATCCGGGCGGTCGTATGGCTGCCGGAGTTGATGTCGTTTTGCGGGACAGGGATTTCCTCCCTGCAGGCACGCCCGGAACACCTGCGGGGTTTGGACATCAGTATTTCGCGAAAACAGATAGCAATGGCGGGTTCCATTTTTCAGATCTGGAAACCGGTCTTTATCTTTTAGAAGCCCGTAGCGGGGACACTCTCGGCACCGTGCGCGATTCCATTGACTGCAAAGGCAAATCCGGAACGGATATTAATATTGAAGATACCCTGAAGCCCGTTGGCGGAATGACGGGTATCCTGGAATTCCCGGATTCCATAGTTTATACGGCCATTACCATAGGCCTGCCGGGTTATTCCTTCCAAATAACCCCGGACTCCACGGGCTTCTTCCGATTCGCTGGACTCTCTCCGGCAAGTTACCGGCTCCGTGTTTTCGTTCAAACGGATACGTTGGCAAGTTGGGATACGGTCCAAATCCAAATCACGGTGAAAATCACAATTTCACTTGATACGATTTCGCTTATCAGCCATTGGCGGAGTACGAATACCTCTGGTTTCTCTCCGGCAAGCAACGGACGGATCTCCCTTACCGCATGGGATGCGTCGCCCTCGCTTGCCTACCAGCATTCCTCTCCTGATAATGGTATCAATGTCCTTGGGTTTCACCATGGAACCTGGAACAGTCTGGGTAATTCAACCGTTTCCGGTAGCACTGCCGCGCATCCAATCTTGATACCATGGGGCCGGAATCTATTCATGTGCTATATCGACGGGGATAATGCAAACCGCCTTACCGCCTTTATTTGGAATGGCGCCCAATGGCAACCCGCCGGTGTTCCAGGCTTCACGCCTCCGGGAATCGCCATATACGCTTTAACCGGTGATTCCTCCCAGGCGTGGGTTGGGTATGCGGACCCGGGACAGGGCGGTCGTATTACCGTGCAACGGTACTTTGGCGGGCAATGGCAGGTTCTGGGAAATCCTGGCTTCAGTTCCGGCGTTGCCAATGAAATAGCCATGGCTGTTCTGAACGGTGCGCCCATTCTTGCGTATACGGATGCCACACAGGGGAATCGAGTCACGGTGCTCCGCTTCTCCGGCGACGACTGGCAGCATCTTGGACCGGCCATTGTCTCCGATGGCCCTGTTGGTTCGCTTTGTCTGCGGGAATTCCATCAGGCGCCTGTGCTCGCCTATTGCGATTCTGCTCACGGCGCGGCGATTTCAGTCCGCTCCTGGTCGAACAACAGCTGGGCTTATCTTGATTCTCCGGGTTTCACCAATTCCCCCGCAGGCCTTGTCCGGTTGGCTGCGGATGAAGAGAAATTGGTATTAGCCTATCTGGACAATGATTTTATGAACCAAGCGCGGGTTTGTGAGTGGAATGGAAGGGAATGGAAAATGCTGAGCATCCGCAAACTACCTTATTTGCCGGCAAGGGAGTTGGATATCGCCCTGGTGAAGGGAACGCCGTGGCTCGCGGTTCTGGATACGAAATTTACCAATAATGTTTCCGTGCTGCAATACATTAAAAGGCTTTTTTAAACTTTCACAAAAGGAGTTCACATGTTCAACAAAATCCGTGTCATTCTCGGGAACCTCAGTGGTTTGGGATACTCGCCACTGGTGATGATCGCACTCTTCGTCCTCGTGGTGCGCACTTCAGGGGGGCTCACAGATTGGGTTTATGTCAAGTCCTTAAGCCAGCCGGGACCCAACCCTGGAATGTGCAATGTCAAAAACATCGCCATCAAAGGCGACTCGCTCTGGGCAAACACCTCCGGCGGTTTAATGCTCTACCGCATATCCACCGGGGAAAAAAAGTTCTTCAAAAAGATCGTGGATGATAATGGCGGTGAACGCTTGACGCTGGACAGTAGTGGCGGTCTCTGGCTCATGCGCACCAACATGGGGAATGCGAGTGACTCATCGTATTACCTCAACTTGAAAACCGGTGCTTGGTCAACTTTATCAAAATTCAGTCAGAATATTACTACGGACAAAGACGGATATGTCTGGATTCAAAAATCCGTGTGGCCGGACACGTTTGGAGGTTTGGAGCGTTTCGATGGAACGAGGTGGAAATCTTTTGACAGACGCAATACGACTTTTCCTGCAGGTTGGAAGTCAACCAACCCGAATCCGTTTGTCGTTAATTCGATTTGTCCCTCACCCGACGGCAATCTCTGGGTTGGCTCGCAAACGCAGGGATTGTGGAAGTTTGATGGCGACTCCTTGGCTGTTGCCTTTACAACGGCAAACTACGGACTATTATCGGATGCTTATATCAGAAAAATTATCGTGGATAATGAAAGCAATATCTGGTTCACATGTGCGGAAGGTCTCATGTGTTATGATGGAATTCAAATGAAGGCTTTCCCTTTTGGGGCGGATCTTCCCGGAAATAATCTTCTGTCCATACTATTCGGTCCCGGAAATAAAATATATGTGGGAAGCGCCACCTATGGAACCGTTTCCGGTGGTTTAGGGGAAGGCTTATCCGTTTATGATAAAAATACGAGGGGTTGGCAGAACCTGAATGCCCTAAACTCCGGATTGCCGGACAATTTCATCAACTGCCTGGCCAAGGACAACGCAGGGCGGATCTGGATCGGCACAAAAAACGGCGGTTTGGTAAAGTTGGAGGGTGGTGTCTTTCAGACAATGTTCTTGCCCTCCATACCGAATTATAATCTGGACGATTTTGTTTCTGACGGGCAGGGCGGCTTTTGGTTCAAGGGCCAGGGCTCTGCTCAGGGCTTAATTCATTGGGATGGTCGATCCGCATGGACACAGTCTTCTTCAATTATCTATCCATGGTCAATCGCAAAGGGGCCGGATAAACAACTTTGGGTTAGCGCCTATAAGCAGGGTATTACAAGTTTCGATGGAATTTCAAAGTGGACCTCTTATGGGGAGTCCGACGGCTTGACCTGGAATACGGCGACACAGATTGCTGTTGACAAAAAAAAGGATTTGTCTGGACCAATTCGAAATATTGTGTGGGGGGCGGGACGCCCATACAAAATATGGGATTGGTTTTTTTTAACGGGGTAAAGTGGCAGTGCTATGACACGACGAATTCGTCCCTCGTTAATAATGATTTCGTGGGGCCATGCCTTGACACAAATGGAAATGCATGGATAATATGTAAGAACGCAACCAAGAACTATTGCCTTGTCAGTTTTAACGGGACTCAATGGACAGACCCAGTAGATCTCGGGCCCATTCAAAACCCCACTTGCCTCACTGTGGATAATCAGAATAATATCTGGATCGGAACTTCTGGTTATGGACTTTTGAAATTTACCGGAATTAGCAGCCCGCTCCAATATTTTTCCATGACCGGGACCCCGCTCCTTACAAATGATATCGCGGCATTAACAGTAGACGGTTCTGGCAAGATTTGGTGCGGGGTGACGGATATATCCCTTAACGGCAAAGGGGGTGGGATCGCCGAATATTCAGAGGGCAACTGGACTTATTATACCAAAGACAATTCAGGATTGCCCGCCAACCAAATCGGCCAAATTTGGGCCGGCGACTCCGGGCGGATTTGGGTACTGAGCGGCGACGGGTTCTGCTCTTTCCGAGAGGAGGCTATCACAGGGTCCGAACATGCATCCCCCGCAACGCATCCGGCTTTTAATCTTGAACTGAATCCTAATCCATTCAATCCGTCTACAGTCATTTCCGTAACGGGAGCGGACCGTCCTATTGACATATCGATATTCGGTTTGGACGGCAGGAAAATCTACCATTATCCGAATCTGGCGCCGGAGGTTGAGCTGACTTGGAACGCCCGAGGGTTCGCCTCTGGGGTTTATATTGTCAAAGCCACAGCCGGAAACCGCGTCTGCTTAAAAAAGATTTTACTTCAAAAATAGGCTTACGGGAAACCTAAAGGAGGGCACATGAAACTTACCTTAAAAGTCCTTTGCTTCGCGGCAATCATTGTGTTGAGCATGAGCGCTTATATCTCTGCCGCGGATGTCGATTCCATCAGTTTTGATACTACTGTTATAGGAATGATGCCCATCGCAACTACCGTGGACATCTATCTCAACAAATACATTGCCGGAATAAGCATGAAAGTAATAGATGGATTTCTCATCACAGCATTGGAAGTTGTAAAATATGACGCTTTCGGTAATCTGGCATGGCGATACAAACGTGATTATCCGGACACTTTGGGAGACATACATCAGGCCGTAAACCCGGTAAAGGTTTTGTCGGATCCGAAGGGCAATCTCTATTTAGTTGGATATTATGCATACTGGACAGACACCTGGTCTGACACAACGGGTGTGAACCAGAACTGGCTTTACCTGCTAAAAATCGACTTATCCGGGAACTTGAGTTGGGAACGTCTCTGGCGCAAGAACGACAGTAGCTCCGTAATACCAGCGGATGCCGCTCTTGATGGGGCAAACAACCTTATTATTGGAATTAACTCCGATAATGGTATTGACGGAAATGCCGCACACTTCTCCGCGCTTATAAAATACAGCTCCAGCGGTCAGTTTCTCTGGTCCAGTTTCTATGATTTTGCGGCCACAAATAATCTGAGTTACTATTTCAACGGAATTCGGAAAGTTATTGTTCGAAACAACACCATCGGCGTTGGCGGGGATTATACCAAGTCGAGTCATTGGCTTGCCAGGGTTTCACTGGATTCGGGGCATGTCATTTGGAACAGTCAACAGACGGCAGGCGGAAGCGGCACTTTTATAGACATGGCAATGGGTCCGCAACGCGAGTTTGTCAGTCTTTCCAGAAGCGACCTGGGATTGGGGATAATGGAAAGATACGATTCCAGTGGAACGCTAAGCTGGCAAAATAATGATGACAGCACGCTCTATTTCACAACTTGCGTTGATTTTAAGGGAAATTCCTGGGTGGCTGGAACCAAAGGCGGTAAAGCCATAGTGTCAGTCTGCAAATATAGCCCGAATGGTACAAAGCTCGCCGAAGCGAATGAACCTTTATTGCGCAATACGACTAGCTCCATTATCAAATGCGATGATTTTGGCCATGGGGTTCTTTTAAGTGAAAGCGCCAATTCTGACACTCTTTTCATTTGTTGTTACGATACAGCGCTTAATAAAATCGTGACCTTTGCCAAACGTGTTGAAGGAGGCGTCAACGACGCACAGATTTACATCCAGGCCTTCGATAAGTTGTTGAAAAACGGCCGGACAAAGGCAGAAACGCCTACCCGGGTTATTGTGATTGCCCAGAACTCCGTATTGGCCTCTTTTGTACAATACACTTTGCCGGACAACATTGCGATAGACAAGAATACGTTATCTAATGCAATGAATTTGGAGCTTATGTGTGAACCCAACCCGTTCAATCCGATGGCCGTAATATCCTTCGATCTCCCGCATGCGTCTCCCGTGACGCTCAAACTCCTCCGCGTGGATGGCCAGGTCATCCGAACCCTGGTGAGAGGCATATACGCCGCAGGCCGGTACCGATTTTCTCTCAACGGCACAGGTCTTGCCAGCGGAACCTATTTTTGCCGTATGCAGGCGGGAACACATTCATTGAGCAAGGCAATCCTATTGCAAAAATAAGGAAGTGCCGGAAAAACAGAATTTTCGGATAGCACGCAGTAAAGCAAAACGAAGAGTTTTAACTTTTACACGGGAGGTCTCTTATGGATTCTGTTCTCAGAAATATCAAATCAGCAACCCTTCCCTTTTTCCCTCAAGAAAAAGGGAAGGGTTGGGATGGGTTTGGTAATTTGATAAATGGTTTTATCCAACATATAGTAGGTACCCCATGAAAAATCATGATGCCCCATTTTTCCATGCATATCATTGGTCTTATGTATAAAAAAGAACTATTTTATGCGTATGCTGAAACAACAATCGGTTGATTTCAATCAAACTCTATTTTTACCAAGGAAGATATCAAGGAAGATATAATGAAAAAGCACATTGACCTTTTGGGGATTTTGCAAATTGCATTTGGAATTGTCCTTTTATTTATTGGAATTGCAATATTTACCGTTTTACAAGGTACTGGATTGATAGCTGCAATTTGCGAAAGAAGTGGAGACGGTGTTTTGGCAATGAAAGTATTGAGCATAATAGCGGTTGTTGTTTTAATTTTTGCTGTTGTCGTGGCTTTACCTGTCATAATTGCCGGAATAGGACTGTTAAAGAGAAAGAGCTGGGCAAGATTATTAACCCTTATTTTCTCTGCAATAAATTTAGTTAACGTACCATTCGGAACAATGCTTTCTGTTTATTCCTTCTGGGTTTTATTGCACGACGAATCAATTGAATACTTGAAGTAAGGGTAATATTGAAATGCAGAGCGAGATAACATTATGAAAAAATCGGAATCAATAAGCTCAGAGTTTGAAGATCGGACATTGATCTTGTAATTGGCTTGTCAAGTATATCATCAGGGATGATATACTGCCACACCTTTGTTTGTGGCAAAATAAACAGAGCCCTTTGAATCGAATTTTATGTCAACTACATGATCATCCGGCAATCCGTCTGTTCTCAGAATTTAAAACCTTCCATGAACTCCCATCCTGCATGTACACTCCCATCCCCCATGTTCCGGCCCAAACATGGCCCAAATCATCCGTCCTTAAGACAACAACAGGCTTTCCAACAGCAGCAATTTGTTCCCAACATCTTCCATTAAAATAATCCAGACCACCATCCCATGAGCCTACATATCGTAAAGTACTGTCACAAAGGATTGCACGTATATAATTACCTGAAATCCCCGTGCCTCGATGCACACGTAACGTGTCAGTATTCAATATTCCGCATAATCCGCTGCGTGCTGTTCCAATCCATAACCGATTACTTTTATCTGTTTCCGCAAGGGTAACTTCATTGTCTGGTAACCCTGAATGATTACCAATGCAGACACTTGAATTTCCATTCCATTGCGTGATGCCGCTGTACCTGGAGCAGAAAAGTATCTCTTCATTCTGTCTGAAACATATATCCCACACATTGTTCCCACAAAGCCCTGACGAGGTGTCCATGTGAAGAAAACCATTGTCCTTGAAACACCACGCGCCATCACGGGCAGTGCCTATCCAAAAAGCCCCTTTGTTCTCTTTTAGCGTCAATATGTATTCTCCCCTGAAAATATTGCCAACCTTGCCCCACCTGTTGCCGTTGACTTGATAAAGCCCGTCTCCATAAGTCCCGACCCATGATAGTCTGTCTTTTTGCAGAATAATTTGACGTATAAGGTCTGTTTTAATCGGCGTATTTTTCGTATTGTAAATCACCCAAACCGGATTGGAACTGCAGGTTAAAATTAAGGTGGGAATAAACAGAAATAATATTTTGTGTAATTGCAATCTTTTCAAATGCGTACACCACCAATCTGGGTTGTAGATGTCATATGCTTCTCCTTTAGCCGTGATAAAGAAAGAAAACATACGGATAGAATTTTCCAAAGATAACCAGTTTGGGCAGAGGAATCCCTGAACTTATCCTTCAGGCATGGGCGAGACTGCGGTTCCGTTTTATAGGTTCAAGGGATAACCGATATCCAATAGCACGGCTGGCTTTGAGGTAGGTCATTATATTACAATTCTCGCCTTTCTCAAGCCTGGAATATTGTTGCTGGGTTAGGTGTGCTTTCTTTGCAACGTCTGTTTGAGTTTCCCCTCTTTTCTCACGCTCTTCATTCAGCCGGTATGCCAGTTCAAGAAGTTCCTTTTCTTCTTCATGGTATTCTTTGAATTTGGGGTATTTAAGCTGTTCTTTCAGGTACTTATCAAATGATGTCATGGTCAAGCCTCCTTATCGTATTTACATTGTAGTGCTTGAGGAAATCATTTCTGTATTCCTTTGCGCGAACAATCTCTTTCTTTGGAACCTTGTCTGTTGTTTTCACAAAATCATGCGTCAGAATAATGTAGTCCCGATAACAGAAAAAATAGAGAATTCGAGTCTGCTCACCGGATAGCTTCATTCTCAGTTCATGGATACCATCTTCAAGAATGTCTGCGAATGGACGATGCAGGCTGATTCCATGTTCCTTGAGCAACCCTATCCACGATACTGCTTTGGCACGCTCCCGTATATCCAAAGAATCGAGAAATTTGCGAATAGGACATTCTCCTTCCTCTGATTTGTAAAAATGCACCTTCCATTGTCGTTCCACTTGATAAATATACACCTTATTCAACGTAAACGCAAATTATTGTTTAATTGATATTGAAAATGATAACCTTTCCCGCTATGAAACCAATCATGCTGAACTCCTCAAACATTTCTCAGGTCTACTCCACCTAAAAGATACCGGTTGAGGATAAAATAATCCATCAAAGATTAATTCACTCATTTTGTCCTGGATTCTTTTGGCTCATTTTTGAATACAATCTGGAAAAAAAGTTGTGTCGTAATTGCAGTTTGTCTTGTTTACATTTTAGAACGATTTTTTTTAATAATAGCTAATTAAACTTGTTTTATTACCTTATATTCTTTATTTTTTGTTCACATTTATCAAGGAGTTTATTGTTATGGATACACTTTATGAGTATTCAGATTATCGAAAATACATCAAAGACTACTATGAAAATAATAAAGCACGAACCCCGAATTTTTCTTTCCGTTATCTTTCTATGAAGGCTGGCATCAATTCAGCCTCCTTCTTCAAGTCCATCATGGATGGAACACGAAACTTGACAAAAAATACTATCCTCAAAACCTGTCTTGCTCTCAAACTTGCCGACAAAGAAGCTGAATATTTTGAGAATCTGGTGTTTTTTAATCAGGCGAAAAGTATAGCAGATAAAAATGTTTATTTTGACAGACTCGTTGGATTTCAGAAACTGAAGAACCTTAAACTTGTTAAAGAAGAAGAATATGATTTTTACGCCGAATGGTATCATTGTATTATCAGGGAATTGGCAGTCAACTTGGATTTTAAGGACAATTTTGCTTTGCTTGCCAGTAAGATATTGCCTACCATAACAGCCAAACAGGCTGAAAAATCAGTGAGCCTTCTACTGAAGCTTGGTTTCTTAAAAAAAGAAAACAACCGATACGTACAAAGAGATCCTGTTATTTCATCTGGGAATTCAATTAAATCTCATCAGATTACCCAGTTTCAGATAAAGATGTTGCAGCGTGCAATGGAAGCCTATGACCGCAGTCAAACCGATGAGCGAATGATGTCCTCTACCACATTCAATATATCAAAGGAGTCCTTTGAATACTTCAAGAAGAAAATCCGTGAAATTCGATCACATCTGCTGGAAATCGCACGCACAGACGACAAATCAGACAGAATATATCAAATGAACATTAACCTTTTCCCTGTTTCCAAAACTAATTAAGGAGGCTGTCATGACAAGGCTATTCACGGCAATCACTCTCTTTGCTGCTCTGCTATTTCTGAATCAGTGTAACAAGAACACGCCCATTATGGCAGGTGGAGGATCGGATACTGAGAATGCGTTTGTGCAGGGTTACCTATATGATGACATCGGAAAGGTGGCTGCCAATGCCGGTGTTGTGCTGTATGCAAAACAATATAATCCCGTTGGTAATTTCCTTGATACCATTGCTGTCACGACTACGGATTCTAACGGGTTTTACAGCATTAAAAATGTGACTGCCGACGAAACCTATTTACTAAAGGGCAGCGACACTCAAAAAGAAAAGATGTATTTCGATACCCATGTCGCTCAGGCGGGATATTACCACGACACTTTGCGGATTCCGGACACTTGCATTTTTAATGACGTCCCCGATCGTGATTCTGTATATCTGTATTTCCCACGTCAGGATATAAGGTTGCCTCTGGATTCTCAGACGATAGTTTATATCAGCAATCTGCCGAAAAGAACTTATATTTTTATAGACAGAATTCCCAACGAAAGTCTTCCTGCTTTCACCGCAATCTGCAATCGGAGCTTGCTCGAGGATCTGGTTATCCTGTTAATTTATAAGATTCGTGGATCCCTTTATGCCCCTTTCAGCTTTCAGGAGGACGCTCGCAAGGCAGGGTACGAATATGTTACATGGTTTCCGCGCAGTCCGGATACCAGCGAAATCAAATGTATGGCCATAGATGAGTACAACCAACGGATATTGATCTGCTATCGAAACAACATTAAAGCTTTTTCCAAGACCGGTGAATTGTTGGGAGTAGTTATTTCGGATAGTAATATTAATTCATTGACTCTGACGGATAGAAGTACGATATTCGCAAGTTGCAACCAAACATTTCCAGTGTCCATCATCAGGAAATATACGAACGGTGTATTGTCAATGCAGATATCGAATTATGGAGATAGCGTTTCGCCCCTGCCTTGGGGACATGCTGCAACAGATAAAAACGGCAATATTTATGTTATGCCCCATACTTTTTTTAATGGTGAAAGACCATTCATACAGAAGTTTGATCCTTCAGGCAAGCCTATTGCACGATGGGACGATACAAATGCTGTACATTTTGAAAATACGAATTATTTGGACGGCTTGAATATAGGGTATCAGTTGGATGTGGATAAAGTCCGAGGCATTGTTTACATGCTTAATCCCGGAAATTCCAGAATACTACGTTTCGATACAGCAGGGAGTTATCTTGGCGACATAACAGGTTTGCCTTATTGTTCTTTCAACGTCATGCGGTTGGCTCCTAATGGCAATATTTATGTGGCGACCTATACTCAAATAACGGCTTGGTCTCCCGACGGACGCCTGTTGATTTCCCTGCCAAGCCACTTTTTTGGTCCCGGTGATATGTGTATCAGCAGTGAAGGGGTGATTTACTTGGTCAATGGTGTTGGAAACTGGATAGATATCTATTATCCGGAAAGTTTACATTACGTACTGCCTAAATAGCGATAGTTCAAAGCGTCAAATTTAAATAAAGGATTTTCCAATGCTTTTCTTCCATTCAAAAAGAAATGGTCATCCTGTAAACATATATTTATCTGTTTTTATTACCCTATTGGGATTCTTGATTCAGAATTGCAAAATAGGTCCCGTGATTCCGGAGACCGTGAGCGGGTGCAATGTGACCATCACTATGAATAAATCCATTTATGGAGCAGATTCTGTTTCTCAATCAATACAGGCAATATTTACCAATGTTGGAAGTACTTATATTGAAAACAATAAATGTCACATCCGCGTGGACGGTTTGGACATGGTGCGCATCCATGCTGATGAGAACACTGCCACTTTTAATATTGCTTCAGACCGGTTGGCGATCTTACCTGATTCGCTTTATGTATTTGTAGCTGCACTTGATAATGGATTGACTGTCGAAACATCCACGGATTCTCTTAGAACACTTAGATTTATTTAAAACGTTCAGGGCGTTGGAAAACTGGATCAAATTATTTGCTGGTGCTTCTGCGAAATGTTTTGTGGACGGCAACTACATTTTACCCCTTCAGTTCCTTATGTCCTGACATTTCCCTTAAAAGGGGTCTCCTTGTTGAAATCAGGAAAGAATTCATTGTCACTATCATCAGACTGACAAAACATATTCTCAAAGCCCAAATCCAAAGCCGCATCCAGTACCTTATGATATTCATCCGATGAAACAGGCCTTTCAAAAGCACTCATACCTTTACAATAAATCGTTGGATAATATTGGTTCATAAGCGATATTGGAAGGTATTTTCCAAAACGTTCCCGCAGTAATTTGAGCGCATCGATGGAGTTTTGAACAGCGCCAGGCAACACAAGATGACGCACCAATACTCCACGGCTTGCAGGCTTGATTTCCTTGTCATCAAACGAAGAATCAAGAAATCCTTTTGCGTCAATCATAATCTCAATTGCACTCAGCGCGACTTCCTTGTAATCTCTTTTGCCCATGCAATAGGATGCAAGATTGTTATCCGCAAACTTGAAATCAGGTAAAAAGATATCAACATATTCCGCCATTTCTTTTATAATCTCAATTCGCTCATATCCTGAGCTATTTATCAGATTTGGTACAACTATGTTCCGGCTTTTCATCCATTTGATGAGTTCCCTGATATGGGGCCAGAAATGGTCGGGTGTGACATAATTGATATTGTGAACACCTTGCTTGGCAAGTAATTCAACCTTTTCGCAGAACAAGTGAAATGAATAAGGCGAACCTATTCCATCGCGGGAAATTTGATGGTTCTGACAAAAGAAACAGCCCGTAGAACAACCGGAAAAAAATACGGTTCCGGATCCCTTAAAACCTGAAATAGGCGGCTCTTCTCCGAAATGTGGCGCAATTGAGGATATTAGCAATTGATCTGATTGACCGCAAAAGCCTATGTTCCCGGCTGTCCGATGAGCCCCGCACTTACGGGGACAAAGAAAACAATGACGATAATCAGTCAATGAGAAACCAGACTCGGAAATCATCCCTTAATTCGAATTAAGTATCAAAGGCAAACCATCCTTGCCGCCCACAATTACAACCTTTGTATTGCTGGAACCGGCAATCTTTTCAGTTGCCTCGATCCCTTTCCAACGAAGCAATTGATCGCTTATACCTTTGGAAACTATTGTCTGGAAATCTGAAATACCCTGGGCCTCGATGCGTTTGCGCTCAGCCTCCTGCTTTTCCTTCATGAGAATGAATTCCATTCGCTGACTTTCCTGTTCTGCCTTGAGTTTCTCTTCTATGGCTTCGGTTACGCGCTGAGGAAGGCCTACACTGCGAAGAGGGGTTGATTCAACAAAAATACCACGAGGTTCGACAATTTTTTTTATATCATCAAGAACCGTTTTTGCAAGAATCTCCCGTTCAGCAGTATAAAGGGCCCTTGCGTCATAACTTGACGTAACGCTTCTTGCAACAGAGCGAATCTGTGGTTCAAGAATCACCTCAAGATAATTCGGGCCAATTGTTTTATAAACATCCGCCGCTTTTTCAGGATCAAGGTGATAAAGCACGCTTAATTCAAGGGTGACCGTGAGGCCTTCTTTTGACGGCACAGCCATTGTTTCCTTGAGTTCTTCGGTCTTGATCGAAAACTTTATAACGCGTGAAAGAGGGTTTACGATATTTATCCCGGCTTTCAGGGTTTTATCTGATACTGAACCAAAAAAATCAACAACACCTACATTACCCGCGGGTATTACCCTGAAGCATTGCGCAAACCCGAGAAGGACGGCCCCTGCTGCCACCAGGCTTGCGACTTGTTTATTGGCTTCAGCATAGCGCATCGCAATAAGTGATCCGATAAGGGCGAGTACACATAATAGAAACAGCATGATACCTCCGGTTTTAGGTTTATTTACAAATCCTGATTAAAATAAAATATTGTGGGTCATTTAAAACAGGAGTATCTTGGATGGGGCCAATTTATTATATTAATTCCTTAAATTTATTCATAGTTGACAATTTGACCACATAGAAACACAGGACAAATCATGCATTATTATATTCTGCTCAGCTTTTGTTTTTTCCTGATATTCTCCGTTCCATGCAATGCCCTTAAAGCCGAGTGTGATAAATTTGCGCCATCGGACAGCATTGTAATGGACTACTTCTTCAATGATGAAATAACACGTCACAAGGCCTATTATAAAGACGGAGAGATAAATGTTCTATTAGGTTATAAAAAAGCCAAACAGATATGGTTTAGAAAATTCTACAGCTCAAGTGTTGCAGACAGCATTGTTTATTACGACGATGTTGGAAACATTGACTTCAAGGTAAGGTACAATTACACTCCCAAGCGAAAAATTCTTATGGGCAGACAGTTCAATACCCAGGAAGATGTCAGATCAAGGTTCATAGGAAACCCTGATGATGTGGCTGTCAAGACCGTTGAGTTATACAAATATGGGGCCAAAAGCATGGAACTGGTTTTTAACAACGACAACATGAGCCATCTTATTGTTTATGATTACAAAGGTCCGCATAAATTCACAAAGAAAGAAACCGTTGACTCAATACTTCGCTATACTTATATGCCGAGCCTTGATGAAGACCTGACAGGCCGTCCACCATCTGAAATATCTTCATTTATCAAGTCCAGCCGGGAAATGCGCGATATTGTTTCAAAATGCATGTCGCGCTATCGAGATGCAAGCGGAACAATATTCGTTGAATTTTCCATTAAACGCGATGGAACAGTGCCGGATGCCTTAATCCTGAAAAGTACCGTATCATGCAAGAATATCGGCATCGAGCTTATGAATGTAATAAAAAACATTACCTTTCCGAGTAACAGCAAATATGGCACAGCCACGGTCATGTACCCGTTTCAGTTTTAAGCAAGACTATAATGCTGAGATTAAAAAAATATTTCCTTGAAACCAGGCCCCATTTTTTGATTTTATCCATAATACTGGTATTGCTTGGAACAGCCATTGCCCACAACCACGGTTCTCTCAATTTATTCCATGCCTTTCTTTGTCTTGTTGGCCTTATACTTCTTCATTCCAGCACCAATGTTCTTAATGATTATTTCGATTACACATCAGGAATAGACCTTAACACAAAACGAACGCCATTCAGCGGAGGAAGCGGGATTATAAATGCCGGCATCATGACTCCAAAAGAGACGATGGTTTTCGGGTTTGCCTGCTTTCTTCTTGCAGCCCCAATCGGCGGCTACTTTGTTTATGCGATTGGTATCAAACTGCTTCCTCTTTTTATTGTCGGCTCTCTTTTTGTGCTGCTTGGAACAAGCCACCTTTTTAAGGCTGGTTTCGCTCTTGCGGAATTAGCCGCAGGACTTGGCTTGGGCTCGCTTCCCGTCCTCGGGACCGCATGGATTCTGGAAGGCCGCATAGATTCCAGGACATTATTTGCATGCGTTCCATCTGGCATCCTTGTGTTCAATCTGCTTTTTTTAAATGAGTTTCCTGATTTCGAAGCTGATGCGAGAGGCGGCCGAAAGACCCTTGCAATTGTAATGGGGCTTAATAGGGCCTCAAAACTTTATGCAATCCTTTGTATCAGCGTTTATCTTTGGATAATCGCCGGGGTAATCTTAAAGATTATCCCATGGCAGGCGCTTCTTTCCCTGCTAAGTATTCCCCTTGCAATAAAAGCCATAAAGGGATCCGGACAATTTAATACACCGGAAAAACTCATACCTGGTTTAGGCGCCAACATTGGGATGATTCTTGGGACCCAGGCATTGATGGCAGTAGGATATTTCTTAAACAGCTTTATGCGGTAATTCTTGCGGAGCCGATACGCAGATTATTCACAAAACAGATGAACGGACGCGGCTGAAAATTCCAAACAGATTGAATCACCTTTTTTAATACCTGATTTTTCTAGTTCTCTGAATGACAAATAAAAAGTAACCGGCGTACTTTGATCTGTTTTGATCTTCGCATAAGCACCTGAAATATGGATTTCTGAAACTATTGTTGTGATTCTGTTTTCGGACTTAAGGTTATTGGGATTTGCAATTGATATCTCCCATGGAGGAAGATATACCATTAACTGCACTCCTGCCTTTTTTCCGGTTTTTATGCGTATGTTTCCTATTGCAGTTATAACATTTTCCCTGTTGTCATCCGTTGACTCACCCTTGAAGATATTATCAAGCCGCAGTATCCTGGCTACTGAAAGTGATGAAGGAGACCTGTAAAGTTCAGCCGGTGTCCCTGTTTGAATTATCCGGCCTTTGTGCATTATCCCCACCCTGTCGGCAACAAGCCCCGCCTCATCAAATGAATGGCACACGTGGATGACGGACAGCCCGAATTCCCTTTGGACCTTTTTAAGCTCCTCGCAAACAGCCTGACGTGTATATTCATCCAGTGCGCTTACAGGTTCGTCAAGAATCAGGGCCCGGGGTCTGCTCACAATGGCCCTGCCGAGGGCAACCCTTTGGCGTTCACCACCGGATAAACCTCGGATGCGTCGATCCAGCAAATGACTTATGTGAAGGATTCCGGCGACCTTTTCAACAGCGGAGTTGCATTCAGGTTTGGAAACACCTTTCACATTCAGTGCAAAACCGATATTGTGTCTTACGTCAAGATGGTCGAATAGCGCACCATCCTGCGGAACATATCCGATTCCCCGATCACGGGGTTCAGATGTAGTAATATCTTGTCCATCCACAAAAATATTTCCACCGGCCGGTTTACGCAACCCGCAGAGGTTCTCAAGAAAAAGAGTTTTACCGGAGCCGGTCATGCCAAGGAGCACAAAATACTCATTGTCAAGAACATTAATCGTCACGTTAAGGTCAAACGAACCAATTGAATAAGCTAATCCTTCCATTCTAATCATCGGCTGCCCCCTGAACCGAATATGTTGCCGCCGGAAAAGATTCGAAGTAAAAGCAGTGTAATAAAGGCTGCGACAATCATAACAAGAGAGACTGCAAGGGCTGTTTCAAGCCTGCCAATTGATATTTCAAGATAGATTGAGGTTGACAAAACTTCTGTTTTCTGGCGGACAGCCCCGGCAACAATGGCAACAGGTCCAAAAAGCCCGAAAGATCTTGCCCAGCTTAAAACCGCTCCGGCCATAATCCCCTGTTTTGCAAGAGGCAGTGTAATCCGCCTGAAAGCTCCGGCGCGTGTGCAGCCCAAAGTCATGGCAACCTGCTCTGTGCGCGGATCTATGTGGTCAAAAGCCGCTTTTATCGTGCGGATTGCGAATGATATTGAACAAAAGAACTGCGCCAAAACAATGCCTGACCTGTTGTAAATAAAGAAATCTCCAAGATAGGTCATTATTCTTCCAAACCATGCGATTAAAGCAACATGCGAACCTGAAAGGTCTGCCCCCATCCTGAAAAGCACAAGGAGACTTACTCCAATTACAAGCACAGGAAGAATAATTAATAGATCCACGATAACATCCAGAACATCCGAACCCTTGAACGGGTAACGGCTGAGCCCGTAAGCTGAAAACACGCCGATTACAAGGCATAGCCCGGTAGTTACTATTGATGTCCAAAGGGTTAGAATAAAAGCAGCACGAATATCAGGAGATAAAAGCACTTCCAGTATCGAGGATTTGCCGATATATGCTGCGTCAGTCTGCGATGATTAAAATTACAGACCCTGAAAAGGCAAGGAGCACGGATGTTACAATAATTCTGAAAAGAGGCAATCGTTTAAATAAATTGTTCACTTAACCGGCTTCTCCGTATCATATCCCTCTTTCTTTAAAACATCTTTTGATTTGTCTGATGCAAGAAAATCAAGAAACATTCCAGCTTCGGCCTTATTGTTTGAAAAGGACAGCACCGCGGCCCCGACAACAGGTATTACATTCTTTTGAACAGGAATGGCTATGCAATCGGAAACATCCTTATACGGCTTTGCAACAGCGCTCCATACAATTGCAGCGTCAATGGTACCAAGTTTCAAGGCAATCCCAAGTTCATTTACAGTCGGTGTTGACAAAGCAATATTCTTCTTCCATGCCAGGGAATCAACATTATTTAGAAAAAGAATCTGAGGCATGATCCTGCCTATTGCAGCGGCCTTTTCATCACCTTGACCGATTTTAAATCCCTTGACAGCCAAATCCTGAAGGGTTTTTATCCCCTTAGGATTGTTTTTCTTTACCATTATAACCGGGACAAAATAGCATACAGTAACGGATTTACCCACAAGTGATTCCTTACGGGCCATATCAATATATTCAGCATCGCCTGGAATATAAACATCGCCCTTACGGGTAAGTTTTATCTGGCCGAGAAGCCTGTTGGAGCCGTCAAAGGTAAGCTCAACCTTTGAGCCCTTCTCTTTTTCATAAGTCTTTGCCAGCGTTTCAATGGGTTTTCGCATACCCGCAGCGCAATAGACCAGAAGCTTTTTAGAACTCCCGGGAACAGCCGTCTCTTGTGCATTAATGACGCTTATTAAAAAAAGCAAGATACTGAAAATAACAGCCTTCATAGTTGGTTCCTTTTCAAAATTTAATTGGTTGGAACTCCAAACCCGAACTTTTTCCATATTTCACGTGCTTCCGGTGATACTGCAAATTCAGCAAACGCTGTTGCCTCTTTCAGGTTCTTTGAACACTTAAGGGTGGAGATTGTCACACGAATGTCGCCCATATCGATTTTCCCGAAAGTAGCCGCGGTAATCACATCAACACCGCTTTTGAGACGGTAATCGGATTCAATGGACACAGTATCAAGTTTATCCGTTCTTAAATATGCTACCGCATTCCAGACAATGGCTGCATCAGCAGTACCAATGCTGACGGCATTCGCAGCTTCACCGCCGCTGCGCGTTTCTGAAATAACATTGGCCTTGATTGCATCCCATACGCCAGCCTTTTTTCCCATTTCAGGAACAATATGTCCCATTGTAGAGTACAATGGATGGGTAAGAATCAGCTTTAACCCTTTTTCCCCAAGACTTTTAAGACCTGTAATTTTCTTTGGGTTGCCTTTTACCACTACGATTACCGGGCTCAAGCTTGCCATGACCCAGAACTTTTCTTCCAACCCTTTTTTATTCAGGTCCATTTGAAAGGGATCGTGACATACAAAGAGGTCGCCTTTTTTTGTTTCAGTGATTCGAATTGTTAATTGTCCACTTTCACCCTGATCAAAATCAACTTTATTTCCGGTTTTTGCTTCGTATTCTTTTTGTAGGGCCTCCATTGCAGGACGCATTGTTCCACCAACATAACATAACAAATGCTCTTTAGCTGCTTTCTTGCCACATGAAAGCAGCATGAAAATCAGACACAGCCCAATGAAACCTGATGTTTTTAATACGTACTTCACCAAACCTCCCTTTTTTTTATGATGAAATCTTCTTTTGAATAAAATATCTTATGTTTAAGACTTAAAACAATTTCAATATTAAATTACGTGTAGAAGGTTCAAAAGTGACAACAGGACCTGAAATTTTTGATGAAGAACTCATGTCCCGGTTTATTAAAAACAATGATGAATCAGCTTTTAAATCGCTAGTTAACAGACACACAACCCGAATGTACAGGATCGCTTGTGCAATGCTCGGCTCTTCTCGGAACGCGGAAGATGCTGTTCAGGAATGCTTTATCCGTATTGTTTTTAGGCGACGTACGTTTCAGGATGGAACAACCTTCGCACCCTGGGCCTATACAATACTGCGCAATTTATGCATTGATGAAATCCGAAAAAATAAGGGCCGCTATTTCGAAGTTCTATCGCACGAAACAATTGCCTCAAAAGATGATAGTGGGGTTTATGTTGAAGAAAAGGAAAAGATAAAGGCTGTTAGAAATGCAATCAAAGAATTGCCTGAAATAGAACAAACAGCAATCACATTACGTATTTATGGTGAAATGGATTTTAATGCAATCGCAACTATTTGCAAAACCTCGCCTGATGCAATAAAAAAAAGATTTTACAGGGCACTGGAAGAACTTAAAAAGTCTTTGTCCCTTTTCGAATGATAATTCGTATATATGGTATAATGAGGTTTTATGAATAATGATGATCAATATAATCAGATTATAACCAGTCTTAAATCAGCCATTCCGGAAAATGCTCCATCGCATCTGGCTGAAAAAGCCTGCTTAGTAGGTCTGCAAGCGCTTAAAGCTGATAACCATAAGCATATCTTTACTCGTATTGCATTGCCACTAGCAGTCTGCATTCCTAATCCTGATCAGCGCATGGATTTTTATAACGCTTCACAAACCCGCTTTAAAGTCCCAGGCCGACTGCGGAGGTTGCTGGAATTTTGTCGGGTACGATGCTGCAAACAGCCGTCACAGCAGTTCCACATGCGCTCCTACCTCACTTTTATGGCAAACCTCTGTTGATAATCCTTCCGGCGCCTATAAACCGCTTGCCTGGAAAAATCTTATAATTGCAGGCATGTGGCCTACCAATAGCAGAATAGGCGGCAGTATTGTGGCATACAGCACCATTAATGGCAATGTTTTATGGAAACTTGATTTTAATCAGGGTGACATGTACAAGTCACGGCGTTTTCCTGATCGCTGCATACACAAACGCACTCTTTATGTAACAGATGGTGATGTTTGTCATGTTATTGACCCTCTTACAGGCAAACCTTTGGATGACATCACCCCTCCCCTTCCTGATGACGGCTGGTCGTATCTTACTGCTGATGAAGGAAAATTGTTTGGGGCTTCACGGGATGGCCGTATGCTTTTTGGAATGGATGCTATATCTAAAAAAACAATCTGGACAAGAAAACTTGATTCACCAATATTCATACCCGCATTGCTAAAAGGTGTTCTGTATTGTCACGAACAATCCGGTACTTCTCGCGCAATAAATCTTATTGATGGAAGAGATCTTTGGCAAAATACATCCGTCGGTATAAATGCCAAAGCCGGAGTGCATGCCTATAACAACAACATCCTTGTTCTCGGGCAGGACGATTCTCTCGCGCTGATAGATTCAAAAACAGGTGCCTTGAAATGGAAGACCGGTGGCCCAGGTTATTATAACACAGGTCTTGCGCTTGGGGATTCGGCAGTCTATTTAAAAGGCGGCACACTGGCCCTCTCCATGAATAACGGCTCCATAATATGGGATAATGCAGGTTCAGGCATTGTACTTTGTGCTGCACCAACATTGATAAAGGAAAACCTGATTAGCACATCAGGTCTTGGAGGCGGGAAACTGGGCGTATTGTCTCTCTCAGGAGACAAAGTCAGCAGTCTTAATTTTAATGATAACGGTGTTTGTGACGGGGCAATTACATCAGGCGGACAGATTTATACTGTTGGTTCAGGTCGTGTCGTGGCATTTTCGTGCGGTTATGGTGGTTAAGAATTAAAACAGCCCTTTACTTTCACTGTGAAAGTATTTTAACAAGTTTTTCTTTGTGTTCAAAATACTCTTTTGACATTCCGTAAAGCAGTGCCTTAAGATGCACATCAGGAAGGGGAATCTTCCGTTGAAGGTCAGTAATCTGTGGTCTGCCTTTGACCAGAATTTTCAACACCTTTGTTTCATGAGCGACATCCGGGTTACTTGTATCTTTGAGCACCTTACTGTGGTAGACCGCTATTTTTTGGGCTATCTTAACCAACAATTCCTGGATGGTTTCCAGGCATCGTATGTTAATTGAAGTTTTTGTTTCAGTCCCGGAGTTCCTAATAAAAATAGCACCAACACTCTTTTTCTCCGAAAGCACTGATAGATAAAGCATGTCTATGTCGTCCTTGAAGATACACTCTTCAATACTACCCTTAAAGCCCTGCTCTTTTTTCAGTTGGCTAAACTCTTTTATTGCAATGGCCTTGTCGGCATTAAAGACAGGGCTCCCGCGTTGAAAAAGCTTTTTATTCACGAGGTAGGTGTAAAATGTCTTCTTGTAGCCTTCTTTATACGGACTGCAGATATCCTTGACAGAAATCTCGTATTTCCTTATGCACGCCAGTGCAGTGAGCCCCGTAAGAAGGCCATTACCGCAAAAAACTGTTTTCCCGTTGACTTTTATGGGGATGATTACGTGCCCTGATTCCTCGGCACCAATAACCAGCTTGTCTTTCTTACCCACTGCTTTGACCACCCACTTGTCTCCCACACAGGCAAGCCTGGTTTTAATTTTCAGATCCCTGCTAACTGAGTATCCTGCCATCAAGTCACTCTCCACAGTATTCACAAATACCTGATTTTTGACTCCCTGTTTTCTTAGGCACCTGGCAAGGATATAACTGAGCTTATCTCCATTCAGGACATAAACCATGCCTTCAGGCTGGTTATGAACAAGCAGGTAGCATCTATCACCGTCACCGTCAAGAACTAGACCGTAGGAACATTTTTTCTGCAGCATTTCCCTGACCGATAGCGGGAGAGAGGTTAATTCTTCGCGTAAAACATCGAATTTCTCAAGGCCTTCCAGCATTGCCACACCGCCGCCCTGGTTGATATTCTTGCCGTTAGGGACATCATTGATACAGGCCGCTTTTATTTTCAGGGTCCAACATATCTGCTTTCCAAATACTGTGCCTGCACCATTCGCAGGATCAAATACAAGATTTGTCCCTTTCAAAGAGGAGGCAAAGGGAATGTTCAAGATAGTTGCATTCTTTAGGGCTGTCCCGGCTTTTTCCGCAACATAATGGTTTTTTCCTCTGACCTCATAGTTTTTCTCTTCTAGCAGCTGCCTGTACATATACGCGGTAATGCTGTAATCCCCAAACATGCCTTCAGGTAGCACCTTAAAACCATTAACAAAAAACTTCATCCCGTTCTGGTTACTCGGATTATGCGAGGCGGTTAAAGCAACAGCTGCTTTGAGCCCGGTAGCTGTCATGAAGATCGGAACACCCGGGGTCATCATGACACCTGCATCATGGACATCAAGTCCAGCGAGGTTTATCCCGGCTGAAAGCGCGGATTTGAAAGGTTTGCCTTTCATATAGTCCCTTCCATCCTCACCAATAAGCACTCCATCTCCGATTTTCAGCACACCTGTGTCTATAAGCACCTGTGAAAAAGCATAAGCCGCATTCCTTACAAAATCAGGCGTTAATTTGTTCTCGCAGGAAAATATCTGCAGGAAATTTCTTCCGGGCGATTGGCCTTCCAACGATACAACGCCGCGAATACCGTCAGTACCGTGGACTTTCACGCGGCTCTGCAAGAGCCGATAGTCCATGTTTTTGATGAGCTTTGCATTCTCCCTGACTTTTGCAAGATCTATCACGCACGGGGCAAGCTGCTTCTGAAATATTTTGCTTTTAAGCAGCTCTTTCAATTCTGCGTTTTCAAAAAGCACTATATTGTTATCTTGCCAACTATCTATAAAAAAAAATATTCTTGTTTTTCAAATCCTGCAGGCTAGGTATATGCATCTATTTTTAACCCCTTTTAGCTTGGTTTGGGAATAATCTGATCATAAATAAACTTATATGTTTTTGTGAAAAACCTTAAACAAGTATTTACGCGGGTTTTACAACAAGCCGCTTGCTCCAGTAATCAAGCAGGCTCTGCAATGTGTCCTTAAAAGCTATTTGCGGCTTCCATCCGATATCAACATTGATTTTATCGTTGCTGCCGACAAGCAAAGGCATATCATATTTGCGCGCAAGGTTCATGTCCATGCGGACTTCCACCTTGACATCAGACATGCGGATAAGTTCCTCAAGCATCCACCGTAGCGAAAGCGCACCGCCGGAACAGACATTGTAAGCCTCACCGGGTTTTCCATTTTCAATCAGCATGGAATAGGCATGGGCAACATCCCGCACATCAAGAAAATCCCGTTCAACCTCAATGTTGCCGGTGTAAATCACGGGTTCGCTGTTAAGAAGTTTCACCTCCATAAGCCTTCGAGCAAAACCTGAAAGTACAAATGAATCGCTTTGCCCTGGCCCTGAATGGTTGAAGGATCGTGCTATTATAATCTTTTGTCCATAAGTAATAAAATACTGCCTTGCCAGGAGTTCGCAGGCTGCTTTGCTCACTGCATAAGGGGTTTCGGGTTTAACTGGGTGGGTTTCTAGCCGCATTATATTGTCGTGATCCGGGAGGCCATAAACCTCTCCGCTTGAAATAAAAAGAATGCGCGGTGTAAGGTTTTCAAGTCGGACAGCTTCGATTAAATTAAGCCATGACATAACATTTGTCTGAAATGTATCGTAAGGTTTCTTTACTGATTGGGATACGGAGGTAAGTCCTGCCAGATGAATGATTTTTCTAGGTCGTTTATCCCGTATAATATCCCTTATTTTTTCCGATGACAATAAATCAGCCTCAATAAATTGTATTCTATCCTCTTTTGGCATATCAGACGCTGCAATATCCAGGCAATGAATCTGGTATGAAGTGTTTTTCAGGAAATAATCAACCACATGCCGGCCAACAAACCCATTTGATCCTGTTATTAGAATGGACATGATTTTTTCCCCTGTTTATGAATTTAAAACACGTAAAGATAACATTCTATCTGAATACCCGCAAATAGTATATTTGTGTGACAATCATGTTTGATCATATAAAACGACTGCTTACGCACACCATCATATATGGCCTTGGAAATTTTATTTCCAAGGCAATCATGTTCCTTCTTGTGCCTCTTCTTACAAATACCATCAACCCCATTGAGTTCGGTAAATTCAGTATTGCCCAAACCTTTATCGGCCTTGCCGAGGTATTCTTCATGCTCGGCATGCGTCAAGCCATTCTGCGCTATGCTGTAAAAGACGAATACTCGCGATCTCAGGTATTTTCAGCCGGTGTTGGCTGGATAATACTTGCCTCAACTTTTTTCTTCGGAATACTTTACGCAACAGGTGGTCCGCTTAATCGACTTCTAACGCTTAATTCCGACACCATATTCAGAAACATGATGTACATCCTTGTTCTTGATGCGCTTTGCAATGCACCTTTCGCGGAATTACAATCAGAACAGAAATCGGGTTATTACATCATGCTCAGGTTCGCCCATGTAATCGTATATTTCGGATTAAGCCTGTATTTCGTGCTTGTCCTTAAAAGAACCGACGTCAATGCGATATTGGAGGCCAATATCGCAGCATCTGCATTTCAATTCCTATGCAGCCTTCCTGTTTATTTTCGTCTCTTCAGGCCTGGTTTTAACAAGCCCCTTATGAAAGGAATGGTACATTTCGGCCTGCCCTATGTGCCAAACCTTATCTTTGTAATCATCATTGACTTAATTGACAGGGTGCTTGTAAGCCGATGGCTCAGTCTTGAAGCAGCAGGATATTACAGTGCAGCATATAAATTCGCCAACCTTATGTACACACTTGTGACTGCTTTTCAGACAGCCTGGCAGCCTTTTTTTCTTTCCCATCTCAAAACACAGGAGGGAGACAAGCTCTTTTCCCGTGTTTTAACTTATTACTGCCTGACTGCTGCACTCATTTTCATTGGCATGGGACTGTTTTATCGCGAGATAGCTGCAATCCATGTGCATGGATTTTCTGTAATTGGGCCAAGCTACACAAAAGGCCTGTATGTGGTACCGGTCCTTCTTCTGGCTTATGTTTTCTGCGGTGTTTACTACAACTTTCTTGTAGGGATTTATGTCAAAGAAAAAACCTTTTACACCCCGATAATTACTTTTATTGGAGCTGCACTAAACGTTGGGGCCAACTATTATGCAATCCCCAGGTTCGGTATTATGGGAGCGGCTCTTGCGACACTATTATCTTATGCGGCCATGTCTTTTATTCTCTATCCGATCTCTATGAAATTGCGGCAAATAAATTATGAATGGGGCCGCATAGTCAAAATCATTGTGGCTGTTGTAATAATTTATATGCCAGGTTTCATTATTGGCACATTGGTTTTAAAAATAATCTGCGCGCTTCTTTTCATACCCGTGCTTTATTTGATTAAGTTTTTTACAAAAGATGAGATTGAAAGAATGAAGCAACTTGTAAAACGCACATCCCATTAAATTATATTACAAAACCTGGAGAATTATGAGAATTCAAAAATAAACTGATAAAAATTCATGACCCCGATTGAACGCTTAAATACTGTTGACGATAAGATAACAAGTTTTGAATCATCATTTGTTCCAAGCGCCACTTACGAACAAAAGGTCCTCTGGCATGATTTAAAAGGCAGCATTGACGAAATACTAAGGGAGCGCAAGGCTCCGCACATCATGCGGATTATACAGCTACCCCTCATACTTATAGCCACTCCTGAAATTGTTTCCCTGCCGAAAAATATGGGTAACCTGGCTAATGTCATTGCCACAGGAGATGGCGGCGGTCTGGCGGATATTTCATCAGCACTTGTAAAAGAACTTGATCGTCAAGGTGTCAATGTACATGTCGCGCTTCCCGAATATAAACACCTTTTCGAAGACCTTGCGCACATCAGCCATAAGAACTATGAAATGCTTAAAGCAGAGATTGATGATCAGAACCGGATACACCTTATTGAGGACGGTATTTTTGAAGTTGCCACAAGAGTATATAATGATGCGCATGATCATCTTGATAAAATAGACTTGCGACGGGCAAATGCATTTCAGCGCGGAATCATACACAGGCTCTTTCCGCTTTTAAAACGCGCGCATAACCATATTCTTGTGCATTGCAACGACTGGATGACAGGAATTATTCCAGCTGCTGCAAAATATAATGGCATAAAAAGCCTTATGACCTTTCACAATATATTCACGCAATTTCAATGGCCCAAAGGCCTTCACAAGCATGGCATTAATATCGAACCGTTCTGGACATACCTTTTTTTCAGGCACCATCCACATACTTTCGGACAATCATTTGAAGCCAACTACGAAAACAATGACGTTGATTTTATGACATCAGGGCTATTTGCTGCTGATTTCATAAACACAGTAAGCCCCACTTTTCTAAAGGAGATAGTGGAAGGGTATTTCGAGGAACACTACATGATCCCAACTTCCATGCGCGAAATGATCAGGGCGCGTAACAAGGAAAGTTCGGCAGTCGGAATCCTGAATGCACCGGAACATATGGCGGATCCGCGCCTTGACCCTTTGATTGTCCAGAAATACTGGTATGAGGACACAAACGACCCGGCAATCGTGAACATTACGGAAGGGAAAAAACGAAATAAGGAGCATTTCCAGAAAGCCATGGGACTTGAGGTTGCATCGGATAAGCCCTTGTTTTACTGGCCATCCAGGATTGCAAAGCCTCAAAAAGGATTTGAACTCCTTTTGCACCTTATCCCCCATCTGATGCACCATTTCAACATGCAAATTGCAGTGGTCGCCAATGGAGATCTTTCTCTAATACCAGGAATAGAACATTGGCAGAGAACATTCCCCGGCCGGATAAGCTACAGACCATTTAACCGTTCCTTAAGTCAAATCGGCAAAGCTGCTTCTGATTTTCTTTTGATGCCTTCTCTTTACGAACCCTGCGGTATACCCCAGGTCGAAGCTCCTCGCTATGGTACTCTGCCGATTGTACGCCGCACAGGCGGCCTTGCAGATACTGTTGAACAGCTTAGCAATAACGGCATCATGGGTAATGGATTCGTTTTCCAGGATTTCATACCAAGCGGTTTATGGTTTGGTATTCAAAGGGCTATTTCTTTTTATAAAAGAAAAGATGAGTTTAAACTCAATGTTCAAAAGAGGATCATGAAGGAAAGTTTCGCCCGTTTCAATATCCAGGCGACTGCCAAGAAATATATTGAGGTTTATGAACAAGTATTCCGCAGAACCGAACCTGGACTCAAGGTGATTTAATCAAGGTAAGTCAGATAGGACTTTAATTCAATCGTTTTCCGGCAATAAACCCTGCCAGTTGTTTCTCGTATTGTCCTGTTGTCATGCAATCAAGGCGGCGATCCATTCGCCCTGTCTTATTTTTATGTTCACCTGTAAATTTCGTATTAAAGCTTACCACGCCATTACTGATTACAATTGACAGAACAATTCTTATGCTTGATGCCGGGTCTTTTATAAACGGCTTATTATAATAAGTGCCACAGTCGCACTCCTCTTCCATAAATTTTGCTTCATGTGGGGCGGTCGTGATGATTCCCTCATTGGGGTTCTTTGATTCCAGTTCATACCCGAGCGAGGTCAAAACCTGCACAGTCTTATTGAATAAAATCTCGCGCGTACCTGCAATTTCAAAAATAAATGTTGTTGGGTTTTGCATGGGAGGCCTGTAGCCGCCGGTGCAAGAAATAAGCATCGCAAATAAAACAAGACAAAGTAATATTCTCATATACCTCTCCCCCGGTTTAACCTGAAATTTATTTGACAAATATACATTTTACAGAACTGTGCTGCAATAATATGGAAAAACTATTGATGTTTATATTATTTAATGCCTAAAAGCAGAATCTAAGGGCAAGGCATATGGTCCAGAAGAAAAATACAATCAGCATGCCGGTAATCAACCAGTCCTCTTCACATGAAAAGGCGTCTGTTGCTTTATTATCAGTTATCTCAAATTCGCTGCTAGTTGCACTCAAGGTTTTAGTTGGAGTTTCAATAGGTTCAGTTTCTGTCTTATCCGAAGCCATCCATTCCGGAGTGGATTTGCTTGCGGCATTTATAGCGCTACTAGCTGTACGGGCTTCGAGCAAGCCTGCGGATAAAGATCATCCATTTGGACATGGCAAGTTTGAAAACCTGTCCGGTACCATAGAAGCTCTTTTGATTTTCTTTGCTGCGGCCTGGATTATTTACGAAGCCATTAAACGGCTAATCCATCCTGCTCCGCTTGACTATCCGGAATGGGGCGTTTTAGTGATGCTCATCTCATC
>CAWHPS010000067.1:0-10496 GCA_963831235.1 uncultured Fibrobacterota bacterium
CAAACCTCTATATGGGCAATTTATTAATGGCACCTAATCCATTTAATCCGACTAACGAAATTCATTTTACTAACAAAGCTAAAAAGGCGGATGTTGCTATTTTCGATATCCATGGTAAAAGGGTTCAGCAGTGGAATAATGTTACAGGTACCCGCATCGCCTGGGATGCCATTGGAATGGCAAGTGGGGTTTATGTGGTGAAGATTGCGAATGGTGGCAAGGTGTTGACAAAGGCGCTTGTGTTGCAGAGATAAGAAAAAGTTACTCGAGTTCGCGTTTGAGCCGGAAGTCCAGCGGGTTTCCGGCTTAAATTATTTTCCAAGGATGTTTTGAAAAGTGCATCTCATGGTCATATATAATTTGTCCAGTGTTTCGGGCAATTGGTTTTTTATTAAAGAATGTTGCTTTAAACTACGGCACGGCTGCCATATTATGCTAAGAAATGTCAAGCCGAACAGCTTACATTTGTAAGGACGCACTGCGAATGTTGATTACTAGTAGCTATTTATATATTTTAAATATGTTGAAAATTGGCGAATAGAAAGGAACATACGATGAAACAGATGAATAAGAAAATCCGTTTTACAGCCACAGTAATTATTGAACCGGATGAAGGTGAATACCATGCCTTTTGCCCTGCTTTAAAAGGGTTGCATGTTGGTGGCCGGACAGTGAAAGAGGCCTTGTCTAATGCACAGGATGCTGTTGTCGCCTACATAACATCCCTTATTAAGCACGGGGAACCTATCCCGTGCACGGTTTTTTCAAAAGCCGAGGTTTTTGAAGATATAAAACACGGAAATCGCTTTACTGTTAAAGAAGCTGATGTCAGAATACCAGCCTTAGCTTTTGCATGACCTATAATCAGAACGTTTGGGCGTAGCTCAAAAATATCACAGCCGACAAATTGATAAGGGCTCTTCATCGTGATGGATGGTTTTCCGATACTGGCTGCGGCTCAATCCGTATCTTCCTCAAAGATTGCAGAAGAGTCTCTATCCACTATCATCCTGAAAAAACTTATGGCAAAGGTTTGCTAAAGGGTATACTTGATTCGATCGGATGGAGTGAAGCTGATATGCGTAGGTTGAAACTGGTAAAATAAATCAGTTTTATCCCATGAAATGCCAACTGTCGGATTTTCCGCCGGTGAATTTTTATCTTTTATCTATCCTGTCAACAAACTAACCAGATTTTGACAAAAATGTCAGACCTAAACACCACCTTTTATACCATACTGAACTGTTATTGTACGATATTGATGGATTGATCCACTCCTTTCAGAACAAACCCTGACATTTTTGTCGCAGTCCAAACTTCCACTCTGAAAACTTGATACAAAATCCGCCAAAAACAACTTGGCATGGCAATTGCATTGTCATATTACAATGCTACTGGGATTGTACTATTTATTTTTCAGTGCCTGCAATCCGCAGATAGTAAAACCAATTCAAACCAAAAGGAGCAAAGCGATGAATACCAGGAAAAGATGTATTTGTAGGGGAATCTCGAAACCAAATCAGATAATCGTGTATAAGTATTTTTTCATAATCATTCTGATGCTCATTATAGGATCAATTAATGGCGAATGGGGCTGGTACCCTTTTGGTTTACAGGGGATGAAGGTTAATTGCATCTTGGTTCAGGATTCCAATCTTGTTTACGCTGGTACTGAGCAGGGTATTTACCGATATACCGATGATAAATGGACATGTGTTTCACAACATAATCGTGTCTCCAAAATCATATTAATGAGTGATGCTTATGCAGACAATGACACGCTACTTGCCGCTTTGGATGATGGCATTTACATCGGGGTTGAGCCGATTGATACTTTTGTAAAAGTAATCAAAATTGCTTTTCCTACTGAGTTGGAATATGACGGTTATGCTTCTCTTTATGTTGGTTCGGGAACAGGTGTCTATCGTGCTACCAGGCGCAATGGCTCATCGTTGGATTCAGCATTTTCGGAATGTATTTTTATAACCATTCAGGGGGTTGAAAAAGGACGCTCACCTTTTGGTTGCGAATTCCCTGTTTGTTCTGGGATAATGGTTTCTGGAAATAATAATTTGTTTGCTGGAGGTTACGATCGTAGTCCAATGCCTTGTGAGCCAATTGCAAAACTCCAGAAAACGGACAAAAAGGGGCAAAATTATGTAAATTTAGACATGTCATCCTCCGAATTCAATAGTTTTGCAATTACCTCTTGTGGTGGAGCATTACTGAAAGGTGATACTAACGGGTTAATTCAAGCAAGGCTAATAAATGTTACAGCTATAAAAAGTTATATCCCAAAAGAAAATTTAGCTCAAGAGCATTTTCTTATAGCTACAAAAGAAGGAATGCTTTATAGGTATAATGGTTTTCCTTACGAATACGAAAACTATGACGGCATTAAAATTTATGATAGTATCTCGGCTCCTGGCAATCAGGCAATACACAGCTTGTGGGTTAAGTCTAGTTGGGCTGGACTCTATGCAAATACTGTTATATATGCTGTAACTGACAGTGGTATATTCTGGATAAACGACATTATTCTTCATGATTACCAAAGTGACTGGTCATGGATAAATATTGGTTCACTCAATCATCCTACATGTCTTGGCGATAATTTTGCTGGAACGGAAGATGGCGTTTATCGTCTTTGTTTGATGCCATTAGAAGTCGTTGAAAAAATAGAGAAATCGGATATGGAATTAAAGATGTCGGTTTTACCCAATCCCTTTAACCCATCCACACTAATTTCTTTTACAAACCTTAGCAAACAAGCACGAATCACTATCTTTGATGCGAATGGCAAAATCGTTGAAGATCGCAAGAATGTGACGGAGAGCGGTTTTATCTGGGATGCCAAGGGAATGGCAAGCGGGGTCTATGTGGCTGAAAGTAACGAATGGCAACAAGGTGCTGACTAAGGCGCTTGTGTTGCAGAGATAAGGGAAAAAGATTGTTCTAGTTCGCGTTTGAGCCGGAAGACCAGCAGGTTTCCGGCTCAAATATTTTTCATGGATGTTTCGATTTATAAGTCATTTAAGGCTGCTTGGGCACAAAGGTATTTAGTAAAGCTATCTTCAGTATGTATATTATGCCTATATGGAAATTGTTTATTCAGTTTCTGAACCTATCAAATGCCCTGTTGCAGAACTATTACTTACAAGGGCAAGCAAGGTTTGCACTAAGTGATAAACATCCAGAAGCAGATAGAATATTGGCGAAAAGGTGCGGTTAAAACTGGATTATGAAAGGATTTACAAATGGCTTCTGTCTCTGTTATAGAGGCGGTAAGGTTTTACCTGCGTACTGTTTGTGAAAACGGTATTCCTGTCAAGTTCGGCGTACTCTTTGGTTCGCAGGCAAGAGGAACGGCAAATGAATATAGCGATATAGACTTGGTAGTTGTATCTCCGCATTTTGACGGAAGGAAAGATTTTAACGAAATAAACAAACTGTGGGGCTTGACCGTCAAAACAGATTCCCGTGTAGAACCTGTACCTGTTGGTGAGCGTGAATGGAAAGAAGACGATACTCGTGCTATTATTGAAATTGCTCGAAGAGAAGGAATGATTATTGCGATATAATATTTCGCAAAGTCGGCCCTATTTTATGATGTTTAGTTTCCAATCATATTTAATTTGAGTCCTGATGGATTAATCCACCCTTTCAGAATAAACCCTGACATTTTTGTCGCAGTTCAAACTTTCACAATGAAAACGTAAGGCAAAAGCCGCTAAAAAAGATTTGGCATGGCTATTGCATTGTCATAAGATAGAAAAACCAATTCAAACCAAAAGGAGCAAAGCGATGAATTTCAGGAAAAACAATGGCATTATCAAAAAACTGATTTGGATATTGTTAATTTGGGTTGCGTTTTCCAAAGCAGAAGCAATATCCTTTTCAATTTCCAAAGACACACTGAACGGTAATATGCGCAATCGATTCAATGAAGCAGCCGGAGATTCTTTTTCCATCATTAATTATACGCAAGACACCTTGCGATTTGATTCAGTAGTTTTTAAATATGAGACAACGATCTTTCCTTTTTTAAGCTGGTATTGGCTTTATTTTCTCACTTATGATGCATCAACAAACTTGGTTTTAGATACCGTACATATTTATGTCGATGGATTTGACTCTAGTCAACGCTGTATCTTTATTGATCCGGATAATATTGCCATACCCCCTAATGGGAAAATATCCTGTAAAAATATTGACTTTCTACCCTATGGATGTTGTGAGGATTATTTATTCAGTCTAACTGCATGTTTTATTCTTGGAAAAGAACGTGAATCACTTGTTTTTATGTCTAAAGGCTTTAACCTCGCAACAGAACGGACTAATAAAAACAATAGCTTTTTCACCGTCACCCCAAACCCTTTTAATCCATCCACTTTAATTTCTTTTTCGAACCCTAATAGGCACGCAAGAATTTCCATATTTAATTCGAATGGTAAAATTGTTGAAGAGCGCAATAATGTTACTGGAACTAGTTTTGTCTGGGATGCCAAGGGAATTGCAAGTGGGGTATATGTGCTGAAAATTACGAATGGCGGCAAGGTGTTGACAAAGGCACTTGTGTTGCAGCGGTAAGGAAAAAAAATTGTTCGAGTTCGCGTTTGAGCCGGAAGTCCAGCAGGTTTCCGGCTCAAATATTTTACAGGGATATTTTATTTATAGGTCATTTAAAACTGCTTTGGTACAAAGGTATTTCGTAAAGCAATCCTTAGTATGTATATTATCTCTGTATGAAATTTGCTTCATCAATATCCGAGCCTATCAGGTGTGCTGCTGCAGAATTACTGAACGTAGGGGCCAGGGAAGTTTATCTTTTCGGATCCGCCGCACGGGGTGAAATGCATCCAGGATCAGATATTGATATGGCCGTGAGCGGGCTTCCGCCAGAGCGATTTTTTAGGGCAATGGCTAATGCTCATGGAATGCTTGATTGTGAGCTTGATTTGGTGGATTTGGATGAAGACACCCCCTTTACGGAATATTTAAGGAAGAAAGGTCAACTAGTTCGTGTCGCCTGAATTTTCAGAAGGTATTTTAATTGAGATTTAGCAGATAGGGAAGCTTGTAGATTCTTTCGATTCGTTGTTAATGGAATTGAAAGATCGCGAACCAAATTTGATCGAAAAAATCGCAGTTGCAGGAATGCTTCATTCATTCTATGGCGGTATGGAAAACATCCTGAAGCGCTTGCAGGTTGGAAGAACGGCGCCATCTGCAAAAGTCGAAAAGTGGCATACACAATTGTTGGAACATTCTTTACGTAAAGATACTGATCCTGGTGCTCCGCTTTCCAAAGATCTTTATACTAAAATGAAAGATTATCTTGAATTCCGCCATGTTTTCAGGCATGCTTATCCTATATAGCTTCAATGGAAAAAGATGGTACCGCTTGTTGAAGCCTGCAAAATGGTATTCGAGCAGTTTAAAAATGAGATAAATACTTTCCTTGGGCAGAGGAACAGCTAAGAAAACATTCCTATTTTACTGACCCAATCCTGATGGATTAATCCCACCCTTTTCGAGTAAACCCTGACATTTTTGTCGTAGTCCAAATTTCCACACCTAAAACTTAAGGCAAAAGCCGCGAAAAACAACTTGGCATGGCTATTGCATTGTCATATTACAATGCTACTAGGATTGTACGATTTATTTATCAATGCCTGCAATCCGCAGATAGCTAAACAAATCACAATCAAAAGGAGGTCTTAAATGGTTCGAGTCATCATCCTGCTCGCGCTTGCCGCATGCATCCAGGTTTCCGCGTATTTTACCGGAGCAAAAATAATGGTACCAGGAAGCTGGAGTGGAGAACAGATTATCCCAATGTGCACACTTGACGTTAAGCTTAAACCCTACGGCGCAACCGGAAGCCTGGACATCTATTTTAATGCGAGTGTCGGAGATTTTACAACACGTGAAAGCCTTGAAGTGGTAAGCCAATTATGTTTCCCTAAAACTTTTATGATTGATTCCATGGTACTTTGGATTGCGGGAAAACCGCAGCCTGCAATTATGATTTCAGTGGGACAGGCAAATGCAACGTATAATGAAATCGTAGGGGTAAGACGCGACCCGGCAATGCTTGTAAAACTTCCTGAAGATAGCTGGTGGTATCCGATGCGGGAAGGAAATACTTATGAGCTCAAGGTCTTTCCAATTTTCAAGGACAGTACCCGCCATGTAAAGCTTATGTTCCATATAAGCAATGACATTTTATCTGACATGAAGAACTTGCTGCTCGGAACACCCGGTAATGCAAATATTGTGCTACGTGCAGACACATCTCTTAGCGAAATACCTGAGGTGAGCAGTGGACGTCTTACGCTGAAAAAGAAAGGCAGCGAATTTATCTTTTCCGTTGTTGATCCCGACAGTGGTGCTTTTATGGTTTCGAGGACTGACAGCATATCGCAAATTATGCCTGGAGTGCATGGAATGATTCAAACAGTCGGATCGTATTATGATACCGGTTATTTCAGTTTGAACCTTGATGTTTATAAAATGTTTGCACTCGATACTTTTAGACAGACAAAAAAGTTGACTATCGTATGGGTTCCAAGCACATATCAGACAATGGGTGATGATGACAACCCCTGGTTAAAAGAACAGGAAATGATTGGGGAATATCTGGAAAAATTTACAGCCAAAGAGTCTTTTAATATAATCTATGCGGGCAAAACCACCCAGATGTTTGAGCCGCACATGGTTCCTGCCCTACAAGGAACCATTTCCAGGGCAAAGAACTTTCTTGGTAACAGGGAATATCCGAATGCTCAAACTGATCCAAGAAATTATTTTGAAGCCCTGCAAAAGGCTTTTTCGTCGATTGCTTCATCGGATGTTCCGGCCCTTGTTTTCTGCATGGATCGGGAACCTGCTGCTAGTGGTACCTATGATAATCGGACTGAAGAGGACAGGATGGTCAAAGTTCTTGTTGAAATTAATGTTAATAAGGCAAAATTCTACGCATGGGTACACTCTTCCAAGTATTACTTTTATTCCTCACTTGCCCGCGCATTAAATGGTACGGTCACTTTTTATTATCGTGATCCATATTACTACTATGATTACGAATATTATTGGAACTGGTATGGTTATGATAATTTCAAGATGGAAAGATTGGATGAATCGTTTATTCCAGCCATAGACGAAGTTTCCGTGGGATTCAGTCCATATTACTCCCAGGATATTGTTGAAAAGCGCGATATCAGAAATTTCTCAGACTATAATTATTATTACTATTACTACCAGGATCGGAAGTATGATCGGAGTAGCTATTCAATAAACTATAGTGGAAAATGCCGTGGTTTTGTTTATGCAAACTGCGACTTCAAGATAGGCGGTAAAGTTTACAGAAAGAATATCAGCATATATTCAAATGGTTCAACTACAGAAGAGCAAGGGCTCTGCTTTAACAAAGAATGGGCTGTGGATATGGTTGACCATTTCAGAACTAATTATTACTGGAATGATTACTATTATGGTTATGGTAAGACCAAAGTTTTAAACCCAAGTCCGGCAATTAAGGCCATAGAGAACAAGAATTTCTATGATGATGGCGCCTATGCTGAAATGGTAAAAATCAGCCTTGCAAATAAAGTGGTTACCTGTGCTTCCGCGCTTCTTGCCCTTGAACCAGGCATGGATTTATCCGAAGAAAGTCAATGGGATAGATACACATGGGGAACATGGGGCATAGCCACAACATCCACTGAAAAGGATAGTGTCATGGATAAGGACAGCTTAAAATTGACCGCCTGCCCCAACCCGTTTAATCCATCTACCAGGATAATCTTTTCCGGACTAAGAGGTAAAAGAGAAAATGTTACCTTGACTATTTTTGATGTCAACGGCAGGTTAGTTAAGGCATTTAAGGTATTATCGGGTTATGGGAAAGTGGAGTTCTTATGGGATGGCACAAACGCGAATGGGAAAAAACTCGGAAGCGGGATGTATGTAGGGCGGGTGCAGATGGGTGGGAAGACGTCGCAAGTGAGGCTGTTATTGGCAAAGTAATATGGAACAATTGGAAAAAAGAAGAGATGATGGGTGGGACCTGATTGATCCAGGGATTTAGGAAACGTCAATTTATATAACCGCACCCGGACCCTTATCCTTTTTCTTTCAAGAAAACGGGATAAGGGTCCGGTTTATTTTCTCAGCTGTTATTTGATACACGATGGCAATGAGATTACAGCAAATTTACTGTTCATGAGAAAATGATACGTATAAAAACGTCGGCATAAGCATACCTTTGAATTTCCTGGTAAAACCGGCATGCTCCTTGAGCCATTGGAGCATTTCAGGCCTTACATCTTCCTCGCAGGCAACAATTATGCATCGGACAGGGGCTTTTATGAAATCAGGATCTCCAAGATCTTCAGGTCTTGCAATGATTTTGCAATTCAAGCCATACTGGCGAGCACAATAGCTTATCCCGACATAATAAGTCCGCGAGAAGGTGAATATCGTCTTTTGTGAAGGATAATCCCTGACAATTTGATCGAAAAGACCACGATAATCCTGCTGGGGATACTGCATAAGTTCCATGTTTCGCGGGACTAAAAACAGCAGAAGGATGCCGCATAGTATTATTGCGTATTCATAAGAACGCTGTAACTGTTCAGGTATCTTGCCGGTCCCCGAGTGCCAGCCGGGTGCCTCGATACATCCGCCTGCGGCGGACACTCGGCAACCGGTTGGTGTATCGAGGGGCCGGGAAGATGCCTGAACAGTTACAAAACGCTTTCCATAAGGAATCACCTGTGTAAGCATTTCTATACCACAACAAATGCCCCATAGCCAGAATGGAAGACAGATCATGGAATATCGCTCAAGGGTTTTAGAATCCTCACCTAACCCGAAAGCCATTGGAAGAATACAAATGAAAACAGAAAGTGTAAAAGCAGATACCTTGGATTTTTTAACTGTTGCAATCACTCCAAGAATCATGAGCACCATGAAAATATAAATTGAAATAGAAAGCCATGGAGTTCCAAACTGAAACTCAAGCCATCTGGGGATAAAGCTCCATGATTGCATAAAATCTACTGGAATGGTCTGTGAAATATTAAATGATGTCTCAGTAAAATGCATCTGCTGCATGTTTCGAATCATTGGAATGCTGAAAACCAATGCTGGCAGGGAGAGCAGTACATTTATAAAAAAAACGGATCGAGGATGCCGATTTGGACCAAGGTAGCAGCCAAGGAATGCAAAGCAAGCAACAAGAATAATTGCTAATCCGTGGCTCATGCTCAGTAGCAGATAAGCTATAGCAAGCCGAACAGGGCTAAATGCTATGGAGTTTCCAGGTACCAATCCGATTATCCAGATTATCAGACAAAACATAATCATGTAACCGCGGGCATCCACGGTATATTGTGTGAATGAAGGATGGAAAATCGTGAAGAGGCAGAATAGTGTGCCGACAAGTTGGCCTTTTATGCGGGAAAAAACTGCAAATGAAAGGGGGATAAGTGCAAAACCCGCAATAAGGGATGGTATGCGGTAGACAAAATCAATCGCATGGTGTCCGGTAAGTTTGATGAGGATTTTACTTATGACACCATAAAGAATATGTACGACGTCCGTTGTGGCAAACCCGAAGGTTATTTTCCAAGGCGCATTGATCTGAGTAACGAGCGCCCAAAGTGGATCCTCCCACTGGCTGAAGGTCGCTGGAATCAGGCGTACAAGCGTAACTGTGGTTGCGAGAAACCAGAGCCATAGGGGAGGAGAAGAGCCCGGCTTGAATCCGAAGAGCATTTGATGGCAGACAAAATAAAGTTTATCTATCTTGCTTTTAAGATTCATAGATTTACTCATACCTTAAAGCCTCAATGGGGTTCATGCGAGAGGCCTTTATTGCCGGATAAAGCCCGAATAAAATACCCATAAGAACAACCACAATAAAAACCCCGATAATTGCCGTAATGGTGAGCTGCGGAAGTATTACTCCTTCAGTGGCTTTGCCTATGGCTTCTTTTGCAAGCATGGGAAGGCAGCCAAGCCCGACTCCTGCAATGCCGCCTATAAAACAGAGTGTGCTTGTTTCAGCAATGAATTGTATGAATATCTGTAGCGGGCTTGCGCCCAGTGCTTTTCTTACGCCGATCTCCCTTACGCGTTCGGATATGCTCGAAAGCATAACATTCATTATGCCAAGTCCCCCTGATAAGAGCGCTATTAAGGCAATAACCCCCATTATGCGGCTTACGTTTTCCATCATTGCTATGAATTCCTTGAGGTTGTCGGGTTTGCTGTATTCAAAATCCTGCACTCCCCGATGACGGCTGACAAGCGAGGATGTAATGTCAGCAAGCTGTTGTTCCATTTTGCGGGGGTCTTTTATTTTAAGCCATAGTGAGCCTGGATCGGGATTATATCCGGAAACATATTTTTGCATTGCGAGAAATGGGATGTAAATGTTTCGCGCCCTCCAGTTTCTTTTCATTTCACCTGTTTTGGGCCCGAATACT
>CAWHPS010000068.1:0-20439 GCA_963831235.1 uncultured Fibrobacterota bacterium
GCATAGAACTTACATAAGAGCCTGTTGCACAAATGACAAAAGGAGAACGTAGCTTCAGCTTATGATAGCATGGAAAAAATAAAAAAGAAAAGTCTTGACACGGGAACTAAAATGGCTTATATTATTATAGTATTATACGATTCCTCGAAAGGATGCTTATGAGCCATGATTTTATCCCTTGTGACCGTGACCAAATCATGCTGCTTCCACCGGATATCCGTGAGTGGGTTGGGGATGGTGAATTAGTTTGGTTTGTCATAGCCACCATGGAACATATGGATAAGTCCGAATTTTATAAAGGGTATCGTGAAGATGGCAAGGGTAATACCGCTTTTGAACCCTCTATGATGGCTACTCTTGTTGTTTATGCTTATTCCAATGGTGAACTGTCGAGCCGTCGTATTGAGAAACTCTGTCGTCTGGATGTAGCGTTCCGTGTCATAACAGCGAACCAGAAACCTGACCACACGACGATTTCGAGGTTTCGTAAAGATAATAAAGTTGCGCTGGAAAAACTGTTTGTGGAAGTGCTCAAGCTGTGCAAAAAAGCGGATATGGTAAAACTGGGAATTGTGGCGCTGGATGGCACAAAGATGGCAGGGAATGCTTCGCTTTCGGCCAATCGGACGAATGAAGCGTTAACCGAAGAGGTAAAGAAGATATTGAAAAAAGCCGAGGAAAAAGATGCCGAGGAAGACGCCCGTTATGGTATAGACAAGCGTGGCAATGAACTTCCGAAAGAACTGACGGATCCCCTGAGTCGTTATGCAAGGCTGAAAGAGTGCAAGGCGCGTCTTGACAAAGAAGCGGCGGAGGCCAGGGAAACGCAACAACAGAAGATAGACGAACGGGCTCAGAAGGAAGAAACAAGCGGAGAAAAGCCTCGTGGACGCAAACCTGTTTCCGCGGAAGAGGCCGTGGATAAAGAGGCCAAGGCCAACGTGACTGACCCTGACAGCAGAATAATGAAAACACGTAGCGGATATGTGCAAGGTTTCAATGCGCAGGCCGTTGCCACGGAAGATCAGATTATTATCAGTGCTGAAGTGACGCAACAGGAGAATGACATGCATCAATTGGGGCCAATGCTTGACAGTGCTGCGAAGACGCTTGCGGCCGCGGAAATTACCGGGAAGATTGAAGCGGCTGCTGCTGATGCTGGATATTTCAGTGACGCCAATATTGAAATGCATGGCAAAGAAGGGACGGAGTTGTACATCGCAACGAAGAAAGATTGGAAGCAGCGCAAAGAATCGAAGAACGAAACGGCCTTGCCTGACGCTATTCCGGAAGGGCTCAATAACAAAGAGGCTATGGAATACAAGCTCAAGACCGCCAAAGGCAAAGAAATCTATGCCAAACGGAAGATTATGATTGAGCCGATCTTTGGACAGATCAAGGATGGACGGAAGATACGCAGGTTTATGATGCGCGGAATTGAATTGGTGTCAGAGGAATGTTATGGTGAGCTTGTCGAACCATGGAAACTGATTTGCGCAACACACAACCTATTGAAGCTTTTTAGTAGCGGTAATCTCAAATTTGCTTGAAAAAGCAGAGGAGGATAAAGTGATTAGAGAGAGTGGATGAGGTTTCGGTTAGCTTTTTTGTTTCGAACGCGATAGAAGGTAAAAATTTGTTGCAGCCTTCTATTAATTAGGTTGAACATACGATACCGAATATTTATTTATGCAACAGGCTCATAACGAAAGGATTGGCTATGCGCTCAAAATCTCATATTACGATGATGTATATTTGCCTTTTATTCTTATGGACGCTGAACTATGGACAAGTTCTCCCTGCCGACAGCATGGGAAACACAAACGGGGAATTGTACGGCTGCAGTGTGCAGGATTCCCGGATGGTCGCCATATCCGCGAGAAATATCGGAAGTGATTCAATAAAGGTTTACAGACAGAAGATTGTTTCCGGTGATTCGGGATTCATGTGGATAACTCCTGTCATGCCATATATGCTTTCCAACCCCGACACATCCAAATTCATTTTGCTCTCTGTTGACCCATGGGCAGTTACAGGTTCTCTATTCACTTATATTGACAGCACTGTCTCCGTTACAATGGACACCTGCTACCTTTACCGGGTCTGCCGATCTACCGGCGCTGAAATCGGCCGCGCCTATGTCAAAGTGCGCAACCCGCAGCTATGGTACTCTTACCAGGCGGTAAAAGACAGCATGGAACAAATGGTCAGGGACTATCCTGATTATGCGAGCATGGAGCAGATAGGGAATACTGTTTGGGGCCTGCCGATGTACGGGATCAAAGTTGGCAAGGGACGCAAGTGCATCGGGCTTATAGGCGCGGTTCATGCTGCTGAGGCCGGGCCTGAAGTAATCGTTTATGCGTTGGAGCGGTTTTTATCGAGACAACAAGGGCTGCTTGACAGCATCAGTTTGGCGGCGATACCCTGCGGCAACTGGGATCAGCGTCAGAAAATCATTCTGGGTTATCCTTTTTACCTTTATACAAATGCTGGAATTCCCTATGGCGTCAACCTGAACAGGAACTTTCCTTCCTCCCACTGGTATGATTGCTGCTGGGACGCTGGCGACTACTACTCTTACTACCACGGGCCCAGTGCGGGCAGCGAACCGGAAACAAAGGCTATCATGAGTTTCTTCAACGCCAATCAACCCAGTGTGATACTCTCGTACCATGCCGTAGGACCACTGGTAGGCACGCAGTTGTTCTCAGGTCAAACTGATGATGATGCTTCTTATATTCGAGCGGCAACAGAATGGGCGAATGTCTGGAACGCTGGAGAGTTTTACCTTGACGGATTTCCTGGCGGCACCTTAAGTACGTGGGCCAAGTATGCACTGGGCGTTCCAGGTTACGAAGTGGAGGGAGGCATAACGATGGATGATCGTTTCGGTCCTTCTGCTCTTCAAGTGTGTCAACAGGATCATTACCAGCGCATACTGAGCGCTGCTCGATATTTGAGTTCTCAGGCAGACAATGAAAATGAACCAGTTGTAATCATGCCGGAAAATTCTAATCTTGTTGCTTCGCCCAATCCCTTTAATCCGTCCTCACGCATAAGCTATTACCTGCCGCAAAAGGCGGAGGTCTTGTTGACACTTTACAATCCACAGGGAAAGATTGTCAGAAAAATTATGAGCGGCATGGTGCCGGCAGGAAGACATACAGTGCAGGTGGAGGCGGACGGTCTCTCTTCCGGGATTTACATCTGCGAATTAAAAGCGGGCGCAACGGCAAAGCGGCTTAAACTGGTGCTGATGCGATGAAAAGAAATGAGGAAATTGCAAAACTATTAATTTCGGAGGTTGACATGCAGAAATTTGCATGATTTCATTATTTGAAATTTATTTAACGGAGTTTTACAATCAGCTCAAACTTTTAACTTGTGGAGGACATTATTTTTATCACAGGATTTCTACTTGCAGGGGCGTTGTTTGTTTCTGCAATAAATGCTCAAGGTGTAAATATCAGCGGCATAGTAACGGACACCAGCGGCGCGCCGTTAGCAGGTGCGGTTGTACGGCTGGAAAAAGGCGGACAGACGGTAAACACGGAAGCTGATGGGGTTTTTACGTTTGCCGGCACCAGAATTGACGAGCAAAATAAACAGGCACAGCCGCCCAGGCTGCCGGTAAAAACACAAAACAAATTATTAATCATAAATATTCCGGAAAAGACAGCCGTAGGGGTCGTTACTTTTACAATTCAAGGTAAAGTTGTTAGTAGAATACAACGAACATTGGACGCAGGGACACATTACCTGGCGCTGCCTAGCATGGGGAATGGCGTATATTTGCATAAAGTGAAAATAGGCGGCAGCAGGTATATTGTAAAAGGCATTTCGCTTGATGGAATAGCTCTGCCAACGCAAGGCACTTCTCCTGATAACGCACTATCAAAACAGGCAAAGGTCTTTGCCGAAATTAATGATGTTATTGCCGTAACGAAAACAGGATATTTGAATTACAGGGTGGTTGTAAGGAATTCGGATACGAGCGGCATCGAAATAAGGATGATTGTTTGTGAAGACACAGTAACGGACGCCGACGGGAATGTTTACCAGGCAGTTAAAATAGGCAATCAGGTATGGACGGTTGAGAACCTGCGGACCACGAAGTACAACGACAATACGCCTGTTTTGCTGGACACATCAAAAGCAACCTGGGCCATTGATACCACGGCAAAATACTGCTATTACAACAACACGACTAATCCGGATAGTCTAAAGGAATTTAACGCGCTTTACAATTGGTATGCGGTAAATACAGGGAAGCTTGCTCCGGCGGGCTGGCATGTTCCTACGGATTCGGAGTGGACGATTTTAGGAAATTGTTTAATCGACAACGGGTATAACTGGGATGGTTCAACAACGGGAAACAAGATAGGGAAGTCTATGGCTACAAAAACCGGTTGGAGGAGTTCAAAATCTGCCGGGGCGGCCGGCAACGATGTTACGAAGAATAACAGCTGTGGTTTTTCGGGTCCGCCTGGAGGTTATCGTTACAACAATGGCGGTTTCTTCAGCATCGGAAGCGGCGGCAACTGGTGGAGCGTTACGCAGGGCGATGTTTTGAACGCGTACGGCCGCAAAATCAGCTACGACTACGACTATCTTTACAGGAATAGCGGCAGCAAAAGCTGCGGTTTTTCAGTGAGGTTGTTGCGGGATAATTGACTATTTGATTAAACTAAACAGCGACAGTAGAAAAAATTAACTTTAAAAGGAAAGAATTACATTATGAAAGCAGGAAATTCTCAGTCAAGTGTTGGTTGCACTTCAAACCTGAATGCAGTATCCGGCGGGATGAAAAGGGTAATATTAATTGGGTTGATGGTTTTGTTCCTTGCCTTCCAAGCGGACCCCGCCCCCTGCGGCGCGGTGCTTATAAGGGATGGCCAGCACCTTTCCTATTGCAATGTCCCGAAAGATATGTCTGACGAAGCCTATTTCGGCAGGGAATTAGAGGGTGTTGCATGGGAAAACAAACACAGCTTTTACCGGCATTACATTGTTCCGGACGGACGCAACACAATAGATATTGCCGGTAAAAAGATATATGATGCTATTCTGCCGTATGCTGACTATCCGAGTTTTATGCTGCATCAGGACAACGATTGGGGTGCTGATATTCTTTTGTGCGGCAGCACACTTGGCCTTGGTTGTTTCAATCTTTATAGTGATGGAAACTGGATCAGCCCTCCGGCCATAGATGGGTTTGACAGTGTCGTGGTAACCATACCCGATTCAAGCCAGGCAACGCCTGTGATTAAGATCATTCATTATGGATGGGTTGTAAAAGGCAATAAGCTGAATGTAGCCTGGACGATTTCAACAAAATGGGATGACTGGGCCACGAATTGTGAGATGCAGATAGACGGCACTTTCGACGGTATGGTGGTTGTCGGAATCAGGAATCAGCTGCCAGAGGCAATCAGGGACACTGCCAATGCTTTATTGGCGACCATTGGAGAGCAGGGCGGGATTGTTGAAACCCTGACCGATACTCTTCTTATGGCCGTTAAAACCGAATCGCAATATTTAGGCGGGTATGTTGACGATGGCACCCACTATGGAATTTTATTGCAACCGGATGGTGACGGAAAAGTTGCATGGTCACTCGGGTATAGCTGGGCCGGGGAACCTGACCCGATCTTCCGTGATCCGGATTGGAAGAATAAAATGTTCGAAAACGGATCCACCGGATACACACCGCCTATGGTGATGTCTGCTGAACCGGAAATTTCGGTTCAGCCGAATCCCATTAACCCCTCCGCGTGCATAAGTTATTACCTGCCGCAAAATGCCGCTGTCTCATTGGTACTTTACAACATGCAGGGAAAAATTGTCAAGAACCTGGCGGCAGGCGGGATGGTATCAGCGGGAAGACATACGGTGCGGATTGAGTCACACGGACTGGTTTCAGGGATTTACATCTGCGAGTTCAAGTCAGGCGCTATGGCCAAACGGCTCAAGTTGGTGCTGATGCGATGAAAAACAACAAAAATCGCGGAGATCAGATCAATGGATTGACAATTTTAACACCGCGTACGACCTGTCCATGCTGCAAATCCTCTGTCCAAAGGATTTGCAGCATGCTTGTTCGGCACAGACAATCACCAATGAATCCCAGAAAGAGGTATCCACAAAGACTTTAGACACGGTATAGGTCTCCGCGTTTCCATTGTTTCCCCTGCGAATTGGGTTTGACATTGACAGAGTCCAATGTTTTGAAACATTCAGACAGCCATCCTTCGCCATGGTTGGTGACGGATTCACGTATTGTGGAGGTTAAACCAGTTTCAATATCCAACCCCATGCCTTTTTATTCTTTCAGCCATTCTTCCAAGGGAACCAGTCTTACAGGACGGTCTTCCGCATGGTCTTTGCGGGTCAATACGGTTAGCTGCGGCCTTTTGCCATTGCAGACCACTAAGCCATGGTTGATAAATCATGGCTCAAATATGACTTATACATAAGTCATATTCAACTTATGTATAAGTCATATTTGGAAAACGTCTTTTAATGGGATTTAAAATATCAGATTCCTTTTTTGTAGTATTCCCTCCGGGTTATGCCCGTCATAGGGAAGACCTGCAAGGAAAACCGGAATAAGCGTATGCCCGGCAACGGAATTTATTTCTTCTGTAAGCTTTGTTAACCTTTTCGAATATTCCGGAAATACAACGGCGCCTTTCCCATTGTTTTTTTAAACAGGCGCGAAAAATGGTAGGGGTCTTCCATTCCTATCCTGAAGCATGTTTCCTGTATGGTAGAACCGGTTGCCAGATATTGACAAGCCAGTTTCATTCGTTCGAGATTGACGAATTGATGCGGCGTTTGTGCAACGGCGTTTTTTAATTGCCGGATCAGATAATGATAATTAATACCCATTTTATGCGCCAAAGATTTGAATTCCCAATTTTTTGAGGGGTTCTTGAGTATTTGTCGCACCAGAGATGTAATAGCGGTAGAAGAGGTTAATCCGGTTGCTGTTTCCCTGCCAGGTACCACTATTTCATTCAGGATATGCAGAACCAGCCCTGACAGGCGTTTCTGGGCTGTTTCAGGCTGGGGGCAAAGAGCAAGGCGAATGGATTCACGAAACAACTTAAGCAAAACGGGGCTTCTACGGATGTGGAACACCGGTTTCCCTGGAAGTAAAATACCTTCACTCTCCAGTACGCGGATGACCGGCCCATGGAAATGAAGCCAGTATTCTTCCCATTTACGGTGATTGCAGGGTTGAAACACTGATCCCACGCCGGGAAATCTTATAACACAACTTCCTGCAGGTATAAACTGACGATTTGAAACATCGCTTTCATACCAGGCGCTGCTGCCAGCGATAAAGCAAAGCACATAGTCTTTGAAATAACGCTTTGGCGCTATCCATCCTTTGTCAAATTGCTTCTGGTGGCCGCAACCTATCACATTCACACCAAGAGATCCGGGGCTTAAGGGAAAAAACTTTAAAAAGTTCATGAAAGGTGAATTTTATCCATTAAATAATGCTCATTTCTGAATTTTATCCATTCCTGAAATAAAATAATTTAAATATACTTATAGTTGAAATATTTTCTACCACTACAATTGTTCATGGAAAGGCTTGCAATTCATTAACAAAGAATAGATTATGAGAACAATCATCCTGGCTACCTTCTTCCTTGTGACAGGCGTCATCCATTCCAGGGCAGGCATATATGATTCAACGGAGATTGTGAAGGTTGTAGAAAGGGTCTGTGATTATGGTCTGAAGCTTTATCCTTCCACATCAGACAATGAATGGGAGGCTGGAACTTTTTATACCGGCGTTATGGCGGCATACTATGCGACAGGCCAAAAGCGCTTTCTTGATTCGGCGAATGCCTGGGCGACTTTCAACAACTGGAAATTGATTTCAAATGGTGCTGACGAAATTTGTTGCGGACAAACCTATTGTGAGTTATATATGCTTGATCCGAAACCAGAAAATGCATATAAGATTGCCAGTCTGGCGTCAACTTGCGGAGGGTATAAAGGCGAAGGGCCTTGGGGCTGGTGTGATGCTTTGTTCATGGCGCCGCCGGCCATTATAAGGCTTGGCGCGGCTACCGGAAACAGCAGCCTTTTTTCTTCAGTGAGCAAAGGATGGAAAGCCACGACAGATGGGCTGTTTGATTACGAAGCGGGTCTGATTTACCGGGACGGGGGTTATTTCTACCCGGCGTACAGACAGTCCGTGGTAATAAAGTATTCTGGTCCCGTGGCAATGGCTGGGTGGCAAGCGCAATCGCGCGCATACTGGAATATCTGCCGGAGAACGACAGCAGCCGCCAACAGTACATTGATCAGCTTCGTATCATGGCCGGGTCCCTTTCCAGAGTACAAGGAAGCGACGGCCTATGGCGGACAAGTCTTCTGGATTCGGCGGAATATCCTCAACCTGAAACCAGCGGGTCAGCATTTTTCTGTCATATGATAGCATACGGGATTCGCATGGGTTACCTCGACGGCGCGACATACAACCCCGTATTACTCAAGGTCTGGAAGGGACTGGTGGAGAAGGTTACGCCTGAGGGCAGGTTGACTTATGTGCAGGGAGTGGGTGACAGGCCCGTGGGTGTTGATCCTGACAATACCAAGAGTTATGCAATAGGGGGTTTTTTACTGGCGGGCAGAGAAATGCTGCTGCAAAAGCACAAGAATGACACAACCGCGCCTGCAGTCATAGTGGTGAACAGTGCGGCGGTATGCAACCAGGATATCCGGATATCATGGCAGGCTGGGGCTGACGAAGAGAGCGGTATAGGCGGTTACGAGATATATCGGGATACAATACCTGGGGCGGCAAGGCTATTGACCGTTGTGGGCCAGGTTACGGAATATACGGACACGACGACGCGAGAGGAGACCGTGTATTATTACAGGTTGAAGGCTGTGAACGGCATGGGGTTGAACAGCGCTGTTTTCAGCAACGAGGTGTCGGCAACCACGGCTCCAGACACGACAAAACCGATGATTATCGGGGTGACCGCGTTTTCAGACAGCAATGTACAGGTACTGTTCAGCGAACCAGTTGAGGCGCAGACCGCGGAAGATGCTGCGCATTATTCAATTGGTCAAGGTATAACTGTCAAGACCGCCCGGCTGGCGGGTGAAAGGGGATTGGTGCTTACGACGTCTCCACTAACGCGCGTTATGGAATATACGCTAAGCGTAAGCGGTGTCAAAGACCGGGCCAGGGCAGGGAACCTGATCTTGCCTGTGGATCGCAAATTCACCTTTTATTATTATTATCATGATTTTGAAGCTGGTGGAAAACTTTCCTGGCAGCCCAAAACCGCATCGCGTTGGAGCATTGTTTCGGACAATGGAGACAATGCCTACTGTATCAATTCCGGTGGAGATGGTTGGATCGGGGAATATTCAACATTGCAGGGGGTGACAGCGGAAGAGTTCGAGCTCTCTGTAAATGTACGCACAGCCGTTGATAGAAACCAGGAGCCTGGAATTATCTTCGGTTATACGGATAACGCAAATTTCTTTTGCATAGGGCATTATATGGACGGCCCCAACGTATTATTCAGAATTTTGAACGGCCGGCGTACCGATGTATTGACTTTTAATCTGTTCCAAGACTCGGATTATCATCACCTGGTGGTTTCCTATTACGGCGGAGCTGTGGTCATCAGCGAGGATGGTGTGGAATTGGGACGAAGCGTTTTTGATAATATACCGGCAGGGCAGGTGGGATTGTATTCCGGCAGCAGCTCCGCCGTTTATTTCGATGATTTCAGACTTACGCTGCTGTCAAGTGAATATACAACTGTGTCGGGCGGGACAACCCCTTTGATTGAACCGGAAATATCGGTACACCCCAATCCCTTTAATCCATCCGCGCGCATAAGCTATAACCTGCCGGAAAAGGCCGCAGTAACATTGACACTTTATAACCCGCAGGGGAAGGTTGTCAGAAAACTGACAAGCGGCATGGAATCAGCGGGAAGGCATATGGTGCAAGTGGATGCGGGACGGTCTCTCTTCCGGGATTTATATCTGCGAATTAAAAGCTGGCACAACGGCAAAACGGCTTAAGCTGGTGCTGATGAGGTGACAATGAACCATATATGGAAACAAAACCCAAACTAAAAGGAGTTACTGCCATGAAAAAAATGATTTTATTAACCACTGTCTTTCTTTTTGCCGGAATTATCAGTGGAGCAATAAGCGATCAAGTTGGTTCTGGAAAAGCAGATGCAGACAACCATAAGCGGCAGTTACTGGTCCTGTTGTTATTTCTCGGTCTTCAGCCAGGGCATTGAAACCTATAATGGATATCAATACGTTGCTTTTTATGATCGAACAGGGCACAGTCTGCGTGGGCCGTCGCGCTGTGCAGGATACAGCTCTGGGATACGCTTCAGATACGGCTATACCACGAATACCTCCGACGGGCACAATACAGCCGCTATTGGAATCTGCCGCGGTGACGGCACAATCCACCTGTCTTTTGATTACCATTGCGCTCCCATTAATTATTCAGTGTCCGTAAAACGGCTTGCCTCTGTCCCTGATTCCTTTGCCTGGCATGGGAATCTATTCGGGCCTGTAGGTTCCAATGCTCCGATTCGGGTTGGGGGCACATAGCACGTTTCTTATCCGTATTTTGTCAGTGTTCCCGACGGTCGTCTGCAGTTTTTCTTCCGGGACGGATGCTTCGCTCATGGTGACTGGTGGCTCTATGAATATAGTCCGGTGACAGGAGCATGGATAAGTGTAGGCATGTTCTTTTCAAGATACAACAGCATCAGCTTCACTGGTGAAGATTGGCCATGTATCCTAACGGCTATACTTATGACAAGAACAACCGCCTGCACATTACCTGGTGCTGGCGACTCGACGCCGAGGTGTTGTAACCGTGATCTCTGTTATGCTTACAGCGATGATTTTGGGCGTACCTGGTACAGCTCAACGGGCAGACTGGCCGGTAAAGCAAATACATCACCCATTAATGAAGATTCCACACAGGTCACTGTCTGGAATATACCTAACGGTCGCGGATATATTAATCAATGCGGCCAGGCTCTTGATAGCCAAGGCCGTATTCATGTCGTTACCTGGCATGTACCGATAGTGCCCTAATCGCCAAGTGTGGCAATTTTTATCCACCCAATGCCAAATATTTCCATTACTGGCGCGAAACTGACGGCACCTGGCATCGCGACGAACTTTCCACTGTTCCTGTTGAATACAGGCCCCTTTGATTTTTGATGAATTTGACAATCTTTTTTTGTTTACCGCGCAGACCACTATTTATGGGGCAAGCGCGGATTCCGGATGGCGCGACTGGACACTGCTTTTAAATGAAAAGACGGATATGGGCCGAGGCGGTGTTCCACGAGAATGGATCTTGCCGGCTGGGAATCCTTGGAATATTATCCACTGTCGGCATCGAATCTTAAGGTCACGGATATAAATGTCGTATATTTGGCCGGTTTGCAGAAATTGCTGGTAAAGGTTTACAGTTCCGCAGACAGCGCCGTACTGGAAGGGATTGATATTCGCGTTGCAGCACGATGACACTCTTAAAGGGCAAGGCGCTGCAAACAGTCGGAGGCAACAAGCTGTTTTATCTTAGGCCGTTAATAGTTGACATAGTTCTGACAGGAACCGGGTTTTCGCCGGAAACACTGTTGAATGTGGATGTAACCAATACGTTAATCGATACACATCGTGTGTCCGTTTATCTTACCCCCCTTTCTGCAGCCGGTTTGGAGATAAAGCCCGATACATTGTTTTTATACAAAAACAGCACAGCCAGTCTGCAGGTTTTTACACTCTTCGAGAACGGCGGCGGCAAGGTGCATCCTGTGGCAGGATTGATATGGGACAGTCGTCCGGCAGGGTTTTTGACTGTGGATACGTTGGGGAAGATTACATCAGGCATCAATACAGGTTGGGCAACGGTTATTTGCAGATCAACAATAACCGGTTTTTCCGACAGTGCGGAGATCCATGTCATCAATTCCCCTACGCTGATAAATTCCAGCTTCGAATCGCCGCTGGTTCTCACTTATGAGTACAATCCAACGGATCCCGCCTGGATATTCAATGGGAGCGGTATTGAGCACAATGGAAGCGGTTTTAACGCGGCCAATGCGCCTGATGGTGTACAGGCGGCTTTTTTGCAGGCTCTTGGAATGGTTTCTCAAACCATAACCTTTGATTCCGGTTCTTATAGAATAAAATTCAGGGCAGCACAAAGAGGGAGCAACAGCCAGACAATCAGGGTGTCTCTGGATGAGACGGAAATCGGTTTGTTCACACCGTCATCAACGTCTTTTCTGGAGTATATTACTGAAAAGGTGGCTGTTTCTACGGGTACACATCAGTTGAAATTTGCCGGGACGAACGGGGATGGCGACAATACTGCATTTATTGATATGGTTGGCGTTGATGCGGCGGGCGGCAGTACGGGTAATGACACTGTGTCAACTATGCAGGAAACCCTTTCGCTTGGGGTTTCGCCAAATCCATTCAATCCGTCCGCGAGCATAAGCTATTACCTGCCGGAAAAGGCCGCAGTAACATTGACACTTCTTACCCGCAGGGGAAGGTTGTCAGAAAACTGACAAGCGGAATGGAATCAGCGGGAAGGCATACTGTGCAGGTGGATGCCGGCGGCCTTGCTTCCGGGATTTACATCTGCGAGCTAAAAAGCAACACTACTGCAAAACGGCTCAAGCTGGTGCTGATGCGATGAAAAGAAACTTATATCAGGAGATGAACCAGTTCAGTACATAACTCTTGCATGCGGATAAAGTAATGAGCCGCATGAGAAGGTTCTATGAGAGACTTTTAATTTATGAAAGGAGCGGTATCATGAACACTCGACGCAACATTCCAATGTATCTTATCTGTTTCTTGTTTTCTGTTTTTAATTTGCTTATTTGTTCCGGACAGGCTGCTGAAAACCCGGAATATATTGTACAGGATTCTATTCCAGTGGCACCAGTGTTTTCATCCAATGTTGTGGGTTTTGCTTTGCAGGTAATCGGCAACCGCCAGTATGTTGCTTATTACGACACTCAGCGTTGCATGACCATTGCAACAAGATTACTTTCTGAAAGAACCTGGCAATACAAAATTCTGCCGTCCGTATGGGCATGTGCGTTAAGTTAATTTTTAACTAAGGTTTTTGATTTTTTAATCCGTTTCAATACAAATGTATTTCTATCTTCAACAAACCACTCGAACGCTTCTCCCTTCTCGATTTTAACTGATTCCGCAATCGCTAATGGAAAGTTAATATAGAACGAGTTGTTTGTTGGCCGCTCTACTTTTTGAATTTTCACTTTATATCCCATAAACCTGCCCTTTCATTTATATAAAATACTTGTTACATGGAAATTAATATAGTATTTAATGATATAGTTAATCAACTATATCATAAAAAATGAGGGTTTATGGAAAATTATTTACTTCAGAATCTATGCCCCGAACTGTCTGACGCCGAGATTACCAGGATCGCGCAAGAAAGTGGTTTTGTCAAACGTGTTGAAAAAAAAATATCTGCCTGTGGCTACCTGTCATTCTTTTGCCAAGAAGGTATCAAAGGTACTGTCAGCTATAATGATATAGCATCTAAATCTGCCAGCGAAGCAGATACTTCTGCAAGCCGTCAAGCATATTTCCATCGCACAACCGAGGATGCTGTGGAATTCTTCAAACTAATTCTTGCTGCAGTCATGAAAAATCGAGGAGCATTGTCCGATAATGAACCTGATATAAAGAATTTGAAACCAGGTTTTAAGCGAATTCTGGTTCAAGACAGTACCATTATCAGGTTACCTGCTAAATTATACGAGATTTTTTCTGGTTCAAAAAATGCAACAGGAACTGTGTGTAATGCCAGAATTCAAGGTGTTTATGATTTAATATCATGCAGTTTTACATCTTTTTCCATAGACACCTATAGCGAAAATGATCTTTCCGTAGCTGATAAGATTGAAGTCTTGGACGGAGATTTGGTTTTAAGGGATCGAGGTTATTTCGTCAAATCCTCTATTGAGAATATGAAACTCAAAGGAGCTGACTCAATAAGCCGCTACAAGCATAAAACCGCCTTTTATGATCCGCATTCAAAGACGGGAATCAACTTGCTTGAGCTGCTTAAGAAGCAAGGAAGTATAGACATGATGGTCCTACCCGAAGCAAATAGCAACTTCACCTTACGTATTCTTGCCGCGCCAGTCCCTGAAGAAGTTGCCAATACTCGGAGAATGAAAGCCAGGAAAGAGGCTAAAAATGGAGAATGTTCACATGAGTTATTGCAACTCTTCGGATGGAACATCTTTATCACTACCATTGTCGATCAGGAATTCACGGTAGAACAGGCATGCCTGATTTACTCTCTGCGCTGGAGAATCGAATGTATTTTCAAAACATGGAAAAGCGATTTAAAATTTGATAAAATCCATAACGTCGGTGAAAATCAATTGAGGGTTATTTTGTATGCGCGGTTTATAATGCTTACTCTATTATATGAAAGGGCTTACAACCCTTTAAAGGAAAAAGTCCTCGAAAAACATAATAAACAAATTTCTCTTCTTAAAACTATACATTACTTGAGTCGAAATTTGGTACGATTTGTCGAATTGTTTTTCGATATATCACGATATGAGCTTGCAATAGACATTATCGCACGTTACTGCTCCTATGATAAAAGAAAAAGGCAAACTTTTATTGATATATTTAATTCAGCGCTCATATATTAACTTAACGCACATGCTCACAGTGGGGGAGATAGGGCAATAGATGGAAAATACATCAGGATGCTTGTTGCCGGTATCATGGATGTCGGTATTCACGAATTTACCTGGGACGGCACCGCGCAGGACGGAAAAAAGGTCACCGCGAGATTGTATGTATGCAAACTTACGGCTGGGAATCAAGTCATCACACAAAAGCTGATATTTGCAAAATAAGGGGTGAATGTTTATGAAAAGAATCGCTCCAGCCAGGAGGGAGTTCATTCAATAAGGTGGTTTTCCCGCACTGGCGCGGTCCGACAATTGATACGCAGGGGAAATACCTGAGGTATTCAGTCAGGAGACCGTTTCAGCTTAAAATTGCCGGAACAGCGTCAAGCGGCGATAATACCGTGTTCATTGATGAGGTGGCAATTGAAGTCGCAGAGTTAAGCACGGATAATGAGCCGGTAGCAATTTTGCCGGAAAGCTTTTCGCTTGTTGTATCGCCAAATCCGTTTAACCCATCCGTGAACATAAGCTATTACCTGCCACGGAAGGCTTCTGTCTCGTTGACGCTTTACAACACTCAGGGAAAAGTTGTCAGGAAGCTGGGAGGTGGTATGGAGTCTGCAGGAAGACATACTGCGCAGGTAGAGGCGGGATGGCTGGCTTCAGGGGTTTACATCTGCGAATTTAAAAACGGTGCTGCAACCAAACGGCTTAAGCTGGTACTTATGAGATAAGGAATTGCTTTAGTGTTCAAAAATAAAAATTAGTTCTTTAAAACTTTTCCTTTCAGTGTGCGAAAATGGTTTCTTATAAAGGGTAAATATATCTTTGCCACTTATTGCCCTCGAGTAGTGACAACATTCCTTTTGCCTACGCCATTAATCGATTAACATGCTTTAGCTTTTCCTTATATTTCATTATTATTAAATGAGTTAAAAATATTTATTTTATTTTGTTGACAAATTTAATAAAAAATTATAGAATTATATGTATTGCATTGTAAATCGATTAAACCAATGATTTTTTTATTAAAAATAGGTGCAATAGGACTGTTTTCTTAAAACCGGAGAAAACTTAATGAATGTTGAAAACATCCTAACGACTCAAAGGCCTTTTCTTAAGTCTTCAGAGGTCGCAAAATTATTTAACGTTGATCATTCAACGATTTTTCTGTGGGTTAAAAAACGAAAACTTCACCCAATACGCACACCAGGTGGAAATTTTAGATTTACCCGGGGTGAAGTGGATCGACTTTTCAGGGAAGTTCAAGGCAAAGAAAGCGAAAAAAGAGTGGGGCATAGGTATTCTGTTTTTTTTCCAATTGTTCTTGAATTGAATAATGGATTAAGTTCAGTATCTTTTGAAGCAATAATTCAGGACATTAGCCTTAAAGGGCTTGGACTTATCATACAGGATAAAAACCAAACACTAAGCAAAATTGGAATTGAAACACCTCGAGAGGCTTATGTAAAGACTAATGGAATCGGTATATTAAAGGAAACAGTAAAAGGTGAGATAAGATATATGCATAAAATTAATGAAAGACAGGTTTCAGCAGGCATTTTAATCTCCTGATGTGAACAAGTTGAAAAACAGATAAGCCACAGTTCTCCTGCTATCGGAAATTAACTTGAAAGACAAGACATCATTAGCATAAGTTTCCCTGATTTCCCAGTATTTATGTTTTTCATTTAGGAAATTGGTCCCTATTGTATCTATCCATCAAATTTGTTATTTTAATACCATATTTATCATAAGGGTGCGTATGAATAAATGTTTTATTCTTCAGGTAATTCTTTTTGCAGCTATAGCATTATTCGCCCAAAAAAATATTATTACAGTAAAAGGGGCCGTGACATCGGTTTTTGAAGGACAGTCCGAACGCTTTGCTGTGTGTCAAAAGGATGGCGAGACAGGTATTGTTTCAATCCTGACAAATAAAATGGATTTGGAAAAAGAGCTTCCTGTCAACGATACAGTACTTTTCCCGAATAATGACGGGTTTGGAAATTATCTGGCTTATATATCAGTCGGGGTTGAGGACACGTCAACACATTTCCAGAGTGTTAAACTTAAATTCCTGAATATTTTAAACAACCATGTTATTGAAGCCAAGTATTCCATTAAGGCCAATTATTCCGGGAAATGGCTTGATAAAGGGCGTGTCTATAGTATGGGAGGTAAAATCTCCCGGCTTAATGGCGACCAGATAAAAGTGGATAGGGTTTCAAGCATCACGGCTGCTGAAGTTAGCTCGGATCTTAAATATTGCATGAATCCTGTTGTCCAGAAACTCGGTTCTGAAAATGTAAAGGTCAATATCGAATTGGAAAATCTGACCAATCAGGACATGCTGAATGTGGATGCCTATCAGATAAAGGATGATGGCATCCGGATAGCTGAATTTTCTGATGATCCGAGATATGTTTATTATCGTTCCGGCAATATGCCCACTCTTTATGATGTCAAGAAAATGCAGGGGGTTGCAATTCCTGATATATCTTACAAGACACCTGAATATTTCGGGTATTATCTAAAGGGCGATAAATTCTTTTATTTTTATGATTTTTATTCCATTGCTTCTGTGGATAAGAAGAATTTTATCGTTGACCAGGTTTTCCGAAATCCATTCAACAAGGAATTTATGGAAATATTGGATTCGGACAATAAATTCCTCTATGGCGTACTCTACGATAAAAAAGACAAGGCAAGGGATTATACAAAGATTTTTAGTTTTGAAACCAGGAAAAATGATTATAAAACCATACCTCTTCCAGGCAGGGTACAGCGCGTTTTTCTAAAGGACAGGAAGGGCGGGTATTTATATCTTGAAAACAATGTTCTTGTTTATACGGAATTCAAATTAAAATGAGGAACTGATGATTCAATTATTCCGTGCATTTATAGTCATGGGACTACTGTTTGTTCTGGTTTCTGTTCATGCAGAGGATGCAAAGAAAAAATATCATATCCTTTATTCCGGACAAAGTGAGGCGGCCTACGGGCCGTGTGGCTGAAAGGCTCATCCAACCGGCGGTCTGCCGAGAATGGCCAACTACTTTAAAGAATTCATCCAGCAAAACGGATCGGTTGTTTTACTGGATGCCGGTAATTTTGCATCTGTTCAGGGACGGCAACAGCAGGTATTAACCGAGTACTTCATGAAAGGCATGAAGCTTATGAATTATTCGGCAGTGCTTGTTGCAGCTAATGAAATGAAACATGGTTCAACCTTCCTGTTTAAAGCGAACAAAGAAGCCCAATTACCGCTTTTGTCTTCAAATATCCTAACCAAAGACAAGAAACCGGTTTTTAAAGATCGGATTAATGTGAAATACAAAGACATCGATATTTGTGTGATAGGGTTATCGGATAATGTTCAACTCGACAGCGTTGATTCAAAGAAATTAATTGTAATATCTCCAGATTCCGCGGCTGAAATCATGGTTGCTAAAATCAAAAAAGATAAAAACACAATCGTAGTATTGCTTACCAATATGCGCGAAGAGGTTTTGAAAAGAGTGATGAAGGCCAACAATTATATTGATATTGTCATCAATGCTGATCTGTCCCTTTATCGTGAGCAACCTGCTGCACTCGAAAAAGCCATTGCAGTATCGCATGGCAGGCAAACCAGGACCGCTAATGGTATTGATTTCAACCTTAAAGACAATAAAATAACCGATCATTCGGGATATTCTGTGGCAATGGATGTTAAATACGATAAAAACAAGGAAATGGATCCAGTGTTCAAGGATTACGAATCAGCATTAAGCCGGGCAACTTTCAAATGGCCGCGTCCGAGTGATGCTCAGAAAATTTATGCGGGTCAATCCGCTTGCACAGCCTGTCATGCAAAAGAAACTGAGCTTGAAAAAAACGGACCGCATTTTAAGGCCTTTTCATTTCTTGAGAAAGCAGGCCAGACATACAATCCTTCATGCCTTGAATGCCATGTAACAGGTTATGAACGCGAAAATGGATTCTGGGATATCGAGACTTCAAAGGACATGACAGACGTTCAATGTGAACAATGCCATGGCCCTCAGAAGAACCACGTGGAAGAGGAAAACAAACTTCCATTCAATAAAAGCGTCTTTGCAGGGGGGCTTGCTGAAGGCGGGCCGGATCAGAAATTGAGTTTCAAACCAGGCAAAGCCGGTTTTTATATTTGCACCCGCTGTCATACGGATCAATATAAACTGTCTGTTTCTCCGGAGGAAGCCTGGAAAAAAATCGGCCATACAAAAAATTAAGGGCCTTTCTTCTCTTACTTATTCCGGCTTTATGCTTTTTAGTGTGCGGTATTAATTCAGGCCCTAAACCTTTTCTTGAACTTGTTTCTTCTTATCCAAGCGATCAGGAAACGAATATAAGAACCTTTGGTTTATATTATCTGGTTTTTAATGAAAAATTAAGTTATTCTTCGTTCGATAATGTGAAAATATCTTTCCCCGGAAACATATTTTCACAAAATGAAACTCTTTATATCCAAAGAACTAATGAGATTCCCTTTTTCGAGCGCAGGGATACCATTACTATTCGTTCTTTAACGCTTCAAACAAAAGCAACTGATAATTTCAATGTGGATATAAGGTTTACCTCGGCAAGCGGTGAAAATGAAGACAATGATACGCCTGACTTGGCCGACACATTGAGGCCCGGAAAAAGCCTTGATGGGAAAATAGGAAAAGACGACCAAACACCATCGGATTATGATTGGTTTGTTGTTATTCCGGATAGCGGAAAAGAGTATCGCATCCAAATCAGCAAATTAAGTGAAATCTCTTTATACTGCATTGTTTCAAGACCTTTTACTCAAATTGATACCCTAAACAAAGGAACTGATTCTGTTCGATACAACACTTCAGAGATTCCATACACACTTTTTGATATGGGGAAAGGCAATCAGATAGCATTCACCGGAAAGGACACGCTACAATTCAACTTAACAAACAGTTCTCTTCAGAACCATTATCCATGCGGTTCCTGGTATCGGATCTCAATGACAAACATGTAAAGCACCTCGGCTTTTCTTACAACGACCTATAAATATCAATTGTATAATTATTATATTTAATTTTTAACACAGAAATTAATAAGGAGGGGCTTTTTGTCTATTTCCTTGTCAGTTTTATTAATAGCAGTATCACTACTCGGTTCCACTGTTGCCGATAAATTCGATTATGGCATACCTGTGATAAATAAAACAGGCAGGAAAACTGATTTTGTTGAACATAAGAATAAGGGTATGCTAGTTTTATACTATTCCCTGGAATGTTCCAAATGCCGTGCTGCTGAAGAAATATTGAATTCACTTAAAAATAAAACTTGTCTTAAAATAGTCGGAGTTGTTACCAGTTCAGAACCAGAATCGATGTTTGTCACAAACAAGGAAGGTCTATTATATAATTACTACGATAAATTCAAAAGTCTCAAGAGCAAATTCAAAATCGAACTTGTGCCTGCAATCTTTCTTGTTGATTCCGCAGGGAACATTTTATACCAGAAACAGAAATATGAGAAGGAAAACTACCAGGATTTGATTGATGTGCTTTCCAGTATGTTGTGCGGGAACAATCCCTACAACAAAAGAATGACACACCGCTATTACGGGGAGAGTGTCTGTGAACCCTGCCATATGAATATTCACAAATGGTGGGAGAGTACACCGCATGCCAAGGCTTATGACATT
>CAWHPS010000069.1:0-53529 GCA_963831235.1 uncultured Fibrobacterota bacterium
AGTTTTAAAGCTTGTTATATCAATAAAATACTTATTTTGCATTATTATTTGGTACAAGGTTATCCATAAAAACAGCCACCCCGGCGCTCATAATAATACCCTTACTGATATTTTCTCCTTCCAAAAAGCCATCTGTTTTGTAACCCAATCTCAAAGTCACACCAATTTTATTATAATAAGCGGAAATATTTGTAATTACCGCAGCCCCAGTCCCATCATCGGTCAATCGATACCTGTTGTAATCGCGCATTTTCATTCCAGGTTGGTTCCAGAAATGAGCCTCAAATCCCGGAAAAACATGTTTCAATGGCAATTTGGTTGAATATTTTATTCCTCCTCCCCAGAACTCTAAAGTTGATGACAAATCATGCCGTAAATACAAATTTAATTGCATTTTCCTGGCACAGATAAGATTCTCCAAATAAATCTCTGGCCCAAATGGTGCCAACCCAAGCCTGATAATTGGCAGATACCTTATAGAATTAATTTCAATCATCGGGTAAGAATATGCCTCTTCCCCGTTTAAAAGATATTTACGGAAATATGTATAAAGAGAAAAATAATTGTAGGGGTTGAGGAAATTTATAAAAGCCATCTTAAACAAATCGTTTCGAGTGAGAGAATCGGATTTGTTGATGCGATTTACATAATTCAAATATCTGTCAATATCACCACATTCACAATGACCGTTGTTTAGCTTCGTTGTCAAAATATAAAGACCAAGATTATTGGCCGAAATACTATACAAAACAACTTCCCGATAGTTCATTGTTCCTCTTGTCAGCCATTTATCTCGAATAGAATTTGCAAGAATACCGCTTGCTTCACAACCAGAGGAAAATATCATGGCATTTTCATAATCTGTCAATGGCAAAGAATCATCATAGCCGCCCTCCATTGCAAACCCACCACCCGACCCCAAAGGCAAAAAGAGTTCGGATTTATAACTGTTTACCGGAGAGCCAAATTCCCGAAACCTTGCCCCGTGTCCAAACACTTCATGCTGGATTATAAGAGCTGTCCAATCAATCTGGTTGTCCAATAATAGTGTCTTGCCCAGCCTATATGTTATTCCAATTGCCTTCTTTTTCCCGGTGTTTTCTGGAAACAGATGAGGGCGAAAATAACGATTTTCGGTCTCGAATAGAAAATGATGAAGGGTAGTTAAATCCTCGGCTCCCATATTCATGGAATAGTTTTCATCCATAATTAGAAAATATGGCGTTTGGCCTATGGAAAATGACCAGGTCAATATTATAAGAATTGGAATTAATATTATTGTGAACCGTGTGATTTTTGTTAAGCAAAGAACCATTTTGTTAATTTCTTTTAATGTGTAATTTGTTTCCATTTCATCTTAAATTCTTATTTCCGATCCCTATTGCAGCTATTTTATTTTGGATTTGTAAACAAGTTAATGATTTGCGTCCGAGATTGACAACGGCATTAAACTCATCTAACGAAACAGGCGCAATTGGGCTTTTGGCCAGCGACTTAGCCACGGTAGCACTTCTAAATTCCGCCGTAGCAATAATATCGCGAAGCCCCTGTTTGCCGATACTGAAATTGTCTTTAGGAGTGAAGCTGTACAATTCAAAAAGAATGCTGCCATATTGTACTAAAGTAACAATACACTGTAAGGAAATGGAGCTGGTATCCAGATAGGAAGCTTCGCAACCAATATTTCCATCAATTACAACCTGACTTGTTGTGACACTTGTACCAAACTTAACATCGTCCTCAACAAACTGCCGGACTAATTTGTCTAGACTTGATTGAGGAAGTGGGGCGTTGATCGGCCAAAAGGCGGTTATAACCAGTCCGGCTATTTCAATAGTCGCTCCGTTTGTGTCTGCCAATATGAAACCTAAGAACGGGCTTCCATAAAGTGACCCATCGGAAGTTACGTTGTCCTTATCACTCACCAGTTCCCATTCACTGGGCAGACAAATTGAAAATCCGTATTTGGAACTCGATTGGCAGAGTGATGTTGTGAAACTCCAGGTATCAGACCAACCGCTTGGGCCCTTGCCATTGAGCGCATTTGTACGCCAGTAATATGTGGTTTTGGAAACCAACCCGTTGACGTTTCTTGAGGGAATGGTAAGTCCGCTTTGATCCACGGTAGTAGTAGCAAAAGAACTTGATTTGGACACTTGTATTCTGTAAGAGGCAGCCCTGGAACTGGATAACCAGGAAAGAACAGGGTTAAGGCTGATGCCGGTAGAACCATTGATAGGCAATGAAAGCATGGGGGTTACGGGAAAATTTTTCCATGACGTTGTAAAGTTCCAGGTATTGGACCAATCGCTTGAACCATTGCTATTGGAAGCGTTCACGCGCCAGTAGTAAGTCGTATTCTCAGCCAATCCGCTGGCAGAGCTTAAGGTATCAGACAACCCGTCTTTATCAATTGTGGCATTTGCAGCAAAAGACCCCAATGTTGATGGTTGGAGATGGTAAGAACCGGAACCGGAACTATGCGACCAGGAAAGAAGAATACTTGTGTCAATACCGGTTGCACCATTATAGGGTGAAGAAAGAGTGGGGCTGGCGGGAAGCGTTGAGATCGGCGTAATATTCGTCGGGCCGGTGCTGTTCTCTCCGCAACCCATCATAAACGATAGGGACGCAATGGAAAGTAAAAGCTTCATACATAAGCTTTGAGAACGGTTTTTCCTGGACAAAACTTCCTCCTTTTTAATTTTGTTCTTATGATTTTATAATAATAATTCTATGCTCTTTTTCTTTTCTCTCACTCATTTGTTTTTACTGCTTTTTATAGGACACATCAAAAATGACACACAACGGAGAATGCACATTGCATTCCAATACCTGCCTATCTGAGAAAGGATATTCTACCTCCTGCAATTAAGAATCCAATCGATTCGGTGCTTAGTATGCCTAAAACTATTTTGTCAATAACAGCCTTTTGATAAAGGTCTTTTTTCCGTCTGAAAGCCGCAGTAGATAAACACCGCTGCTGAGAGGATTCTGATGATTATCATGTGCGTCCCAGAGCACAGATTGGCGTCCGTCTTTGTTAAAGGACCACTGCCTACAGATTCTGCCGGAAATGTCATGCACCGTCATGGTTGACAGGGCTGCGTGTTCGGGGGGAATGCCAATCTCAATTTTGACGGCAGGATTAAACGGATTGGGGCCGCATTGGAAGAACGTTAATTCACGTATGGGTTCGGTGCTTATGCCTGAAAGGGCCATGAGACCAAGTTTCCGCGAAAAGGAAAGGCGGTATTTCCCATTGCTCTCCCTTGATCCACTGCGATGAAGAATAAAGTATTTTCCGGAGGACGGTAAGCCCTGCACTATATGACAACTGTCCATTGGGTGGATATTTGTCCTGAAAGGGGACACTCCATCTGTTGTATAAAGAGTCAGCGCTCCAGCCATCGCTGCTTGAGCAGTGTCAGACCATGTTGAAATGGTGACGGTATCGCCCGCCACACCGAAAAAACTGAAATAATCCAAATCCTGGGACTCCCCAGAAAAGGTAATCGGAAAACAGCCTCCCAAAAGCACGGTATCGGTTGATGTTATGGCAAAGGCTTGACCGGTATCATTGTTAGGTTCGTAAGGGTCTTCAGGCGAACCGGTGATTCTGAATGGGGAAGAGAGGTTCTGGCCGCAAAAGAAAGTATCGGCGCTTTGAAATGCTATGCGGTACACGGAACTTGTGTCACGGACATACGGAATGGTGAACGCAAAGTTTCCCGTGTTTGGAATGCTGTCTGCAATCCGGTAGAATTGATCATCCTTAAAAAGCAGTAATTTAACATGCGAAACCGCACCATAACTGGTCCAGGTGATAGGGCAGGTGAAACCTGCATTTAGAACAGTATCCTTGTCTTGTAAAGTGACAGAAAGACCGCAATCCGTGATACTGCCCGAGGAGTTGCGATACGAAAGAACGTAGTGACCATAATCGAAATCACTCCAACCTCGAACTCGGAGGAAATAATTTCCGGACTTGGGCATAATAAAGAATGCGGGGATGGCGAAAATCCAGGAATAGATTGTCGTCAAGAGTTGATAATCAAACGATTGAAGTATCTCCCCTTTTAGACCGTTTGCCGGACCAGTGAATCTAAAAGTAATAGTATCTCCCTTTAATGCGTTGAAGACAAACCAGTCCGTATCCTTAACCGTGCTTTCCGGCGGAAAATAAATATAACCTCCGGAAAGCGAATCACCGCTATGAAGCAAAAAGGCTGTGGACGCGCTGTTATTTGGTTCATAAGGATCGGTGCGGCCGACCCGTAATGTAAAAGGCGCGGACGTATCGTACAATGTTAAACCAATGCTGCCGGCATCATGAAGCCTTAAGCGTACCTGGTCGTATGTAGATTGCAAAGGGGGGAAAAGGCATCGCAAAGTATCCAGGTTATTTTGTTGGCTGGCTAAATTAACCCAATGGATACCATCAAGACAAATGTCCACTCCAACGTTAAATCCCATGTTGTGATTTGTCCATTTGATCGTGTTGAAAGTATCGCATGCCCATATATCGCCGTTTGAAGGGGATAAAACATCATATCCCGCTTTCCAAACCTTTCTATAGGTAATAAAATAACGGCTGCAATTTCCGGACCAAGGCGTTACCCGAATGAAATATTTTCCATTCTCCGGTATGCCAAGGCGTAGATGGGTGATTGTATCACGATAACCATCATGGAAGTACACGCGACCACTGGGAGTAATCACATCAATATTATCAAAATATTGGTAATAATGATTGCTGCCTGCATAACCGACATTGATGTCCACCAAATCGCCTGCGGTCCCGTTAAAACAATAATAATCCGTGTCTCTTGGGGATTGGAAAGTGATTGCACCGACTGCGTCTGAAAGGGAATCACCGGTGAAAATAGTATAGGCATGAGCGGTATCATTATTAGGCTCGTATGCGTCTGGTCGGGATTGAACCAAAGTGCAAACAGCGCTGGTGTCGGATAGGGGGCTGAAGCCGCTATAGTATTCCGTTACGGCAAAACGGAGAGGTATGGTTGAATTGACAGGTGGGAATTTGACTTCAATCGTATGATCTGAATAAAAATTGCCAAAGTAATAAGCTTTGGCATCCGGGGTTGTGGAAAATGCCCAGAGCCCCACCGGATTTGGTACATTAGAACCGCTCCATGAAAATACATAGGTGGAATCCGATGAAAAAGTATTCATACCAAACGGCAAGTGCAGGGAGATATCACCTGCATGTTGTTTTAAAACCAGAGAATATCGGCCGTAGTACCCGTAGGAATTATTCAACCGAAAATAATAGGTCCCTGTTGAAGATGCGCGAAGGCAGAATTTATTATAGACAGAATCAGCCGCGCTTCCGGTCCAATCAGCTTGGTAGAAATGGAATCCATTCGGGCCATAAACATTCGCAGAGAAGTGATAGTTTATTGTGGATTTTCGACTATGGACAATGAAATCCACATAGTCCCCTGCGGATAGATCGCATTTGAACCAATCATCGTCGTTAAAAACAGAAAGGTGACCGCCGGCCAAAGAATCACCTATTATCAGTTTATACGCATGTGATGAATCATTATTCGGTTCATATATGTCAGGTCTTTCCTGTACCACCCGAAAATAGCCGCTTGTGTCAGTACCATTGTTGTTATCTTCGACCTTCATTCTTATGGAATCGGTACTCCCGAAAAATGGCGGTACGGTAAACCGTAAACTGTCGTATTGGCCGGAATTGCTATATTTGTCATTGATTCTCAATGAGGCTCCACGCAAAGACAGAAGATATAAATACACATAAGAACCGCTTGATGCCGACCCGCGTTCCCACCGAACCGTATAAGTACTGTCACATTTAAGTGTATCTCCATCCTGGGGAGACAAAATGGTGGGCTTGCTCGCATAGAGCAGGGCGGATAGCAGCAGAATAAAGCGAAGCATGAACTCCTCCTAAATTAAGTAATAAGCATCGAACTGCTATAGACTCTACCTTTTTGTTAAGGCACAAGCAACTAACCTCTCGTCATCTTTATGGACACTCGTAAAAAGCCGGTACGCACCATGTTACTTTGTATAATTCTAAAATGAAGTAATAATTGTATTTGGTACGCACTACAGCTTTAATGCAGGTATATTCTTTGTCTACGGCAACCCCAAGACTCTCAACCCAACTCCTGGACGGCTTCCCGGCTCGGGCTCCGAAATAAATAATTTGAGCCGTATCCATAGGAGAAGAATCGGGTGGATTGGGAATAAAATTAAAACGTACTTCTACAACATCTTCACCGCAGCTATCCTTTCCTCCTGTATTTTCTATGGAAACAATTTTTGCAATCCCGGTGTAAGACGTATCAGCAAGGCAGAGCGCCCTTTTCATAACACAAAAGTCAATAACAACCGGGGTGGTATCCTTCGGCAGGATAGTCAACTGAATAGTCGTGTCAGGATTAATAGGGAGCGATTCTGGTGAATCCTGATAACCGGAATCATTGTTTACTTTTTGCGCTGCGCTCAAACAATACTGACCAGGTGGGATATTTTTTATCATAATGGTTTTATGGGTGTCCAGAACAACATAATAAGGCGATCCGGTGATATAAGCGAGTCCTGTGTCACCTTCAAAAACAGAATCCCTTATTATTTCCCCCATAATATTTCCATGAAATTCCAAGGTCTTCAAAGTAATAGGTGAATGAATATCAATTGCAGAAAAATATTGACCTGTATTTTCCGTTGTGTCCCAGGCAAAAACGTTATACTTTGTACCTTCGCTCAAAGAATCGAAGGTGAACTTACCGTCATTGTCAGTATAGGTGGTTTCAGCATGACCTGAATTAAAATAGGGCACATAATTATCCGAGAATATTGCAACACGAATTCCAGCCTTTAACATTCCATTCGTGCTTAAAACCGTTCCGGTCAGGGTATTGGGTGTTCCTGAAACATTTCCAGCAACAGGGCCTTTATCCCGACCACAATTAATGAAAAGACCGGAAATAGCAGCAAAAAATACCAAGGAAGACAAAAAAAATATCGACCTCATTTATTTGTCCCTTTCTCGCCTACATTGATTGACATGGGAAAATATTGGAGATTGAGCTGATATACCCAATCTGCAGGCTCGTCATTAATCGCAATTTTTGACACCTTATTTCTGAATTCTACAATTTCTTTTTTTATCTCTTGAAAACCTTTTTCCGATACACCAAGAGTCAAAGTTGTTATATCCCTTTTTTCTTTTGGAAACCGATCCAAGGCTTCCCAGGCAAGCTTCATGGTTTCCTGTTGGAAATTAGTGATTGCAAGTGATTGTATGACCTCCGCCGCACTGATGGCAACTGATGTAAGCTTATAGGAATTATCCTCTTTTTTTTCTATTAGTTTCAACCTCTCCAAAAGATTAACAGATTTTTTCGCCTCTGATTCGGTTATTGCCGGAGACAATGATTTTGCCAGTGTTTTAAAATCATCCTTAAAGTCAATCAGCCCGACAATTGAACGGATTACGCTATGATACCACTTCGAATAAAACTCGAATTTATCTTCATCCACGGTTTCAATCTTGAGGGTGCCGCGGATAGATGCAATCTCATTATAGTATAAATTCTGTTCCTCTCTTGTTTTGGCCTGATTGAAAAAAACAAGATTCTCGAAATATAACGCTTCTGTCCTATTATGATTAAGCGCACTTGAGATTTTATTCGCAGTGATCTTTGAAAGCCCTTTTTTGCCCTGCAGAATGGTTGTTAGCCACGATGATGAATTAACTCCCACTTTTTTAGCGAACCATCTATTTGAAACATATCCGGATTTTTTCTTTTCAAGAATATAATCCTTTAAGTATTTTCTGTAATCAGTATAGGCTGTTATTGGGTTCATGGATTAACCGAATTCATTGCTTTTGTCATTTTAAAGCAGAACAATATATACTTATTTTAATCAATTTTGTAAGATTTGCCTTTTTATTTCGCTCTACATGGTGAGCACTTAACGGGTTTTCATTTAGGTGATAAAAATCATCCCTCCCCCAAATACAAATTGCCGGTCCCCGAGTAATGCGCCGTAGGCGCATTGTATCGAGGGGCCGGCAAAATAAAATTATTGCAAATGGTTTAAGATTATAAATAATTTATCCAAACCATCATTTTAATGGAAGAAAGGTTGATAATAACTATGGCAAAAGAATTCAATACCGCTAATTTCGAAGCAGAGGTGATTAAATCAAACCTGCCGGTAGTAGTGGACTTCTGGGCCCCTTGGTGCGGGCCATGCAAAGCAATATTGCCCTCTATTGATGAACTATCAAAGGAGATGGAAGCCACGGTCAGCATCGGCAAGGTAAATGTTGATGAAAACCCGGACATTGCCGGCAAATACGGCGTCATGTCAATCCCAACCATGATTGTCATTAAAAACGGCAATGTCATAGGCCAGATAGTCGGCGCGCTTCCCAAAGCGGAAATAAAAAACCGCATACTGAAAACCATTGAAAGCAATTAGCTTTACAAGGGAAGATGCCCTCTCCTAAGAAATCCATCGCATATACTATTGTCCGCAAACTGCTTGACAATAATCATGAAGCATATCTATGCGGTGGCTGTGTTCGGGATATGGTTCTCAATATAGATTCACCAGATTACGACATAGCCACCTCAGCAACTCCTGAAACAGTGCAAAAATTATTTCCTCACACCATTCCGGTCGGCGCCCACTTCGGCGTAATTCTGGTGATCGAAGAGGGCATCGAGTTCGAGGTGGCAACTTTCAGGGCGGACGATCGCTACATTGACGGTCGCAGACCAATATCAGTTCGTTTCGTATCAGCAAAAGAAGATGTAGAACGCCGTGACTTCACAATCAACGGGCTATTATTTGATATTGTAAATGACAAGATAATTGACTATGTAAATGGCCTTAAGGATTTATCTGAAGGCCTTATCCGGACCATAGGAAATCCTGACGACCGCTTCCAGGAAGACAAACTCAGGCTTTTGCGGGCAATTCGATTTGCAGCAAGGTTCGGCTTTACAATAGAAAAGAACACATTATCCGCAATTATTGCCAAAGCTCATCTGGTTATCGAAGTCAGCATGGAAAGAATACGGGATGAGATCGTTAAAATGCTTATGCATTGCCATTCAGACAAGGCATTCAGATTGCTTAAGGACACCGGCATGCTTAAGGCAATTTTGCCTGAAGTGGATGCGCTCACAGGTGTCAAGCAGCCTGAAGAATTCCACCCGGAAGGCGATGTCTTTGACCATACCATAAAAACATTGACCCTTCTTGATAGTGATAGCGAAGTCATTCGCACGGAGACACTTGCGTTGTCGCTTTTATTGCACGATATCGGAAAACCCGCTACATTTTATCAGGCAAAGGACCGCATTCGATTCAACAACCATAATACCGTTGGCCGAAAAATGGCCGAGAATACACTCAAGAGATTGAAATTCTCAAACCAGGTTATCGAGGATGTTTCTTATTGCGTGGAAAACCACATGAACTTCATGAACGTAGAAAACATGAGGCAAAACAGGTTAAAACGTTTTATTCGCCAGTCTACTTTCCCAATAGAACTGGATCTTCACAAACTTGACTGCCTGGCAAGCCATGGTGATCTTAGAATACATTCGTTTCTAAAGGACAAAATTAAGGAATTTGGAAAAGAACGAATCTCCCCACCCTTGCTTATAACCGGTAAACGTCTAATCGAGATGGGCTATTCACCAGGCCCTCTGTTCAAGCAAATACTGACTGATGTTGAGGATTTACAACTTGAAGACAAAATAGCAACTATTGAAGATGCGGAAAATTATGTTAAAAGCAATTTCCCAATAAAGACTGTGATTTAAAGTTATAAATAAAACGGCCCTGATCTTTTCAAATCAAGGCCGCTGCTATTCAAGATAGTATTAGGATTCTTTTTTATTCTTTTTTCGTCTTTGGGCTTTTAGCATCCGAAACAGCCTGAACCTCATTTTCCTTATGACCCAATCCCACAAGCTCTATAATTGCCGTAGGGCAACAGTCTCCCTGACGAAAACCTGCTTTAAGTACTCGTGTATAACCGCCGTTACGTTCCTGATACTTAGGCGCTATTTCCTGAAACAGTTTCTTTAGAATATCGTGGTCATGGATTATTTTGGCCGCCATTCGTCGTGAATGCAAGTCTCCCCGCTTGCCATAAGTGATGAGCCTTTCAACAACAGGCCGTACAGCCATAGCCTTGGCCCTTGATGTTTCCACGCGGTGTATGCGCAGGATCGATACCGCAAGATTGCCCAGCATGGCTTTCCGGTGGGCATAAGTGCGATTCAGCTTCTTGACACGTTTTTGATGTCTCATATTAGAAAATCCTTGCTGCTAAAATTACTATTCACCGCGGTAAAGCGAAAGTTCCATGCCAAAGGAAAGCCCCATATTCTGGAGTATTTCATTCAGCTCAACGAGTGATTTGCGGCCGAAATTCTTGTATTTGAGTATGTCGCTTTCCTTGTTTTTTACCAGGTCTTCAATGGTGTGGATATTGGCAAGACGCAGGCAATTGCTTGAACGTACTGAAAGTTCGAGTTCGTCCACACGCATTTTAAGAAGCTCCCTGATACGTTTCTTTTCAGTGTCCTCAACATTGGCCTCTTCAGCTTCCTTAAGCTCGCCTTCGAAATTGACGAAGACCGAGAAATGGTTCTGCAGAAGTTTAGCTGAATAAGCCAGCGCATCTTCAGGAGTAATGCTGCCATCTGACCAAACTTCGAAAATAAGGCGATCATAATCAATACGCTGACCTACGCGAGTGCTCTCGATATTGAAATTCACACGGGTAATGGGGGAAAAATTCGCATCAATAGGAATTACGCCGATAGGATCTGTTTCGCGCTTGTTCTGATCCGCGACACGATATCCCCGTCCGGGTGCCACAGTGATTTCCATGTTGAAATCCGCATCCTCGTTGATGGTGCAAACATGCTGATCCTTATTAAGAATTTCGCAATCAGGGTTTTCTTCAAAATTTTCCGATGTAACAGCGCCTTCACCCTGGACATCGAGCTTCATGATCACTGGCTCGTCAATTTTAAGATTGAAACGCAGTTTCTTGAGATTCAGGATGATTTCAGCAACATCCTCTTTTGCAACACCTGGGATGGTTGTAAACTCATGAAGTACGTTTTTAAACCTTACATTAATGACAGCCGCGCCTGTTAGGGACGACAGAAGCACCCGACGCATGGCATTACCTATGGTAAGTCCAAAACCGCGTTCAAGAGGTTCTATTATAAACTTGCCGTAGTGATCCTTTTCATTGCTGCTTTCATCTTTGGTATACCCTTTCGGGATCTGCAGATTTTTCCATTTCATATAAGGCATCTCCGTTCAATAAATTTACTTATTTCGAGTACAATTCAACTACAAGTTCCTCATTAACCGGCGTGGGGATCTGATCACGTGAAGGCAGTGCTATAAGAGAACCAGACAGCTTGACTTTGTCAACATTAATCCAGTCAAGTGGTGCTCCTCGTCTTGAAGACTTAAGTGCCGAGTGTATCATTTCAATTTTCGAACTTTTATCGGCTACCGTTACAACGTCTCCGGTGCTGACAAGGTACGAAGGTATATTGACCTTTTTTCCATTGACAAGGAAATGGCTGTGTTTTACCAGCTGACGGGCGGATTCCCTTGAAGGAGCAAAACCCATCCTGTAAACGATATTATCCAGCCTGCGTTCCAGAAGCTGAAGAAAGACTTCTCCGGTAACACCTTTTATCCGGCCCGCTCTCTTGAAAAAATTTCGACACTGTTGTTCACGCAAACCGTAAATCCTTTTAATCTTCTGCTTTTCGCGCAACTGTTCAGCATAGCTACCGCCAACCAGCTTTTTGCGGCGTGCATTGGCACCATGCTGTCCGGGTGCGTAGTTACGGGTTTCTATCGCACATTTATCGAGATAACAGCGCTCTCCCTTGAGCATGAGCTTCATGCCTTCTCTGCGGCACTGTTTGCATTTTGCTCCTGATTCAGAACTCATTATTAGACCCTCCTTCTTTTAGGTCTGCGGCACCCATTGTGCGGTACCGAGGTGATGTCGCGAATAGATGCAATTTCAAGACCCGCTGCACGCAGACCCCGCACAGCCGATTCACGGCCGCCGCCACCGCCGCATATACGAACATCGACCTTTTTCATGCCCGCCTCAAGCGCGGCCTTTCCCACGATATCAGCAGCCACAGTCGCGGCATACGGCATGCTCTTGCGGGATCCTTTAAAACCGGCTTTGCCGGAAGAAGCCCAGGTTACTACATCCCCTTTAAAGGTCGTAATCGTGATGATTGTATTGTTGAAAGTGGCTTTTACATGAGCGATACCCGCCGCATCAGTCCTCTTCTTTGCTTTTTTTGGTCGATCAGCTTTTTCTACTGGTTTTTCGCTTGCTGCTGCTGCGGGTTTTGTTTCCGGTTTTTCCGACATCTTTCTTATTCTCCTTTATGCTACTGCTGCTTTTTTCTTGTTTGCGATTGTCTTACGGGGTCCTTTACGTGTGCGTGCATTGGTCCTTGTCCTCTGCCCTCTGACAGGGAGTCCCCTGCGGTGGCGCAGTCCTCGGTATGCGCCGATTTCCATCAAACGCTTGATGCTCATCATACGTTCTGTCCGAAGCGCGCCTTCAACCGTAAACTCTGTTTCAATAATTTTACGGATACTCGTAAGATCATCATCCGTAAGATCAGCCACCTTCTTATTTACATCAATATTGGCCTTCTTGAGGATTTTCTTTGCTCCTGTACGGCCTATACCGTAAATGTAGGTAAGTCCTATTTCCGATCGTTTGTTATTCGGAATATCAACGCCTGCTATACGTGCCAAAGTACGCCTCCTTTATCCTTGCCTCTGTTTGTGCTTGGGATTCTTTTTACAGATGATGAGAATACGCCTTTTGCGTCTCACAACCTTGCAGTTTTCACAAATCTTTTTTACTGATGCCTGAACCTTCATATTGTACCTCTTATTTTTGCCTGTAAATAATCCGCCCTCGTGTAAGATCATAGGGCGAAAGCTCCACCATAACCTTGTCTCCGGGAAGGATGCGTATATAATGCATCCTCATTTTGCCTGAAATATGTCCAAGGACCGTGTGGCCGTTGGGCAATTTTATCTTGAAGGTAGCATTGGGTAATGCCTCCTCCACAACACCTTCCATTGGGATGGGTTCTTCTTTTGCCATAAACTTATTCTATTAAAGAACAGATAACTTTCTGGCCGTACCGTTTACGATAGCGACCGTATGTTCAAAATGGGCTGAAGGTTTGCGATCTCGCGTTACAACAGTCCATTCATCATTCAATGTATCAACCTCATAAGTACCCAAATTTATCATGGGTTCAATTGCCAGCACCATACCGTTACGAATAGGAAACCTTACATCTTTTGATCTGTAATTGGGAATCTGAGGATCTTCATGTAAATTTCTTCCGATTCCATGCCCGACCAGGTCCCTCACAGGCTTACAACCTTCTTGTTGAACAGTATCTTCTATGACCGCAGAAATATCAGCTACCGAGTTTCCCACGTGAGCGGCTTCAATCCCTTTCTCAAGCGCCAGTTTCGTGACACTCATCAGACGTTCTTTGTCTTTGCCTATGTTGCCAATAGGATAGGTCCGGGCAGCATCCCCAAAAAAGCCATCTTTAAAAACACCGATGTCAACTGAAACAATATCGCCTGAATTAATACGCCTTTTCCCAGGTATGCCATGTACAACAACCTCATTGACTGATATACAAGAACCGGCAGGGTAGCCTCTATATCCGAGAAAAGCAGGCTCTCCTCCGGCTTCTTTTATCATGGTCACTATACATTCGTTTATATGACCGGTAGATACGCCTACTACTATTTCCGGACCGATTTGATCGAGCACTTGGCATACAATCCTGCATGCAGTGCTGATTTTCTCTATTTCCTCTAGGGTATAGAGATTAATCATATGTGAAAGAGCTTCATCACCTGCGTCCGCGTATACGGCCTTTTTTCATGAAGCCGTCATAGTGGCGCATCATAAGATGGGATTCAAGCTGCTGAATCGTATCCAAAGCCACACCAACAACAATTAGCACGCTTGTACCGCCCATAAAGAACGAGACATTCATTGAACCGATGAAGGCAAAAGGCACAATGGAAATGAATGCCAGAAACAAAGCGCCTGGCAGAGTGATGCGAGTTAGTATTTTGTCAAGAAATTCGGCTGTATGTTTTCCAGGTCTTATGCCTGGAATGAATCCGCCGCTTTTCTTTAAGTTATCTGCAATGTCGATTGGGTTGAAAATAATTGCTGTATAGAAATATGTGAAGAAAATTATAAATAGACCATAAAAAACATTATACAGCCAATGGCTGGGTCCGAACATCTGCGCAAAATTCTGCATAAATTCCACGTTCGGCAGAAATTGGGCCACGGTTGCCGGAACAAACATGATGGACGAAGCGAAAATAATAGGTATTACACCTGCTGTATTAACACGAAGCGGTAAACTAGAATTCTGGCCTCCATAGACCTTTCGGCCAATTATACGTTTTGGTGTCTGAATAGGAATTTTACGCAGTCCTTGCGACACAAGAACAATAAATGCGACCATACCGAACACAATAACAATCACCACCATTTCTCCAAGAAGGGATCTTGTGCCGGCCATAAGAGCCTGTATTTCAGAAACAACCGCACCCGGAAGAGCAGCAACGATGCCTATGAAAATAATAAGGGATATTCCGTTTCCAATGCCTTTTGAATTAATCTGTTCCCCAAGCCACATGATAAACATGGTTCCGGTTGTAAGGATTACACAAGTCAGAATCTTAAAGCCCATTCCAGGGAAAAGCACAACTCCACGACCGGTTTTGGTCTGGATACTTTCAAGGAACACTGCAATACCGAATGCCTGGATGGCTGATAGGAGCACTGTTCCATAACGAGTATATTGCGTGATCTTCTGGCGGCCTTCCTGCCCTTCACGTTGCAGCTTGTGAAAATAAGGAAACACTGTGCCAAGAAGCTGGATAATAATTGATGCACTTATGTATGGCATTATTCCAAGGGCAAAGACGGTCACCTTTTTAAATGCACCGCCGGAAAACATATCAACCATGCCGAAGAGCGTATTCTGTGAATCCTTGAAAAACTCGCCTAAAGCGATTGGATCAATACCAGGTGTAGGTACATGTCCGCCAAGACGATAGACAATTAGTATTCCGAGGGTGAAAAGAACTTTACGTCTTAACTCGGGAATCTTGAATATGTTTTTAAATGTCTCGAACAAGGTTTATTCCTTATGTCTTAGGCTTCAGCGCCTTTTTTCTTTCCGGGGTTAGCAGGTTTATCGGCTTTTTCAGGTTTAGGCATTTTTGGTGCCTTGGCCGGTTTTTCAGCTTTTGCAACAGCTTCGTCTTTTTCTATTTTGGGAGCCTGTTCTGGTTTTTCGATCTTTACGGGCTTCTCTATTATTTTAACTTCGGTAATTCTGGCATCTTCTATTTTACCGCCGCTTTTCAGGATCTTTTCAGAGGCGGCCTTGCTTATTACAAAACCCTTCCAGGTAACGGGTTTGGTAATATCACCGCTCCCAAGAATCTTGACAATTTCAGAGGATGATTTGACAAGACCGACTTTTGTTAAAAAGTCAATATCCACTAAAGTTGCATCTCCAAGAAATGTGCTGACATCTCCAATGTTTACAGGAGTCAGGTTCACGCTGAAGTGATTTCTAAAACCACGTTTCGGCAACCTGCGCTGAAGAGGCATCTGGCCGCCTTCAAAGCGAGCATAATGAGTAGCGCCTGCTCTGCTGTTTGCTCCGTTGCTTCCACGACAGGAAGTCCTGCCGTGGCCGCTTCCATTTCCTCGTCCTATTTTTTTTGCCGGACGGTTAGCGCCTCTATTTGGTTTCAAGTTTGATAAAACCATAATTAAACTTCCTCTACTTTTACAAGATGTGAAACGCTCTCAGCCATGGCCCTGACTGCAGGTGTATCGGCCATTTCTACGCTGTCCCGAATACCCTTAAGTCCAAGGGTTTTTACGGTTTTTATCTGACGTTGAATGTGACCGGAAAGGCCCTTCACCTGTGTGATTTTTAATTTCTTTGCCATATTTCATTACCTTTATTTCTATTCGTTACGTAATGCCATGAACTGATCACGGCTTTTAAGGCTTTTGAGTCCTGAAAGGGTCGCCTTTGCGATGTTCCCAGGATTATTGGAACCAAGAGATTTTGTCAGGATATTGTGTACTCCAACAAGCTCAAGAATGGCACGGACAGCGCCACCCGCAATTACTCCGGTACCAGGCGATGCCGGCTTCAAGAGCACTTTGCCTGCACCGAAAGTTCCCATTACTTCATGGGGGATTGTTTCGCCGAGCAGTGTTATGAATTCCGCGTTCTTCTTGGCCGTATCCGTGGCCTTCCTTATGGCTTCAGACACTTCGCGTGCCTTTCCAAGCCCCAACCCTACCATGCCTCTCCGGTTGCCCGCAACCACAAGAGCGCTAAAACTAAAGCGGCGTCCGCCCTTGACGACTTTCGCCACGCGGTTTACTGAAATTACGCGATCCTCGAATTCTCCGCCTTCATTGGATTCAAAACGAGGTTCACTCTGTTTGATGACGTTTTCACTTACTTCGGCCAAGACAGTGCCTCCCTTTCAAAATATTCGTTAAAACTTGAGCCCCTGTGACCTTGCTCCGTCCGCCAGGGCTTTAATGCGGCCGTGATAAACATACCCGCTCCGATCAAAAACTATTTTTTCAACACCAAGATCTTTAAGCTTTTGGGCCGCAGCCTCACCGAGAGCCTTGGCGACTTCGGATTTTTTCTTTCCCTTGAGATTGAGGGTTAGGCTGCTTATCTGAAAGAGTGACTTTCCTTTTTCATCATCAACAACCTGAACAATCATGTTGCGTAGTGTACGACGAACTGTCATACGCGGCCGATCCTGTGTGCCAAGGCACTTCTTACGAGTGGATGCTTTTTTTATCTGACGTTTTTTCTGTCTGATTTTGGCAATATCCATTGTATCCTCTTCTATCTGTTATTATGCGCCGCCGGTTGCAGTTGCAGCCTTGCCGGCCTTCTTCCTTACATGCTCACCGGCATACCGGACACCCTTGCCTTTGTATGGTTCGGGTTTCTTGAATGATCTTATTCGAGCCGCCATCTGACCCACATTATGCTTATCAGGCCCTGAAATCTTTACACGGGAGGTTCCTTCAAGAGCAAAGGTTACATTTTCAGGTGCCTTCACAAAAATCTGGTGCGAATATCCCAATGAAAATTCCAAGTCCTTCCCTTTTAAAACCGCTTTATACCCGACCCCTTGAATTTCCAAGGTTTTCTCAAATCCCTTGCTTACACCTTCGACCATATTATGAATGAGCGCGCGGTAAAGCCCATGCATAGCCACAACAGCCTTATCATCAGAGGCTCGTTTTATATGAACAATATTGTCTTTTATGTCAAATGAAATCTTTTCGCTGCCGGGCTGTAGAACCTCTTTCAATTTTCCCTTGGGTCCTTCTACAAAAATCGCACCGTCGGCAATAGTTACTTTTACCTTGGCGGGTATTTCTATGGGCAATTTTCCTATTCGTGACATATCTTAATCCTTAATGTAAAAGACGGCTACCAGACCTTGCAGATCGCTTCGCCGCCAACGTTCTTTGCTTTTGCTTCTCGATCAGTAACCACACCAATAGGTGTTGTCATAATGGTAAATCCCAAACCTGAAAGCACACGGGGAATACCCGATGATTTATAATAAACACGCCTGCCTGGCTTTGATAAACGAACAAGTCCGTTTATAACGCTTTCACCTTTATTGTATTTCAACAGCACCTTGACGGTACCTTGGGCCGTGTCATCTACTACAACGTATTTCCGGATGAATTTCTCTTCCTGGAGAATACGGCAGATTTCCTGTTTTAGTTTTGAGGCTGGGAATGACACGGTTTTCTGCCCTGCCATGATTGCATTACGAATCCGGGTTAGCATGTCTGACAATCTGTCTGTACTCGGCATCTCTTTACTATCTCCTTAGCTTGAATAAACTTTTCCTTACCAGCTTGCTTTTGTTACACCTGGGATAAGCCCCTTCAGCGCCATTTCCCGGAAGCAGATTCTACATAGGCCGAAATCACGCAGGTAAGCGCGTGAACGACCGCATTTCTGGCATCTGTTATGGGTGCGGGTCTTGAATTTCGGTTTTTTCTTGCTCTTTTCAATAAGGGCTTTCCTGGCCACGTTAGTTTCCTCCCTTTTCCTGCTCCGGCTTGACCGCTGATTTAGTTTCCTTCTTTGCCTTCTTTGCTTCATCTTCAACATCCTTTTCCTTACGGAAAGGCATTCCTAATTCTTGAAGCAATCCAAGTCCTTCAACATCATTCCTGGCACTGGTTACTATTGATATATCCATCCCGTGCAGTTTTTTAATCTTGTCGTGATCAATCTCGTGAAAAACAATCTGTTCTTTGAGGCCAATTGTATAATTGCCTCTGCCATCCATGCTCTTGCGCGATAACCCGCGAAAGTCGCGGATACGAGGGACAGCTAGCGAAATAAAACGATCCAGAAACTCCCACATATTGTTTCCGGAAAGTGATACTTTGCACCCGACAGCCTGTCCTTCTTTGACTTTAAAATTTGAAATTGCTTTTTTTGCTTTTGTTATTACGGATTTCTGTCCGGTTATTAATGTCAAAGTTTTTGCTGCATCTTCGCTCAAGCCTGGATTAGTGGCAGGATCACCTGTACCGACATTAATAATTATACGTTTTATAGTGGGCACCTGATGAATGTTTTTGTATCCGAATCTTTTGAGCAAAGCCGGAACAGCCTGTTCCTTATGGAACTTTTTTAATCGGGGTACCATAATCAATCAATCTCTTCCTGAAGTTTCCGGGAAAACCGGACCTTCTTGTTGTTGTCCAGCATCTTCATACCGACCCTTGTGGGCTGGCCAGACTTTGGTGATATTAACATTACATTGGAAATATCTACTGCAGCCTCTTTTTCGATAATTCCGCCACGTTGGTTGTTTTTATTGGGCTTTGTGTGCCGCTTGATAAGATTATACCCTTCAACAAGCACCCTGTTTTTTTTAAGAAATACCTTAAGCACTTTGCCACTGAATTTCTTGCCGCCTGCAGCGCCTTTTCCAGCTATAACCTGAACCATGTCGCCTTTTTTTATTTTCATTCTTTTCTCCTACAGCACTTCCGGTGCCAATGAAACTATTTTCATGAAGTTTTGATCCCGAAGTTCGCGGGCAACCGGCCCAAAAATACGCGTACCCACAGGCTCTTTGTTGGCGTCAATCAAGACCGCCGCATTATCGCTGAATCGGATGTATGTGCCGTCTTTGCGTGATACTTCTTTTGCTGTTCTGACTATTACAGCCTTTGTCACATCGCCCTTTTTGACATTACCACCGGGTATAGCATCTTTTATCGAAACTACAATGATGTCACCAACCGAAGCATATCGCCGTTTGCTGCCGCCAAGAACCTTGATGCAAAGAACGCTTTTGGCTCCGGAGTTGTCGGCCACATGCAGACGGGTTTCTGTCTGAATCATATTATCCTCTTTCTCTTATTTCGCTTTCTTGAGAACCTGAATTACACGCCACCGCTTGCGTTTGGAAAGCGGGCGGGTTTCCATTATTTCAACAATGTCACCTGGCTGACATTCGTTTTTCTCGTCGTGTACGAGATAATGTTTGTTCTTCTGCACAACACGATGATACAACGAATGCATCTCATGCCGTTCGATATTCACAACAATTGTTTTCTTCATGCTATTCCGGATGACCTCGCCACTCCGGACTTTACGTTTTGTTCTTTCGGTCATTTCACCTCCGCTGCATTCTGAAGCTTTTCCCGCTTTTTATCGCCACGGATTGTAAGCACTCTGGCCAAATCCTTGCGAAGCGAACGGAGTTTCAGGGGGTTTTCAAGCTGGCCGACCTTCTGCTGAAAACGCAGATTAAAGAGCGCCTCCCGTAGATCGGATTCCTTCTTGTTAAGTTCGTCTTCTGTGAGTATTTTAAGATCTGTAACTTTTTCCATAATTATTTATCCTCGGCTTCTACGAAACTGGTTGAAATAGGAAGTTTTTGGGCACCCCTTTTTAAGGCTTCCCTGGCCTGCTCCCTATCCATACCGGTGAGTTCAAACAGTACACGTCCGGGATGGACAACAGCCACCCAGCCTTCTGGTGCGCCTTTTCCTTTTCCCATGCGTGTTTCAGCGGGCTTTTTCGTTATAGGCTTGTCGGGGAATACGCGGACCCACATCTTTGCGCCTTTTTTTATGTAACGGGCAATGGCCACGCGCGCAGCTTCGATTTGCCTACTGCTGACCCAGGCAGGTTCGAGTGATTGGATTCCGTAATCCCCAAATGTTACTATATTGCCGCGCACGGCACAGCCGCGCATTTTACCCTTTTGTTTTTTTCTCCACTTTACTTTTTTTGGACTCAGCATATTGTTTTCGCCCTATCTGTTATTTGTTCTTGCTTACGCGTTTTCCTGCTGTTTTTCCTGCTTGATGATTTCACCTTTGAAAATATAGGTTTTGATTCCGATTATTCCATAGGTTGTATGTGCATTGACCTGAGCGTAATCGATATCAGCCCGAAGAGTATGAAGCGGAACCCTACCTTCCATTATTTGGATGCGTCTTGACATTTCCGCGCCGCCAAGGCGTCCGGATATCACAATTTTAACACCTTGCGCACCCATACGCATTGCGGACTGAATTGCTTTCTTCATGGCGCGTTTGTATGATATGCGCCTTTCAATCTGCTGCGCAATATTTTCTCCCACAAGCTGCGCATCGATTTCAGGACGTTTGATCTCGCGGATATTTATATATACTTCTTTTGAAGTTATGTGCTGGAGCTCTTCCTTAAGACGCTCCACCTCTTCGCCCTTCTTACCGATTACAATTCCCGGTCGTGCAGTGAAAATGTTGACCACAATACGTTTGGCTGTGCGATCGATGCCCACATTGCTTATACTAGCCTTCTGGAGCCTGATTCCTATGTAGCGACGAATGAGCATGTCCTCTTTAAGGAGCAACGCAAACTTGTCGCTTTTCGCGAACCAGCGCGAATTCCAAGTTTTGTTGATGCCGAGTCTAAGGCCGATAGGATTCGATTTCTGACCCAAAGTAACCCTCCGTTAATCCGATATAATTATTGAAATATGACAAGAACGTTTGAGCCGACGATAAGCCCGCCCCTGCGCCCGCGCACGAATCCGCTTGTATGATGAAGCAGAATCAACGCAAACTTCCTTGACAAAAACCTTTTCAGTGTCAACATTTGGACTTACTGTCGCCATATTGGCTACTGCGGACTTAAGTATCTTTTCAATGATTATGGCCGCCCTTTTGCGATCACGCATAACCGTAAGGAAATTAAGCGCCTGATCAACTGTTTTTTCGCGAATTTCATCGGCAATCTGCCGCACCTTGCGTGCAGACATCAACATATTCTTCAGTTTAGCTTTAGCTTCCATAGTTGTTCCTTATTCTTCCTTCACAGTCGCGGTCTTTTCCTTGAGTTTCCCGCCGTGTCCGCGGAATGTACGCGTAGGCGAAAATTCACCAAGTTTGTGGCCCACCATGTTTTCCGATATATAAACCGGCACGAACTTTTTGCCGTTATGAACGGAGAATGTATGGCCTATGAATTCAGGCAGCACAGTTGACCTTCTAGACCAGGTCTTTATTGGTTTTTTATCGCTCGAAGCATTCAGCGCATCAACCTTCTTCTGAAGATGCACATCAACGAACGGGCCCTTTTTTATCGAACGTGACATAATTTCCTTTCGTTACTTGTCGCTGTATCTCTTGACAATAAGACGACTGCTTGCTTTCTTGTGATGACGTGTCTTTTTGCCCTTGGCGTATAAGCCCCATGGTGATTCCGGATGCTGCCAGCCGCCGCCGCTCTTGGAACGCCCTTCACCACCGCCCATGGGATGATCAACAGGATTCATGGCCATGCCGCGTACATGCGGCCTGATACCCATCCACCTTGAACGTCCAGCTTTTCCGATAATAATATTTTCGTGTTCAAGATTTCCTACTTGTCCGATGACGGCATAACACTCACTGCGAAAAAGACGTATTTCTCCTGAGGGCATGCGCAGCTGAACCATCCCGCCTTCCTTTGCCATGACTGTGCAGAATGAACCTGCGCTTCTTGCTATTTGCCCGCCTTTTCCGTGTTTGAATTCGACATTATGCACCTCTGTACCGGCTGGAATCTCTGATAAAGGCATTGCATTTCCAATTTTAATCGGGATATTGCTGCCGGCTACAATTTCCTCGCCTGTCTTGAGCCCGTTTGGCGCGAGCATATATGCCTTCTGTCCATCTTTATAACATAAAAGAGCAATGTTGGCTGTCCTGATTGGATCATATTCGAGTGCTACCACACGGGCCGGAATACCAGGCTTGTTGCGCACAAAATCAACCATGCGATATTTCTGCTTGTGCCCACCGCCGCGATGACGTGACGTAAGCTGCCCTTCGCTGTTTCGGCCACCAGTCTTGCGAAGGGGCTTCAAGAGCGATTTTTCCGGCGCTTTTTTTGTGAGAGATGTAAAATCCGCTACTGTTTTGAAGCGCAATGTCTTTGTTACGGGTCGGAATCTTTTTACTGCCATGAGACTCTATGCTCCTTCGAAGATAGGGATGTTCTGTCCGGCCTGAATACGCACTATGGCCTTTTTCCAGGAAGGACGCCTGCCGGAATAACGTCCCATACGCTTTATCTTGCCAAGCACGGTCTGCGTACGGACCGAAACAACCTTGACACTGAAGATTGATTCTATGGCTTTTTTAATCTGTACTTTGTTAGCGGAAGGATGTACGACAAAGGCGTACTTGTTCTGGTTCATCCGCATGATATTATTCTTTTCCGTAACCGAAGGGATACGGATTATGTCGCGTGCAGTCATTATGCGCTCTCTTTTTCCTGTAACCGGTTTTTAAGTTCGGTAATTGATTTTTTTGTTAGAATAAGGTTCTCACTGTTCAAGATATCGTAAGGATTTACCTGGGCCGCTTTCACTATTTCGGTACCCTTGATGTTGCGGGCCGCAAGGAACAAGTTTTTATCATAATGATCTACTATGAAAAGATTTTTCTTTTCCCCTAATTTCATGGCCTTTACAACTGCTGCCATTTCTTTTGTCTTGGGACTGCCAATTGCAAGTTCGTCCATTATTCCCACATGGTTCTCTTTTGCCTTAAGCGAAAGAACACATATAAGAGCACCACGCCGTTTCTTTTTTGGAATAGCGCTGTAGTAATCCCTAGGCTTTGGACCAAAGGCCTTGTTTCCACGCACCCAAACAGCGGAGGTGTTTGAACCGGAGCGAGCACGTCCGGTACCCTTCTGCCGCCAGGGTTTTGTAGTGCCGCCTGACACTTCTTTACGGATTGGTGTACGTGCAGTTCCAAGACGCTGGTTGGCCAGATACTGTTTTACATACTCCCAGACAAGATTATCGTTTACCGGCTGTTCGAACAATTCGGGATCAAGCTTTGCTTTTCCGCTCTCTTTCCCTTCTTTGGTATACAATACTGCTTCTGCCATGATTTACCTATTTTCTCCCGTTGACTTTAACGATATCCACGAGCCGATTGTTACATCCGGGCACAGCCCCGCGCAGGACAATCAGGTTTTTATCTTTTATTACCTGTACTATTTCAATATTTCTGATAGTGCAATGAGCATTTCCAAGATGACCCGCCATTTTCTTTCCTTTCCAGACACGGGCTGGATCAGTATGCTGGCCAATTGAGCCACCTTCACGGTGCATGGTATTTCCGTGTGTTTCCCTGCCGCGCTGAAAATTGTGGCGTTTTATAACACCTGCAAAACCGCGTCCTTTTGAAACACCTTCGACATTGACCATTTTTATATTTTCAAAGGATTCTGCTCCAATTTCTTGTCCAACCTGATACTGTGTTATGTCGTCTGCATGCATTTCACGAATATAGCGCATTGGACCTGAATTAGCTTTTTTATAGATACCCAATAAAGGTTTTACAAGCGCCTTTTCTTTGCACTGTTCGTACCCTACAACAAGAGCATCGTAACCATCCGTCTTTTTGGTTTTGATTTGCAAGACTTTGCTTGGCAGAACAGAGACAACAGTAACTGCTATTTTGTGTCCCTTGTCGTCGTAAAGTGACGTCATACCGACTTTTTTTCCGAATATTTTATTTACCATAATCCTTATCCTTCAGTTTCCTTCTGCCTTTTATACCTTGATTTCAACGTCAACACCCGCAGGAAGATCGAGTTTCATAAGAGAATCTATTGTCTGCGGAGTGGAATCAATGATGTCTATCAACCTTTTATGAATTCTTGTTTCAAATTGTTCTCGTGACTTCTTGTTTACGAAGGGCGAACGTAAAACCGTATAACTCTTTTTTTTGGTGGGCAGTGGAACCGGCCCATAGATACGTGCTCCTGATGTTTTGGCCGTACGGACTATGTCCGCGGCTGATTTATCGAGCATGTTGTGATCATACGATTTAAGTTTTATCCTGATTTTTTCTCCTGGCACTTTTCTTCTCCTGTTTTTTTATCCGTTGCCCCTGATTCACCCCTAATAATTAATCTGCATTCAGTAGGATGATTCAGTATATTATTCAGTATCCTGTCAACCGCTTGTAGGTCTCTTTTCCAACCTCCTGATAGCGGTAAAATTCCATTGTAAATGACGCTCTTCCTTGTGTCTGAGACCTCAGCATCGTTGCATATCCGAACATTTCGGATAGCGGGGCGTTGGCTGACACTATCTGCATTCCTTCTTTAGACTCCAGATGGTTTATTTGAGCATTGCGTTTTTGAATATCTCCGACTACATTACCTGTATATTCTTCGGGAGTGAATATATCGACCTTCATAACAGGTTCCAGAAGAATCGGCTGTGCTTTCTGCATCGCTTCCCTTAACCCCAGGCTTGCTGCAATATGGAAAGCAATATCTGAAGAATCAACAGGGTGGGTGCTGCCGTCAAGCAGTGTGACCCTGACCCCTATTACCGGATAACCGGCAAGAGGTCCTGCATTAAAAGCCTCCCTAAAACCCTTCTCTGTAGCATCAACAAACTCACGTTGTATTGCCCCTCCCCTAATTCTATTCACAAACTCAATGCCTTTCCCTGATTCAAGAGGTTCTATTCGGAAAACAATATGAGCATACTGCCCTTTGCCGCCGCTCTGCTTTATATGCTTATATTCCTGTTCCGCGGCGATTTTTATGGTCTCGCAATAAGCAACCTGAGGTTTTCCGATATTTGCCGGGACCTTGAACTCGTCCAAAAGCCTGCTTGTAATAATCTCAAGGTGAAGCTCTCCCATTCCTGCAATCAATGTCTGCCCTGTACTTTCATCACGTCTTACCTTGAATGTCGGATCATCTTCCATCATCCTTGCAAGGGAATTGACAAGTTTTTCGAGATCCGCTTTTGATTTGGGCTCTATTGCAATCTCTACTACAGGTTCGGGAAATTTTATGTTCTCCAGGAGTATTCCATGCCGTTCATCACAGAGTGTATGGCCGGTAAGCGTCTGCTTGAGTCCTGCAAAGGCCACAATTGCTCCGGTACCCGCACTCTCTATTTCACTTCGCTTGTCGGCATGCATCTGAAGTATTCTCTGAACCCGCTCGCGTTTCCCGGTGTTGGCGTTGAATACAACCTGACCAGCCTTAATTCGTCCTGAGTAAACTCTGACATAACTAAGCTTTCCAACAAACGTGTCGGTTTGAAGCTTGAATGCGAGAGCGGAAAACGGCTCATCGTCTGAGGGCTTACGTTTCTCTTCGCGCTTTTCGTCTTTTGGAGAAAATCCCTTTACGGGTTCCTTGTCAAGAGGAGACGGAAGATAATTTACCACACCATCAAGAAGCTGCTGCACACCCTTGTTTTTGAATGCGCTACCGCAAAAAACGGGAAACACTATAGCACTTAAGGTCGCGGTCCGAAGAGCTTTTTTGATTTCAGCTTCGGTAGGCGATCTTCCTTCGATTAACGCTTCCAATAACTCGTCGCTATGACGGGAAAGAGTCTCAAGCATTTGATCGTGGTATTTAACGGCATCCGATGAGAACTCGTGAGGAATTTCAGCTTCAATAACCGTTTCCCCGAAATCATCCCTGGAGTATGTATAAGATTTCATTCCCACAAGATCAATCTCGCCTCGGAAATTCTCTTCAGAGCCCATTGGAAGCTGAACAATAAGCGGTTCGGCATTAAGCTTATTCCTCATTTGTTCGACTGTTCCAAAAAAGTTGGCACCAACACGATCCATTTTATTAATAAATGTGAGCCTCGCAACCTTGTAGCGGTCGGCCTGCCGCCAGACCGTTTCGGACTGGGGCTGCACACCTCCTACGGCGCAAAACACAACTACTGCACCATCCAGAATTCTCAAAGAGCGTTCGACTTCAACCGTAAAATCCACATGTCCCGGTGTATCTATTATATTGATGGTGCAGTCTTTCCAACGACAGGTAGTGGCGGCGGCGGTTATCGTAATGCCGCGCGCGCGTTCCTGCGCCATCCAGTCCATGGTGGTATTACCCTCATGAACTTCACCAGGCCGGTGAATACGACCAGTATAGAGCAGAATCCTCTCTGTAGTGGTTGTTTTCCCGGCGTCTATATGGGCAATTATGCCAATATTTCTTAAAGAGCGTAAAGAGTCGTCCGCATCAGGCGGCATTGCGTTTATCTCCAACGAAAATGCGCAAACGCCTTATTAGCCTCCGCCATGCGGTGCGTGTCCTCTTTCTTTTTTATGGCACCACCCTCATTATTATGGGCGGCAACAAATTCCATGCCGAGCTTGGCGGCCATGTCTTTTTCACGTCTTTCGTGTGCTGATTCGACTATCCAGCGTATCCCAAGAGCCGTACGGCGGTCGGGAGAGACCTCCATGGGTATCTGATAGTTGGCCCCTCCGATTCGACGACTTTTAACCTCGACCGTGGGCTTTGCATTATTCAACGCTTTTTTGAAAACAGTAAGGCCGTCCAGTTGCAATTTCTGACCTGCAAAATCAACGGCCTTATAGAAAATATTTTCGGCAAGCTGTTTTTTTCCGGCCTTCATGATACCATTTATGAATTTTGCAACAAGTGTGCTGCCAAACTTTGAATCAGATTTTATTTCCCGTCTTTCTGCACGCCGTCTTCTTGACATATTTTACCTCTTACTTCTTTGGCCGTTTAACGCCGTACTTTGAACGGCTTTTTTTGCGCCCGTCAACACCACTGCTGTCGAGTGCGCCGCGAATGATATGATATCGCACACCGGGCACGTCTTTTACGCGGCCGCCACGGATAAGTACGATGCTGTGTTCCTGTAAATTGTGACCTTCGCCGGGAATATAACAGATTACTTCCATTTTGTTTGTGAGCCGTACTCGGGCCACTTTACGTAATGCTGAGTTAGGTTTTTTTGGGGTAGTGGTATAAACACGAGTACAGATTCCGCGCTTTTGCGGATTTCCCTTGAGGGCAGGGGCCTTTGTTTTCGAGAAGGCTTTTTCCCGTCCCTTGCGGATCAACTGATTAATTGTCGGCATTTAATTTAATTCCTCTTCTTCTTTTTTTAATAATTAAAAAGTTTTAAAAGATAAATAATAATAGATTGCCCTGTCAAACATCTTTTAACATAAGCAACAATAATTACTTAAAACAGAACCTCCTCAGGTTCTTCACTCTCTTTGGCACTCTCAAGAATATCTTCTCCTTCTGTCGAGAGATCAAGCTTCATCTCGGCGTCAAGATCTTTTATTCTTATCTCACTGTAAACATCAGCGCCGGTTCCGCACGGAATAAGATTACCCATTATTACGTTCTCTTTAAGGCCAAGCAACCTGTCAACCCTTCCAGCAACAGCAGCGTCAGAGAGTACGCGGGTTGTTTCCTGGAAGGACGCGGCAGAGATAAAGCTGTCGGTTGCAAGAGAAGCCTTTGTGATCCCAAGCAGCTGAGGCTTGTACTGGGCGGGACTCTTGCCGCTTTGCATTAGTATCTGGTTGACTTTTTGCACCTCAACTTTACTTACGCTTTCGCCTTCAATAAAATCGGAATCGCCCTCTTCCGTTATGCGGACGCGGCGCAACATTTGACGAATTATACTCTCGATGTGTTTATCGTTGATTGTCACACCTTGCAATCTGTAAACTTCCTGGATTTCATTGAGGAGATAGCGCTGTACCGCTCCTTCACCGTTGATTCGCAGAATGTCATGTGGATCCACAGGCCCTTCGCATAGACGGTCGCCGGCGTTGACTCGGTCGCCGAGATGCACGCGCATATGCTTTCCGTGAGCAACAAGATATTCCGTCTTTTCATTATTTTCGTCCGTCACGATGACTTTGCGGTAGCCGCGTTCGTCGTCCCCGAAGGACACCGTTCCGTCAACCTCGGATACGATTGCAGGATCCTTGGGCTTTCGCGCTTCGAAAAGTTCGGACACCCGAGGCAAACCACCGGTAATGTCGCGCGTCTTGCTGCTCTCGCGCGGAATTTTTACCAGGGTGTCTCCAAGCTCCACTTTCTGATCGTCTTCAACAAGAAGATAAGCACCTGTTGGAAGGGAAATACTGGCGTTCTTCTGTCCATTTTTATCAATGATGGTAATCTGGGGGTGCATTTTCTTTGAGCTGTGTTCCATTATTACAAGGTTCTTAAGGCCGGTCGCTTCATCATATTCTTCGCGAACGGTTTCTTTTTCCTTGATCCCCGAATACTTGACAGAACCCGCTTTTTCAGCGAGAATGAGCATGTTGTACGGATCCCATTCGAACATCACATCACCTTTATTAACGGGTTTACCATCTTTAACCTTGATGAGTGACCCATAAGGGACCGTATATCTGTTGAGTTGTCGTCCGTTTTCATCTTCCGCAATGATTTCTCCGCTGCGTCCTATAACAACATCAAGCCCTTTGTTAAGGGCTATCTGAACATTATTAAAACGCACGATTCCCGCCTTCTTCATGATCATCTTGGACTGCGCTGCAATGCGTCCGGATGTACCGCCGATATGGAACGTGCGCAGGGTAAGCTGTGTTCCAGGTTCGCCGATTGACTGTGCGGCCATGACACCAATCGCTTCGCCTGCTCGCACTATTTTACCGTCAGCAAGGTTTTTGCCGTAACATTTTACGCATACGCCCCGTTCGGATTCACAAGTAAGAACGGAACGGATTGTAACGGACTCAAGCCCTGCCTCTTCAATGGTCTTTGCGAGATCATAAGTAATGTATGTTCCCTGTCCGGCAATTAATTCGTCGGTTACGGGGTGATATACATCCATTTGAATAAAGCGCCCGCTGATGCGGTTTGACAGGGGCTCAATGAATTCTTCACCTTCCTTGAGAGCCTCTATGTCAAGACCGCGAGCTGTCCCGCAGTCAACTTCATTTATAATAAGATCCTGCGCAACATCAACAAGTCTCCGTGTAAGATATCCTGCGTCGGCAGTCTTGAGCGCTGTATCAGCAAGACCTTTACGCGCACCATGGGTGGAGATGAAGTATTCAAGAACGGTCAGCCCCTCCTTGAAGTTGGCTGTAATTGGATTCTCGATGATTTCACCGATCTGACCGGTTATCTTTTTCTGAGGTTTCGCCATAAGGCCCCTCATTCCCGCAAGCTGTTTAATCTGGTCTTTGCTGCCCCTTGCACCGGAATCAGCCATCATGAAAACGGGATTGAAACCATCACGATCCTCGGCAAGACCACTGAACATTGTTTCAGCAACATCATTGGTTGTGTGAGTCCAAATGTCAATTACCTTGTTGTATCGTTCACTGTCGGTAATAACCATTTTATGGTATTGCTTGTTGACAGCGTCCACTTGTTTGCGCGCATTAACAATCATACCGTCTTTGTCTTTAGGTATGATTAGATCATCTACAGAAACTGTAATACCGGATTGCGTGGCAAAACGGAAACCAAGGTCTTTTAATTTGTCAAGGAATTGACACGTTTTGCTGTTACCAACCTTGGTATGATAAGAAGCGATAATCGCTATTATCTTGCGCTTGTCAAGAGTGTCGTTGACAAAAGGTATTTCATCAGGAACAATCTGATTGAATATTACGCGGCCAGGGGTAGTGCGTATTATCGATCCCCTTACCTCGATTTTTATCGGCTCATGAAGCGTAAGATGGCCGTGATCCATGGCCTGAACGACATCATCGCTGTTTTTATAAATATTGTCCGGCGCCTTTTTCTCTGATTTTTTCTTGACAGGCTTTTCTTTTGTAAGATAGTGGCAGCCAATTACAACATCCTGACTCGGAACCGCAAGAGGCAGACCGTTCGCAGGATGCAGAATGTTATGCGCGGAAAGCATGATTAACCGTGCTTCCATCTGAGCCTCAAAAGATAGTGGCAGGTGAACAGCCATCTGGTCGCCGTCAAAATCCGCGTTAAACGCCGCACATACGAATGGATGAAGCCTGATGGCTTTTCCTTCTATGAGCGTGGGATAAAAGGCCTGTATACCGAGTCTGTGAAGAGTTGGTGCGCGATTAAGAAGCACGGGGTGATCTTCGATGATTCCTTCAAGGATGTCCCATACTTCGGGACGCTCTCGTTCCACGAATTTTTTGGCGCTCTTGATGGTCTGAACGTAGCCTTTTTCTTCGAGTTTACGGATAATAAACGGTTTGTAAAGTTCGAGCGCCATGTTTTTGGGAAGACCGCATTGATGAATCTTAAGCTCAGGTCCGACAACAATTACCGAACGGCCCGAATAATCAACGCGCTTGCCGAGAAGGTTCTGACGGAACCGGCCCTGCTTGCCTTTTAGAAGTTCACCGAGTGATTTAAGCGGGGCTTTCCCCTCTCCTCTAAGAGTATATGTGCGGCGACTGTTGTCGAACAGAGCATCAATGGCCTCCTGGAGCATGCGTTTTTCATTGCGGAGAATCACATCAGGGGCCTGCACTTCGATGAGTTTTTTGAGGCGGTTGTTGCGGTTTACTACACGGCGATAAAGATCGTTTAGGTCTGAAGTCGCGAAACGGCCGCCCTCAAGAGGAACAAGCGGACGAAGATCCGGCGGTATTACCGGAAGGACATCCAATATCATATGTTCCGGATGGTTTTTTGATTTGCGGAATGCTTCGACTATTTTAAGACGCTTGATGGCGTCGATCTTCCTCTGTTCGGATGAATCATCCTTGATGCGAAGCTTCAATTCAATAGAAAGCTCATCAAGCTTGACATCTGACAAAAGCTCTTTAAGCGCGCCGGCCCCCATATCGGCCCTGAATTTCTTTCCCTGCTCCTGAAGTGAGGTGTATTCATCCTCTGAAATGAGCTCCTTGACGTTCTTTCCGGAATCTCCGGCCTCGAGTATGACATAAGACTCATAATAGATGATTTTTTCAAGAGAGGTTGTACCGATTCCAAGCAAATAGCCGATTTTGCTCGGCATTGACTTGAAGAACCATATATGTGCTATAGGGACGGCAAGTTCGATATGTCCCATACGTTCGCGTCGTACACGGGAATGCGTGACTTCGACACCGCAACGGTCGCAGACCACGCCGCGATAGCGTATTCTCTTGTATTTTCCGCAACTGCATTCCCAGTTCTTGACAGGCCCGAATATGCGCTCACAGAACAAACCATCCTTCTCGGGCTTATAAGACCGGTAGTTGATGGTTTCAGGTTTTGTGACTTCACCGTAAGACCAGCTGCGTATCATTTCGGGTGAGGCTATCCGTATTGTAATTCTTTTTACCTTATTCGGAATATTTTTTATTTCAGCCAAGGCATTCTCCTTCGTTCGCGTTTATAAAACGTATTATACACCCTGCTCGCCGGAACCATCATCCGTACGCATATCAAGACACAGACTTTTGATTTCCTTTACAAGCACATTAAAGGATTCGGGCACACCCGGCAGGGGCGTGTTGGTGCCCTTGACAATCGATTCGTATATCTTGGATCGACCAACAACATCGTCGCTCTTGACAGTAAGAAGTTCCTGCAGTGTGTATGCCGCGCCGTAAGCCTCAAGTGCCCAGACTTCCATTTCACCGAACCTCTGACCGCCGAACTGCGATTTGCCTCCTAGCGGCTGCTGGGTAACAAGTGAGTATGGGCCGATGGACCTTGCATGGATTTTATCGTCCACGAGATGGGAAAGTTTCATGATGTACATCTGACCCACGGTAATTTCGTTGTCGAAAGGCTCTCCTGTACGTCCGTCGAAAAGCTTCAGCTTGCCGTTAAGAGGCATGCCGGATTTTTTCAAAAGCTCCTGAACGTCGTCCCAATGCGCACCATCGAACACAGGCGTCTCAATATTAAAGCCAAGGTTCCTGGCGGCTATTCCGGAATGCGCTTCGAGCACTTGCCCCACGTTCATTCGTGAAGGAACACCAAGCGGGTTTAAAATCACGCCGATAGGACGGCCATCTTCCGTATAAGGCATGTCTTCCTGGGGCACAATCCGAGCTATGACACCCTTGTTTCCATGACGACCAGCCATTTTATCACCAACTGAAATCTTGCGCTTTTTTGCGACATAAACCTTGACAAGCTGTAGAACCCCGGGTTTAAGTTCATCGCCGCGTATAATCTTGTCTATCTCCTTTTCAAGATGCTCCTGGAATTCGATGATACGTTTGTTGGCTATGTGCAGGATCTCCTTGGCCTTGGTATTCTGGCGCTTTTCTTCTACGATGTCGTTGCTTGTTATAAAACGGGTAAAATCGAATTTCTGCAAGGTCTCGGTGGTGAATTTGTTGCCGCCTTTTATAACAACCTGGTTTGTCTCGGGATCCTTGATTTCAGAAACAGTGCAGCCTTTAAGAATTTCAATGAGCTTCTTGTTTCTTACTATCTTTATTGCTTCAATTTGTTTCGCGGTCTCGGATTGCAGGTCCTCGATCTGCTGCTTGTCTTTCTTTTTTGCACCCCGGTTGCGATCTTTGCGTGAAAAGGAAAGTGTCTTCATGACAATACCCTTGACACCAGGAGGAATGCGCAAGGAAGAATCCTTGACATCACTTGCTTTTTCACCGAAGATTGCCCGCAAAAGGCGCTCTTCGGGGGAAAGCTCCGTCTCGCCACGCGGTGTGACCTTACCCACAAGAATATCTCCGGGCTCAACCTCGGCCCCGGTGCGGACAATTCCATTCTCGTCAATATTCTTTAATGCCTCTTCGCTGATATTGGGAATTTCACGAGTTATTTCTTCGGGACCGCGTTTTGTATCGCGGACTTCAATCTGGAATTCCTCTATATGTATGGATGTGAACACATCGTCCTTGACAAGATTTTCGCTTATGATGATGGCATCCTCGAAGTTGTAACCGCACCAAGGCATGAGCGCAATCAGCACATTACGGCCAAGAGCAAGCTCACCATTATCGGTTCCGGGGCCATCAGCCAAGACCTCTCCTGCCTTGACGCGCTGTCCGGCTGAGACAAGCGGCTTCTGGTTGAAACATGTGTCCTGGTTGGACCTCTGGAATTTGCGCAGAGGATATGTATCAAATTCAGGAAACTCGGTACCATCTTCATCCTCTTTGCCTGCATCCTTCCTCCGCACTACGATTCGATCTGCATATACCTTTTCAATAATACCAGGATGTTTTGCAGTCACCATAACACCGGAATCATAAGCACAACGCCCTTCCATGCCCGTACCTACTATGGGCGCTTCAGGCATCAAAAGCGGAACTGCCTGCCGCTGCATGTTGGAACCCATGAGAGCGCGGTTAGCATCATCATGCTCAAGGAAAGGGATAAGTCCGGCCGCGACACTCACCATTTGCTTCGGGGAAACATCGATAAAATCGATTTTATCCGGTGTAATATATGGAAAGTCACCTTTCTGACGGCACAGAACAAGTGGTCCCACAAGCTTGCGATGCTCATCCACAGCTGCATTTGCCTGCGCGATAATGTAACGGTCTTCATCATCAGCGGACAGGAAAACTATCTCCTCGGTTACTTTGCCGTTCTTGACCGTAAAATAAGGTGTTTCAAGGAAGCCATACTGGTTGAACCTGGCATAAGTACAGAGTGAAGAAATGAGGCCGATGTTCGGACCTTCAGGTGTTTCAATGGGACAGAAACGTCCATAATGCGAATGATGCACGTCGCGCACTTCGAAACCCGCGCGATCACGGGAAAGCCCACCCGGCCCGAGGGCGCTGATCCTTCGTTTGTGTGTAAGAGAGGCAAGCGGATTTGTTTCATCAAGGAACTGCGACAGCTGGCTGCTCCCGAAAAATGCGCCGATAACGGTTGTTACCGTACGTGCGTTGATTAAGTCTTTCGGAGTTATTGTTTCATTGTCTCGGATGCTGAGGCGTTCACGGACAGTACGAGCCATGCGCATAAAGGCGGCTTCGAACTGTGCTGTTAAAAGTTCGCCCACCGTACGCGCACGGCGGTTGCCGAGGTGATCGATGTCGTCAAGACCGTATCCGGGTGTGTCTTCGTAAAGACGGACGAGATATTTTACCGTCTCGACTATGTCGTTTGTTGTAAGTACTCGCTTTAATTCTTCCTGTTTCATCCCGTAAAGTTTCTGATTGAGCTTGTAGCGGCCCACATCACCGAGATCATAACGCTTGGGATCAAAAAAGAGACGGGTGAAGAACTGGCGGGCAGTCTCCACATTCGGGGGCTCGCCGGTCCTGAGCTGCGCGTATATGAAAATAAGCGCATCCCCTTCAGTACGTATGGGATCATTATCCAGAGTATTCTTTATTACTGAATCCTGTATGCCCTGACCAACAAGGACGTTCAGCACCTTGATGTTCTGAGCCAGAATCTTGACAAGAGACTCTTCTGTAACCACATGCCCTGCCTCAAAAAGGATTTCACCATTTTCCTTGTTGACCAAATCTTCACCGAGGACCCGGCCCATTATGGCTTCCTGTCCTTTTTCAGTGAGCTTTATCTCTTCCTTGTCGTAAAAAAGATTGAGGATGTCGGCGTTGGTTTTAAAACCCAGTGCACGCAGGAATGTTGTTGCATGAAATTTGCGGCGGCGATCAATACTAATATATATAAGATTCCTGAATGTTATGATGAATTCCAACCATGCACCCTTGAAAGGAATTATGCGTCCTTTCAGCTGTTTGTGATCGGTTAGGCTTGTCTCTTCCCCGAAAAACACACCGGGTGATCTGTGAAGCTGGCTTACGATTACACGCTCAGCACCGTTGATCACAAATGTGCCGGTTTCCGTCATGTATGGTATTTCACCAAGATAAACTTCGTTTGTTATCTTTTCTTTAAAACGCTTTGTGTCTCCGTCTTTCTCAAAAGAAACAAGACTTAAAATAGCCTTAATAGGAACAGCGTAAGTCATGTCTCGTTCTTTGCACTCGGTTATCGTATATTTTGGGACACCGAGTGAATATTCGACGTACTCAAGGGAGAAATTCCCCTTTAAATCGGATACCGGAAACATATCCTGAAATACCGCATGAAGGCCTTGTGTTTTGCGTTCACCAGGTCTTATGCCCGCTTGAAGAAATTCCCTGTAAGAATCGATTTGAACACTTAACAGGTTGGGAATTTCAGCCGTGTTTATAATTCTAGAATAAGAATGTCGTTCTCCCATGGATGGCCTTTCTACAAAAGAAATAATGCACTGAGATGAATAATTTTTGTCTCCACCAACGTGCTTTCCGGACCTTGAGCAACAGGAGTTGAAACTACTTTATCAGGACTTTTGCGCCTTCGGCTTCGATCTTTTTCTTCATTTCTTCGGCGTCGCCTTTGGAAACTCCATCCTTAACGGTTTTTGGAGCTCCTTCAACCAAATCCTTAGCTTCTTTCAAACCCAAGCCTGTGATTTCACGGACAACCTTGATGACTTTGATCTTGTTAGCACCAGCGTTGTCGAGAACTACCGTAAATTCAGTTTTTTCCTCTGCAGGTGCAGCAGCTGCTGCGGCTGGTGCGGCTGCCATGGCAACCGGGGCCGACGCCTTGACGTCGAACTTTGTCTCTATTGCCTTCACGAGATCGGAAAGCTCAAGAACCGTTTTATTGGCAATCGCCTCGATGATTTCTTCGTTTGTAAGAGTCGCCACTGAAAACCTCCTTTGAATTGTTTATTATATTTCTGAATTATTTTCCTTCGCGTTCCTTCTTTTCCTTTACAGCATTGACAGCATAAGCAACCTGGGTGACAAGTGCCTGCAAAGTACCTGCAAGTTTTGTGATTGGAGCATTGAGTGCACTTGCAAGCATGCCAAGAAGCTCTTTCTTGTTAGGCAATTTTGAAATCTGTTCGACTTCTTTATTATTGTAAACCTTTCCACCGAGAACACCCGCCTTAAGTTTGGGAAGATTGTTTTTTTGTTTCTTGGCAAAGTCTATTATGATCTTTGCCGGAGCAATGTCATCTCCCAGTGAAATTACAACCGCCGTAGGTCCTGTTAAATATTCGTCCATGGGCGCCATGCTTCGCTTGGAAAGAGCACGCTTGACAAGAGTATTCTTGAGCACTTTGAAATAGACCTTCTCGGCACGGAACATTTGCCTGAGTTCGGTAATTTCCTCTACTGTGAGGCCAAGATAGTCCACAAGGTAAAGCGCCGAAGACTTGGCGAGTTTGGCTTCAACCTCTTCGACAAGCTGTTTTTTTTCTTCTGGGGTGGCTTTCTGGGCCGTTGTTGTTTTCATTTTATTCTCCTCTTACGCGGCTTCGACAAATGTTCTGTCAAGTTTTATTCCGGGGCCCATGGTGGATGACAAGCTGATCTTCTTAAGATAGACCCCTTTTGCAGAGGCTGGCTTAGCTTTCATGAGAGCGCCTATAAGCGCCTTGATATTACTAATTAGTGCAGGTACTTCGAATGATATCTTACCAACACAGGTATGTATGATTGCAGCTTTATCGAGTCTGTATTCTGCTTTACCGCTTTTGATTTCTTTTACTGCTTTTGCGACATCCATTGTAACCGTACCGGTTTTAGGATTAGGCATCAAACCACGTGTACCCAGAATTTTGCCAAGCTTTCCAATGACCTTCATCATGTCCGGTGTGGCAACTGTCGCGTCAAAATCGAGCCAGCCACCGTTGATTTTATCTGCCATGTCTTCTGCACCGACATAATCAGCACCGGCTGCCTTGGCCTCATCGGCTTTTTCTCCCTTGGCAAATACAAGGACCCTTACCTTTTTTCCGAGGCCCCCTGGGAGGGTCACGGAACCACGGACGTTTTGATCGGATTTCTTGGGATCAACGCCGAGACGTACGGCAAGATCAACGGACTCGTCAAATTTGGTCTTGTGAGACTCTTTAAGTATTTTAACGGCTTCTTCGAGCGGATATTCTTTTTCGGGATCAATTTTCCCTATCATTGCTTTCATTCGTTTTGACTGACTCATATTTCTGCCTTTCAGTAAGATCGGACCTTGATTTTATTCAACCTCTACACCCATGCTCCGGGCCGTTCCCCGTACCATGGACATTGCGGATTCGATTGTTGCCGCGTTTAGATCCTTCATTTTGAGCTTTGCAATTTCTTTGACTTGATCAACGGTTATTTTACCGACCTTGTTCCTATTGGGTTCGCCGTCTGCCGGATTCAATCTTTGCCGCTTTCTTTATAAGTATTGAAGCAGGTGGTGTTTTCGTGATGAAGCTGAATGAACGATCCGCATAAACCGTAATGATTACCGGTATGATGAGTCCCTTGTCGGCTTGGGTTTTGGCATTGAACTGTTTGCAGAACTCCATTATATTGACGCCATGCGGGCCGAGTGCGGAACCCACCGGAGGAGCGGGATTTGCCGTGCCTGCCGGGATTTGCAACTTTATTTTCGCTACTTCCTTCTTTGCCACAATGACCTTCCTTCGTTAGTTCTTGACTGTTAAAGAGGATTTACCTGCAAAAAGTCAAGCTCAACCGGTGTGAGCCTTCCAAATACACTAACCATAACTTTAAGCTTGCCCTTTTCCGTGGAAATTTCGTCGACAGTACCGTCAAAGTCCTTGAACGGGCCATCCTTTATTTTCACGGAATCACCTACAATAAACGGAATGTCTGATGAGTGTTTTCGCTTTTGGGGATCTGCCTGCCCCAAGACACGCTCCACCTCATCCGCTTTGAGAGGCAGCGGTGTGCGGCCTCCTACAAAATTCGTAACCCCTGGTGTGGACTGAACAAGATGCATGGTTTCGCGTGTCAGATCCATTTCTACAATAAGGTAGCTGGGGAAAAACTTGCGGGTTGATGTGACTTTCTTCCCTTTTTTTATGGCCATCACCTCTTGAGTCGGAAGCAGGATGCGGCCTACAAGTTCTTCAAGCTTGTCGGATTTTACCTGATGTTCGATATTTTCCTTTACGCGGCTTTCCTGCCCCGAGAGCGTATGGACGACATACCATTTTTTTGCCATGATTTCGGACCTATTCCTTCAGTATGAAACTTACGATCTCACTTAAAATTTTATCCACGCCCATTATGTAAAAGGCAAATATCAGACTGATGACAATGACTACCATTGTTGATGCAATAAGCATATCGCGGGTTGGCCAGACAACCTTCTTGAGCTCAGCCACTACATCATTTAAATATAAAATTAAAGCTTTCATCTTTTTTTTAAGCAGGTCTGGAGGGATTTGAACCCCCAACCAATGGTTTTGGAGACCACTACTCTACCAATTGAGCTACAGACCTGTGCGTTTTACTTGGTTTCCTTGTGCACGGTCCGCTTGTTGCAAAACCTGCAGAATTTCTTCCGCTCAACGCGTTCCGGATGGAGGCGTTTGTTTTTTTTTGTAGAATAGTTCCGCTGTTTGCACTCCGTGCATTCCAGAGTAATAATCTCTCTCACAATAATCCCTTCTTACTCAATAATGTCAACAACAGCACCAGCGCCGACCGTACGACCACCCTCGCGAATTGCGAAGCGGAGGCCTTTTTCCATGGCAATGAGCGAAATAAGTTCGACCGTAACCGTGGTATTATCGCCAGGCATTATCATTTCCGTTCCGGCTGCAAGGGCGATTGAACCAGTAACATCCGTTGTACGAAAATAGAACTGGGGACGATAGTTATTGAAAAACGGCGTATGGCGTCCACCCTCTTCCTTTGTTAGTACGTAAACCTGGGCCGTAAACTTTTTGTGAGGCAAAACGCTGCCGGGTTTTGCAAGTACCATTCCGCGTTCAAGGGTTTCCTTTTCCACACCACGGAGCAGGAGACCGACGTTGTCGCCGGCTTCGCCGTAATCGAGGAGCTTACGGAACATTTCAACACCAGTGCAGACCGTTTTGCGCGTATCCACGAAACCTACGATTTCAAGTTCGTCGCCAACCTTGACCTTACCGCGTTCAATACGACCCGTTCCTACTGTACCGTCTGGCCAGTGATGCTGAAAACATCTTCGACCGGCATTAGGAAGGGCTTGTCAACATCGCGTTTAGGGGTGGGTATGTATTTGTCAACAGCCTCCATAAGATCAAGGATGCATTTGTTTTTCGCATCGTCTTTCGGGTTTTGGAGAGCTGCTATGGCTGAACCGCGGACAATAGGTGTTGTGTCGCCAGGGAATTCATACTTTGAAAGCAGTTCCCTGATTTCGAGTTCAACAAGTTCGAGAAGTTCAGGATCGTCAACAACATCGATTTTGTTAAGGAACACAACGATGTAAGGCACGCCGACCTGACGGGCGAGAAGAATATGCTCACGCGTCTGGGGCATTGGGCCGTCAGCCGCGCTGACAACCAGAATCGCGCCGTCCATCTGGGCGGCACCGGTAATCATGTTCTTGACATAATCGGCATGTCCGGGGCAATCGACATGTGCGTAGTGACGATTGACCGTTGAATATTCAACGTGCGCGGTCGCGATAGTGAGAATCTTTGTGGGATCGCGCCTTCCCTGTGATTCGGAGGCTTTCGCAACTTCGTCGTAGGGAATAAACTTTGCGAGACCTTTGCCTGCCATGACGCTTGTTATGGCAGCAGTGAGAGTTGTTTTACCATGGTCAACGTGGCCGATGGTACCGACATTTACGTGAGGCTTGGTTCGATCGAATTTTTCTTTCGCCATTTGAAACTCCTTGGTTTCGTTTTTATGACATGAATGATGATTTTGTTAAATACACATTTTATTAATTTCAACACAGCCCAAGACGGGACTCGAACCCGTGACCTCGTCCTTACCAAGGACGTGCTCTACCGCCTGAGCTACCTGGGCAATAGCGGGCGATGAGATTTGAACTCACAACAACCACCTTGGAAGGGTGGGGCTCTACCATTGAGCTACGCCCGCAAACTGATAACCCTTAAACCATAATTGGACAGGGGTGGATTTGAACCACCGCAGACATAGTCAACGGATTTACAGTCCGTCCCCATTAACCACTCGGGCACCTGTCCAGACTTTCAAATATCAAGAGCCTGCGAACGGAGTTGAACCGCCGACAAGCTGATTACAAATCAGCTGCTCTACCAACTGAGCTACGCAGGCCAATGCCTTCGAGTGAGTTAAAAACAATACAGATTTATAAAAATAGGTTTTATTATTATTTAATGTCAATATTTTTTTTAAAAAATTGAGCGTCCTTGAATTTACTATAAAATATCGACGCACATAATGTGCGTAAAACCTCTGATATACTATTGAAAACTCTTTACGCATAGGAAATTAAAGCAAATAGATATTGGGTATGAAATTCGCTAATGCAGAAATTTTCTTAATGCTTTTCTTTACTTTTAGATTTAAACCAGTTTATCTGGTTGGATAAAATATATTTTAATCTTTCAGGTGAGGTAGCAAACAATGTTTTAACAGGAACTAATAATCTTGGCGCAAGGACTGATTTTTTTACTATATCCTTTTTGTCAAAATCCAGCATTACAATACAGAATAAAATAAATACACAGACAATAAAGCCGCGCAAGAACCCTAACAAAAGTCCGCCGATCACATCTGCAAAGCCTGAAACAACGATATTTCCCAAAAACCTCAGAAAACGTCCTATTATGCTTAAGATTATAAAAAACAGTATGAATAGAAAAGTAAAAACAGCCCATCGGATTATATTGTTCTGTCCAATTGTAGCACCTGCAATATGGCAGATATAACCAGCACCATAAAAGCCTACTACTATATATAGAAATGAAAAGAAGGTATTGAAAAAACCTTTCTTTATACCCCAGAAAATACTAAGGGAAATTATCAGGAGTATGGTAATATCTATCCAGTTCATTTATTAATTTCCATCTTAATCTTTTCAAGGAGATATCGTGAAATAAAAATAAATTCAAGGAAAGAACCGTGTCAAACACTCAAATGGGATTTTTTTATATAACCTGCTCTTTTCGTAAACAAACAAGCATTACTTGAATATATGTAAATGTTAACAAGATTCTGGCATCAGCAAAACCATTAACCAGGGGATTATAACAACCCCAGGAACGGCAGCGACATCTCAACCGATAAAAACAAACTGAACCGTATGCCCTCCTGCGACAGCCAGAGCGGAGATTTCTCGTGTTCGTAAAGAATGTTGTTGCCGCCAGCATCCGTTACGCGCGTGCGGGGCAGGAGCGAATGCAGGAGCGGCTCCGTGATTTCGAACCAAAAAAGGTACGGCCTTCTGACATATTGCGCTTTGATGCCTGTGGCGAACTGGAGTTCGCGCTCATAATCCTGGCGTTGATTATCAACCCGGAAATTGAGGTCCGCGCCTTGCTGAACGTTTGTACCATAATACTTGGTCATGAACGTGAACTTGGAATTGATCAAAAGCGTCATCCCTAGACCGAGTTTATGAACCGCATTATCCATCACCGGAAACATGGTACTGATGTCAAGCCCACAATTAAGGACGTTGCGGTTGGCATAGGAATAGGGTTCCCAGATAGTTTCATCGCCGGCACTTGTTGTTGAGTTGCGAGAAGCTTCAATTTGACCCCCGCCGACCCAGTACATGTCGGTATTGTCGAAACGCGAATAACAATATCCGGCCACCAGTGCGACATCGATATAATTGAAATACGGATCAAAGGGGATGGAAATATTCGGGGCCGCCTCAATGGAAAAGCTATGGACGTTATCCTTGGCATTATTGGAAATGTCTGGGTTACTGCTCAAAACTTGTTCTTGTGCCAACCCTTCGTATTTCAATCGGGCAAAGGTATTGAGCGAATAACGTTGGCCCTTAAGGCAGGTAATATTGCCATACAAACCAGTCGAGAAGTCGCTGGTTGTCTCGCTCCAATCCCCTTTTTTGTAGGTGCCTTCAAAATTCACATCGAGGACAGCATCCCCTGTGCTGATTGTCGAGTCGCGGGTCCACTCATAATAGTCCTGACGGCCCGCCCGGTAGGCTACCCGTCCGCCGAATTTACCTTTGGGAAGGGTTACACCGCCCTGCAGGTCGATATTATAGAGAGGTCCGCGTACATATCCGTTCTGGAGCCAGGCATCGCCCTGTACCCCTCTGGCTCCGAAAATATGGGCGCAAGGTGATGTGCTCCATCCCCAAACCGCGCGATCGGTTGAGTAGGCAGTTCCACCCTTTGTGAAGTCGAAGTTATGTGACAATAAAAGCGTATTCTCGAATCCAGTGCTCAATTGCAGCCCTGAAGGAATGCCGAACGCCTCAAAGGCCAGTATCCCCTGCAGGTGCAAAGAATTAAGCGCATGCGTCAACGAGTAATTAAACGGAATGCGGCCGCTATTTGTGCTGTTCAGTTCCCCTTCAGCATGGGTCACCCTCGCCTCCACATCCTCATTAATATTCAGGAGCGCCATCGGGCCTGCCCGCAATCGATGAACATAGCCTATGGAGTTTGTTACAGAATAAATTTTCGCGGTATGGGAGAAGCTGGCGTTATTATCGCTGACATCGATACCTGTGGATGTGTAATTTCCGTTAGGCTTGTTTTTCGGTTGGTCGATACTGCCCCAATAGGGCTGTTTATCATAGGTTGGGAAATAGAAGAGCATATTCGATTGCCATGCCTGAATATCCTGCGGGAACATCGCCCATGACAAATAGGGATTCGAGCCATAGGATGACAGACGGGTTTCTCCAGGCAAGACCTGGCAGCCAAAGACGCATACGATCAGGAAAAGAATTCGTTTTGAACTCATAGGTACTCCCCTTTCGTAACTAACGATTCCGGTGTAGCGCGAATCATTTTGCAGACTCTTTCTTTCCGTCAAGCCCGGATCGACCGAACAGATTATCAAGGCTCGTTGAGACGAAAAATCCGATTTGTGCGCCGGCCTGCGAAACCCACATGTTTTCATGCCAGACTTCAGAAAGAAGTGTTCTGCCGCTATTATCGTACACGCGCGTGACAGGGGTGAGTGAATAGGTAAGCGGCTGCCCGAAGGTCAACCGGAAGACATAAGTGTTTCTCCGGTAGATTATATTCAATACGGAGTTGAGCCAGACCTCGCGTTCGAAATTTTTTCGGATATTTTTCACTTCGAAATTAATATCATTGGAAGTGGTATGCGTTTCTCCGTAATACTTTTCCAGCCATTTAAACCTTGTCCATAAAAGAAGCGATACGCTCATTGCCACCGATTGTTTGGGATCGCCATAAATCGGAAAGGTCGGATTGGCATCAAAGGCGATTTCGAAGAAGTTCTGCCGTGCATAGGAACAATCATACCACGAATAATCCTCACCCAGGGAGACTGTGGTATTGACATATCCATCCTTTTGGCCGCCCCCTACCCAATACGGCCGCGTATAATCGTAGCTCATATGGGAATAGTTGCATAAAATGGCCAGATCGATGTAGGTAAATTTATTATCCCATGGATAGATATTGACATTGGGGTTTACCTGGAACACAAAAGTGCCCGCACGCTCATGCACGCCGCTTTCCACATTGGAATTTTGCGGCAGCACGCCTGTCGAATCATTGACGGTGTAGCGCGACAACACCAGTGTATTAAAGAGAAATTTCTCCTGTTTGATCCAATTATAATTTCCATACACGCGGAATGTTTTCTCCCCTATCTTTTTGGCGACGGTATTTTGATACGATCCAGCGAAGTTTTGCCAAATCGTTGAATCGCCGATCGCCGGATTGGTATCGTTTTGCCATCTGAACTGTTCAAGCTCGCCGGTATCATACCGGAACCGTCCCCCCAATTTAAGTTTTGAAAGTGTCGCGGACGTCTGGAGGTCGAACTGGTAGAGTGATCCAACGGTATAGTCATCCTGAAACCGTGCATAGGCGAGCCCCGGGTAATTACCGAAAATCTTTCCGCCTTGCAATGTTGACCAGGCCCAGACATTCCGTGCGGATGTATAATTGGTACCGTTTTTGTTGATGTTCCATTCGAGGTTCGGCTCAAGGGCCGACTGTCGTCCGAAACCGAGCTTGAAGCCGATGGGGATGGATCGCCATAGAATGGCCAGATACGAGGTGAGATAGACATTATGAATCGAGTGTTCCTCTGTATAATTAAAATGGAGAGTATCGATGGAATCGGCCATTGCGCCTTCGGCTTTGGCGCTCAAGGGCATGTAGGCATACTCCAGATCGAACCTGGTTTTAAGCAAAGGCGAAATTGTTTTCGTGAATCCAGCCATATTTTTCCAGTTGTAAAGGCTTGCCTCGTGCTTAAAATAATCAGGACTTCCCTTGACACCTATCTTCTCGCCGGTTAATAGATAGGTGGTACTCGGCCGCAGGTCGGGTTGATCGATATCGCCCCACCAAGGCTGGGCCTGGTAGGTCGTTTGATAAAAAACAAAATCCTTTGGTATGAGCCATAAATCCTGGGGAAATGCGAAAACCGTCATCTGCGGGTTGGAACCTGCAAAAAATACGCGGGCATGGCAGAGCGTGGATATAACAAAGATCGCCATAAAGAAAATTGATACTGAAAGGTATTTTGTCTTTTTGGGAGCAGGAGGATTTAGATAAAGAGTTTCTTTGCAGGCGTCTTTATTATTCATAGGTTTTCCTGCTTTGGTCGTCTGTCTGTTGAATGATGTTAATGAAGAATATAGGCGCCTTTGCGTATCATTGTCAAAACAAAAATACCAGTATAAAAGGCCCTGACTTGCAAGGAGAAATTGCGACTATCGGACAATCCACTCACGGTGGATGTCCGGGATATCACTGAGCAGCTGGGCAGTGTGCTGACTCCGGGGAGATGACACCACCTGTTCCGGTGTTCCCTGTTCAACCAGTTTACCCTGGTGCATTATAAACAGCCGATTACTGACATAGCAGGCCAGCCCTATGTCATGGGTAATGAAAACTATTGTCATTTTAAGCTCAGCCTTGAGCTTCATGAGGTAATCCAGGATATTGGCGCGCACACAAGCGTCAACCATACTGGTCGGCTCGTCGGCAACCAGCACTCGGGGCCTTAGCATGAATATCCTGGCCAGGAGCATGCGCTGCATCTGGCCACCCGAAAGCTCGAAGGGATACTTGCCCCTGATGTCCGGCGGCTGAATATTGACGGCAAGCAGGGCTTGATCAATCCGATCATCCATTTCTTGCTCTGAAGGCCTTTTGTCAAGTATATCGAAAGCGCTTTTAAGCTGTGACCTGATGGTGAAGAACTGGTTGAAACAGCTGAAGGGGTCCTGGAACACGGGCTGCACCTCTTGCCAATGCTTGCGCAGGTCTGATATCACTTGCCCACGGTAGAGGAAAATCCCTGATGATGGGCGGATAAGTCCAAGCATGATTTTGGCAAGCACGCTCTTGCCGCAGCCAGAGCCGCCCACAAGCGATACGATTTCCTGATCCGCCACCGAGAATTCCACATTGTCAACAGCTACGACCCGTTTTTTCCCGTAGCCAAACACGCGGACAAGGCCTTGAGCGCTGAAAACAGGGGATTCACTCTGCATAATCGCACCGTACCTGTCTTCCGCCAATGATGCGGATTTCCTGTTTGACATGATGACAATCTTCTCGGACCTGCGGACACCGCTTGGCGAACCTGCAACCCTCAATAGGTTTGGCAAGGTTGGGCGGCGCACCCTCGATGGCAACAGGCTTTTTTATCCTGCTGCCGGGATCGATGCTCAGCATGGCTCCCATCAGCGCCCGGGTATATGGGTGACGAGGATCAAAGATAATCTGCTCCGTGGTCCCCACCTCCACGAACTCTCCGGCATACATGACAGCAATCCTTCCGGCCACATGCCGGAGGAGCGGAAGTTCGTGTGTGATGAATATCATGGTTGAAAAAATGCCCTTGTTCAAAAGATCGAAAAGCATGCGAATCACGGCCTTCTGCGTGGTCACATCCAGTGCCGAAGTGGGCTCGTCCGCGATTACAAGGCTTGGGTTTAGCAGCGTGGAAATCGCAAGCACACAGCGCTGACGCATGCCCGCAGTAAGCTGCACAGGATACGCATTAAGCACCGCATCCGGGTCCATGCCAAGTAGCCCAAAACGTTCGCGTAATCGGGCCTTAATGGACTTGCTGTCCGCACCAGTTTCGTGACTTTCAATCATATCCGCTGCGATGTTCTTAATCCTTTGAGTCGGATTCAGGGAATTAAACGCGCCCTGAGGGATGATAGAGACCTTGCGGCCAAGCACGTTTTTCCGTACCTCAGCTGGAGAGCGGTCCGATTAGGGACTCGCCCTCCACACGCACATCGCCTGAAGTAGGGCGCAGTGGAGGGATGAAAAGCCCCATGCAACCGTTCACAAGCGTGGACTTGCCGCATCCGGATTCCCCTGCAATGCCAAAGACCTCACCCTTCTCCAGTGCAAAAGAGACGCCGTCCACGGCAGGGATTTTTTCCCCGAACCGTGTCAGATAATGAAGGCAGAGGTCCTGAACTTCAAAAACCGGCATCCCTTATCTCCTGCTATTTCCGAAGGCGCGGGTTAAACACGCCTTCCATTGAGGTGTTGATGACATAAAACGCGAAAACCACGGCCGTGATGAGAATCATGGCCGGCATGAAGGCCCACCATGCTCCATCACCCAGGGCCTCATTCTTCATGGCGTCGTTTAAAATCGTTCCAAGCGAAACTGAGTCGTATGGGCCAAGGCCGATCATACTTATGGCAGCCTCGGAAAGTATGCCGCTCGCGGTCTGGAGTATGAACACCATGAAGACATAAGACATAAGGTATGGCAGCACATGGAGCATCAGAATTTTTAATGTTCCCGCACCATTGACACGCGCTAGGGCTATATGGTCGCGCGCCACGAGGCTCGCGGATTGCGCTCGCACTGCGCGTGCGGTCCAGGTCCAGGTGGTGCATCCGATGATCCCTGCAATGAGTGTCAGGGAGCGCCCCTCCTTTAGGCTGTTACTAATTAGAATCAGGATAATGAACGATGGGATCACGATGAAAAGATTGGTCATCAGGGTGATGAGGTTGTCTCGCCACCCGCCGGAAAACCCCGCATACACACCCAAAAGAGTGCCGGCAATGGTAGCAATAATGCCGGCCAGGAACCCGACGTAGAGCGAGGAGCGCAGACCGGTTACAATAAGAGAAAGCATGTCAACACCCATATGGTTCGTACCAAGCCAATGAGCACGCGATGGCGGCAGATAGGGCAGTCCCGCGCGGGCTGCAGCGTCCAGATGGTGGAAAAGCGGAAACAGCCACGCTAACCCCAAGCATAGTGTAAAGAGTCCTGCGCCTATAAGGAACCCGGGCGTCTTAAGCAGGTTCAGGAATATCTTCATGATGAATATCCTTTCTGCCCGGCCCTGACCCTCGGGTCAAGGAATCCAATCAGGAGGTCCACAAGGAAATTGGCCATGAGCACGCTTATTGTCACAAGCAAGGTGCATCCCTGGATGAGAGGGTAATCGTTCCCCTGGATGGCAGTGAGCATGGTCATGCCAAGCCCGGGATAGGAAAAGATCATCTCCGTAATAAGCGCACCGCCGATCATGGCGCCAAGAGAAAGAGCAAGCCCTGTAAGTTGGGGCAGCATGGCGTTCCGGAATATGTAAAGCAGGATTTTATTCTCACGTATGCCCAGCCACTTGGCATACTTGACATAATCCGTACCGAGCTCATAAATACACATTGACCGCATGCCAATGGCCTGCCCTCCTGCCAGTACAAGGAAAATGGAGAAGAAGGGCAGGGCATAATGGGTCGCGACACTGGAAAAGAATATTAACCTGAAACCTGGCGCAAGGCCGCTGTCGTAACCACCCACAGCAGGGAAAATCTCCCAGGAGATGGCAAACTGATACACAAGCAGCATGCCGAAAGCAAAAATCGGCATGGCGCTGATTAAGAGTGACAGGGGGAAAAGTATCCGATCAAAGACACCGCGCCTGTAGGCTGCAAGAGACCCCAGGGCAATCGCATTAAAATTCGCCACTTTATTTCTTATTGTCAACGGTAATACGTGACACACGATCCGTTCTTGTTCTTGCAGTTACTTTGTTAGACTTGCCAGTTCTAATCATTTTCATGCACTTTACTGTTTCAACCTCCCATTCCACAATTTCGCGTTTCTTGAAATTCATCGCTTTTGCCAAAGCATTGGGAAAATTAACATACCACTGATTTCCTTTCTTCCGTGAGATGAGTTGAATCGTTGTTGGATAGCCCATGCCCAATTCCTTTCTATTTAAGTAGCTCTACGGATATCCGTAGAGCTATATTATAGTATAAAGAAGAGGCAATGTCCACATTTTATTTTACCTATAAGGGGGATTTATGATTTCAACGCCATGCACTTTTATCGAATACTTCCAAGACATACCGGACCCACGCATAGAACGTAAAAAACTCCACAAACTTATCGACATAATTGTTGTCTTGGTATGTGCTACCCTTTGCGGCGCCAAGTCATTCGAGGAAGTCGAATTATTTGGCAACGAGCGAATAGAGTGGCTTAAACAGTTTCTTGAACTCAAAAACGGCATTCCATCGCATGACACTTTTGGGCGGGCCAGTGCCTTGCTAAATCCGAAAGACTTTCAAGAATGCTTTATAAAATGGGTTGAGGCGTTACGATTGCCGAAACAAAATGAAGTAATTGCAGTCGATGGAAAAACCGCACGGCGTTCATTTGATACCAAGGCCAACCGAAATGCTATCCATGTCGTTAGTGCCTGGGCAGCAGAAAATAACTTGGTACTGGGGCAAATAAAGGTGAATGATAAATCCAACGAAATCACCGCTATCCCTGAATTGCTGAATATGCTCATGGTGAAAGGATGTATCGTCACTATCGATGCAATGGGTTGTCAAAAAGCTATTGCCGACAATATTGTAACCAATGGCGCGGATTATGTTCTCGCCGTTAAAGAAAATCAACCGAGCCTGTATGAACAAATCCGCAACCGCGTAGATACTGTCGTGGTGGATGGGTTGAAAGATGTGGCCCATGACACGTATTCAACAGAGGATAAGGGACATGGTCGCGAAGAGCATCGTGAGTATCATGTTATCGATGATATTACCTGGCTAAAAAATAAGGAACAGTGGCGATCATTGTCTGCTATCGGTGCTGTTCACTCCATAAGGAAAACAAAAAAAGCAGAGCAGACAGAAATACGGTATTATATTCTCAGTCGTAAAATGTCGGCAAAACAGTTTGGTCAGGCAGTACGCAGTCATTGGGGAATTGAAAACAAATTGCATTGGAATCTGGATGTGTCTTTTAGAGAGGATGACTGTCGCATTAGAAAATCAAATGCACCAACAAATATGAATGTAGTCCGGCATGTCGCTATAAATCTATTGAGACAGGAAACATCAATAAAAGCCAGTATCGTACGCAAACAATTAAAAGCAGCTTTGAGCACACAATATTTGGAGCGCATCCTTGGAATCGTTAAATTTTAATGCGATTGCCCTGGGTATCAAGCCTTATTGCAAAGATTCCGTTATCGGCAATGGCTGCCAGGAGCCCCGAACCGCCATCGAACCATTTGGCGCATAATTTCTTAAAGGAATGCTTTTCATATATTTCAATTTTTGTGCGTTCAGAACCTGTGAAGGTGCGGGATAAAATTAATAAGCGCTCTTTTTTTGGCGACATCTGAGTAAATTCAACCGTTGCCGAAAAATCGCTGCATATTGCTGAAGGGCCAAGCTGTCGTACATTTACTTCAACCCCTTTGAATTCAATATTCGAAAGATAGGAATACGCCGCTTTTAGAAGCACTGCAACACCCAATCCAGGATAAATTTCATGAAAATCAAGTAAGGGCCCTTTAGCGGTATAAACTTTATCAAAAGCCTTATTGGGTTCCTTTTTTATGGAATATCTCCACAATTGTCCGCCAATGTCCGCGAAAACAATATTATCCGGATTCAGCGCAACAACCCCAATAATTTTACCAACTGGCGCCAAAGCATCCGCGCAATTTTGGTTATCGCCTGCATTCAAGGCAATCAGGTGAAGCATACCGTCATCACCTACTGTCGCAATCAGGACCGCTTTCTGCAAATCGCTCAATCCAATGAAGGAAACCTGATACCTTCGCAATAATATGGGCCTCCCACTTGTTACCATCATATACAACTTCCACACATTCGCCTTTACAAGTTGATGCGAAAATACGATCTGTATATGTATCAAATATTGCAGCAACAATCTGCAAGCCAATGGTTTTGAATACCGGCAGCTTATCAGATTCATAAATGAAAAGCGTACCATTCTGCGCAATAACTGCAATATTTTGACCATTATGTGATACGATGATTGAACGTATATCGATTTTAATTTCTCCGGCCAATCGTATTTGATCTCCTTCAATACAAAATAATTTCCCTTGATCGGTCCCAACGTACCAAGCATCCCCTTTGGCAGTTATCGCACCCGCTATCGGCCGCTCTGGCAATTTTCCCTGGGTTATTCTTTTGGGCTGGGTACCTAATATGTCATATAACACCCAATCTCCATTTTCACCTACCACCAGAAGACTATCTCGGCAGGAAATATCAATAAACAAAATCGGCCAACCGGTCATAAATATGGTTGGTTGACCATGCGGCCATTGCTGCCAAATAGAGATGATTGAACCAGAAAGAATGGCGCAATGCTGGCTTCCCATACGAACCTGCCGGATTGATGCGGAATCTATCTGCCCCTCTTGTTTTACATTCCCAAGACAATCCAATAACTGCCAATGGCCTTGATGATCGAATGCGAAAAGCCCAACCTTGCCCATACATAATGCAGTTGGCCGCTTTCTAAATCCCGAAGATTGCACATTTTGCTGGACCTTAGCAAGCGGTGGTATTTTTCCAAGCAATACCCATTCACCATTTGCTTTCTTTTCATAAAAACGATTTTGAAATTTCAACTTTATATCTTCTGGTATTACAGTACTCCACATCAGTCTATTCCATGTTTGCTGTATGGCCAGCTCCGGATACTTTGCTAAAATTGGTATATCGACCCAGAGGATATTACTGAGAGCTGAATAAATATTCTTATGATTGGATGAAAAATCCGGTGCCCTATGGCTTTTAATAAGTTTTCAATGGCAAATTGAAAATCGTTAAAGAGATATTTTGCTCCTTGTGCCAAAGAAACGCATTTACATTCCCAATAAACAGGATCAATTAATGTTCTGTATAAATCATTCCATTGTCCAGCAAGCGTCTGCTGCCATGGTTGTTCGATGCACTTCCGCTTGTTTGGCTGTTCCATGCCTTTCCCATCAATAAACAACTGTTGGGCCATAAAATATATTGCGAGAGTTTCGTGATATTGCTTTTCTTTGTTATGCATGCGCAGATATGGGTTAATTTATACTATGATGCTGTCGCAGGCACAGGCTGTTCTGATGTCTCAACTTCCTCAAAGTACTTCTTCCTCACCGCCTTCGATAGCGCCCTATGAAAAAAGTCAAGCACCTCATCGCGATAAAAGAAATAAGCCCGTAGCTGCCGTATTATGGCTATATGGTCGCGGTCGGGATCGTGCTCCTGCATAAGTTCCTGAAGTTCTTTATCGGTAAGCCCGTACCGAGAGCACTCAAGCAGACAAAAAAAGCGTTCCACAAGAAGTTCACCCTTTTCCTTGCCATATTTTTCACTCATTTCAGTAGAAAGCCTGCTAAGCATGTCAACGTAAAGGTCAATTACTGTGCCGGAAAGCTCATCGATTTTTGACGGTAATTTATTGTGCGAACCAAACACTCGCAGTTCATCCAGCGCAACCTTGAGATAAAGCGGATTTGAAGTCTGCTCCTTTGCCAACAACAGGCCGGTATTTTTATCATCAAGGGTCTTGCAGAACACGGACGGCATTTTCTTAATGATTTCGCGTCGTTCATCTTCGGTAAGTGCCGTGACCTTAAGAATACGGTCAGTCTTCTGAAGGAGCGAATCCCAGGTATCGCCATCAAGGGAACTGGCAATGATTTTGACATTTTTGGGCAGTTCCGCTGGCAGCCAGGAGAGATCATGGGCATTGTCAAACTCGTCCATCTGATTGAGACCATCCATAATGAAAAGGGTTGGACCATTGCATTTCTTTAACAATCCCGCAAAGGCGTCAATCAGCTTGTTGGTTTCGAAGGGAACTTCATCTTGCAAATTGAATTTGGCCTTTATCTCTTCGCAGAATCGTGTAAGTGTACTGTGAAGAGACGTAGAGGCAGGTGAAGCGCCGATGAAATCCGGGATCACAAATACCGGGATTCCGGTTCGCAAATTGAATGCTTGGGTTTCATGGGCTTTTGAGTACTCCAAATCGGTAAGGAGCCGGTAGTAGTGAGCCAGAAGGGCGGATTTGCCAGAACCTGGCTCGCCGTGAACAGCAAGGATTTTGCCGCATGCGGATGTAACATATTCATGAAGATGTCTTATAAGGTCAGTCCGCCCAACAAAAAGCCTTGTACGGTTCTCGACAAATGAATCTTGAAGGTCACGCTCATTTTCGAGTTTGTTCTCCTCTCGTTTTTCAGACAGCGCTTTAATACGCTCTGCGAATTGTTTTTCGATAGCTTTTGTTAAATCGCTTTTTACCCGGTTGCCGAAATCCTTTAAGCTGTCGCGGGTAAAGCGTCCCTTTAGTGCATCGTCTTCGGAATTTGATAGTGACGGGTCAAATACCGGCGAATAATTAAAGATTCTATCTTCTAGTTTTTCAGAAATCTTACAGTAATGATTTTCAATATTAGACTTCAACTGCTTTAGCAGCTCAATACTAGACGGTTCGTGTTCAATAAATGTTTTACTGTATTCTTCTACCTGTGCATCAGTAAGTCCTTGTAATTTCTGCGGCTCTTGTTTTGGATCAGGCAGACTTTTTCCATCCCGGAAATAGAAATACGCATGCGGTACCTGCTCTAGTAAATCTAAAGAAGTTAGGGGATCAAGAACGGCATGTTGAATTTCTAAATGTGTAACAGAAAAGCCGTTATTACCATCAAGTTTATTATAATGTTTGTAAGTCTCCTGCGGTATTTCATCTTTTCCCGGTACCCAGCCGTAACGACTTCCCAGCATTGAAATAAAAAACGGCCTGCTGCCGTCGATCTCTTTTAGGCA
>CAWHPS010000070.1:0-15976 GCA_963831235.1 uncultured Fibrobacterota bacterium
TGATGATGATTTGGTTCGTGAGGAATCATTGTGATTCTCTCTCTAGTCATTAGCTATGCATCTCTGCTGCAGGGACATAATACCATGAAAAAACCTCAGATCCATTCTTTATCTAACTGTTTGGATTGCCATTTTCCCATAGGTGAATGAGTTCCTTGAGGAACTCTACGTTTGTTTATCTTGTTCAAATCAGACCACAACCGGGCAAACTGCTGCTGCTTTGTTACCAGAGCAAGGGGAATATTAGGTTTTTGAATTTTCAAAACCGATGCTAGACTCCCCTTCATGATATATACTAAGGGATTGGCAAACGAAGTGGTTTGGAAAAAAAACGGAAGGAGAAAAAATGCGTACTCTCCTTCATGTGGGCATAGTAGTCCTTTAGAAAGACCCGGTAATTAGTATATTCAAAAATTGGTTTCATATGCACATAAATTTCAGCTATTCCTACCAGAATAGCAAGGCAAAATTCAACAAAGTGTTACCAGCTTGTTAACATCAACTGATTTGAAATCAATTTATTAGCATATTTATTATTATTTTAAAATAATTTTGTGTTAACAATGCTATTCAAACAAGACAGCACCATCGCAACAAAAACATTGAAATTGTCCAATATTTAATTAAGTATTATTTTTTCTTCTTACATGTCTTCAAGCGGCTTGTTTGCAATAGAGAGAAGTAGTCCACGGATTACATTGATTGATGAAATTACAAAAAAGAATATTGCTCCGGCTTTGTCAATAACATGTGCCAGGGCAGGGATGCTGTCGTATATGCCAAAGATTGAACTTAACCTGAAATTATGCATAAGCGGATCAATGCCCCTTAATTTAAATTGAATCATTATTAGTTTTGTCGCAAAAGGCGAGCCATGGTTCAAATCCAATATGAAAATTATAATCATCAACAGACTGAAAACGACCAGCTTCTCCTTTAGAGTGGTAGAAAGGGGGCTGAACTTGTTAGACTTGTCTGATTCGTTATTCATATATGGGGCTTTCAAATAAATTTACTTATACCTTTTACCTTTTTTTTAAACAGAAGTTTCTTTTCCGGAAAGTGGCTTAAAATCTCAAACATACTGAATTCAAAACCAGGGGAAACAGTGCATCCAATCAAAGAATATTTCCCAAGGGGTCTTGCTGCCTGCCAAAAGTTTCCAGGTACAATATACGTCCTGTTCTTGGAAGAAAGAACTATTTTTTTCAGGTTCAAAGTGGTTTCATTGAAACAGACCAATTCCAAAGGGTCGCCTTCATAAAAATGCCACACTTCATCCTGTGGGATTCGGTGACACCAGCTTTTATCTCCCTCCCTAAGAAGGAAATGGATGGCTGTGCCAGCGGAAAGCATCTGGTTCTGCCATTGGACTTTTTGCTTTGACCGGAAAATTTCGCGGTAATACCCGCCTTCAGGATGCTTTCTAAGACCGAGACAACGGATTATCTCTGATGCTTGGGTCGGGTTTAGTGCCTTGGATTTGGCATTGGTGGAATAGGGTTTCTTAATACTCATGATAATAAGATAGTCCCTTAAATAAATCAGGAGCAAGATTATAAAACAGTGGAAACACTGGAACAGGTGCTTGAAATATGTGTTTTGCTTTACCTATTTTGACTTATAATAATTACATGAAAGGATATGAATGTTTACACGAAGAAACTTCGTTACAGCTGGCGCATATATGGTTTCAGCAGCGGCCTTGACCGGAATCAAAGTGAGCGCAGAGGCGCAAAAGCCCCTGGTTGCTGTTGCCAAAGGTTCGCCATCGGATTGTGTGAAGAGGGTTGTAAATGCCGTCGGCGGTATAAAACGGTTTGTGAAGGAGGGTGACAGGGTCTTGATAAAGCCCAATATGGGGTTTCCAAATCCTCCTGAATGGTCAACCACAACCCATCCTGATGTTGTAAAAGCTGTTGCAGAACTGTGTATAGAAGCCGGAGCGCGCAGAATAATCGTCATGGATCACGCATTGCGCGATGGTGAGCTTTGCCGTGAAAAGACCGGAATAGGAGAGGCACTCAAAGGTTTGAAGAATGTCATAATTGCTACGCCGGATGATCCCAAGTTTTTTGAGGAAATTCCCGTGCCAGGTGCAAAGGAGCTGAAAAGGACAGCTGTTGCCAAAGAGGTGCTCAAGGCAAACTGCATAATAAATATTCCCACTGCAAAGTCCCATTCTGCAACTGGTGTGAGTCTTGGAATTAAAAATCTTATGGGACTTGTTTATGATAGAAGGGTTTTTCATGATGAAATGGATATCAACAGGGCAATTGCTGAACAGCTCATTGTAATCAAACCGACACTTACGATAATAGATGCCGTATATGCGCTTCTTACACGCGGTCCGGGAGGCCCTGGCGAGGTTTCAAAGCCCGATACAATAGTTGCCTCAACAGATCCGGTTGCAGCGGATTCTTATGCTGTGGGTCTTGTCCGTTGGTACAACAGGGAGTTTCGAGGGGATCAGGTGAAACATATTAAAATCGCGTCAGAGATGGGGTTCGGAGAAATCGATATTGCAAAGATGGATATAATAAATGTTTGAGGAACCTCACCCCTTTTTCCCCTCTCCAGTTTTGCTTATTGACTGGGTTTCGAGAGATCACTGGAGAGGGGGCATTTAAGTTCGGAAATCAAAGATGAAATTAAAAACATTTAGAATTATATCCCAGGTAGTATTCTTTTCGGCTTTCCTGATCTTGTTTTTATTTACCGTGTTCCCAAATTCAGTGATCCTACCGGTTGAACTTTTTCCAGAACTCGACCCGCTGGTTGCTTTTGTATCAATGATTGCATCCCGCGATCTTATACATACAATGGTTCCTGCATTGGTAATTCTTTTGCTTACGCTTATTGTAGGTAGATTTTTCTGCGGTTATGTATGTCCCCTTGGATCTATTATTGATTTCTCACAATGGGTGATGTTCCGCAAGAACAGGAAAAAGGAGACACTTGAGCCCAAGCACGCAAGAAAGGTTAAGTACTTCATATTAATCGGGGTTTTATTGGGGTCTTTTGTGGGGCTCAATGCTCTTTCAGTGTTTTCACCTATGTCTATTACACCGCGTGTATTCACAACGGTTTTTTTTCCTGCTATGATAGGAATCATCAATGGCATATTGGATCTTTTCCGCCCTGCAATATACAAGCTTGGGTTTGACAATTTAGCCCAGCTTAATTTTGACAAGGCCTTGTTCAGTGGGGGAGTTGCTGTATTTATTCTTTTCACATTTATAATCGTCGCTAATTATTGGCAGAGAAGGTTCTGGTGCAGGTATGTATGCCCAACAGGGGCATTCCTTACCATTTTTTCCAGGTTCGGGATCGTAAAACGTAAGGTTAATTTGGAATCCTGCAATTCCTGCAAACGATGCATGACAGAGTGCAACACGCGTGCAATAACACTTGATGGCAAAGGCACGGTACTTACCGAGTGTACATTGTGTGGAGATTGCACTGCTGTCAAGAACGATGGCTGCAATTCCATCGGGCTAACATCCTTTGGCTTTGCCGGGAATGACGCATCAATTGAAACTGGCAGGCGTAGCTTTATATTATCCTCAGCAGCAGGGCTTATGGCAGCAGCAGTAATAAAAGGCGAACCTGATGCGGCATTGAACACTTCCGGCCGATTTATAAGGCCGCCGGGTTCCCTGCCAGAACCGGATTTTCTTGCAAGATGCATTCGTTGCGGCCTATGCGTAAAGACCTGTAAAACTTATGGTCTGCAGCCCGCAGGATTCGAGAAAGGGCTGGACGGGCTCTGGACGCCCCATCTTGTGCCTCGTATAGGCGGGTGCGAGGAAAAATGCCACGCATGCGGCTATGTCTGTCCCACACGTGCAATTCGTGATTTGCCTTTGGAGGAAAAAAGATTCGTTAAAATAGGCACTGCTGTAATTGACAAGGAACGTTGCATTACATGGGAAAACGATAAAACTTGTCTTATCTGCGATGAAATCTGTCCGTATGATGCCATTGAGTTCCGCATTGTGCAGACATCAACATCAAGCATGAAGCGCCCTTTTGTGATTGCGGATAAGTGCACAGGCTGCGGCTTGTGTGAAACAAAGTGCCCCATATCCGGCAGAAGCGCGATTGAGGTATATTCAATAGGCGAGGAGCGGAAAAAGAACGGGTCATATATTACAGAGGAAAAACTTCGATTGCGACAAGTAAAAGATGATCCGATTCCAGGCGGTTTTATTACTGATGATTGAAATGTCAGCGTCCGGGGAAATTATAAAGAAGCATGGGTTCTTTTCGCCTGATGGGATTAAGCTTTCTATTCATATTGATGTCCAGAATTTTGTCCATAAGTTCCTGACGGGCTTTAGCGCTTTGCTTTGAAATAAAGCCTGAGGAATGAACTGCATAGTCATAAGCATCAGCGATCCAGAGATCGTTTGTATCACGGGCTGAATCAAGGAGTGTGTCTGGCTCAAGACCTATGTTATTATAGTCAAGTCCTTTTTTTGTAGTAATTGTCATGAATGTAACACGGGCAATCCCTCCCATGGGTGTAATGCCTAGTACCTGTCCACGAGCCTTGCCATAAGTATGGTTGCCCATAATATATATCTTTTTATAGTTTTCCCTAAGCGCAGTTGTAAGCATTTCAGCGGCGCTGGCACTCCACTCGTTTACTAAAAGAATAATTTTCTTTGAAGAATAAGTACCATACCCATTGGATTTTAAGGCCGAATCTATGGTACTACCCCTTTGATTAAATTCATCAAAGATTCTCATGCGGCTTAAAATAAGCGTGTCGTTGTATGGGAGGTAAAGACCGCAAATACCGACACATTCATTGATAAGACCGCCTGGATTTGACCTAAGATCAAGAATCTGGATGCTGTCCGATGATATTTCAGGTAGTGATAGGGCCTGCTCCATTTCATTTTTGGAGCCTTCCATGAATTCTGTAAGCCATATATAAGCGATTCGGGGACCAGGTGCGGTGCGAAGAGTATCGGTGATTACCGTTGGTACATTAAATGGACCGCGTATCACGGTGTCGGTAATCATTCCGGTGATTGGGCGCGATACTGTAATTATGACTCTTGTGTTTATTCCACCCAAAAGCCAGGAAGAAAGAGTGTCTCTCGAAACACCAACAAGTGATTTTCCATCAACAGAAATGAGCGTATCGCCCTTTTTTAGTCCGGCAATTTGCGCCGGAGAGTTTGCAATCACGCGAATAAGATAATATTTACCATTTCGTGTTTGAATGAATATGCCGAGGCCCGAACTGTTTTCGCCAGAGAAATCGCTTAAAAATTGTTGTGCGTCTTTTGGTGAAATATATTGTGTCCAGGGATCTTTAATTCTACTGAAAAGGACTGCGGGGTCAGTGTATGTAAACGGATCTGCCGGGACCTTTTCCTGAAAAATGGAATACACCTTCAGGTTTGACCATGCGGAAACAAGCTCGGAGAATTCACTATCAGAAGGGAAAACCGGATTGGATGGGGGGCTGCATGATATTACAATGAGTGAGATAATGGCTGGAATCAAATATCTTGTCAGGTATATCATGATATTATAATCTTAAAAGTAAACCAACCTCTGCAATATTGCAGTAATGTGTTTCGCGGGTATCCAAAAAGGTGTTTTCAACAATAAGCTGCTTGGAAGATAAAGGCGTCCAATAACGGAATTTGTATTGTGCAAAGAACCCAAAATAATATGTAACAAACCAGTTGAACCCTAATCCGGTGTTTATATTAAAGCATTTTGTTGAAATTGAAGGAGATGCTTCCTGTAATTGAACGACGCTTCCCTTGCTGCTCGAATTGTCACTCACTACTGCATTTTGTGCGTTCTTTATTTCATAATTGTTATAACCAGCACCAACAAAAACATACGGGTACATTCTTCTCGAAAAAGGAATGTAATACATTAGTTCAGGCACAACACCAAGAAAAGAATGGGTTTGATTCAAGCTAAGATCGTGAAATTCAATTGAGGAGTCAGCAAACATCAGTGCACGATTCTTCAAAATCTGGGTTCCCTCGCCGCTTCCAATGGTAACATAAACTCGCAAGGACAATCTGTTATCGTAAAGGTTTTTGTAAAGCCCGATATTAAAAGCAGATGTTGTCATGGCAGGCTCACCAATGGAAACTTCAGTACCTCCGGCACTTGCAAAATCAATCCGAGACACAAAACTTTTTTCCCATGAAAATAAGAGGAGGTTCCCACCCATGGGGCCTTTACCTGATGCTGATAATGCTGATGCCAAAATAACAAAAACAATTATTGAACGCATTTTGATAAAATACTATTCATTATATTATGTAAGCTAAAGATTATTCAGGTTTTAATTAATACGCTCGAAAACGCGCACCTTGCCGGTAAACTTGTTTTTTAGAAGAAGCATGTTTCCATTGTCAGTGTCCCTCAAAAGGAATTCATCAACCTCAATCGGGATTGTTTGAAGAAGTTCACCAGTTGAAAAACTGAAAATATAGAAAGAACGCTTTTGCCTTGATGTTAAATAGACAAATTCCCTTGTTGAAGATGGCTGAAAATTTCCATCCCCAAGATAAAATGGGGTCAGCTTGGTGAAGTTGGCTTCAGCGCCATAGAAGTCCTGTCCAGCCATTACACGGTTTCCTTCTGCTGTTAAATAGGCTGTGCCTGGAAAAGTCGTCCTGAAATCCGTATAGTCCATTTGATAGAGCTTATTGTCAAACAGAACCAGTTTGTCGTTTTTTGACACTTCAATGTGCGAAAATGTCCCGTCAATTTTGTAATAATCCTGAGGGGCGTCGAAAAAGTCGTTGAATATGAAAGTGTTGCCATTGACTGCCATTATTATTTTACTCGAATTGTTAAAAAAAACAGGCGCGGAGATTCTATTGAATGTCAAGGATAAATGTTTGTCTTTATCAACCCCGACAAGACCGAATGAACCGGTTTTTTCCTCCCAATCAGGGAAGGAAAAAACCTTGACACCAGGATAAACAAAGAATATCCTTTTCCCATCAGGAGAAAAAACAATACGTGCATCAGGAGAATAGTTTTTAAATGGTGATCTATTATAATAGTTTCTTAAAACCTGTTCTAAATTATATGTCAGCCTGGTTCCTTTATCATGTCTCTCGTCCCCAAAAGCAACCTGCCTTTCGATACGTCTTTTATCAATGTCCCATATTTCAACCCAATTAACCGGAATTGGAATGGAATCATCGAACACATAATTGTCGGTTATAAGGTATTTCTCGTCAGGAGAAAAAACAAACAAACGGAAATCAGGTTTACGATATTGAGGATAAAGCGAGGTCCAGGCAACATATTGTGAACGAATTGTATAAATTGAACTGCCAAGTTCCATCAGGTTGAAGTCCATGTCCCTGGTATTGCTGACAAAATATCTGCCGCCCGGACTTATTATTGATGCACCTGAGGGAGGGTAAAGGGGAACAGAACGGGTTTCTTTATAAATCTGTGCGGGTAGAATGGAGATTAGTATCAGTGTAAAAAACAGGCTTACGACTTTTTGCATTTGTTAAAATTTAAAAATATTGCATGTGAAAAGTCACTCTATTACCATGAAAATGTGAAAAAGTTCACAATCCTGAAGATTAAATTAATCTTTCTTTTCTTATAAAGCAAGAATTGCCCCTCTGATTTTGAGGGGTTTTCATTCATATCCCGTTCGTCAAAGCTGTAAATACCCAGTTTTCCTAACAGATTCAACTTTCTATTTTATATATTTTCAGCATAACTTCAATGGTCTTCCAAACATAAAAAAAATGAAAATAACCTTTTTATTGCTTCCGCTCCTCCTGATTGGCAGTTCATGCGTATATTTCAATATCTTCTACAATGCGGAAAAGCATTTTGAGAAAGCAAGGAAGATGCAGGATGCGAGGCTGAGTACATCCCCTGATTCCGCTCCAAAAGTAATTGAATCAGAAAAGGCCATTTTCAACAAATCCATTGAAAAATGCTCCAAGGTGCTCGATCAATATCCGCAAAATAAAGAATATGTGGCAAAGGCCACACTTCTGCTTGGTGAAATTTACTACTGGGAAGCGGAGTATTCAAGCTCTATCCGTAAGTTCAACGAATTTACTTCACATTATCCCGAACATCCCGATTATTTCAGGGCAATATATTATAAGGGGTTGTGTTATTTCGAACAGCGTGATTTCGGCCGTGCGGAACCAGAGCTTGAAAACGTAGCGGATAATTCAAAGTCCGGTGATTTAAAAACAAGGGCACGGTATCTTTTATCCGAGATTTCAGTGCTTCGCGGAAGCAGCTTTGGAGCAATAGATGAGCTTAAAAAGCTTGAGGGCGGTGGAAAGATGCTGGAGTCCCTCATTCATTATCAGATGGGCTTGCTGCTTTTCAAACAAAAGGATTTCAAGGAAGCGTACAAACACTTCATTTTAGTTGAACCTGTAAAAAAAACCCAGGTTTTTTCAGAGATAAAGGTGCCTGAAAATCTGAAATATCAAGCGGAACTTATGGCAGGCTCATGCCTCAAGAGCGGCAATGAACCTAAAAAAGCACTTGCATATTTTGAAAAGATGCTGGATAACGATCTTTTCTTCAAATTTTTTGGTGTTATATATGGGAAGATTGCCGCCTGTTATGCGGATGATGGAAATTCTGATGAAGCAAAACGGATATATCTCAAGATAATCAAGGAATATCCCAAAACAAAGCAATCCGCAGCAGCTTATTATTACCTGGGTCTTATGTACGAGAATGTCTGGAATAATATACGCGAGGCATTCGAATGTTTTAAAAAATCACAGGTTGAATTCAGTAGCGCTGATGAAGCGATTCTTGCCAAAGAACGATATGTGTCGCTAAGGGCGCTCACCTTCCTTACCGCCAATCTTGACTCAATGCTTGCAAAGGATACTGCATTTACTCGTCAGGATTCGTCCGCCATTGATTCAGTAAAAAAAATGCTGCCTGATGATAAGCTGTTTAAGGCGGCTGAAATATATCTTTATCGTCTTGGAAATGGTGACTCTGCTGTTATGAACTACAGGAAGATATTGGTTCTTGACACTGCTTCGGATTCCACAGGACGTCTCGGAAAAAGTAAAATGAAAGGTTTGTATGCCATAGCCTGGATTAATGGAAATATTCTTGCAAAAAAGGATGAATCTGACAGCCTGTTCAGGGTAATCATAAAAAAATATCCTGCCACTGATTATGCAAAGGCCGCGCAGAAGGCTCTTGGCGGACCAGACAGCATCCGTACCCATGCAGATTCGGTCATCATTGATTTTTTAGCTGCGGAAAGCCTTTATTCAGATCCCTTGAAATGCAAAAATGCCATTGCATCCTTTCAACAGTTTGTAGACAAATGGCCAAAGGATATATTGGCTCAAAAGGCAATGTTCGCCATTGCCTGGCTGAATGAAAATTGCCTTTACGATAACGCAGCAGCTGAAACAGCATACAGGGCAATCCATAAGGCATATCCGGAAACTGACTATGGCCGTTTTGCACGTATGAAACTTGAAGGTAAAAAGGAAAATCTTAAGGATGTCTTTGTTGAAAAGCCAGGGCAGGGACCGGAGGGTACTGTTCTTGACGAAAAGGTTGCGAAGAAGATGGAATCAATAAAATCCGAGACCGCTCCCGAGAATTCGAGCGAAGAGGCATGGGTCACACTCAAGTCGCTATCTTCAACCAGCGGCCGCATGGAAGGCAAAAGATCTGAAGCTGTGATCCGAGGGGAGCTCAAGCCTGCGATAGAAGCAATCGACGAAACCTATATTGATCTCGCTGATGAAGGGCTGAAGCAGGAAGGAGATTTAACGGTAAGGTTCACAATAAAATCATCCGGGGAAATTGCGAAGGTCAAGACAGAAAAGCAACCGGAGGGCATAAACGACAAGACCCTTGTTGAAGAGGTAGAGAATATGATCATGGGCATGGAATTCGATGATGGCGCAAAAGAGGATGTGGCCGTTGAAATACATATTGCATTCAAAAAAAAGAAAATATTGAAATCAGATGATCTCTAACATCACATGCCGCGTTGTGTCCATTAGGCCTGCGGCATCGAACAGCTTTTATCTATCATTACAAGCCCCTGCAATTGCCCGATTGGTTTATCCGGGTCAGTTTGTTTATATAAAACCATCAGGTTTAAGAGAACCTATTTTGCGCAGGGCATTCTCGGTAATGGATGCTGATAAGGCATCAGGCAGCATCTGTCTTTATATTGATGTCAAGGGTCCGGGAACCATTGCTTTGTCCAAGCTTGATAAAAATGATGAAATACAAGTGCTTGGGCCACTGGGTAGCGGTTTTAAGCCAGAGTACTATAAAAAAGAAAATATCCTTATCGGCGGAGGCTGCGGCTCAGCCCCTCTTTATTTTCTCGCGAAAATATTAAAAAAAAGAGGGAAGCATGTTGAGTTTTATTATGGAGCAAGATCAAAAACAATGTTGCCTCTTGCCGGCAGGATAAAAGAAGTCTGCGATCAACTCATTGTCGTGACTGATGACGGTAGCATGGGAAGGAAAGGTCTTGTCACCTCGCATCTTTCTTTGTCTCCAAGCCAGGCAATCTTTTCATGCGGGCCAAAACCCATGCTGAAGGCTGTTTCCGCAATCGCTCCGGATGCTCACATTGCCATGGAAACTGAAATGGCCTGCGGCGTTGGTGTGTGTATGGGCTGCGCAGTATTGATGAAGGATGGCACATACAAACGCTGCTGTACCGAAGGGCCGGTATTCAGAGCAGGGGACGTTCAATGGGACTGAAAGTTAAAATAGGCCGAACAACACTTGATAATCCGGTTTGCGTTGCCTCGGGAACCTTCGGATATGCCTCTGAAATGGCACAGGTAATTGATTTGGACAGGCTTGGCGCTATTTTTACAAAGGCTGTTACAAAAAACCCGAGGAATGGCAATCCGCCTCCTCGGATTGTGGAAACGCCTTCAGGAATGCTTAATGCAATAGGCCTTGCCAATGTCGGGGTGGAGTGTTTCGTCAAAGAGAAAATGCCTTTCCTAAGGAAAATCAAGCCGGCTGTTTTTGTAAACATAGCGGGGACAGATGCCATTGAGTATGATTACGTCATAAGAAGACTTGACGAAGTGCGGGGTGTTGATGGGTATGAAATCAATATTTCATGCCCTAATGTAAAAAAGGGCGGCATAAGCTTTTCGAGTTCTCCTGTTGAGACAGGAAAAATTGTAAGGTTTCTAAGGCGCTCTACCAAACGGACACTTATCATTAAGCTATCGCCCAATGTTACAGACATCACGGAATATGCGCGTGCATCCGAAGGGGAAGGAGCTGATGCGTTATCTCTTATTAATACGCTTATCGGCATGTCCATTGACATCTATCGCAGAAAGCCGAGGCTTGCGAATATAACAGGCGGGCTTTCAGGGCCTGCAATCAGGCCGATCGGGGTGGCCCTCACCTACAAGGTTTGCCGGTGTGTTAAAATACCTGTCATAGGGATAGGCGGGATATTGACACCTTCTGATGCTCTCGAATATATTCTTGCCGGAGCAAGTGCTGTTCAAATAGGCACTGGAAATTTCATTGATCCTGCTGCATCACTTTCAGTTCTAAAGGGTATTAAAAGTTATATGAAGGAACGAAAAATAATTGATATCAAACAATTGATTGGGGCTGTTAGTGACTGATAATATCAGAATCACATTAATAGTGCAGCGACTTTTTTTTCCTGCTATATTATTAGGGCTTTTAACATCTTGCGCAAGCAATGCCCGGTTTACAAGCAAGCAGTATGGCAATCCGCCAAGGCCGGAGAGGGGCCTTAAGGAACAAAAAAAGGAAGCAGACAGCACCAGGTACAATCCTGAGGAAAAACCAGTGCCTCGTCAAGCGGATGCAAGTGAAAAAGAGAAGCCAACCCAGGAAGAATTTAGTTCGGGCTTCGGCAAATTGTATCAGGAAGGGATAGCATCCTATTATGCACATGAGTTTAATGGACGAAGGACCGCAAACGGCGAGCAGTTTAATATGAATGGACTTACTGCAGCCCACCAGACATTGCCTTTCAATACAAAGGTAAGGGTGGAAAACAAGACTAACGGCAAGGCAGTGCTTGTACGGATAAACGACCGTGGGCCCTTTGCAAAGAACAGAATCATTGATTTGTCCCTCGGCGCCGCAAAACAGATTGAATTAATCGGCCCGGGATCAGCCCCGGTAAAGCTTTATATCATGAATGATGAATAATTAAATCAGAAGAAAGGGCGACATGGCGGAAAACATTTCAAACAGCAAAAAACCCGAATGGTATGTACGGATTGGCAGGTTCCTTGGACTCATGCCAATTGAATACAAGGCAAAAGATGGTCCAATAACCGTTGGGGGAGAGGTTTCAAGGGTAAGCAAGGACCTTATAGTCGCCCTGGCAGCGGCGTTGTTTTTTATTCAGTTCGTGATTCAAGCCTTTAAAATTCCCACGGGTTCCATGGAGGACTCCCTTCTTGTTGGCGATTTCCTTCTTGGTCTTAAATTTGTTTATGGGGCCCCGATTCCTTTTACTTATGAAAAGCTTCCTGGTATTCGTGAGCCGAAAAAGAACGACGTTGTCATTTTCAAATTTCCCGGAGATCCCAACTACCCAAACAACGAGGAAACCCGATATATCAAGCTTTTAAACACGTTTGTTTTCGGGATACTGTTCTGGGACAAGGAGGCCAAGACCGTTGTCATCCATAGCCCCAAGGATTTCATCAAGCGCTGCGTTGCTGTTTCAGGTGATACTGTACTTTATAAAGAGAAGGTGCTGCTTGTCAATGGAAAGGAAATCCAGCTTGCCCCAAGTGGAAAGCACGATGACCAGCGTATGCTCCCCTTTGAGCTTGAACCAAGAGACACCTTTGGCCCCTATGTTGTGCCTCGGAAAGGGGAGACCTTTATTTTTGACAGTCTTTCCTTAAGGGAATTCTATTGGATACGCTCGATTGTCTATCAGGAGAACCCGACCTCAAAGCTTGAAACAAAGCTCAGCTTTTATGTTGACGACTCTCTTTATACGCGTATTCCCCAGAAGGGTGCTTTGTATGTGAAATATACGGATTGGGACTGGCATGCGCTGGAGAGACAACTGCGTAATTTCAGGGAAACAATTCAGAAAAAAACCATGAAGGTCAACTGGGAGGTCACCCTTGACGACAAGCCCATCAAGGATTACACGTTGAAGGAGAATGCCTATTTCATGATGGGTGATAACCGCGACAATAGTCTTGATAGCCGCTACTGGGGTTTCGTGAGTCGTAAATTCGTGAAGGCCAAGGCCTTTATAATTTATTTTTCCTGGGATAGTTTCGAATCGATGTTTTCAGCAATTCGTTTCAGCAGGATAGGGAAGCTCATTAAATAACAGGGATAAAAAATATGACCAAAGATGAACTGGAAAAACAGGTTTTGAGGGGACGCCGGCTTTATCAGCCGGTTTGCGAGAATTCAGATTTTTCCAGTATCCGTCTGCGGGAAGCAAAGATGCTTCAAGCGGTGTTTAAGAATGTCAAACTCGATTTTGCTGACTTAACCGATGCTTATTTGCCGAAAGGGCTGTTAGAAAACTGCACCATAACCGACGCAAGGTTGTCTGGCATATATCTTCGAGGAACGGAAATCAATCATTGTAAAATCAAGAAATGTGATTTCAACGGTGCAAACTTAAGCGAGGTCAAATTCATTGATTGCGAAATATCCATGTCTGATTTTACAATGGCTGAATTCGCGGAGGTCTCGTTTAAGAACACAAAATTCAAGGATTGCAAGATGTTCCTTGCTGATTTTACCCATGTCAAGCCATCGGAACTTGTCAATATAAAACAGGAGATTCGCGATGCCATCCTCCCCACCACCGGCCATGAAGGCGCCAAACAGGCATAAGATAGCGGTACTGGATTTCGGCGGGCAATACGCCCATCTTATTGCAAATCGAATACGCAGAATCGGGGTATATTCCGAGATCCTTTCCCCGGATGTTTCCATAAAAAAGCTGTCCGGTTTTAAAGGGATAATCTTTTCCGGAGGTCCGCACAGTGTTTACGATAAGGGCGCTCCAGGCTTCAACAGGAAAATACTCGATACGAACAAACCTATACTTGGAATATGCTATGGGCATCAGCTGATTTGTCATGCATTGGGCGGAAAGGTCGAACCAGGGGAGGTGCGTGAATTCGGAAAAGCGGACCTTGTATTTACAACAAAATCCCTGATAAACCAGGGCATTAATCGTGAATCAGGGGTCTGGATGAGCCATGGTGATACTGTAAGAAGGCTCCCTTCTGGTTTTCATGCGATTGGCAGCACGGATGATTGCGAATTTGCCGCGGTTGAGCATCCTGTAAAACGCATTTACGGCTTCCAATTTCATCCTGAAGTCACACATACGGCAGAGGGAATGATAATGCTTGCCAATTTCATTTCCACATGTGGATGCGAAAAGCAGTGGAACATGAAGAATTATTATATGTCAATCAATGAAGAAATAAATAAAAAGACAAAAGGCCGAAATGTGTTCCTTCTCGTGTCAGGCGGCGTTGATTCCGTTGTGGCATTCAGCCTGCTTAACAAGGTGCTTGGGGAAAAGCGTGTGCTGGGCCTTCATATAGACAATGGCCTGATGCGAAAGAACGAAACATCGGCTGTTGGGAAATATTTAAAGGCCAATCATTTCAGGAACTTGCGCATAGTAAATGCAACAAAAACGTTTTTATCTAACCTGAAAGGCATTGTTGAGCCGGAACAAAAGCGCAGGATAATCGGAGACACATTCATATCAGTCCAAAAGCAGGCATTGGCCCGCCTTAAGCTTAATCCCTTAAAATGGATGCTTGGTCAGGGCACTATTTATCCTGATACGATTGAAAGCGGCGGAACCAGACATGCAGCAATAATCAAGACACATCACAACAGGGTACCTATCATAGAAAAGATGATTAAAGAGGGCCGTGTAATTGAACCCCTTTCCGAACTTTACAAGGACGAGGTACGGGAATTGGGACGCGAGCTGGGGCTTTTGCCGGAACTTATAGGCCGGCATCCATTTCCCGGTCCAGGGCTTGGGGTCCGGATTTTATGTGGTAAAGGGGAAGAGAGCAGGCTTTCTTCCGAAGACCTTCACCGCGTAAGGGCCCTGGCTAAAGATGAAGGCTTCGAAGCGCAAGAACTTCCCATAAAAAGCGTTGGGGTCCAGGGGGATTTCAGGACTTATGCCCAGCCGCTTGTAATTGAAGGGCCAGAGGAATGGGATCGTATATCCTCTGTTTCAACGGATATAACCAACAGTGTGCGATCCATAAACAGGGTTGTTTTTTTATTGGGTCGCAAATCGGTTAAGGAACCGCAACTGTTCAGTGCAACAATTACCCGGGGCCGCATCAAAATGCTCCAGGAGGCTGATGATTTAACCACCGGATTTTTACGTGCTCAGGGTCTTTACGATAAAATATGGCAGATGCCTGTTGTCCTTATTCCGGTAGGGGTGGGAAAGAATAAAGAATCAATTGTCCTGCGTCCGGTAAGTTCAAGCGAGGCAATGACGGCTGATTTCTTCAGGATACCTTTTGGAAAACTGAAAGTGCTTATAAAACAGATTCTCAAAATACCAGGAATATCGGCTGTTTACTACGATGTTACAAACAAGCCGCCCGCCACAATTGAGTGGGAATAGTAAGATTTAGGACGCACACTGTTAAGGCAGGCTACTATTCATCAGTCATAAGGAGACATCCCCATTCTGCGAGATTTGCTGCTGGGTATCGCTGACCCCCGGTTCGGGATGGCGGCAGCCGGACCTGGGTCTCGCTGTTTATGCCGGCGCCGTGGCTTACCTGAGCCGGCGCTGGAGTGATCTCGTCGTCGTGGCTGTCTGCCTGCCCACTGTAACTGACAGCCTTCGGCCTTGGGATTCTGAGGTGGCAGATTCGGCAGCTCATGGGCAAACCCCGGCAGTCAGCAAGGACGTGATGGCGTTATC
>CAWHPS010000071.1:0-22600 GCA_963831235.1 uncultured Fibrobacterota bacterium
AAAGATATTAAAGAAAAAAGTCTTCCGTCATGCCGCCCAGCTTCCACCCATGAATCCGGAAGAACGAACCCGATTCGCACATGAATGTCTTGATATTGGTAATAGTACAGTAGGTAAAAACCATATTACGGCATTGGCACAAGCCAAACTGGCCTTTGTGAGTGACGTGTTCGATGTCATGGCCCGATTCCGGTGCAGGGTTTTTTCAAGCATCGTAGAAAAAGATGCGGAACAGTCCATTGACAAATCCATTTTAAGAAAAGATTATGCTTATCTGTTTGAACGCTTTTATTATTACCTCGAAGATTTAAAACAGGAAGAACAAGGGTTGGTGGTATTTGATGAATTGGAAAAATCACAAAGCCATATCCTGGTGGGACAAATGTACACCTATTTTCAAAAGACTTTTAACGGCAAAATGCGGGCTGGCCGGATAATCCCGGAGCCCTTCTTCGTCCATAGTGATTTAACAACAGGAATTCAACTTGCGGATCTTGCAGCATATGTTCTTTCATGGGGTTTTAGAACAGGGCCTATTGATAAACCTGCGAGAGATGAACTTGCATCTTATGCAGAACAAGTTGCAGATCTGCGTCATCGTACGATAAGAGAAAAAGTGGGAAAACCGAACTTTATTATTTGGTCTATAGCACATATCACAGATTTAAGGTGTCGTTCAGAAGCTGCAATGGATGATGACGGAATTGATGGATGGAAATAAAAAAAGACAATGAGCCGCTTTCGCTAAACCCAAAGTCTCCATCAATAAGATATAAAATGAGAAAACATATTTCAATAAGAAAATGCATATTAAGTAAAGGCGATGGGGCCGGAACTGTTAAACGTTTCCTGTCGTACGGGAATTGGATGATTGGTATCGTTCAAAGTTAAAGCTGGAGGCACAAAACCAAATGGCCAAATGGGAGCAGGTGGTTGGAGTTAAAGTTGCAGAATGGGGAATTAAAAAGATGAAGACGAGGTGGGGGGGGGGGGGGTAATACAAGCGCTTGCCGGATATGGCTGAACCTGGAGCTTGCGAAGAAACCAGTTCAGTGTTTGGAGCATATAATTGTCCATGAAATGACGCATCTCCTGGAACTCAGACATAATAAACGTTTTAAGCAATTCATGAATAAATTCCTGCCAAACTGGAAACTTAGTCGGTCTGAGTTGAATCGGATGTCATTGATAAATGAGCAACGTATATTAAAAAGATCATAAACTTAGATAAAATATGTCTGATTGGAACCCACAATCCTATCTCAAATTCAAGAATGAGCGGACGTAGCCTTCCATGTGACTTCACATTCTTATTCTTCACCTTCGCTGTAGAACTTTTTCAGCGCCATATTTCGTGTTGGATGCTTGAGCCGTTTTATTGCCCTCTCCTTAATCTGGCGGATGCGCTCCCGCGTGAGATCGTATTTGACCGCGATTTCCTCCAGGGTATGGCTGCGTTCACAGTCAATGCCATAGTACAGACGAATTACTTCGGATTCTCGTTTTCCCAAGGTTTTTAATATTCCCAAAACCTCATTGGTTAAGTAAAATCCGTCAATGTTCTCGTCCGGAGATGGAGCATGCTCATTGGTGATTAGGTCTATCAGAGACCCCTCTTCCTCACTATCAAAGGGTGAATCCAATGAACTGTGACCGGAGCCGATGGCAAATGCTTCCCGCACATCGCTCTCGTCAATTTTAAGGTGTCTGGCTATTTCGGAATGGTCAGGCTGACGTTTAAGCTTCTGCTCCAGCTCATTTAGTACCTTACCTACGTGAAAGACAGTTCCAACCCGGTTAAGCGGCAGTTTCAGCAGGCGCGACTGCTCTGACATGGCCTGCAGAATGGCCTGACGAATCCACCAGACAGCGTATGATATGAATTTATAGCCCTTGGTTTCATCAAACCGCTTGGCTGCCCTGATAAGCCCGATGTTTCCTTCGTTTACAAGGTCAGAGATAGGCATGCCCTGGTTTCGGTAATTTGCGGCAACTGAGACCACGAAGCGCAGGTTTGCCTCAATCAATCTTTTCATGGCCGGTTTATCACCCTTCTTGACGGTGATAATAAGATCGTGTTCTTCGTGCCGTTTCAGCGGTTTGAACTTCGCAATATCTTTGAGATAGAGGTTGAATGAATCCTCGTTTTCATTTACAAAAGTGCTCGACATAGTGCCGTTTCTCCAAATAAGTTTGATTGGGTTGCGTAAAATTTAGTTTTCTTCATGAGTAAAGGAAACACAATTATGAAAACAATTAAGGGAATTTCTTTTATTTTTTTTAAACGTGCAGCACCTCTTGATTGTCAGCTCAAAGCTCGGTATTCCTCTTCACGTAAATATTCCGGATGACTGTATGCTTACTGGTGTGGTTATGGTTGATCAGATAAAGTTGGCACAGGTTCTTGATTAAAAACTGCATTTTTTCAGAGGGAAGACTTGCTTTAAGTCTTTGAAAATAAGTATCTTAGTTTACAATGTGCCCATAGCTCAATTGGATAGAGTATCTGGCTACGGACCAGAAGGCTCGGGGTTCGACTCCCTGTGGGCACGTTTAAATTTAAGCCCTCTAAACCATTGATTAAAAACGGTTTGGAGGGCTTCTTTATTTGTATATTGACAAATAAAATTTATGCATGACATATTAAGTCCTGGAAGTGTATTTTATTTCCGTGAACATCCGTAATAAAATCCTTGTTGACAGAATTGTAGGCCAGCCTGTGGCCTTTGCTCTTAATCTTATGGCGCGGCTCATAGCGAGGCCGCTTAAGCGTAACCACAATCTTCAAACAGATTTCAAACGGATTGTAGTATGCAAATATGTGGGAATGGGAAGCATAATACAATTAACGCCCCTCTTACTGACTCTTAAGGAAAATTATCCGCACGCCAGGATAATGTTTGTGACGTCCAAATCAAATCGAGAGCTGGTAGCGCATATCGGATTGGCCGACCGTATAATCATTGTAAACGACGCTGGACTGGCATCTCTCTTTGTCTCAACCTTGAAAGCCCTCATTGAATTGTGGCAATTCAGGCCCGAACTATACCTTGACTTTGAGATATTTTCCAATTTCAGCGGCCTTGTTTCAACCATGAGCTGCGCATTGAACAGGATAGGTTTTTTCAAAAGCTCATTTAAATCTCGGTCCGGAATGTATAATTATCTTGTTTATTATAATATGAAAGCCCCTGTATCAGAGGTTTATCTCCAAATGGCAAGGCTTATTGGCTGTAAAACCATTGTGCACAAGCTATACAAGGTCAGTGTTTCTCATGATGACAGAAAAAAGCTTGAAAATATATTTCCCCTTGTAAATCGCGATAAATATATTATTATTAATCCAAATGCATCAGAGCTTCGCATTGAAAGGCGTTGGGATGGCAAGGCTTTTGCCGGATTAATTGAGATTATGGCTAAGTCAAGACCTGAACTTGATATCGTCCTCATTGGAGACCAATCCGAGACAGCTTATGTTGCAGGGGTACTTGATGGCATAAAACATGAATACCGAAAGAAGATAACTGATATTACCGGCAAGCTTACCCTTGGAATGCTGATAGCCCTTATAGACAGTGCAGAATTGCTTATAACCAATGATACCGGACCCATGCATATCGCTTTTTCCCTTGGCAAAAGGGCTGTCACCCTCTGGGGGCCGTGTCATCCAATGCAGTATGGCAATTTCCCTGATTCATTCCCGATTTATAAAAACATCTACTGCAGTCCGTGCATCTTTGAATTTGAGATACCTCCTTGCAAGGGAGATAACCAATGTATGAAGGCCATCTCCATTTCTGAAGTCAAGGAGGCTGTGGATGCTGCTCTTAGTGGGTGTGTGGGCAGACCCGCAAATACAGGGGAAATGATTTACACGCGTCAAGACAATCACCCTCTTGGAATTGTTGTCAATTAACCATGATGCCTGTACGCACATCCCTTAATTTTATTAAATCCTGGAACACTCGTTGCAAAAGGCCTTTCAAACTTACTTTGAGTTTGACGGACAAATGTAACAGCCGATGCCTTCATTGCGGTATATGGAAGCAGGGATCAAAGATTGATTTGCCTTTAAACATAATTGAAAATTTATTTGCCAGTTACCCGTATTTTACCTGGATAGATCTTACTGGTGGTGAAATATTCATGCGGCAGGATTTGATTGAAGCAATAAGCATAATCATAAACAAAACCAGGAAGCTCGAGTATTTGCATTTTCCGACAAATGCATTATGTGTTGACACTTTCGAGAAGATTCTTGCAATCAGAAAGATTTTCAAGGGCAGGCTTGTAATCACTGTAAGTGTGGATGGTACTGAAGCAGTTCATGATCATGTTCGTGGCGTAAAAGGCGGGTTTAATAAGGCTATTGAACTTATAAATAAGCTTAAGGCCGCGTCTTTTCCAGCAACGGATGTATATGCAGGCATGACTCTCTTTTCCGAAAACGCGGGAAATGTTATTGAAACAGAATCAGCATTGTCAAAGACAATTTATAAATTCAGGACAAAAGATCTTCATGTTAATTTTGCCCATGTGTCGAATTATTACAAGAACATAGACGATTTCAGGCCCATGCCTGGAAAACACAGTGCAATACAAACTCTGGAGAAACGCGGAGGATACGGGCTGTTTGCACTTCTTGAAAAAGGTTTTAGAAGACTATATGAACAGTATGAAACAACCGGAAAATGCCCTATTCCGTGCAGATCAGGAGAGGTTTCTCTTTATATAGATTATTCGGCAAACATGAAGGTTTGTACAATGTGGGATATTAATGGTGTTTCACTTGAAAAATATGGGTTTGACATAAACAAGGCAATTGACTCTCCTGAATTTAAAAAACTTCTTGAGGCGGTTAAAAACAATGGGTGTGTTCAATGCTTTACGCCTTGCGAGGCTTATCAGACAATACTTTCTTCTCCACTAAAATCCTTAAGGAGCTTTTTCTTTTAGCTCTTTAGGTGAGCGGTCCTTAAAAAGCATTGGGAAGATTCCAGGAAAAACAAAAAACAAGAATGCCAAAACAAGTGAAGCAAGGGCGATAATCGAGAAGGTTCGATATTTCGGGAAGCGCAGATCAATTTCATAGCTTCCGTTTTCAGGCACCACAAAAGCAAGTTGTCCATCAACATTAAATACATCATGCTTATTGTTTCCTGAATATGCTGTCCAGTTTGGAAAATAATTCTCTCTAACAATCGCAGTATCACCTTTTGCCGCGTTTTCAAGGTTAACCTTCATTTTAAAATATCCATCATCCACAAGTTCGCCTGTTCCATTCTTAAGGGTGACGCTGCGTGGGTCAGCTTCAAGAAACTGGAAAATGCACCAGGGCTGCTTTTGCCATATTATTTTGAAAGGAGCGTCGGCTTTTGAGAAATAATTTCTGCTCGGATCAGAATAAACAACCAGATATTCGATGCCCCATTTTCTGAGCACTGATTTGATTTCATCAACCGAATAAAAATCGAGGGGTGATCCGCGAAATGCACCGCCCTGAATTGAGTTTCCGCTGAATAGACTGAAGTGATAACTATCCATTGTGGTTGCAAAAAGCCTTTTCTTAAGCTCATAAGACCATTGTGATTCCCAGTGTCCAGGGATTATCGGAGAAGCTGAAAAAAGATTTTTGTCGCTTAGCATGTTGTAATGTGCCTGATTTTCAAAAAGTATCATGTTGCCAGGAAGCTGTCCTTTACTGCCTGGTAAAGATCAGAATAGTCCTCTTTCAGGGATTTAAAATGGGGATATGGTTCGGTAATGCCTCTGAAAGTCATGGGGAGAATAAGAAGCGGGATGAGCATGATGTTCTGTATCCTGTACGAAGCCATGTTTTTCAGCAAAAGATATGACAGTAGAATCGGGATCAAAAAAGCATATAAATAACATATCCTGGCCTTAAGAAGCTGTATTATTTCAAATCCGAACCCGTTAATAATAAAGACCGCAAAAAGGTAAAGCGCTATTTTACGCATTAATGCATTACCTTTGAGTAAGGCGAAAAGGGTTGCAGGGAGAACGATTATGCCGAGGCGTTCCATTCTATACTGTGCATTAAGGAGAAACGGAAAGTTTAAATTGGTCCTGTATTCTTTCAGGGTGTTTACGGCCTGCTGCAGGAATGTTTTCGGAGCGCAATATACTCCCACACCATTTGTAAACCAATTGTGATAATAAAGCATATAAAATGAGTAATGGAGGGTCATAAAAAAGGCAAATCCCAATGAAAAGAATGATGCCCATGCTAGTACCCGATTGCGGGATAAAACATTTTCTACTCCTATAAAAAGGAGTGAATAGATAAAAAAGGCGACATGCGCATGCATGGTAAGTGATATTGATATGGCAAGAAGAAATGGTGCTGTTTTGGATCCGTTTTTCATTTTTTCAAAAAGGCACAAATTCAGGATAAACAGATCCAGTCCCATCAGGTTATCTATCATCCCGAAAAGGTTGATGAAAAAACTTGCAAGAAAAACCGATGAATATGCGAAAACACCTGCGCCCATCCTACTGTCTTTCATTGTCAGCATTACATAAAAGCGGCACAGGAAAGGAAAAATAATGTAGAAAAGCAGGATCATTGCATGATAACCGATTTTATGGCCGAATATAAGGCTGAAAGGAAGAAGAAATAGCGACCGGTTCATGGGTATATCAGAAACCATGTAATATCCGCCAAGCATTTTGCTGTCCCAGCCGAACATGCCGCCATCAAGCAGTGTTTCAACACCCTTTATGGATCCTGTATATCCAGGTGTGAGATCATCAGACATAATGATCTTGTTCCAGTCTTGAATAGGGAACTTTTGAAAAAACAGCCATATAATAAGGAGCGTGAAGATTATAATGATCCTGGTGGGGGTGAAGGTTGAATAAATCCGATCAAGTTTCATTTTCAGGATATCGCCACGAATGATAAGCAGTAAAAGCCAAAGCCCGGTTAGAACCAAGGTGGCATTGGTTATGGGAAAGTTTAAAAACAAATTGAGGCCCAGGAAGATAAGGGTAAGAATAGAGACAATAACATCATTTCCAAACAGGTAATTCAAAATTTTCTTAAAAGTATTAATCATGATATTATTTTACCTTCAATAATTGCCCAAAAACATCTTTTGCTGCCCCGAGGAACCATAGTATTTCATGGAGTGATCTTATCCCAGCCAGGGATTCCAATATTTTTATTGGTCTTATGTAAAATCTATTATAGGCGTGTCTGTAATAGCGAAATAATTTATCAGGTTCAAGGCCAGGCAGGGTAAAGTATTGAACAGGTGAGTAAAATCCGGTTGCAAGGCCCTCGTGTGTGTCGATTATAAGCCTGTTTTCAGATTTAAGAGTATCATAGAGGGGAGTTCCTGGTAATGGAATTGTGATGTTAAATGCCGCAATTGAAGGATTCATTTTTATTGCAAAATCAAGTGTGTCTTTTAATGTGGCTTCTGTTTCCCCTGGGAAACCAAGCATAAAGTTACCTATTACAATAAACCCCATGCTTTTTGCAAGACGGGTCATGTGTATAACTTTATCAAGGTCCAGGCTTTTACGGATGCCTTTAAGTATTTGCGGATTGCCTGATTCAACCCCGAATGCTATCTTGAACACACCGGCTTTCTTCATGAGTGTTAAAAGCTCTTTGTCAAGATTGTCAGCCCTAACCCCGTTTTGCAGGTTGATTGGCAGGTTGAACCTTCGGTCTATTATTCCCTGGAAAAGGGTTCGCGCATGGTCGCGGTTGAATGTAAGGTTGTCGTCTAAAAAATCAAGCTGGCGTATGCCGGATTCTTTTATCAGCTTCTCAATTTCATCAAGAATGTTCCCGGGCGAGCGGATACGATACCTGGCTGAAAAAATATTCTTATTACAATAGATGCACTGATATGGGCAGCCCCTGCTTGCAAGAATATTGCCGACCGGCCTTTTACGCGCCCTACCCTTGTATTTCCTTAAGTTTGGAAGGGCGCTTATGTCTGGAAATGGGATTGTGTCAAGGTTATCTATAAGCGGTCGCGGAGGTGTTTTTACAAAGCTGTTATTTATCAAAAAGGCTATGCCTTTTATGTTCTCAAGCAATGATTGTGCTTTGCCTGAATAATGTTGTAAAAGATCAAGAAGCGTTTCCTCGCCCTCTCCAATTACCGCCACATCAGCGCCCATTTTCCTGATGCAGTATTCAGGGAGCGCGCTTATATGCGGCCCTCCGGCAATAATGGGAGTATCAGGACTTTTTCCCCGTATTGCGTGAGCCAGTTTTACTGCAGCCCGAAATGTGACTACATTTGCCGAAATGCCTATAAATAAAATGTCATTGAAAGAAATGCTTCTTACGACCTTGTCCGAATCAAGCTCCAAAATCCCTGCGTCTATTATATCACAGGCATATCCTTTTTGTTTGGCAATTGCAGAGAGGTATGCAAGGCCAAGGGGAGGTTCAATTGTGGCCTTATTCGTACCGCTTGCATAATCGGCAAAGGGATTTACAAGCACGATCCTTTTACTCATTAGTCTCTTTTTATCCTTTTTGATTTGCCGAAAACCGAAGGGTTTTTCCTGATTATATCCTCAGGTATAACCCCAAGCGACCTGCCTTTTTTATCTTTTAATTCCACTGTAGCGCCGCCATAATATTGACGCAACATTTTTTGTTTTCTGATTTTTCCTGCAATGAACATATATAGAAAATAAAGTCCTGTGAGAATATAAAACAATCCACCGCTGATAAAAGCCCAGGCCTCTTTGGACATGTAAAATGCCGAATAGATGATAAGGCCGGTGTGTAGGAAAAATAAAGCAAACATACCGATTGCGGATCTCTGCATCATCTTGATCTGATAATCGTTAATCTCAACACCCTGCATTAACCTGCCTGTCATTGCTATAAGAAGGCCGGGATTAAGGAAAGCTACAATACCTAGGAATATAACCATGATGAATTCCACAAAAGCGGGTTTGAGCTTGAAAAAAAGATCATTGCCGGAAAAGATGGATATGCCGCCAAGAAGTATGATTAGTCCTGTATCGAGCAGCACCATTTTATCGAGACGTTTTTCCTTAAGCAGGATATAAATCGCCTGGCCAATGCCTATTACGATTGCCGTTATGAGGGCGTATCGTGTTCCAGTTGTCTCCCCAAACCGTCTGCCGAAAAATTCATCAGCTGCAATGAAAATAAAAAGCGGAATAAAACTCAAGGCTATATTTTTTATTAGTGTGCGCATGTCCATAACTTATTTCCAATCCTTGTTCAAGGGGCTTATGGGTTAAAATATATTTTTGCCTTGCTGTATTATAATGATGAGTTTATATTTTTAATATATGGAAGAACCAAAGGGAAGGGAACGGCGCCAAAAGGTACGTATCCCGTTTGTTTACGGAATAGAATTCGACGATGTTGAAGACACTGCGGTATTGTCCGGCAGTTCTGCTGTTGAAAGGGACACACGGATATCCCTTAAGGATATTTCATCTGACGGTCTGCAGGTGGCTTCGCCCAAGTTCATTGCAGAAGGAGTTGAAGTTAGAATCCTGCTCAAGTTCCCAAGGTGGAGAGGGGTACCCAAAGACATAATTGTCGAAGAGACCGGTTGCGTAGTCCATGCAAAGGTCCAATGGGTGGCAAAAAACCAGTCTGATAAAAGCTTCAGGATAGGGCTTATGTTTACAAAGGTAAGCATTGAGGCGCGGGAGATTATAAATCGCTATCTTGAGGAAAACATCATAATCGAAGACGAAGAAGAAGACCTTCTCAAGTGAATCCTACCAGTCAAAACAGTCTTGCACGAATTTTTAACCTTATAAAGCACAGCTATTCAGGAGTTAAGGCAAAGAACATTGTAAACGCACTCTATCAGGATTGCAGGTACATAACAAACAGCAGGTATGAGGCTGCAACACGTCAAGCTTTTTCAATTATGAAAGAAATTGGGCTTGATGATGTGGAGCTTTTAAAATTTCCATGCGATGGCAAAAGGTTCTATGGAAACTGGAAAACACCGAGGGCCTGGGATGTAAGCGGCGCCTTTCTTGAGGTTGAGGTTAATGGCAAATGGTCAAGGGTTGCGGATTATAAAAAAATACCGACATCCATTTTTGTCTATTCATCTCCAACAAATGGAGATGTGAAAACCGAGATCGTATCAATTGATAATCCATCACTTAAGGGAAAACTGGTTTTCTGTGATCCAACAGATGATAATATAGCTAAAATAAATTTATCCAATGCTCTTGGAGTGGTAACGGATTTTGCACCGAATTGGGAAGGTGTGAGGAGTGAAAAGGATTTTCGCAACGGGCACAGATGGGACAATAGCACCTTATTTGAATCAATTCGTCCGGTTGTTGGCTTTTCCCTTTCACGTAATCAGGGCGATTTATTACGCAAGGCTCTGAACAAAAATGGGATGATTAAATGTTGCTATAAGATAACAGGAAGCTTAGGCAAAGGGAATATTTATTGCGCTACCGGATGTATCAGGGGAGTAAAAAAGCCCCATGAAGAGGCTGTTGTTGTGGCTCATCTTTATGAGGCAGGCGCAAACGATAATTGCTCGGGCGTTGCATCGGCTATTGAAGCATTGAATGTAATAAAATCATTGGTAAAAAAGAAAAAGTTGAAAGCACCTGATCGAACCATAAGGGTAATATTTACTTTTGAGATTGTGGGATTTCTGGCATATTTTGAGTATGTACGCAAATATAAGCGAATTTATGTTGCAGGTGTAAATCCGGACATGGTGGGAGAGGATCAAGGAAAATGCAGGTCTGTTCTCAACATCTATCAATGCCCCCATCCTATGGCAGGCTTTACTGATCCTTTGCTGCTTTATTTTATCAAACGAGCAGCCGGGAAAAGGCTCAAGATTGCTTTAAAGAAATTCATTATCAATGATAACATGATTACTGATCCCATGATTGGCGTGCCATGTCCGGCACTCATCCATTTGCGTGATCAATTTTACCATTCCAATGAAGACAGCCTAGGCAAGGTTTCTTCGGACACATTGCAAAGAATCGGAAGCGCAATGGCTGCATATCTTTATGCTGCCGCTGATATGAATCCGGCTATTGCTAATGAAACAGCAAGGCTATGTCTGAATTTTTCAAAGGAACGATTACTGGAGGAGGAGCAAAAGGATATTCATCAAGAGAAATTGGCATATTTAACATGCATTGAAATGATGAGGTTTGAATCAATCGAAACCCTGACAGGTGTAAGGCTCAATAAACAAAGAGAGGGTCTTTTATCTGTGGTTGGCGATATGAAGACAGAAAAGAATGATTCAAGGCAAGAGCAACTAAAACTCAGGAAACAAGCGGAAAGCATGGTGCCCAAAAGGCTTGTTGCAGGACCTGTTACGTTGGAGCATATCCCAACCGAAAAACGGCGAAACCTTAAAATACAACCGCACTGGAGCAATAAATGGAACCAACCCCTTTTCTGGGTTGATGGAAAAAGAAGCTTGTATGCTGTTTACAGGCTCTCTTCTTTGGAAACCGGCCCCTATGATTTAAAGGAGTTTATCTGGTATTTTAAATTCCTTAAGAAGGAGTCGCTGATAGATATTAAAAAAGCCTCATAGTGAACTCAGGCTGCATTAACATTCACTACATCTTTTAATTCAACAATTTTGTGTATTGGTTGAATTTTCCATTTATATATATTTACTTATAATATCACTCTGCCGATAAATCAAGCGTATGCTCTATATTATATTGCTGACATTTTGCATTCAGTCCTTTTCGCAGGTTTCGTCTATTTCTGATATGGATGATCAATACACCGGAACGGCTGTCATGTCTTTTCTTAAGCTCCCTGTTGGGGCAAAAGCCGCTGCAATGGGCGGGAATGCAATCTCCCTTCTTGATGATCCCTCGGCCGTATTTATGAATCCTGCCATCATGGGTGGATTTAAAGACAATGGCATAATCTTTTCCCACGAAGAGATGAATTTCGGCGTCCGTCATGAATATGCAGGATGGGTCATGCCCACTTATGGTTATGGTTCATTCGGAGCGCAGTGGAACCTGCTTGGTTCCGGAACAATTGAGAGCGCCCGTGATATTGATGAAAAGCCTGTTTCAACCTCAACCTCTGACATGAGTATCGGCGCCGCTTATGGCAGGGGATTTTTCGATAATTTCCTTTTGGCAGGAGCAAACCTCCAGTTTCTTCAAAGCCGGCTGGCTGATGTGACAGCGCGAGGCGCTGCAGGTGACATCGGGGTCACACTCAATCTGCCATATTCTTTGCTCTCATCATTATGCCTTAAAAATCTGGGAGCAGGCCTTACATATACCAATAAAAACGAGCCATTGCCAGCGGGTATTATGTGGGATGCTGCAGCGCACTTTCTTGACAATCGTGGCGAAATTACATTTGGTATAAAGAAATTCAGTGATTCGCCGCTTAAATTAAGCGGCGGAGGTGAATTCCAGATACATCCTTCATTTTGCGGAAGAATTGGCTATGAATATGCCCGAATCAAAAATGAGCAGGTGGAGCCAATAAAAGGTATTAGCGGGGGATTCGGCATACGTTATGGTATTTTCAGGGCTGATTACGCATACACAAGACGCGGGGAGTATCTGCAGGGTGTCCATGTAATCGATGCAGGGTTCCGGTTTGGTCGAATTACCCCGCTTACAGACATGGATTATTTAAACAGGGCGCAGAAGTTTTTTAAGCAGGAGCGGTACGACAAATGCGTCGAGACCGCTAAGCAGGCTTTGAAGCTCAATCCAAGTATGTGGCAGGCCCAGAGACTCATTGAAGAAGCGCAGCGCATGGAACAGGTCAAGAAGAATGCACTTGTAGCAATATTTTATACAGGGGACACTAGGGGGATTTTTGTGCCAAACAGCAATCAGGGGCTGGGAGGTCTTGCAAGGCGCACAGGTGTGCTTAAGTCACTGTATCAGGATTATCCTATTAGCGTTACACTTGATGCTGGAAACTTTCTCCACAGGAGTATTGATAAATCAAAACCTGAAATCGGATATAAACTGCTTAAACGCATGAGATATGCTGCTCTTAACTTTGGAAACGGAGAGTGCGCTTTTGGTTATGATACAGTATTTAATCTTGCAAAGAGGATAGAATTACCCTGCATTTCCGCCAATCTTATTCAAAAGGAAAACAAACTTGAAATCCAGGAAAAAGCCACATTTTTTCTTGGAAAAAAATATGTCTTAACCGTAATAGGTCTTTTACGGCCGGTAAAGACCCAGAATCGAAACATATCAATAGCTGATATGAAACAGACTTTGGCACGCACTGTAACTGAATCCAGAAGCAAGTCAGATATTATAATTGTTCTTTGTTCAGATAGTATAAGACAATGCCGGGAGCTTGCAGCAACTGTAAAAGGTATTGATGTCATAATATGTGGGGCCGGAAGCCCTGTGACATATAAGCCATATATTGAGGGTCGGACTCTTGTAGTGTCCCCTGGTCCAGGCGGAGAGAACTTAGGTTTCCTTTCGCTCCAGTTCTCAACAATAAAAAAGGTGATATCCTATTCGAACCGCATAATTCCCCTCGACGAATCAGTGCCGGAAGATGGTACAACAGCAACTATCCTAAAGCGTATGCTGATGGAATCCGATTCCGAGCTGCCAGATCAAAAACTCGTACCATCACCATACATCCTGCCGTTTGTGTCCAATTTCGACATGACGGCTTGCCCATACAAAGGTATTGAGAGTGGATCGGTTGACAGTATGGCCATTGCATCCCTTGATAAATCCATAAGCATTGAAACCGTTGATCTGGATTCGCTGAAAAAAGAGTTTCTGATCCAGGACACTTTAAAGGCAAGGAAACTTGCCATAAAGCAGGGCTACTCCGGTCTTCTTGATCCTTCTGATACCACAGACCAGATATACCTTCAATATGTATTGACCGGCAAAACAAAACGTATTACGTGGAACAAGCGTCAAAACCACGATCCTTTGCTTAATTTCCAAGGTTCGGCTCTTCTTTACTATGCAGACTCCACTCAAGGGAAAATAACCTTCGATGGAACCGACAAGCGCGTCATTGAAACCGATATTTTTGTTTACAATCTTCCCTATGATTATACTGTAAAGATAATGCCCGAACCAGGAAGTTCCATTATGAAAGCGGTTTTTTCCTGTGATGGATTGTCAGTATATACTGTTGAGCGGAGCAAATCAGGCCGCCAGGAGATCTTCCTAAAAACAATCGGCAAGAAAATCCGGTATGATATCACAAGATCCAATAAGGGATCTGCTGGTGAAATTGCGGTTTCTCCTGATACAAAGAATATCGCTTATACATCAGACAGGGAAGAGGGCATGCAGCTTTATTTAACAGATCCCATGGGAGGAAATCCAAGCCGTGTAACTTATGGATCCGGTTATTGTTCGAAGATGGCTTTTTCCGGCACAGGAAGATATCTTGCCTACGCATACAGCAACAGTAAAAAAGACAACTCAACGGATCTTTTTATTCTTGATCTGAAGACAAATACTCTTGACACATTATCGCAAAACCAGCCTGTTTATGATATTGCATGGAACAGCGATAAGGAGCTCTATATTACGCAGGGTATAAACTATACGGACATAAATGTTCTGGATCTCAAAACACGGTCGATAAACCGTCTTACAAAACGCAATCCTGATATTGTTGAAAGTGAACAGCACCCCATACTTTTTGATACCGGAGAAGGCACGCTCGTTTATTTTGAGAAAGCCACCAAAAACGGGATTAAGATCGCATTTGTCGAAAGCATTTCGGGTGAAGTGAAGCAGGCCTTTGAGGGTGGCAAGGCAAAAGTTCGCCTGAAATAGAGATTTGGCAAACCTAAACCCATTTTTTCATCACAGACATAAATTCATCTGGCATCGGCGCATGGGCGTTTATTGTTTTGCCTGTTTGCCAGTCTGCAAACCGGACACTTTCCGCATGGAGCATGAGGCGGGATGCCTTTGGACCTCCATAAACAGGGTCTCCTAAAACCGGATTGCCTATTCCGGACATGTGGCGTCTTATTTGATGGTATCGGCCTGTTTTTATTGTTACGCTTATTAATGAGTGGACGTTTCCTGATTTCAAGACCTCGTAGTGCGTTTCTGCATCCTGCAGTTTATCGTCTTTGTCAAGAAGCGGCTTTGTAATTCGGCCTTTATCCTGCTCTGGTCTGCCCATTACCAATATGATATACTTCTTTTCAAGGGAGCCATTGCGGAAGTGGTCTGCGAGAAGGCGCAGGGCCCTGGCGCTCTTTGCCGCAACAATGACACCTGATGCCCCTTTGTCCAGTCTATGGGCTAGTGCAGGCTGAAAGGTAAGGCTTTTATCCCTTGAAACATAGGATTTCAGAAGATCAATAAGAGTTCTTTCTTCATGATAGGCGCCCGGATGAACGGGGAGGCCTGCGGGCTTGTTTAAGATTATATAGTCTTCATCTTCGAATAGAATCATGGGCCCGAGATCTTTTTCCCATTCATCTATTTTTTTTTCAATAGGTACCACGGATTTGAATTCAATGCCAATGGATTCTATCTCATCGCCTATTGATAATATGTGTTCCCTGCTTGCTTTTTTCCTGTTGAGCTTGATCTTGCCTGTACGTATGGCCTTGTGTATGAGAGAAAACGGCGTGGCCTTGAAAGCCTTGCGCAAAAAACGATCAAAGCGTTGTCCTGCGTCATTTTCTGAGATCGTAATTTTCATGCATTAAAAGTAAATTTATTGAAGTATATAAATCTATTTTAGTATTATATTCATTATGAAAAATGAAACTAAAGTTGTGGCTATTGTTTTACTTCTGTTAATAAGCGCTCTTTATCCCGCATCAGACACCATAACGGTCAATGCTGTTGGTGATGTTATGTTTGCAAATTGGGCCACATCAATTCTCGACAGTGCCGGAATATCTTATCCACTTAGGAGTGTCAAACCTCTGCTTCTTGATGCTGATGTAAGGGTTGGTAATCTTGAATCACCCATATCAGATACCGGGGTTGCTTTTGAAAAAACATACACATTTAAAATCCCTGTCCGTCATGCGGGGGTGCTTATTGACGGTGCATTTGACGTTGTGACGCTTGCCAATAACCACATCCTTGACAATGGTGAAATTGCGCTTAACAGCACAATCAGGGTCTTGGACAGTATCGGGGTCAAGCATATCGGGGCCGGCCAAAATGTTATGCAAGCCAGGGAAGCGGTAATTATTGAAAAGAAGGGAAAGAAGATAGGTTTCCTGGGGTATTCGCTTACATTTCCGGAAGAGTTCTGGGCAGGGGAGAAGAAACCAGGTACAGCTTTCGGGCATGCGGCATACCTTGCTGAGGATATTCCAAAACTGCGTTCAAAAGTTGATTATTTAATTGTGGTGTTTCATTGGGGGGTTGAAAAATCGCTTGTCTTAAAGGATTATCAGAAAGAAATGGGGCATCTTGCAATTGATCTGGGTGCGGATGCAGTTGTCGGCCACCATCCTCATATACTCCAGGGAATTGAGCTTTACAAGGGAAAACCTATTGCATATAGCCTTGGCAATTTTTGTTTCGGGACATGGACGAACGCGGTATGGGACAGTGCCATCTTAAAATTGTTTTTTGCGGATAATGGTTTTGTTAAAGCTGAAGTGACGCCTATTCTTATAAACAACAACATGGTCCGCATGCAGCCAAGGCCGCTCACAGGCAGCGATGCCCTGAAAAGCCTTAAAGGGCTTTCAGTACTTTGTGATTCCCTTAAAACAACGCTTGTTGTGGAAGGAGAGAAGGGCTTTGTTTATGGGGTGCAAGTAAACCATCCATAAAAAATATTCCAGATTTCTAAATTTCATCTGATACCAGAAACCTAAGGAAAGTGCCATTTAAAATGGATTATTGTCCCATCTTAATGGTTTCAGCAATAAAATCCAAAGCCTCCATCAATGAAAATGGCATTGATTCGCTGACCGTGTCATTTTGGTGTTTATGATGTGGAAATGTTGAGAGTTGATTGTGGTGCGGTGAATTGTCCCACCGAATGAAAAGATTTCCATCAAAGGTCTGACAATGATAAGCATAATATCTTTCATCTGTATTTTGAAATTCTCGGGCATACAGTATAGAACGGCGGGGTATATTGCGTGCGCATGCGAGCATCAAGCGAGCTTTAAAATTAAGGCAACAAAATCTATAATCAATTTATGTTGCCCTCTTTACGAGCGTCAATACCAACCCGTAGTTGGGGCTGCATCGCGAATTCGCCCAGTGCTCTGCTCCCGCGGTGTCGGCTCTCTCTTTGCCATCTTTCTTTTATCTCTTATTTTGATTTCGACGCCGCCCAGCTTTCGTTACCTTCCCTCGCGGCGACATTGAATTTCATTCTTCTCTCCGGCGCCATTAAATCAAATGATTTTAATTACAACAAATCATGGCGCCGGTCTTCCAGTACCGAGTGCCGTGCCTAAATCTTCCATTCTTTTCTCCGGCGCCGCTACAACAAATTAATTGGCAAAAAATAAAAAAAACATGCTCATTCTACATATTGAACGCGTTCAGAAGAAAATGGTACGCATCCAATAGAAACACATTTATGTTCAGTTATTATATATTCTGCATAATTAGAAATTAAAATTAATTTTGATGTCTTTTCTGTTTTAATAGAATCACCTGTGAAAACAAGGTCTCCGATATGAAGAGATATCCATTTTGAATTTGTTTTTTTGTAAGCATTCCCTGCAACACATATAACCTTATACGAATCCAAAGACATCCTATATATGGATTTAGTTTTTGACATTGAATGCTTGTACTCATTCATTATGAAAAATATAATCCCTATAATGATAGCAAAGAACAAGACAATTTTTGCAATATTTATTTTCCTCATATATAAGTAGCCATTTTATTCAGATTTTCACTTCTTGGCCTTGCGCCGCCCAGCTTTCGTTATCTGCCGTAAAGACGCTCTTCGCCAAATGTTTCACTTGTCTTTATCTGAAAAACCTAAGTCAAAGATGGTTTTCGCCAACCATTTTACCTATTTATTTTTGATCAGTGAATCCAAATGCCGTTTTTCATCGCGACTTAATTGATATTTTATTCCATTATCATCAACAACTTCGAAATATTCTTCTCCTGGCCGCCCAGGACAGAACGTTACACTCGCAATTTTATTATACTTTGATATTTCATTCCCACCTGAAATAAAGGTACTATTTAATTTTGTTCCAATCTTTTTTTTGCTCATAATTCTCTCCTTTTAAATTTTGCTTTGGTATTTATTTCTCCATTTTTTGTTCGCATCGTCACTTCTTTTTGAAATGATTTTTCCATATACCTGAATTCCACCATGTTTTTTATACACCACACAGGATAATTATCAGACTTTCCCTATGAAAACGAGGAATAAAAACACCTTTTTTGTTTCTGAAATATAGTGTATATATTAAACACTACGCTATTGTACGAAGTCGATGCAATGTTTCGAGTTTTCATAGGGAAAAAGCTCATATGTCATTGTAGTGTATAAAAGTTAGGTGGAGGTCAGGTATATAATCTTTCCCACTTTTGTTTTCTTGCTTTCCGGCGCCTTTAAATCTGTTCTTTCAGTTCAGATCTTGGCGCCGGTTCCACTTGACATTCTTTCTTACGTTACCTTCTCCCGAAGGATTTTATTTTTCTCTTCCGCTTAATTGCGCTCCGCGTCAATTACAGTGCGCTTGTTGGGCTGCACTTCTACGTCTGGCCCAACCATTTGTTAAATTGATCTTTGTATTGCAATAATACCCTGTTTCCCAATGGCGATATTCGATAATTTCAATTGATTTAACTGCAGGATGTTGCTTAAGCGAGAGAAAATTCACCGTGTTCCAACTCCGATATTTTTAATTCAATTGAGTTTAGGGAGGCTTGAAATGCTTTCCATTCAATAAATGCTTCCCAGTTTTCAAAATGTTCTTTTGAAGAAGAAATTCTTTTTTCGAATTCAGAAAGACTGCATTTGAATTTCCGTTCCATTAATTCTATCTTCTCTTTTAAAATATGTCGATCCGCATAATATTCCATGAGTAAACTGTTTGAAGCCTGTTGTTTTGAGATTGTAATCATGTTTTTTCTCCTGCCTACTATTTAATATACAAACAAAATATGTAACTACTCAGGTTCCTAAAGCTTTTTAAACAATTTGCATTTTCCCCTTGCGTTCCGGTGTGTCAGGCTTGTAATTTTTACCCATGCCAGTTCTCACCTATCGCGGGAAAGTGGTTTCTGATGATGATGTCGCCGTTATCAACAAACTTATTGAGGATAATCCCAAGGATTCCCGAAGGGCATTATCTGTCCGACTGTGCCACCTATGGGGATGGATGCAAGCCAACGGTCATACCCGCGACATGGTCTGCCGTGGTTTGATGCTTGCCCTTCATCGTGCTGGCCATATATCCCTTCCGGCTCCCCGGCAATTTTCCGCCGGACGCAGAAGTGTTGTTGGCCTCCGGCGCACCATTCAAACAGATACCACACCTTTGAACGCCACTGTTCGGCAGACCCATCCGTTATGCATCGTTCAAGTGCGACGCACACCTGCTGAAAAGCTCTATGCCGATCTCGTTGCCCACCATCACTATCTGGGTTACACCCAGCCGGTGGGAGAGCACCTCAAATACGTCATCTTCAGTAATGAACGGCCCATTGCCTGTTGCGCCTTCAGTTCTTCACCCCGCCACATCGGTTGCCGGGATCACTTTATTGGCTGGGACGCCAAGACCCGCCGTTCCAACATTCACCTCATTGCCTACAACACCCGGTATCTGATTCTTCCCTGGGTAAATGTCCGCCACCTGGCGTCCCATCTGCTTTCTCTCATTGCCCGTAGAATCAGCGGCGACTGGCAATCGCTTTACTGCCACCCGATATATTTTCTTGAGACCTTTGTCGATACGGAGCGATTTGCCGGAACCTGTTATAAAGCAGCGAACTGGATATATATGGGACCGACCACAGGCAGAGGAAAGAACGACCAAACCGGGCGAGCCAACCGTTCGATTAAGGCGGTGTGGGGTTATCCGCTACGTAAAGATTACAGGGAGAAGCTGACCTGTGTGCATTGATAGGAAAGTAGCCGAAGCGCTTTATCAGTCTGGAATAGAGCCAACTGTCACGGTTCTGGTAGAACTGAGCGCCGAGAACGAAAAGTACAAATTACAGATCGCAAAGCTGTCGAAGAACTCGACCAACTCCAGCAAACCGCCCTCCACCGACATTGTTCGCAAACCTAAAAGCCTGCGAATAAAGAGCGGAAGACCAAGTGGCGGGCAGCCTGGCCATAAAGGACATGGATTGAAACAGACGGTGACACCGGAACGTATTATTCCGCTGCATTGTACAGGCGCTTGTGTTTGTGGCCGGGACTTGAATAATGCGAAGGTTGAGAATTACGAAAAGAGACAGATCATTGATCTGCCGGAACCTAAACCGGAAACGACTGAATATCGGGCGGATATCGTCCGATGCGCCTGTGGTGAATTGCATACGGCGCTATTTCCCAAGGGCGTGAATGCTCCGGTGGAGTATGGCCCGCGTATCAGAAGCATCCTGGTATATCTTTCGCAATACCAATTGCTACCGCAAAAACGGCTGACAGATACCATGATGGATTTGTTTGGTGTTCCAATCAGTGAAGGCACCGTGAACAAGGCGACTCAAGAGGTGCATACTCGTTTGGAGGCTACGGAATCGGCGATCAAGGATGTTATTGCCGATTCTCCGGTAGTGCATGGTGATGAAACGGGAATGTATGTTGCCGGCAAGAGAATATGGCAGCATACGCTGGGAACCTCGCTGTTCACCTATTATTTTTGTCATATCCATCGCGGCAGAGCGGCGCTGATCGAAGATGGAACGTTGGCAAGGTATATCGGAAGGCTCGTACACGATGGATGGATGTCGTATTTTGATATAGACTGTCTTCATGCCCTTTGCAACGCGCACCATCTGCGGGAGTTGATCTTTTTGACTGAACAATGTCAGCAGCGCTGGGCGGGAACCATGATTAAACTGCTTTGTCATATTAAGAAGACGGTTGATCGGGCAAAAGAGGCCGGAAGAAAACAGCTTGCCCCACAAACGCTGCTTCATTATCGAAAACGCTATGAATCAATCCTCGCGTGTGGAGAAAGAGCCAATCCGAGAAATATAACAAGACGAATTCCAGGAAGTCGTGGAAAAATCAAACAGACCCCGGCCCGCAACATGGTTGAACATCTGGATACCTATGCGGAAGAAACCCTTGCATTCATGTATGATTTTAATGTGCCGTTTGACAACAATACCTCTGAACGAGACCTTCGGATGTCAAAAGTGAAGCAAAAAATATCCGGATGCTTCAGAAGCATGTTCGGCGCACAGGCTTTCTGCCGCATTCGTGGATATATATCGACTATTCGTAAACATGGTGCAAATGTCTTTGATCAATTATTTAAGTGTTTCGATCCTTCTGTCGAACAGCTTGTTTTGCTCCCACAGGAACCTGAGTAGTTACTAAAATATAATGAATTCAATTTAATTATCATTTTCTAATTCAAAAGATTGGTAGAATTAACTTTTCTAATATGAGGATATTTTGCGTTTTAAAGGCTATTGCAATGTATCTTTTACAGGTGTCTGAGGCTTAGGAGCAATAATATCCGTATTGTTATTCGGCATAATTAGAGGCGATGATAATGCCTTCTGGTCAAGCAGTGTGGGCGGATTGTATCCAACGAGATAACATGTCACACTGCCAAGAATTGGAATCTTCACTCTCATCATTACAGGCAGTTTTCTTTCATCATCCGTAAGCCAAATCGACATCTTGCCTTTTTTTAAAAAAATACCGCTACTGGTTAGCATTGGTTCAGCATGAATACATTTGAATTTGCCAAGGGGTGTTTTGATTGTTTCTTTTCCCCAAATACGCACACGCAATGGATATGCCGTATAATCATCCAGACAGTTAATGTCAACGAAATCAGAAACATCAAGTGTCCGAAAATAATAAAAAGATGAAATAATATCCTGTACGTTTGGAACGGTCTTCATTGTTGAGTCTTTTTTTGTGGTAAAGTCCTGAGTAACGGCAATCCCATTTACCTGATCAAATTCCGTTGTGCGGTATCTTTTATAATTACCCTCACGGATAAGTTTTACTATTTCATGGGAAAACAAACCATAAACATCAACAAAACTTATATTCGTATCTCGAATCGGATAAAAAACGGAAAGTGTGGAGTTCGAATGAGCTATCACCCTAATCTCGTAACAAAGCCTGTTTTTCATTCTAACGGTGTCAAGGACTTCCATTCTGGCAAAACCGCCGCTTATGAAACCATATTTTACCTCAAATTCAAGGGATTCACCTGGTCCGAAAACCTTGTTTTCGGCAAAGGAGGGGGCTGTTTCCGAAAAAACTGCGTTGGATGACATTATAATTAAAAGGATAAGTAATTGTTTAATCATTGTATGGCCTACATTACATTTTGCTTGCGATTTGTGCAACATAGCCTTTTATCTGGTCTCGCGTATCACGGTAAATTTCAAGTGGGGCTCCCATTGGATCCTGTATGTCCTCTGATTTACCCTTTTTGTCAGA
>CAWHPS010000072.1:0-42131 GCA_963831235.1 uncultured Fibrobacterota bacterium
ACTATCTTTTTTGCCTTTAATTCTGAATCCCCTTTGGAATAGCGGCGCCCGAAATGCTGAAGCTCCAGTTGGTGGAGCGCCTGAATAAGATTCCATAAGTCTCTGTCCGACACAGAAACTCCAGCAAGTACTTCGTAGGGACTTTCTTTGCGGTCATGTCCGCTTTCGTCAATAAACAAAAGATGTGACATTATTTATTCTCCGAGATCATCCTCCACCCCCGAAATAGATCGATAGCAGGAGAGAATGCAATATACGAATCACGCTCGCCCACCATTATTTTGCCCGAAGATAAAGCGCCTTCTGGGTTGCTCCCGGGGGTACCCGTTCTTCCGTGATAAATAGATCTGTCTTTGCCTTTACAAGATCAGACAACTTTTTAAAACCATATAGCCTGGAATCAAAGTCCGGCTGAAGTTTTGTAAGATAACTTCCAAAAGTTCCGAGGTATGCCCACCCCTGTTCATCACTTGACTGTTCAAGCGCATCTAAAACAAATTTCTTTGGGAATTCAATTTGATTCTTTGGGATTTCAATCAACGTTTTTGCAGTTGTTGTAACTGATGCTGATTTGGTCTTTTGGGCAAGTGGGACCGGTTCGTGCCTCACCGCGGGCCGCAGCACTTCCGTAAAAATGAACTTGTGGCACGAACTTTTGAATGCCTCGGGTGTCTTCTGCTCTCCAAAGCCGAAAACCGTAAGCCCCTCTTCCCTAAGACGCATTGCAAGACCTGTGAAATCACTGTCGCTTGTGACAAGGCAAAAGCCGTCAAACTTTCGCGTGTAAAGCAGATCCATTGCATCGATTATCAAGGTACTATCCGTGGAATTTTTGCCGGTAGTATAGGCAAATTGCTGCACCGGTTTGATCGCGTATTTTTGCAGGACCTTTTTCCACGAGGCACTGGCCGGAGAAGTAAAGTCACCATAAATTCGTTTTACAGTTGCCTCTCCAAAGCGCGCAATTTCAGCAAGCAGTCCCTCGATAACAGCGGCTTGAGCATTGTCCGCGTCAATAAGGACGGCTAATCGCATTGATGGTTCGTCAGCCTCGGTTTTTGTTGCCTGTCTTGGAGATATCATGGTGCTCCTTTGTTTACAAACTGATATTTTACAAACTCAGGTATAATTTACTATTCCGGACATGGTATGAGTAAGCTTTTTTGGCGGTTACATTTAAAGGGCCCGCCTTTCGCAGGCTTTTAGCTTTTTCATTAATTTATATTATTCAAAATGATTTGCGCCATTCATCAACCACAATATCTTCCGTATATCGGCTATTTTCATAAAATGGCATGTTGTGATGTATTCGTGTTTCTTGACGACGTACAGTATAAAAAGAACGAATGGCAGAATCGAAACCGGATTAAAACAGCCTCGGGAGAACAGTACCTTACAGTACCTGTACATTATAAGTTCCCTGCTAAAATAAAGGACGTAGGGATAGACACACATACGGGCTGGGCCAAAAAGCATGCAGCCGGTCTTGAAATGAATTATATGCGCGCTCAATATTTTAACAAATATTATGAAACAATCCGCAACATCATTAATAAAGAATGGGACAATCTCGCTTCTCTCAACACAAGAGTGACGCTTGAACTTGCTGATATGCTTGAAATAAAATGTAAAACACTGTCATCATCTTCTCTGCCGGTTGAAGGCGAATCCACAGACAGGCTTATAAATATATGCAAACACCTCGGTGCTGACACATATCTTTCAGGTAGCGGCGGCAAGGGTTACCTTATTGAGGAGCGTTTTGCGGAAAATAAGATCACCCTCAAATACCAGTCCTTCCATTGTCCGGAATATCCGCAGGTTCCTTTTAAGGAGCAGAAAAGTTTTCTGCCTAACCTGTCTATTGTTGACCTCCTTTTTAATTGCGGACACGAAAGCCTTTCCATTCTTATGAAGGATCAAAATAATTTATGAGAAAAAAATCAATCATCCCCCATTCAAGACCATATATAAAAGAGGCAGAAATCAATGCGGTTTCAGATGTCCTGCGGAGTAATCAAGTTGCAACAGGCGAAATCGTGAGGAAGTTCGAAAAAACCATGTTAAAGAAAATCAACATGAAATACGCTGTGGCCGTGAATTCCGGAACATCAGCCCTGCACCTTGCACTTATCAGCCTTGGAATAAAAAAAGGCGACGCTGTGATAATTCCGGATTATGTTTGCACAGCCCTTTTAAACTGCATCAGGATGGTTGGTGCCGAAGCGATACTGGCTGATGTAGGAATTGACAATCCCAACACGTCAATCGAATCCGTTGAAAATAAAATGTGCGATAAAGTTAAGGCCATTATTGTGCCCCACCTATTCGGCCTGTCGCAGGACATTTCCCACTATAAAAAGTTTCGTGTGCCCATAATAGAAGACTGCGCCCAGACCTTCGGCTGCAAAGTGAACAATATAAATGTGGGTGCTCAAACGGATATTTCAATTTTTTCGTTTTACGCAACAAAACTGATTTGCGCCGGAGAGGGCGGAATGCTCATGACAAATAAAAAAGAAATAATGGAAAGTGCACTTGATCTTCGGGATTATGATGAAAAGAACAATGATAAACTCAGATTCAATTATAGGATGACAGATATTAATGCGGCAATGGGCCTTGTTCAACTGAGTCGCCTGCCATTTATTCTAAACAAAAGAAAAGCTATAGCGGATTTGTATTATAATGCATTAAAAGAGTCTGATATAATACCAATTGCAAAAAACAGGAATAATATCTATTTTAGATTTGTCGTAAGAGCTCCTTTAAATGCTGATCCGTTAATCGAAGCGTTAAATAAAGAAGGGATAAAGGCAAGGCGTCCTATTTTTAGCACACTGAGCAGGTTTATGAATAAACCGCCATGCAAAAACAGCGACGACTGGTTTAAAAGATCCGTTTCTATTCCAATTTATCCGGACTTGTCTAAAAATGAAATCAGCAGAATAATAAAAGCACTGAAAAAGATATCAGCACAAGGAAAACATTAATGAATATTCTTGCCATAGGATCTCATCCGGATGATATTGAAATTGGTTGCGGTGGAACACTCAGCAAATTAGCGGACATGGGCCATACAACATCCATCCTGATAATGACCCAGGGAGAAATCGGAGGCGACCCCTTATTACGCAGAACAGAGCAGGAAAGGGCTGCACAAATATTGAATATTAAAAACGTGTTTTGGGGCGGATACAAAGACACAAAAATATCCATTGAGACTGATGTCATAAAACGTATTGAAAAAATCGTGATTGAAACGCAACCTGACATTGTTTTTGTGCATGCACCCGAAGACACCCACCAGGACCACAGATTCGTAAACGAATGCACGCTTTCTGCATCGCGACATGTAAAAAGCATTCTCTATTATGAAGTTCCAACTTCAATAGATTTCACACCAAATATATTTTCCGACATACACAATAGTTTTGACAGAAAAATAGAATCTCTAAAGGCCCATGCATCACAAATGTATAAAACGAACATAGCTGATCTTTCCATACTACGCATAGCCGAAGCCCAGGCGAACTTTCGTGGCACACAGGCAAAGGTAAAATTCGCAGAAGGTTTCAGGTCTCCCCGGATGCTAATTAATCTATGTCTTGAGAATAAGGACTGCAGATGAAACAGCTCCTCAGCGCCGGCTTATTTATTGCGCTCGTTATTCTCAAATGGAAGGGTGAAATCCCTGCCAGGCTGTCTTTCTTTTTTTTGCCGGCAATTTCCTTTTCCCTCGCCTACCCCATAACCTTCCTTGCAATAAGGTTAGGCAATAAATTCAAAATGGTTGACGACCCTGACAATCTTCGCAAAATCCACAAGGAACCCACACCTCTTACCGGCGGCCTTGCAATAGTTATATCCTTCGCAGCAACAATACTATACAACTTCCATTTTTCCTGGGAAATGAAGGGCATACTCATAGGTAGTGGCATTGTTTTCATCGCGGGTTTTCTTGATGACATATTCGAGCTTTCAGCAAAGATAAGGCTCGGAATGCAGGTACTTGCATCGGCTGTTCTTATATATTTTGATGTACGAATAACCTTTGTCCCTGACTGGCTTGGAGGGGTTGTTACCGAAAGCCTGATTACCGTTATTTGGATGGTAGGCATTACAAATTCCATGAACTTTCTTGACGGGATGGACGGACTTGCCTCTGGCATTTCCATAATCACGGCATTCTTTTTTGCAATATTCGCAGTCCGCACCCAGCAGGCTTATCTGGCCTTTCTGTGCCTTGCGTTAATCGGCAGTTGTTTCGGGTTTTTTGCTTACAACTTCAGGGCAAAACAAAATGCCGTCTGTTTTCCTGGGAGACGGGGGAAGCAATTTCCTCGGGTTTTTTCTTGCAGGTGTCGCAATAATGGGCGACTGGGGAAAAGACAGCCCGGTTGACCTTGTGATCCCTGCTGTCATAATGGGCGTATTGATTTTTGATATGACACTTACCACATTCATCCGTATCAGGACCGGAAAGGTAGGGAATTTCTCGGAGTGGATTCACTACACAGGCAAAGACCATTTTCACCACCGCCTAACGGACTTGGGTTTTTCCCCCAAGGGTGCGGTTATAATGATCTTTCTTACATGCGTGGTTTCTGGTTTCGGGGCCCTGCTTATGAAAGGCGCAGAGGGAAAGGACGCTATATTTGCCATACTGCAGTATTTCTCATTTTTCACACTTGTTGCATATCTCATGATTTACAAGGCAAATGCCGGCAAAAAAGAATAGCAAAAACCCATCTGCACCTGTTGTTCTTAATATAGCAGGAATTGCCTGTTCATTTGAATTTCCCAGGTCTTTTATCGGTTACATAAAGCGCCGTTATTCCGGTTTCTTATTCTCAGGCACACCAGAATATATTTTTAAATGCAAGCTAATTAATTCTGCTCAAGAAGTACTCGGAAAATCATTGTCTGTACACGTTAAAAAAGATGTCTTGTGCATCACTCGTAAAGATTTCAATGGACAAATAAATCTTCTTAAAAAACAGGGATATCTCGAATTATGTGCGAATATTTATTCCTTTGATTCACTACTCAGGGTAATATATTCATCAATTATTGTAAGAGAGGGCGGTTTTCTGCTTCATGCGGCTGGTTTGTCAATAAATAAAAAAGGCTATGTTTTTGCCGGTATTTCTGGAAGCGGCAAGTCCACTCTCGCAAAGCTATGCAATAAATTAAATGTTTTAACGGATGAAATTATTATTGTAAAACATAGTGGCAAGTTGTTTTATGCATGTGGAACGCCTTTCTGGGGCAAGCTTAAAGGATCCGGTAAAAACATTTCAGTGCCTTTAAAGCGTTTCTTCTTTCTTAAAAAGGGAAAAGAATTACATGTTGATATCATTGACATCAATAATGCGCTTTATCGTTTTTTAAAATGTGTAATGCTTTTCGAACAAGACCCTTTTCCAACAGATAAACTGCTTAAAACATTTGATTTGCTGACAGTAAAACACAAGCTTGAAGAATTGACATTTCCAAAATCAAAGTCTCTGCCCGAACTTATAAAAAGGCTTTGAAACCGGCAAGTCGCTTTCTTCAGGATTGAATTCCTGGATATGAAGATATGTGACCAGTGCCGCAAGAAACCAGAAGGGCTCCATTATCCGTACAATAATAAATGTGTTGGTGCCGAGGGAGTGAACAAGAAGACTTACGAGCCCCCCCATGAAACCAAGCACAAGCCCGTTTTCAAAACCTTTAAGCTTGTCAAGAACATCCCTCGCCATTTTCCATATCCCATAAATCATGAAAAGAAAGGCAAGGAGGCCCAAAAGTCCTATTTCAGCCAGTGTCCTGAAGTACTGGCTGTCGATAAAAAAGAAACCTGTTATGCCCCACCCAAGAATTGGGTGTTGGTAAAACTGATCCAATGCATTTCCAAAGCTCAAAAGCCGGGCGGATGTAGATGTGTCTAGTTTGAGGCCAGCAAGCTTGATCTGCTTCTCTTGTGTAATCCCTTGATTAAGCGTGAACGACAACCTGTCCCTTGCCTGTTCAGGGGCTACTAAATATAAAAGACCTGGTGAAATAATTAGCACAATAATCAGCGCCCTGCGCAGCCTTTTCTCGAACATTACATAAAAAAGAATTACCCCGAAAAGAGCCAGCCAGGAGCTCCTTGAAAGAGATATAATAAGCGTTCCTATTGTAAATAACATGAAGAAGAGCAACGGCGCCCTGAATTTCCATTCTTTGATCGCAATAAAAATGCCGAGGCTGAAACTGAAAATAAGCACAAGATACCCGCCAAGTGTGTTTTTCTCTATTGTAGTTTTGCCTTCAAAAGGCGCCTCCACACCCTGTCCCTGGAAGTAATAAATGAAACCGGTTATACATACAATAAAACATACCAGGAGCATGGTTACTGTATAATATTTAAGGGATGTTCGGTTTTTGATTGAGTTAAGTACAATTATATAGACCATGTAAAATTCAAAATATTTCATTAGAAACATAAGTCCCGCATTAATCTCAACCTGCCCTCCCAGCATTCCGAAAGTGGTTGAGAGAGAGCATAGCGCAAGATAAAAGGCGACCCTTCGGTTAATGGGCGAATAGATTATGTTGCCGGGATTCTTGGTAATTGCTGTTTTAACAATCCACGAGATGGTCATGACAAGTATGATAAAATCCTCAAACCGGACAGTAATTTCACGCTTCGCGGTTGCACCGACCGTAATTTCCGGAGACAGAAGCATTGACAAAAGAAGTCCATAAAGGATAAATTCCGATTTAAGAAAAAGGATGAAGAATATGAATACTGCTGTTACGACATACACACTTGCCCCACCCTGAAGCAGAACAAACTGACCGATAAGGAGGCTTAAAACAACAACACCCGCCAAAATTACAAACAAACTGATATTTTCATTGTCCTTTAACATTGGTTGAATTAATATCGTCATTTATTGCCTTAAAAGTAAACATTATTTATCTTACCAATGTATGCCGCTAAACCAACACAGAAAAATATACAGACACCCTGATGTGGCCTGGCGTTTATTGGAAAACAGGCTTATTGCAGTCACTTCCCATGACACAAGCATTCACAGGTTCAATAAGACGGGTACATTTATTTGGAACCTTCTTGGGACAAAAGGAGCTGAAATAGGTGTCATTGAAAGATCATTGGCAAAAACATTCAACATACCCTTGGACAAGGCCATTAAAGACACTTCCAGTTTTATTGCAAAAGCAATTAAAGGTAAAATCCTTTTTGCGAATGTATGAAGCGTCATAACCCTGTGAATCGCCTGAAATATGTGGACCCTTGAAAAAAAAACCGCATTCCTTGCAGTCCTGCATTACTTGAATCCCGAATTAAGGATTTATCCGGAAGTAAAAGTATCATGGAATAAAGTTGAATTCCATGCGAGCAGGAATGGTGTATTGCCCTTTCTCCACGAGGCAATTAAAAGCAATATTGCCTTGCCCCCATCTTTTTTAAAACCAATGCTGGACAACTGGGCCCATCAAAGGGAAAACATACTTGCAATTAATCTGGCCTATATTTCAATCCTTAAACAACTGCCGGATCTATATACAAAACAAGACCTTGTTTTGCTTCAGGGATCAGCATACCTGACCACCCTATATCCCAACCCTTCGCTAAGACCAATGGGGGACTTGGATATTTTTCGTAATCCATCAAATGCTGTGGAATTGAAAAGCGCACTTGAACAACTTTCATTCAAGCAGGACATCAGGTATTGCAATATATTTCGAAAGGGCGTTCTTACCTTTGATCTGCATGATGAACCAGCCGGGGGAGATTGCATACGTTCACGAAACCTTCTTATTCAATTCAAGAATGAGAACATTTGCGACATTCTGCGGCCTTCATCAATTCATCCTGCACTGAATCAATTTACTGATGAAACGCAGTTTGTACTTCATTCCTTTCATTGCATGAAGCACTCATACTCAAGGTGGATATGGCTGCTTGATGCTGCATTGTTGATAAAAAAGAACCAGGCTGATGATTTTATTGAAAAGGTAAGAAAACAAGCTTGTGCAATGGAATGTCGTCCGGTTGTAGAGGCAATGTTTGGTGTGCTTGGGAACATCTTCAGTATTGATCCTGACTTAAATAGTTTGCGTGCGCATGAATTAAACAGCATGCAATCACGCGTCGTAAAATGGTTTAATGATGATGCCGAGGTTGATAAGGCGGGCGAGCTGTTTTTTATGGCTTCCATAACCACTCCAGGGCCCAAGCTTATTTATTTACTGGAAATAGCTTTTCCAAAAGCCTGTATATTAAGGGAAACCATGGGCATGGCGAGGGCCCCCCTTGCGATATTATATTTGAAACGTGCGGTTCAGCTTATGACATTCGTTTTCCGTTTCATATTCAAATCAAGGCAGGCTGATGCGAAGACTGTTCATAACATGTGATTACCCTCCCATAGTCGGTGGTCAATCCAATTATTTTAAAAACCTCTGGAACAATCTTGATCCTTTAAGTGATCGTCTTCTGCTGCCTGATTGTTCAAGGGACTATTGTAGAATTAATTTTATTACAAATGTCCGTTTCGTCCGTATCCCTTCTGGTAAAACAAAGGTTCAGCGATTCTTTCGGATAACCGCGCTTTTCTTTGCGGTCCTGCGTGAATGTTTTTGTTTCAGGCCCACTGAGGTACACGCGGGCCAGCTCCTTGCCGGAGGTTTTTCGTGCCGATTCTTACATCGTTTATTCGGCTTCAGATATTTTCTTTATATTTTTGGCTCTGATGTCATGGAGTTCACAAATAAATCCCTATTTAAAATCATGATATCAAGAATTCTTGAAAAAAGCTCGGCAATAATAGCATGCAGTAAATATACTGCTGAATATTTAAAAGAGAACTATAATAAAATTCCACGTGTTTCAGTTGTTAATCCTGGGGTTGAAGAGCGGTTTTTTATTAATGTGAATGAAAATAAAATTCAAGAGCTAAAATACAGATACTCAATTGCAGGAAGGGAGGTTCTTGTTACAGTCGGTCGCCTTGTTGAACGAAAGGGGCATGACATTGTTATTAAGGCCCTCCCGGGTATTTTAAAAGATGTTCCCACAATCCATTATCTGATAGCAGGCGAAGGGCCGAATGAACTCTACTTAAAACAGCTTGCGGAAAAAACCGGAGTGTCGAACAGGATAACATTCTGCGGCAGCATACCGGAGGCTGATATCACGGCATATTACCAGGTTTCAAAGGTGTTCATAATGGTTTCACGACACCTTAAGGAACAAGGAGACATTGAAGGTTACGGAATTGTTTACATTGAAGCCAATGCCTCAGGACTTCCGGTTATTGCTGCAATGGAAGGCGGGGTTTTGGACGCTGTAACCCACAACGTGAACGCCCTTTTGATTAAGGACCCACAATCAATTGATGAAGTTCAAAAAGCAGTTGTCACACTTTTTAAAGACAAGGCCATGTATGAAAGAATGTCAGAAGCAGCAGTCAGAAGTTCTCAGGTCAGAAAATGGGATGAGCGCCGAAAAGAATGGAACAATGCAATTAATGCAGGACATTGATTTAAAATGATAGGAAGACCAAATGCCAGGGGCCTGGCATATACAATTATCCCCTGTCTTGTTTTTATTTTTCTGATATTACCTAAAATCAACCAGCCAATAACAGATGATGAAATCTATGAAATTGACAATGCAGAATGCATTCTTTCGGGAAACCATGTAAAAATCTACGTACCGCCGGTATATGATCACATTCTGGCCTTGTCAATAAGGCTTTTCGGAAGGGAATCATGGGCCTTTCGAATTCCAGGAATTCTAAGTTCTATTGCAACATTAATTATCTTAATCCAGCTGATTAGATTAAAGAGCCCGTCCGGTTTTGAATCCATTGCAGCCGGGCTTCTCCTTGCCGTGCATCCGGCTTTTGTGCAAGCGTCCCTCCTCACCCATATAGACAACTCTATCCTTGGGACCATGATTCTCTTTTGGATATATGTTCTTTTCAGGTATTACAAAACCCCTAAGAACTCCCTGCTTGTCGCGTCCGTAATATTGCTGGCATTGACTCTTATAATCAAATACAGCACACCGATCATGCTTTTTCCTGGGGTTTTGTTGTTCTTTTTTATTTGCAGAAGGGATAAAACAATTAACATCCTCCTAAGCCTTGTATTAGCCTTGTTGGTTTTTGCGATTATATGGTTTGCATGGTCAAAACAACTTGATGCACCGTTTTCAGGGATTTTTTCAAGCATAATGAAACGATATCATACGAATGTAACCGGGCTGCATACTGTCGCAAAGGGAATGGCAATTAACCTGGCATCAGTACTATTATGGTTTACCCCCTTTCTTTTCCTCTCAATCATAGGTTCTACTCCCATGCTTATAAAGTCATTCCAATCAAAAGACGGCCTTGTCGTAATGTCAACTCTTTGCGCCGGATCAATATTCCTTTATCTTTTGATTTATCCGATTGGCTCAGGAACCCCAACCTATCTCATGCCAGCACTGCCGTTTTTGATAGCAGTAATTGCCGGCAATGGAACAACCACAACAACATCCTTCAATAAAAAACATGTTGTTTTACTGATAACAACCCTGGCAGGAATAATTTATTTCACCTTGCTGATAAAAGACCCGATATATTTTTACAGATATGATTTTCGTTTATTTTTGGTAAATGGGACAGGCAAAGAGGCTGTTCTTGACACTATTTTAAAGCAGTTTATCATATATTTACTGCCAATAATAATGTTCCTCGTTGTCCTTTTTTTCCGCAAGGAAATAAAGCAATATGCAGCGCCTTATTTATTAAGTCTTTGTTTTTCATTTTGCTGTTCTTTGAGCCCTGTACAGTGTTTCTCATCGTATCAAACAAACTACAGTTATGGAGAAGAGGGCACGGATAAAGTAATCCAATATCTCAAAGACAAAATTAAACCTGAAGATAAGGTTTTTGCTGTAAAGGATATTGAGTATCGGTTAAATAAACCTGACCGATATTCAGCAGAATGCTGGAAAACGGACAAGGCTTTCCTTGAAATAGTTAAAAGAGATGATATCCGGTTTTTTATTGCGAGCCTGCCGACATTAAGCACGGAAACCTGGAAAATGATTTTACACAATAACACCATCAAGGAATACCTGGCAGCTCAATTTACAAGCACACATATAGGCACCTATACTATATATGAGAAGCAATATTAATATGACGCATCGCATATTTTAGTGGGTACACACAACCAATTGTATTTAAAAACCTTAACACATGGGAAACCCATCCCCCCGCCCCCCTTCCCTTTTTCTTGAAGGAAAAATGGAAGGGGGAGTCAAGATTAAAACACAAAAAATCATTTTGCATTTTTCAGAACCCTTCCCTTTTTCCCTCAAGAAAAAGGGAAGGGCAGGGATGGGTTTGGTAATTTGATAAAAATTCTTTTTATCCAACATATTGTATATACCCATGAAAAAGTACGATGCCCCATTAATATCATTGTTCATATAAGGGGTTAAATTTTATCTTACAATATACATGCAAAAGGATTTTGAAACCATTTACAGCAGAATTGTTGGAACAGAACCTGCAAAGTCAGGCCTTGCTGGAATAAATATTACAAACCAGTTCCTTCCAGAACAAAAGGACCCTGCCTGTATAGGCCAAAACCTTAATGCTGCTTTTCTTATAGCCCTTTGTGGCAAAGCCCATACAAAATTTGATGAGGCCGTGAATTATATAGAAAGTCTTGTAAAGGATCCTGTGTGGGGGGAAATAGCCGTCTTTTATCGCAATGGACTTGGTCTGATGCACGAAGAAACCGCTCTTGTTGAAAAAATGGATGTTGATTTTAACCACCAGCTTGAGATGTCAACACGCTATATTAATGGGCACAAAGAATCCCCGCTCAATACTGAAATGCGCCGTAACTTGTGGGCGCTCTTTTTCCCGGAAGGTGTATATGCAAGCGAAAATCGGGAAGAGAAAATTAATGCAATCCGTCATAAAAGGGAAGTTGAAATAACCAAATTAAATAAATCTCCAATTGTTAATCCAGCCATGGAGATGTTATTCACTTCAAATGTTCTACTTACCTTGCCTGAGGACACATCAACAATCGACAACCTCCCTTTTTCAGGTGATTTTATCAAAAATCTTAAAATTACCGCTACCGAGGAACAACTATACTGGTACGATCATCCAATCCAGATTGGCGTAAAGCCCGACCAGAACCAGGCTATTTGCGGGCTAAGGGGTTTAAACGAGATGATGGCTTTTGAAAAAGCCAGGGGAAATGCTGATAAAGACGCTCGCTTGACTTGTATTTTATCAGTGTCAGTGACCCATAAAGGCCTTCATGGAATTGCAAGAAAATACCTCCAGGAGGAATTCCAAAAAATTGAACCATTGCCACACCTTGATGTGTTTGTTTTTACTGAAGTGGAGACGCATCGTCTTATTGATGAAATACTCTATCCGGCAGCGGTTAAATATCTGGATGTAATGGACATCGGCATATTAACCGATGTTGTCGGGGTTGATGGAGAGTATGGACGCCATTATTCTTTTCTAAAGGCTATATCAGCACTTTGGAATGTGATTATGAGCAAGGGGCTTAAAGGGGTTTTCAAGATTGATTTGGATCAGGTATTTCCACAGGAAGAACTTGTTAAAGAAACAGGCTCATCAGCATTCGAACATTTTAAAACCGCTTTATGGGGTGCTGAAGGAAAAGACAGAAGCGGAGACCATATTGAACTTGGCATGATAGCAGGCGGCCTGGTAAGAAAAGAAGATATTGAGACTTCCATTTATACATCAAATATAAAGCCCCCCCCGGAGATGAGGGGTGGTGAGGGAATCTTTTTCTACAGTCGATTACCAATGGCCCTTTCCGCTGAAGCTGAAGTATGCATGCGTTTTCCCAATGGACGAATCGACGGCAAGGGCCGCTGTATTCAACGCGTGCATGTTATCGGAGGAATGAACGGCATACTCGTAAGTTCCCTTCGGAAATTCAGGCCCTTCTCCCCTTCTTTTATCGGCAGGGCCGAGGATCAGGCATATCTGTTGTCCGTGCTGTTTAAACAGATCAAAGGCGATCTCAGATATGTTCATAAGAGTGGTCTTATCATGCGTCAGGATATAAGTACGATATCCAAAGAAGCCCTTAACGCCGGTGAAGTAGGCCGGCAAGTGGGTGATCTTGTACGTATCCTCATGTTTACGTATTTCAGCCGCGCGCTCCCATGGCCGGTATCTGAAACAAAGGATTACCTCGAACCATTCGCAGGATGCTTTATAAGCAAAATCCCCATAACAATAGTTTATTCAAGGATGGCGATGTCCATTGCAGAACAATTTGCGGAAGGAAGCCATGAGTCGACTGCAAAAGCCATGGCGATTCAGAGTCAGGGCGCAGGTCGATTGTCAAAGACGATTACATATCTTGTCAAGAACCCTAATCCGCTTATAGAGCGTATGGATAAGGAACGGAAGGCATGGGATTTGTATTATAATGTAATTGATGCGATTGAAGAAAACCTCAATGCAGAGGATTTCTTTGCGCTAAAACTCCTGCGCCGGGCAGAGAATTTCTTATCCGAATGCAGAATATCGATTGGCAAAATAAGCGAGCATGGGAGTGTGTGATTCTTAAGACTGAATAACTAAACTTAATGCACCAGTAAACCGTAAACTAAAATAAGGGAGCATACAAATGGCAGACCTGGATGATGTAAAAGAAACAAAGAACTATTATGCAGATATCCCCCAGAAATCCAAGGCCTTTTTTCTCAAGGGCTCCAATTCACTTGACTGGGGCATGAAAAACAGGCTTGCCAGGATATTCAATCCGGATACAGGGCGTACCGTGATGCTGGCCATTGATCATGGTTATTTTCAAGGACCAACAACAGGCTTGGAACGAGTGGACCTTTCAATCCTTCCGCTTGTGCCAAATGCTGACACGCTTATGTTAACGCGCGGAATACTTCGTACCATCATTCCCCCGTCCACTTCAAATTCAATCGTATTGCGGGTATCAGGCGGCACAAGCATACTAAAAGAGCTGTCAAACGAGGAAATTGCCGTTGATATTGAAGACGCAGTCCGGTTAAATGTCAGCGCCATGGCAGTTCAGGTTTTTATCGGCGGAGAATTCGAACGGCAATCCATCATCAATATGACTAAAATGGTTGATCTTGGCACAAGGTACGGCATTCCCACACTTGCCGTCACAGCAGTAGGAAAAGCCATGGTACGTGATGCCCGTTATTTAAGGCTTGCCGTAAGGATCTGCGCCGAGCTCGGAGCCCATTATGTGAAGACTTATTATGTTGATTCAGGATTCGACACCATCTGTGCTTCCTGCCCTGTGCCTGTTGTTATGGCAGGCGGAAAAAAGATTCCGGAACTGGATGCCCTTACCATGGCTTACAATGCAATACAGGGAGGGGCCGCAGGTGTTGACATGGGCCGGAATATTTTCCAGTCAGACGCCCCTGTTGCAATGATCAAGGCTGTCCGTGCTGTGGTCCACAAAAACGAAACCCCGAAAAAAGCCTTTGATCTGTATCAGACATTTAAGAACAAGAAGTTGAAAAAGGTTAAACCATGAAAGTCTCCCGCTGGTATAATAACGCAGACATAAGGCTTGAAGAAATTCCAACACCAATACCTGGTCCAAAAGAGATGCTTGTCAAGGTATATGCATGCGGAATATGCGGAAGCGATATTGTTGAATGGTACAGATTGCCGCGTGCACCTCTTGTCCAGGGACATGAAATCGGGGCAAAAGTTGTTGAAACCGGAACTTCAGTTAAAAGGTTCAAGCCGGGAGATAGGGTATTTATAGCTCCCAAGGTGGCATGCCTTAAATGTGAATACTGCCGAAATGGCCATCATCCACTTTGTTCAAATGTCAAAGACCGTCTGCCAGGAGGTTTTGCCGAATATATTCTGGTTCCCGAAGCCCTTGTGGAAAATGGGACATATCTTTTACCTGATGGAATGACCTATGAAGAAAGTACATTTATCGAGCCCCTTGCCTGTGTAATTAGGGCCCAGCGGCTGGCCGGTATTGCAAGTAACCAATCCGTATTAATCATGGGCTGTGGCATGTCGGGTCTCCTGCATGTTAAACTCGCTGCAGCAAAAGGCTGCGTAATAGCAGTGACTGATGTCAATACGGCAAGGCTTGACTTGGCAAAAAAGTCCGGGGCCAGGCTCATTCTGGACGCCAAAGACAAAGTGCCTGACCGTCTGTTCGCACAGAACAACAAGAAGGCGGATGCCGTTATTATTTGCACATCAGCCCTTCCGGCAATCGAAGATGCCTGGAAGTGCGTGGATAAAGGCGGAGTGGTTGTATTCTTTGCGGTCCCGGAACCTCAAAAGCAGGTCACAATCCCCATAAACGACTTCTGGACAAAGGAGATACGGATACTGACATCATATTATTGCGGCCCTGATGATATTACTGCGGCAATCGAAATGCTCGCTTCAAAACGTATTTTAATTGATGATTTAATCACCCACAGGCTTCCTTTGGAAGACACAGCAAAAGGTTTTAAACTCGTGATCGAGGGCAGGGAATCAATCAAAGTAATTATTCTGCCCAACCAATCTGATTCATGATAGCCTATCAATAAATAAAATAAAAAAACTCTTTGGAAAAAACTTTGACTAATAGTATCTTAATATTGATTTTAATTCGGCAATTCAGCCGTATAAACCACCAAAACAAAAGGAGTCTCTGTATGAATCACCGCCTCAACCGTGCGCTGTGTGCCTGTGTTCTCTGCCTTTCAATCATGATCCTTTCCAATTGCGGCGAGGAGGATAAAGATCCTGTCAGCCCCGAGGTTGTATCTCTTCCTGCAGGGACGCTTCTAACAGAAACAGCGACTTACACCTTGTCAGGTGACACTGTGACAATGATTTCCACTGAAACCGAATGTAATGATACTGTTCTGGTAACCACAATTGACACTTCAAAAGCAACATTCTCCGTTTCCGGAAACACCTTGATTTATAATGAGAGCAAGGATCGCGATACTCTCACACGAATGGGTACAGGGTCAGGCATTCAAGGCACATGGAGTCATTTCGAACCAGGCACCGGCGAGGTATATATGGTAGTATCCGCTACCACGGTAGAATATTGGGTTTCACCAGCTGGTATTATAAATACAGCCCGAAGCCTGGTTTCACCGTTTTTTGTCAGTTCTGGCATTACGATTGATTCATCTTCTGCCACGGCGATCAAATTTACAAATACAACTTCACATGAGATAGTAACTCTGTCACTCAATGTTTATGCGCAATGCGTCTGGTCCAGCAGTGATACCGCACATAAAACACTGATCGCTACCATTTTCAACATCTCGAACTGCGACCCGCAGGTGCCGGATTGGTTTGAAGCATTCGTTTCAGGTGGTAGTGCTCAACCTGCCTACGACGCTGCACTTATCGGCACATGGATTCAGTGTGATACGAACGGAGTAGTTTGGACACAGAATACAGATACCGTGAAAATAACAAGCACTGAATTTACCTCCTATGTAGTTAATACCGGAACAATAGACAGTGTTTCCTTTCCTCCGGCGATCAAAAACCCATTAATAACCTATGGGTTTATTGGCGTTGGTGGTAACATAGGATATACGATGTCGTATCAAAATATAAAGGCTTATATATACGATTATACTATCATAGGAGATTTGTTACTTCTTACGATGGAAGCAACCGTTAATTATACCCCGGTTACCAAAGCCACAGCGTTTCTTGTTTACAAGAAAAAGGTATAATCATAGGCTGTTGAATCCAGCGCTTAAAATTCAGCGCTAATTTCAAGTAGTTGACCGGCGTGCAAGGGTATCTTCGCTTGCACGCCGTTATTTTTTAAATTTGATTTTTCTGGTATAACCAGATTCTCGATTTCCGCTATGATGACTTTTTTCTGTTGCCATTTGGCGCTCTTCTTTTTCCCTATCAAAACCATTCTAATCATCCCCATCTAAAAACAGCCCATTCCAAGTTCCGAACACATTAATAAATAAAACTTGACTCTATACTATAGTATAGGCAGTATATTATATCCATTATTTCCTAAGATAAGGGAACGTTCATTAATGGACTTCATTACAACAAGCCAATTGGCAAAACAAGCCGGCGTTAACATCCAAACAATCTATTTTTACGAACGACAGAGAATGATTCCACCTCCTATCAGGAGCAAGAATGGACACAGACGATATACGCCTGAGACCGTAATTCATTTGCGCTTCATAAGACAAGCACAGGTCTATGGCTTTTCTTTAAAGGAAATTGTGGAATTACAAAGATGCCTTTTTGGCGCAAATAAAAACTGCATGAAAGGCAAGCATAAAATCCAGGATAAGATAACGGAAATATCAAACAAAATTAATACATATAGAAAACACATTCACCGATTAAATCAAATCCTCATGCAATGTAAAAAAAACCGCAGTCATAAACAATGCCATTTATTTGATTTATTGGTAAAGGATTCCGAACATCGGGATCAGAAATGAATCAACCTGCCCCTATAAAATCCAGGCAATCTTCAGGTCAAAAACTGGCACTGATTGTGGATGACAATGATCTAATCAGGAGCACTCTAAAGATGCTGCTTAGCGACATGGGATACGAATCAATAGAGGCACCTAATGGATACGAAGGGGTCATCAACTATTGGTGTTTTGAGTCGCGTATAGATTTTGTGTTGTTGGATTTTGAAATGCCGGTTATGGATGGATTAAGGGCTCTTAAGGACCTTATATTAATTAATCCGGATGTAAAAGTGATTATGGCAACCGGCTCATTGGATGGCACCCTAAAACAAAAGATTAAAGCAATAAAGGACATCCCTATTATAAAAAAACCTTTTAATTTTACCGAGCTTAAAAAGACGATAAAGGAGTTCTCCCAAACCATAAACCCCCGTATTTAAAGCTTTCTTCAAACTTGTTAAGTTTTTAATAACTATTCGGGCGTCTTGCCGGTCCCCGAGCGATGCACCGAGTTTGTCGAGGTGTGCCAGTTGGATGCCGAGTGTCAGACACAGGCGGACACTCGGCATCCAACTGGTGTATCGAGGGGCCGGAATGATGTCTGAACAGTTAAGTTCTTATTTTATTATACGTGAATAAAAATTATCCGATTTCATGAGTTCATCATGTGAACCCATGCATTTAACGCGCCCCTCTTCCATGACCACAATTCGATCACAACCCTTGACCGTTGACAATCTGTGAGCAACAACAAACGAGGTGCGGTGCTCCATAATCCTGTCAAGCGCCTCCTTTACAAGTGTTTCGGATTCCACATCAAGTGCACTCGTGGCTTCATCAAGTATCAAAATACGTGGATTTCTCAAAACCGCCCTGGCAATGGCAAGCCGCTGTTTTTGTCCACCTGAAAGCTTGACGCCATTTTCACCAAGACGCGTATTGATACCATCCGGCAATTTTTCCACAAATTCCCAGGCATTTGCAAATTCCAAAACCTCCCTGATATGTTTCTGTGAGATGTTTTTAAAACCATATTGTACATTTTCAAGCAGCGTACCCGAGAAAAAAACTATGTCCTGTGACACGACCCCGACGTGCGCGCGATATGACCTGAGATCAAGCTTCTGCATATCCTCGCCATCAAGCAAAATCCTGCCGCTTAATGGCCGTATAAACCCAAGTATGAGCGATAAAAGTGTTGATTTGCCGCATCCTGAAGGCCCGACAAACGCAACCGAATCACCGGCAATAACTTCAAGTGTGACTCCATTGATGGCATGCTCGGTTGTACCCGGGTAACTGTAATGAATATCTTCCATGTTTATTTTGCCGGTAATGCTTTGCAGTGGTGTTTTATTCCTGTTTTCTTCGCGATCCGGTGCATGAAGCAGTTCTGTAATTGATTTCGCCGACTCGCTTGCTTGTGCCGCAGCTGGAAGCACATTAAGCAAGGCAAGAATCGAACTTGAAATGGAACCGAAGAACGTATAAAACATCACCGTATCGCCTACGGTTATCTTTCCTTTAAATGCAAACCATACTGAACCCAATAGAAATATTGTTTCGAATAAACGAAACGACACCCAGCTTGAAGCCCCAAAAAGCGCGGTCACCATATCAAATTGGAAGCCCTTTTCAAATACATCCGCAATCTTGTTCTTCACCTTGGCAAGTTCAAATTCTTCAAGCCCGTGGGCACGCGTTACAGGCATCATGACCATCATATCCGAGAATCCTACACTCATATTTTCAAATGATTTACGGTAATTACTGCTTGGCTGGTTCAAATTTTTTATAAAGAACATTTTAAGCCATATTGAAAGAGGTACTAAAATGACAAAGAACAAAAGCGCCAGAGGCTTACGGGTTGCAATTGCGGTAATGGCAATTATGATGGTTATTGTTGTGCTGCAAAGAAGCCAGATAAACTGGTTTGGAAGCGATTCAACCACATCAATGTCCCGAATGGCCTTGGACTGCATGCGCCCTATTGAATGCTTATCGTGATAAAGCAGTGAAAGCTGCTGAAGCTGTTCACATATAGCAATACGAAGATCACGGCTGACCCCGCGTGTCATTCGGCTGGCATATTTCGTTCGCATCACGCACGCCGGAATATTCCACCCCGTCATTAATAACATGATCCCGCCATATACTGCAAACCAAAACAGACGATCAGGTGTGTTTGTTGTTATCAGATCAACCAGACGGGCCATTAAAATGGGAGAAAACCAAACAGGTGAGTGCTGAAACAAAAAGAAAAAGCTCATTAGAAAGAACTCTTTCTTGTAAGGCGCATAAAATGGGCCGACCATGGACAGGATGGATGGTTTCAAGACTTCCTGTGGTCCTGTTTGGAATGGTTTTTTCATGTTGATGTCATTCACTATGTCAAACAAAGTATAATTGGCCGGCCTTTTGTCAGCCTTGGGTCTTAAAACCCCAGATTACGCCCTGGTTGAGCTTTTCGTTCGCCTCTCTTAAGCGGGTACAGAGCATGAGAATTATATTTCGTTGAAACTTAGATGCAAGAACAGGTTCGGAATCAAGCAATGCCTGAAATTTTACGATATTCAGATTGATAAGCCGTGTCTCTTCAGATGACTCGGCCTGTGCTGAACGGGGCTGATTGTCGAATAACGCCAGTTCGCCAAAAACCTTGCCGGGTTCGAGGTTTACAAGAATACGCTTACGGCCACCTGCAACTTTCTTATAGATGGCAATGACACCATTCCAGATGATGCTGAAATCCTCTCCCTTTGACCCTTCCGAGAAGAGCTCATCCCCTTTTTTCAAAACCATTTCAAGCGCAATAGCATCGATTTTCCTGATTTCAGCATCATCCAATCCATGAAACACCGAAACTGTTTTAAGGAATTCGCAGCGTGTCATAAAAATCTCTCCTTCTATTTCAAATCATTGCCTATTTCAGGCTTAAGTTCAATGGCCCTGTCCATATACTTACGCGATGCATCAGCCATGTTAAGCCTTTCGTAGGCCTGTGCAAGATTGTAATATGCCAGGGCATGATTGGGTTCGCGCGCAATGCACTCATTCAGTTCAGCCACGGCTTCAGGCAAACGATTAGATTGAAGCAAAAGAGAGCCGAGCCAATAGTGTGGTTCTGGAAGCCCTGGTTCTATGGCAATTGCCCGAACAAAACATTCCGAGGCCTTGTCAAAAAGGCCTGCCATTCCAAGGGCATTGCCCAAATTGATATGATTCAGCGCAACCGAGGAGTCCAATTCCGATGCCCTTGTAAAAGCTTCAATTGCATCCGAGATGTTGTTAAGGTTCATGCAGGTGATTCCCATATTGCCCCATGCAGCACAGTATGAAGGTGAAAGTCGTACAGCTTCCTTATAATTACTGAGTGCTGTACTGAATGAGCCTGATTTTGATTCCAAAAGCCCAAGTGTGTTTCTGGCTTCAACAAGCACGGGATCCAGTAAAATCGCCTTTTCCAGGGACTCACGCGCCTTATTGTCCTGATTTAAAACATGAAATAAAAGGTGGCCCAGGGCATAATGGGCTTCAGCGCATACAGGATTAAGGGAAATGGCGTGTCTAAGCTCCTTTTCAGCTTCAGCATAAAGGTGCTTTCCAAAGTAAAGAATATGGCCTATGTGGTAACAAACAAGGAAGTGATCGGGATCGCTTATCCGCGCTTTCTGCAGCAGCACAAGAGCAGCATCCCATGCCCGCCATTTGATGAGTTCCGCGGCCTGTTTTGTAAGTGAAGCGCTTTTCCGTGTCCGGCGATATTGGACAAAAGCGATAAACGTGAAAATGAGAATAAAAAGGGTGGCTGTGGCAATAGCCAGCTTGACAATAACCGGAAGAGCTGTCAACATCAGCGCCCTCCGGTGTTTTGTTTATATTGTTCAAGAAGCTCAGGGTTTTCCTGGAGTTTTTTAAGTATCTCGCTTTTATCCATTTTATCGAAAGATACATCTCCCGAACCAGAGGGGCTGAGCAGCGGCGGGAGATATACTGCGCAAGCGCCTCCCCCAATGGAAATTAATGTGATAATAATATAAATTTTAAGTCCCTTAAACCTGCTGCGTACCTGACTTAATATGCCTGACTTATGATAATAGCCGTCACGGTGAATATATTCGCATTGATCCTGTGATGTAAAAGGTTTTTGAGTCATTGTTAGCTTACCATTTCCTTTGGCTTTATGGTTGGATTATAAGTGCCTTGTTTATCTGTTCCAGCAGATTGCGGATTGACTCATTTGTTGGATCAAGTTTTTGTGCTGCAATAAGGTTCTTTTGGGCATCATGGAACCGCCCGTTTTTAGTTTGCGCAAGAGCGATTCTTAGCATTGTTTCAGCATGGTTTGGCTTAAGCAAAAGAGCCTCAGAGAACATGCATTCAGCAGCATGATTTTGCCCTGCCGCGGCAAAACCCACTCCAATTTTAATTTTAAGGTCAAACAGATCGTAAGCTACGGCTGAAACTTCCTCAATTTTCCTGGCCATTTCAGAAAGCTTGTCAAGCTGTGTCAGGATTGTGGTTTTTCTCAATACAACATGAAGCTCCACCTCACCACGTAAAATTGATTCGCATAAAATTGGAAATCCCTTTTCCCTGCCAAGATATGTTAATAGTTCAAGCATCTCGAATTGCCGCCATGCATGATAATGAATGCTGTATCCTGTTTTCTTAAGCTCCTTGATTTGGCCGTCAATCTTGTCCGGACTTATGCCTTTGGATACCCATCTTACATATTCATAATGATGTTCATCATAAGAACAATTCGCACCTGCTTCATTATCCCGTATAAGATGGCTTAGCGGAGTAACCGGCCTGAAAATGTCGAATGTATAGTGTTTGTCTGGGATAGAGATATATACAATCCCGTTTTCGCGCGTAACGCGGAGCATATTGAATATTGCATTTATCGGGTCTTGACAATGTTCCAGAAAATGACTTGCAATAACAAAGTCCTGACTGTCATCCGCAACTTTTGATAATGTCTCTCCATTGTCTATTATGCCTACATCAACCAGATTAACTTTATCAAGTTCGGGATAATGTTTGCGCAGTTCTTCTACCGGGAAATGGTCCACATAAGTGACCCTTGTGCCAGGGACCACCTGTAATGGCCTGTGAAGAGCTCCTATCTCGATGCCGCTTCCTTTTATAAACTCTTCGCTGATGTATTTTTTAATGTCCACTATAATATCATCCCTTAAAATCAGCGCACATTAAAAGCCGATGTCTCTTTCAGGTTAAATTACGCTCCCAGGATATTTTTTGTCAAGCTTATTCTTGTTTTCCTGAAAATTCATGATATGCCACAGGGCATAAGACAGGGTTTACATCAATTTAGTGCGGCGGCACTGAGGCCGCCGCCTAATCAATTTTTTTGTGTTTTAGGGGTGATATTTTTGTAGAGGCGTAGCCATGCTACGCCTCTACAAAAATATCACCCCACACCCACGAACCCAACAACCAGACTAGCCGGCGGCCTCAGTGCCGCCGGACATTTTAGATTTCAAACCTTGTCTTGCACCCCATGCTACACTTTATCTTTTCTGATGCACCTGCAATATTTATATTCATACTCATCACAGGCTACAATATGGAAAATAAGTTATTCTCGCTGTTTAACGCTAAAGACGACAAGGGAAATATTTATCAATTTCATTTATTCGATTGCTATTCCGTTCTTGAAAAGATAAACGCCATGTTTCCGGCTGAAGCAACACAATATGCTGTAAACATCGGATGCGGTGACGGCAAATCCATGAATGATCCTGTGTATCCGATATATACAATGGGATATGGCGGACTTGCAATTGAAGGTGCAAAGAACGAACAGCTTTATGTCAACCTACCACAAAGTGCTGTTAAGAAAATCGACGACACCATTGTTACTCCATATAACATTATAAAAGTCCTCAAGGAAAACAAATGCCCTGTATCCTGTGATTTCCTGAAATTGGACATTGATGGGTATGATGGGGCTGTCTTGAAAACAATATTAGAGGGAGGATATAAACCAAAGGTTTTACAACTGGAAATAAACCCTGAAATCCCATTTCCCATATCATTTAGTGTGCTGTACGATGAAAAATACAGGTGCCTGGATAAAGATGGCAATGTAAGCGGCTTTTACGGCCTCTCCCTGGGCTACGCCATGATGCTTGCTGAAAAATACGGCTACAAACTAATTCAACTGGATTTTGTTACAGCATTTACTCATGACATTTTGCTGGTCCGAAACGACTACCTGGCAATATTTACAGAAGAGGAAAAGGCCCTCTTCAGATATTCGCCGAAGGAAATGTTTCTTTTACACCCTCCAGGTTATTCGCATTTCAAGGAATATGGGATTCAATCATTACCCTGGCGATTCGAACAGGACCTTCACAAACTGGCAAAACTAGTCTGGCTCTCTTGTCTTAGTGCAAACTTAAGAAAGCATGAAGGCTACGCTGTTCCCTTTCACTTCTCGATATAGATGCTTTGTAACTGTTCAGACATCTTCCCGGCCCCTCGATACACCAGCCGGTTGCCGAGTGTCCGCCGCAGGCGGATGTATCGAGGCACCCGGCTGGCACACCTCGACAAGCTCGGTGCATCGCTTGGGGACCGGCAAGACGCCTGAACAGTTACGATGCTTAAATGCTTATTGGTATTATGACTCTGATTGTACCAAGCGCTCAAACTCTTCCTTGAAATATGACAGGAACTGCGAGATCCCATTTGTAGCAAGTTCCCGTGCATTTTTTAAGAGCAAATTCCGGTCATTGCAGGGTCTTTTCATGACATAGGCCCGCATCCTGGCCTTTAAAATAGACTCAACCGGATCCATGCCTTCATCAAACACAAGATCAAACCCGATTTCCTTTAGCAAATATTCCAAAACAAAGGCGTAAGGTAAATTTTTCTTAAGATGAAAGGGTTCAGCAAAATTCATGAAATCAGCTGTCAGAAAAAGAATTCCGTTTTCACGTGCATGAAGCGCGAATTCCACCAGTGTTGAAATTGGATCAACCAGATGTTCCAGCACATCATAATTCAAAAGGACCTGATATTTCTCTTTTGGCAAATCCCTTACATCAACCATTTTTATATTCAACCCACGTGATTGAAAACGTTTCTTTGCGAAATCCATTATTACACCCGGGATGTCCGAATATGTACAACGATGCCCTGCACGTGAAAGGGCAATGCAAAAGTTACCAAGCCCACCGCCAATATCAAGGACATCCAGCTGTTTATTGTCAATAAATTGGGCAATAACATTCACCCGTTCAGTTAAATGTGCCAATTGGTTTTGAGCCCTTATAAGATTGATAAGAAAATCATCCGAATGAGAATAAAAACCGTCTGTAGCGCTTCCAGGATCCAGTTTAAGACTGCTGCCTTCAATGATCTGCCGTGCCTGCTCAGCCGGGAGCCCTTTGAAATCAGCATACTCGCAAATCAGATCGTCTTTGAGGTCAGTTGTTTTTAATGCAATCAATTCCTGAATAGAAGCCATTTGTAAACCTTTGGATTTATTATCATTTCTAAAATGCCTTTACTCCAAAATTAAAGTCAAGATATTTTCAATAATAAGTGGATTAATTCTAAATATTTTTATATCTTAATATCAGTGCTGTGTTTGAGGATTGAACTGGGAATTCTCAATACATATTATGACACCCCGAAGGAAGGAGGTGATCCTATTATCTATATAAAGAAATTAGGAGCCTCTTGTGAGGCTTGCTAGCAACAAGGCTTTAGGGGCTCCCTAAGCTTGGAATGGCCCTACCCGGATGGGTAGGGCCTTCTTAATTTATCTTTCAACTTTTCCTAATAAAATGAAAGAACCACTTGCATCTGAACGTAAAAGTCACTATTTTAATATTATTCAAATTATTGTTATTCCTTTCCTGGTCTAAGGTAAGCCATAACACCGGATATTGTTTTACGTATTCATAATCCGGGAATTCTTAAAAAAAGAGCATGTGTAAACATGAAAAACATTCCTTCTCTCAGGATTGGTAATTTATCCGCTGCCTACCCTATTATACAAGGTGGGATGGGCGTCAGGGTATCAAAATCAAACCTTGCAGCAGCAGTGGCAAATGAAGGTTGCATTGGAGTTATTGCCTCTGTTGGCCTTGGAAAATTTGAAGATGTGCATGGATCGGAATTCGTAAAGGTCAATGATGTTGCGCTCATAGAAGAAATCCGGAAAGCAAAGAAAAAGACAAAAGGCATTGTTGGTGTAAACATCATGGTTGCCCTTGGTAACTATGCCAGTCTTGTGGAAATAGCGGTTGAAGAGAACATTGATCTGATCATTTCCGGTGCCGGTCTTCCCCTTGACCTACCGAAATACACAAAGGGAAAAGACATAAAACTTGTGCCAATTGTTTCTTCAGCGCGTGCATTTGAAATTATATGCAAAAAATGGAAAAACAGTTATAACAAATTACCTGATGCTGTTATTGTTGAAGGTGTGGAAGCCGGAGGTCATCTTGGCTATCCATTGGATCAGGTATTGAACCATACCGCACCAAAGCTTGAACAGATTGTAACTGAGGTCATAAAAGTGGCTAATACGTTTTCTCCTGCAATCCCGGTTATAGCAGCAGGCGGAATTTTCGATGGAAATGACATTGTTAAGTTTCTTAAGCTCGGAGCAGCCGGGGTACAAATGGCGACCAGATTTGTCTGCACTGATGAATGTGATGCAAACATAAAGTTCAAGGAAGCATATCTTAAAGCCGGAAAAGATGACATTGAAATAATCAAAAGTCCTGTTGGAATGCCCGGAAGAGTGATAAGAAATAGATTCGTCGAGGATGTCCAGAATTTTATAAAAGTACCGTTTAAATGCACCTACAAGTGCCTCAGGACCTGCAATCCTTCCACAGCGCCATATTGCATTGCCCGTGTTCTTGCTGATGCTGCTGAAGGGAAAATGGATGCTTCATTCGCATTTTGCGGGTCAAACGCATATAGATGCACGGAAATTATTTCAGTCAAGGCCCTGGTTAAAAAACTTGCTGACGAAATACACGCAGCGGAATAGCGGAATAAAAGACGTAAAACCAAACGAATATTGAAGTTTTTTATTTTTCTTCCTGGATAACTACATTATCTTTCTCAATAATCTTCCTGAAGGCCTCCCCTGTTGTCGCCCAATCCACAATATCCACTTTGAATGGCAAGTCGGACTCGGCACTCGAAAAACCACGGAATTCGAATCATTCAAATTAATAAATGATAGAATCTAGAATGGATAGGGTTTCGTTGAGCAATTGAGCAGGGGCTTTCTCAATATACTTTGCTTTTCGTGCAACAAAATCTACGGACTTTGCCTGATCAACCATGACCACACCAGTAAGCACACAATCATCCGGAATATCGACATGAAGGGGAATACCGCGTTTCGTGTTGGTAATTGGACATACAAAAGCCAGACCGGTTTTTTCATTAAAGGCCGTATTGCTTATCACCAGTGCCGGCCTGCGCCCTTTTTGTTCATGACCCGACTGAGGATCAAATGTCAGCGCTATAAAATCACCCTTCTTTGGAGTATAATGATGCATTTACCAGATTTCCTTTCCTTGCGGACTTCCCCAATCCATTTCCAGAGGTTTGTAATTGTCGGGCATTTTGGATAAAAGGTCTTTCAAATGGTATTTGCCCCTTACAGCAGCAACATGTTTAACAATTATCTCTCCAGCCCTTGCAGAAATATCGACAGGATCACCAGGACTAATTTTTGCCTGGTTTAGAATACTCCGGGAAAACCTAAGCCCCTGACTGTTACCCCATTTTTGCATCTTTGCCAGCATGCGACGCCTCCCTTCTATGTATATACAAGTATAAACATATTAATTGATAAAGTCAAGAATTTTCAAGAATTCCAATGCTCTCCCTTGTCGCCTCACCTATCCCCTGTTCAAAACCTCTTTCTGAAACCCATCCCCTATCCCCAATCCCGTTGACTTAAGGTTGACGGATGATAAACAGTTAGAAAAACCTGATTTTTGCCCCTTTTCTTTTCTCCAAACTTCTTCTTGGCCACTATTTGTCCGGTGGCACGGAGGCCACCGGCCTGTAATGATATTTGTTTTTATGTGCGAGGCCAGAGACGGCCTCGCATTCAGCTTCAATCTTTTTTTGTTTTCACCGAGACGTCTCTGGCTCGGTATCAAATAAAAACCAACCATCAGACCAGCCGGCGGCCTCTGTGCCGCCGGGCAAATTGAGGGAAGTCCCCAAGGTTTTTATACGTCTTAAATGTCACATGTCAATCTTAAGTCAAAGGCATTGTCATCTACCCCCCTCTCCAATACCATTGACAAAGACTTACATTTGATAGGCAGACACGATATGACTGAAGAATTTTGCTCTTTTGCGGGTGACCCATCCACCTTTCCCTTTTCTCTAAAAGTAAGGAAGGGGGCTATGCTCACCAGCAAACAAACCGAATCCTTCAATATTTGAGGAAGATGTGCCATTATGGTTGTTAAAATACCTGGCTCTGATACAATAGGATTAGTCCAACGCCGAAATGCTTTTTTAAGATGAAAGACAACATCTTTATTAAGGTCTTTTAAGGCAATTGCGATGTTTTCGAGGTCATCAGATTTAAGGTAATTTGCCATATTCCAAAAAGACTTTCTTAATAAGTTCAATTGCGATATTTCTTTCTCTCGTCCGGCCAATTCGCAAAACATCCACACAGGCCAAAAGATTATACAGGTTTGGATCTTTTAATGAAGCTGCAGGGGCTGAAATATATAAGGGATCTATAGAGAATCCCTTGTCTTCCTAATTTGAATCTGGCCAGACATAAGCGTCTTGAGAATTTTGTTTGAAAGAATCCTTGAGAGCCGGAGCAGAATGAGCTGTCAACATACCCATGACAAAGCCACCGCCGTTATACTGGAAAACATATTTTAATGCCGTGGGTTCATGCTGGGATTAACAGGCTATACTTAGCAATTGCAATATTTTCGGATTCAATGAAACAAGCCTGAGTTTGCCAACAGTTTCACTCAATAACAGTTTATTTAGAATCATCCTCTCAACTTCCGCATAAACCGGTTGATAGGACATTCCTATCAGGCGAGCAAGCTCATTAATATAGGATTTCGAAATATGGCTGAGCTGGTATAATATTTCAGCCTTAACATTGGAACCGAATAGAGCTCGAATTGCAAGATTGGGATTATGTTTCAATACAAATTCCCTTGTATTCAAAGCATCGCTTTTATCTGAGATATTAGAACAGTAGAGGCCCCATTTCTTAAACACATCAAGGCCATCATCCTTTTCTATCTTCTCTGTTATTTTGCTTTCTTTCATAATTGGAAAAAGGATTTCAGCTTGTTTGTTGCCCTTGCATTTGCCGGCAATATGAGCCAGTTTATTATCGGCACCTTTGGATATTGCTATTTCAATAATTGCACCCAAAACAGCCATATCCCCTTCTTTTAATAAACGGGATAACCGTGAAACATTGATTAAGTCCCCATATTGGACAATCCATGCCAGCATACCCCATATTAAAACTGGTTCATTTCTGCCGACCCTTGAGGTTTCGACTATTAATTTCTCAATATCTATGTTGTCTTTTGAGGTACCAATGTTAAATCTGAACCCAACATGTTTCCAATTTGCCATTAATTTATTGATTAATTCCATAATCCAATCTCCTCAAGATATAATTTCATCTTCATAGCTGTTTTAACATCAAAATCCGAAATATGATTTATTGTTTCTTTAACTATGGTCAATTCATCCTCATTTAATTTGAAACACTTGATATCAGGTATATCTTCCGCCCGCAAGGCAGCAAGTTTCATGATAAACAAGTCAGAATTAGATAATAAGAAAACACGCAAATATTTAAAGTTGTTGTTCAATTTCTCCATACGGGTCTTAAAATCTTCAGGTAAATAGCTGACATATCCCTTTGCACCGTCATTAAGCCATCTAGGGGATAAAGAATATTCGTCAGCTATGGCCTGAATCAAATTTGAATAATGGGATATTTTTGGAATTGATGTTATCAGGTCAATATCCAAGGTGTCCCGAGCAAGGCTACCTTTAAGGATGCCTGCAGCTCCACCGCATAAGATGATTTCAAGTTCTTCATCCAATCGATTATCAAGAGCTTTTAAGAGGTGTGTAATACCTTTACCATTTAATCGTTTCATAATTCAGACTCCTCAGAAATATATATTTAATTATTGATTAAAGCAATATAATCATTGTTTAATGCAATATTATTGAAAATCTGGTAAGCGTGTAGTTGGTACCGCAGAATGGGGATTGGTGCAAGAAAGGACAAAGAAAAATCAAGCGAGTACTCTTTTCCTTTCCCACCGAATTGAAGGTTTTTTATGTTGTTCAGCGCATTCTCTAAGGAAAAGATTTATCAATTTTTGATAGGGAATATCCGATTCAACGGCAATACCTTTGAAGTATTCCAATGTGTCCTGCTCAAGTCTTATTGGAGGTTTGTGATTAGGCGGCAAAGGAACGGAATGCGCTGAGAACTTTTTCCGATACTTTTACGGACTCATAAGGAGGAAGATGTGCCATTATGGTTGTTAAAATACCTGGCTCTGATACAATAGGATTAGTCCAACGCTGAAATGCTTTTTTAAGATGAAAGACAACATCTTTATTAAGGTCTTTTAAGGCAATAGCGATGTTTTCGAGGTCATCAGATTTAAGGTAGTTTGCCATATTCCAAAAAGGCTTTCTTAAAAAGCTCAATTGCGATATTTCTTTCTCTTGTCCGGCCAATTCGCAAAACATCCACACAGGCCAAAAGATTATACAGGTTTGGATCTTTTAATGAAGCTGCAGGCGCTGAAATATATAAGGGATCTATAGAGAATCCCTTGTCTTCCGAATTTGAATCCGGCCAGACATAAGCGTCTTGAGAATTTTGTTTGAAAGAATCCTTGAAAGCCGGAGCCGAATGAGCGGTCAACATACCTCTGACAATACCACCGGCTATAACATTCCACATTCCAGAATAAGGAATGATTATTCCATATTCTGGAATGTGAAATGCAGAAAGGCAGTATTTTCCAATTAAAAACACCTAAAACAAAAGTGCATGCAAAGACAAAATACATTGATTCCGGGACATCATTTTTGCATATTTAATCTATGATTCGTAAAATTTACATCGACACATCAGTAATCGGCGGAGTTTTCGATGAAGAGTTCAGCCATTACTCAAAACGACTCTTTTCCGAGTTCACGAATGGTTTTTATATTCCAGTTGTATGATAGATCACGAGTATCCGACCATAGAAATAAGAAATCCAAGGGAGCTAATCCATGAATAAAAAATTCGATTCCGTTAAGTTTCAAAGAGATCAAAGGATAAAGCTATCCGATAAGATTGATAAATTATCTGATTCAGGTATTGTTTCATTCTTTGAAACAAAATCAGTCCTATCAAAATCCATGTCCAGAAAAAAAAGAGCGCGTGCAAAAGCATAAATATAGGTAAAACCCACTTCCCTCCTTAATCTTAGACTAAAAGGAAATAAATTCACCCATCTGGCATAAGGAAATTTTAAAAGAAAGAAGACAACGACTCGAATCCGGAGAATCCAAGACCATACTGCTTTCGCATCTAAAAGAGTTTTTTTTGCAACCATAAAAATGTTTGCAAAGAATATCTGCAAACATTATACTTTATATTAAAAGACACTTGGCAGTAATCAAGGAGCGTCCATTATGGCATATAATTATTCACAGCTTACCGCTGACACTATGGAGAAACTGCCTGCCGATAAACAGGCTGAAGTATATGACTTTGCAACATTTCTGGAAGCAAAAACGCAAAAGCATCTACCCCATAGAACAAAAAAATCCTCTCTCTTGGATCTTGTTGGTATCGGCAGAAGCGGCAAATCTGACAATTCGGTAAATCACGATAAATACCTGTATGAACGCTCATAAAGTTTTCTTCGACTCCGCAGCCTTCTACGCACTGGCTGACAAAGACGACCAGTACAATGAGAAGGCACTCGACTATCTCCGTTCCGCCATACAGAAACACACAGTTTTTATCACCTCAAATTGGGTCATAAACGAAACAGCCATGCTGATCTCCCGGTCTGTATCAAAAAATGCTGCGATACGTTTTTTAGATACATCCACCACAAATCCGTCTATTGAAATCATTCGTATCGAAGCTGCTGTTGAACAGGAAGCATTGGAATTGTTCCGGAAATATAAGGATCAAGATTTCTCAATTGTGGATTGTTCATCTTTTGTGCTGATGCGCAAGACCAATTGCAAACAATGCTTTACGTTTGACGATCACTTCCGGACAATGCGTTTTACCGTTGAACCCTGACCTTACCCGACTGATCAAGGGATACACTGTTATTTTAAAAATCCAATATGTTTCCTGTACAAGCATATAAGTGCAAAGAAAAATAAAAATAGCCTGCTTCTGACACAGCTTGTGTCAGTTTGTTGGGTGTTATGACTAAAGATTTTGCTCTCTTGCGGGTGACCCATGCTTCGACATTGCTCAGCACGAGTCCCCCTTTCCCTCTTCCCTACGAGTAAGGAAGGGGGTTAATACGTTTTGTTGGTCACCCGTAAACAAACCGAATCCTACAATGTTTTAGCATCCCTCACCTTAAGACAACTGCATTGCTATCCCCTCTTGGGTCTGTCATTTTGGGTCATATGATTTATTTTACCGTTATATAGACCATTACCGGTTTTGAAGAAAGAAACACATACCCATCTCCATATTCGCCTTTAATATAGGGATCAAGGGATACACTGTTATTTTTGAAATCCGGTACATTTCCAATACAAGCATATATGTTCAAAGAAAAAGAATGGCGGCCTGAAGGAATGGAAACGGTTAATGTTTGCTCTGTAACAACTGTATCATGGTTATCCAACTGAACCCTGAAGAAATCACATGGAGTTGCAGTCCATTCCAATAAATATTCGATGTCAGCATTTAAAGTATCATAATGAGTCAAACCGGGTACGAGAGGCGATTGTGCAACATAATTAATCCATAAATCCTTGACAGGTGAAGGAATTCTAATGGAACCTGTTGTTTTCCGATGAGCAGAGCCTATTTCAATATTTAGAAACGAATCGGTTAAAGGAGCGGTATATGCAAAATGAGGTTGATAATTGAAATTTATAACCGGGAGGATAATATTATTGATTTTGCAAATCGGGAATGTGTCGATAACCTGAAACGAAACAGTGATATTCCTATCCCCTGCTGACACAATAAAAGCCTGTTTCAAACCCGAATAATAAAATGTGTCTGTTACTTTGGTTATTTCTGTTATTGGGGCAACCGGGCTTGATTCCTTTGAGCAGCCCCCGAAAAGGATAATGAGAAACAATGATGTTATCGTGATGAATAAGTGCATGTTCTCCTATTTTTAAACTTTAGCTGTAGCTTGAATTGACATATTGCCTTTTTTCATAAAATAAATTACGTCAGAACATAAATATGTCAAGATAATAAAATAAATAGTTGATAACGAAGCAGCATATTTTACCCTATTTGACATTTGGATTATTTACCCTACCATAAAACAATATATTATGAAGGGTGTTGTCTGAAATTATGAATAAGAACGGATGATCGGCCTTAAATATTTCCGGTGATAATGTTACGGGTGCACTAGCTATCAATAATGAGACAGCAACACCTGTAGCAGCAGCTGCTTTTGTTCCTTCTTCTGATATTTCAACCCAGGCTTTATGCCTTATTGAAGACACATAAAGCGTGTCTTCAACCGCATTCTTTGACAATTTGGTTAAATTTGCAGCTTTGGAGAAAGCGTCTTTCATTCCTAACTTTTCTAATATAGGTTGTACTGATAAATCCAGCATAAAGGAGAGAATTGGGAGTGAGACTTCAACCTGATGTTTTAACAATTGATTTGACTTGTCGAATATTGAGCTAATTTTATTTTCAATATTCGATATGTCAATTTTCTTGTTTGGTAGAATGACCAGCATTGATAGGCTTTTTCCCTGATAGTCAAGTTTTATTAATTGATATGTTGTGTCTTTTAAATATTCAAATGAACCTGTCCGCCTCATCATTTTTGCCTGGATTGTTTTATTAGCGTTTAAATAAAATGGTTCATTTATTGTAAGTTCTTTTTGAAAAGGTATAGCCCATTTTCCATAAAAACTAATGGCATCAACGATTACAGCTCTTGTAAATTCGGTAATCATGCCTTCCTCGAAAATACTTTTTATCTTTGAATCCGTTTCTTTTTCCACCCACTTGTTAATTATAGTTCGCGCAAACTCCGGGGATTTCTTAAAATCAACAGAATCAATTTGAGCATTATAATAATCTTTTGAAAGACTTTTAAAGTCCACCTCTATTGGATACTCCTTTTGCAGCCATATTGAATTTGCTATCTTGAGTTCGATCGAATCTTCCTTGCAGTAATTCTTGTATTTTTCCTGTAACAATTGAAATGATTTATTAAGTGTGTTATTATCTTGCCTAAAATTCAGTGCATTACGAATTTGGGCTTCTGTGTTATTAGCCGCCCCATTAAGAAGCATTGCAAGCGCCAAAGAAATGCTATATGGTGAGACAATAATATTACCAGGATTATTTGTAGATACCTCCTGATATAATTTGAACGAGAAATCCGTTATATTTCCAGCAACAGTATTTAGATTAGAATCCTTTATGTTGTTTGTTGTATCTCCCTTATTCCCGAACTGGGCCTGAGTCCTATTGGTTTTATTTTTATGCAAAGAGTTCTCTGGAACAGTATCTTTGGGCTTGCATTTAGAAAAGAAACCAATTGCTGATAGTAAAAGACAAAGGACAATAAAAAGCTGACGAGATTTAAGGTTCATTTAGTGTTGAGTGTTGATTTTATTGTGAAACAAATATCAGTGCATTATCAAATTTGTTGTGCAAATATAATGTGTCTTTTCCATGAAAAGAATAATGGGTGGTAGCGTTAAAGTACATACTGCGTGTTTTTTTGTGAAACATATCAGGCACCGGTATTGGCTTGGGATTTATACAATCAAAAAGAGTAGATGAACAATAATCAAAACAAATCGAATCACCATGCATTTTATAGGTACCTTCCGATGTATTACATTTGTCGTCTGTAGAGAAAATGTTGTTTTGATCCGTTGGAATTATTGAATATTTAGGACGTTCAAAAGAAAGGACTAAAGCAAGCTGCTCAATTTTCACCGGTCCTGACCGGCTAAACTCGGTTTTATGCTTAACTCTCGCCCTTCTTCCTGCACGGACATCTTCAACTGAAGCAGTATCCATGCAAAACACATAATATATGCTATCCGTATGGAATTGCATCTTTGTTGCATTTTCAATGCCAATCAATTTCCAGTGATGTCTTGTAAGATTATTGCATGACAAAGAAAACAGACAAAGCAATAAAGATAGGGCTTTGGTTTTCATGTTTTTGGTCATCGATTGCAAATAAAACTTATTCCTCAGCGTAACAATACCATTTTTATACTCTTGGCATAGCCTCCTGCCTTTAAATGGCAAATATAAACCCCGCTGTGTACTTGCCTGCCTTTATTGTCACTTGCATCCCAACTTATTGAATAGTAGTTTGGTGCTTGATCTTTTTTTAAGGTTGACCAAACTAACTGCCCGGCCATATTAAAGATTGCGATTGAAGCATCAAGACGCTTTTCATTTTTTATACCTGGAATCGCATAAAATATTGTTGTTATTGGGTTAAAGGGATTGGGAACATTTTGATTCAACGCAAATGGAATCCTCTGAACAATGTCAGGTTCAATTATAGTATCTGTAATTGCCTGACGCGTTTCAATTGCTCTTTTAGCTGTATAAGGAGATCCAAATACATCCTTAACCAATGGCTGAGTGCAACCACCTAACGAAGAACTAAAAGAGCTACCCTGTTGTGCCCAGAATCCATTTGATAAAGTTATTGACTGATTTGCATTCATAATTGTATTGGAAAAAGGCGCGAGTGTAACCCCCTGCACGCCAAGTTTATTTGCTGAGCAGAACGTATTCACAGGATTTGATGTTGTTAGGTTAAGATTACTTACATAACCATCCCATCCATTAAAAGTATTATATGGCCCCAGTGACCCTTTAACAATTTGTTCAGGATTACCCGTGAAATCAAGCACACCATAATCTGCATCTGTTGAAATTCCATTGATGGTCACGACATTTCCAGAAGCTGGGTTAGCATTAACAAATACATATCTTACAATCCCATTTCCTGCACTACTATTTTTAACACAAATCGAAGCCCCTGAAACCGTTACAGGCAGGTATGCGGCCTGAGTGATGTTCAGGGTTTCAGATATTTTCCTAACTTCAAAAGTAGATATGAATGATACTTGTGCCTGCGGGGTAGTGGGTGCGAAGGTTAATTCAGATACTGTCAATGCTCCATCTTTACCTGGATTATAGGTTCTATCTGCCAAAATAGCCGCAACACCTGAAACACTGGAAAACAAATGTGCTCTAAAGGAGCTTTTTGTCATTGCTTTTCCGCAAAGATAATATGCATTACCAACAACACTACCTGTTGTTCCTTGTGGCAAGTTATAATGCAATGCAAAATTAGAAGCGGAGAGTGTTTTGGCCAAGTCAAAAACAAACACATCCCGGTCGTGGAGTATTACACCACGCCTTTCCACAGAGGCAGGACAACTCGGAGAAGGTAAATCAAAATTGTATTGCACCTCAAAACCATGAAGGAATTGTTGTGCCTTCATAATCTGGCCGCCTCCACAGGAATTATCCAAACTAGGCGACCCTGAGGAATAATCCGGCCCCAATTTGGTTATTAACTGGGCAGTGACGTATGTTGCATTGATGCCAAACATTTGGGCGAGCATATTTTTAACGCCATTAGCATCCAAATTACCGTTTTTATTGATACCACTACCATTGAGTGTAACAACATTATGAACTTCATAGCCTGATTTGTTATGCCTGGTAGGAAAGGCACCATACCCTGGGTCTAGCACAACTCTTTCAACTGAACCAATATCCCCTTCCTGAGAATAATTAATGGCAATACTACCGTTATCCTGTTGATCATGTGTACTGCCTTCCTGCCATGTCTGTCCACTTTCACCAATTAAAGTGACATCAATTTGATTGTCCGCATCTTTTGAGCGTGCTTTTGCAACCCCACCACTAAAGCAAATATGAGGAAATTCAACTGCCTGCTTTGTTCCAGTATAGGCATAAACTTCAATAGCAGGCCATGTCAGGAATCTTTTTGGTATTTCTGTGTGATATGTACCTCTACCGTCTGCGTCAAAAGCTTTTAAAGGTAAACCTTCAGGTAGTATTTTATAATATTTTATTGTGTAATCAATAAACCGATAATCGCCTGTAAGCGAAAAAAATGGGGCTAACCACGGTCTTGCACCTTGACCTGCATCATCAACTGCCGGCACTTCACCGGACTGGTCTAATATGCTTAATAACCAAGAACCATTTTTATCGAAATTTGGGCTTAAAAAAGGAGATTGTATTGCATATTTTTTACAATAATATGCGAATGGCAGCAATTGTTCTTGCGTGTACTGAGAATATTGAGTTCCCTCACCAAAGGCGCCAGAATTAGCATCATATTTTCCTGGAATTATACTTTCAAGTACTTTTTGGTTGCTAATGCCGGCATTAATACTTCTTTCCACAAATGCAAGGCTTGAAAAGAGTTTTATAATTATATTGTTGTTTTTATAAATTGGCTGGAGAAAATCTGCAAATTGCCTAACATCAGATATGTATTTTTGTATATCGTTATTATAAGTGGACAAAAAGGTTGGGTCATAAGTACAGAGCAAACCAATGTTCAGTAAGTATTCGCAAGTTGTAAGGGTTATCAAATCCATTTTAGGAACATCCTGAGACAACTGAACTAGTGATGGCGTCGCATCCCATTGATCCATTAAAATAGTACCACATGCGATTGCTGATGGTGCTGCATTAGCATAGTAGGCTAGATAGTCCATCCATTCCCCAATATCGTACCCCGAAGGCTTCGATGGTGGGGTTGCTATTTGATTTGCCATTGCATCACAAGGAAAGATGATATTTTTTAAAGCCTCTATTTCTCGTTGCAAAGCAAACCCTCCATTATAATTTGGAGTGGTACAAACTTCTAAAGGAGTGCAATGTGGACAGGTTCGAGGAATAAAGCAGTTTGGTATAACATTAACGTGTAGATTCAGTTTATAATTTGCCGGTAAATATTTTCTTGGGGCTCCTGAAATATAAGAATAGAGCAAATCTGCAAGATATAATTCACTGTTAGCAGCAGCGCTCTGTATTGTTTTTATCTCGGGATCATAAATTGTGTTTATTGTAAATTCGGCTCCTTGGTCGTATAGTCTTTTTAATTCATTATATAATTTTTCATATATAGGATTTGTCATCAAGGCAACATGGTTTTGTTTACGATACGCCAAGTCGTTAACAGCTTCTCTAAAATTAAAATAATATGGTTGGGTTTTACCCAGTCCTGGTGCAATCAAACCAGACATTGTGCTTTGAAAATTGGAATAAAACCCTTTATCACCAATAGCATCAGTCGAAGCAGGTAAAAGAGCGGGTCCTATATCGATTGTATTTGATATTGGAAAACCCGAACCTATTTTTATCCAAACCGGATTATTGGCATCAACAAAAGCGATCGAAAAGGTAAGAAGTCCTGATTCTGCAGCCATTTTGATATATAGTTCAGTTTTACCAGGCAATCGAAATAATGCGCCTTTTTTAATTTGGCTGTTAATACTTTCCTGATATGAAAGGTCTCCAGCGTTGTTTAACCCTAAAAAGCAATAATCGCCATTCGCACACTTCCTAAGCAATATGCCGGAGAGAGCATCGGCATTGCGCAGACCACTTATTCCGATCTTCGCCGAAAACATCCCTTGCGGATTATTGCCAAACCTCATGTAAGCATGCATTATTGGTGATGCAGATAAACCAGAAATCATTTTTCCATTAATCACAATTTGTTGACTCGTTCCATCCCCGCTTGTGGCATACGCTGGTGGAATCTCAATTTGGCTTGAGTTCGTTGAGGGAAACGTTGCGTAATTAAAAGTTAAGACTGCGCAAAAAAGAGTTGAGAATAAACCACTAATAATAAGAAAAATAAAAACAATTTTTGAAATTGAGAATATTTTTGCCATGTTCAATGCCTTTCTTAAATATGGAGCTTTATTTAACGGGATATATGTTTTTCTTTTTCAATAAATTCATTTATAAACGAACAATAATCATATTTTTGACCATTATATCTGGTGAGAAGAATATATTCAAACCAACTACCGTCACCTTGGCTATCTGTTGATACTCTTCTAAAAACGCCCCCTATCCCTGTTGAATAAATTGCGTCTCGCCTTAAGCCATCAGAAGTGGTTTTACGAAAAGCATAGCTACCATTATCCATTAAAAACTGCAGTGAATCATATTGTATTGACTTAAAAAGCGGGAAAAGAAGAGGTTTGATATCAGAATTTCCAGAGGCGCTGTCAAAAGAATCGTAATTTCTCTTGTATTGAACTATCTCATATTTTTTAGATGTAATTATTGCAAATGTTGCACTCGTATCCGTCGTATCATTTAAAATAATATCAAAAGAGTCCGACCTGGCAGTTGATTGCTCAGTCCTTTCGTACTGGTAATAATAATAGTAATGCCATTGATCTCCAATCCGTAGTGGTGCGTAAGAGGTTCCGTATCCCCGGATCACAGAGTCTATTACTTCGTATTTACAGGTGGAATCGTATAAAGCGTGTTCGTATAGATTTGGTGGCCATAAAGGATCAGGATCATAAAAAGGGTTCTGCTTTATGCAGGAAATAACTAACAATAAAAGTAGGATGCCAATTATTATTTTCAAAATATACCCTCCAAATTATTTGATAGCCTAATTCAACTTTATAGGAAAAATAAAGACATTTTTTGAGATTGATATTTTTTTTACCATTCAATGCCTTTCTTAAATATAGAGCCTATTTAACGGGATACATGTTTTTCTTTTTCAATAAATTCATTTAAAAACGAACAATAATCATATTGTTGCCCATTATATCTTGTAAGAAGAATATATTTGTACCAACTATCGTAACCTTGGCTAGCTGTTGATATTCTTCGATAAACGATCCCTATTCCTGTTGAATAGATTACGTTCTGCCTTAAGTCATAATTTGTGCCAGAAGAAGGGGTTTTACGAAAAGCATAGTTACCATTATCCATTAAAAACTGCAATGAATCATATTGTGCTGATTTATAAAGCGGATAAAAAACAGGTTCCAATTCGGGGGCTGAAAAGACGCTGTCAGAAGGATCGTAATTTCTCTTGTATTGAACTTCATCGTATTTTTTAGATGAAATTATAGCAAATGTTACAGTTGTATCCGTTGTGTCATTTAAAATAAAATCAAATGAGTCCGCAGTAGCAGTTGATTGCTCAGTTTTATCATACTGGTAATAAGAATAGTAATGCCACTGATCTCCAATCCGTAGTGGTGCATACGAGGTTCCGTATCCCCGGATCACAGAGTCTTTTACTTCGTATTTACAGGCGGAATCGTATAAAGCGTGTTCGTATAGATTTGGTGGCCATATAGGATCAGGGTCATAAAAAGGGTTCTGCTTTATGCAGGAAATAACTAACAATAAAGGTACGATACCTATTATGATTTTAAAAATATGCCCTCCTTACAAATTATGTGCTGGCGTAATTCAGCCCATAAAAATGAGCATTTCGTTTATAGATGTCAATTTTTTCAATTTTTACTTTCTACTTGTTCAATGCGCTTCTTTAGCTGTATGTTTTCCTTTTTTAATTCAATCACATACAACGTCAACTCTTCCACCTTCTGCAACAGCTTCGATTGCATCTCCCCTACTTTATATCCCTCTTTTTCGACAACCTTCCCAGAAGGCACATCCGGCAAATGCTTGTTTTCCTTTATAAACTGCTCAACATCATTTAATGGCATTAGCTTATAATCTTTTCCGAACACAAAATCAGCAGGCTGAGCAACCACTTTGATTTCCTTTGCCTGCAGCAACCCTGAAGCGTTTAGCGTCATGGCTGGAGCATCTGTTGGGCCTTCGCCTGTCCGGAATTTCATAATCCCATTGTCATTTTGAATATTCCACCAGGCACAACCGCATCCATCAGCAGCTAAGTTTATGTAAGGCGCATTTCCACCACCTACACGCACATTTCCATTTACGTGAAGTTTTTCTTTTGGTGCAGGGGTCCCAATGCCTGCATTACCCCCTTTATGTATAACCAACTGATTTGTTTGGCCATACGCATTTAACGTTAGTGTTCCCTGGTTGGGATCGCCCCAGTAATTTGTTGTAATAATATTACCTTGCGCTCCAGCATCATATGCAGGAATCACCTGTACAATCCCCCCACGATTAGCCCGTACATCTCGGGAGATGGATAATACAACCGATGAGCCGCCTCCACCGTCCACCTGAAGCTTTGAATCTGGACTGGATACCCCTATCCCTACATTGCCCCCATTGGTAATTCTCATTCGCTCTGTAGTTTGTGTACCAAAAATTAATCCGTAATTTGCAGCTACATTATAAATTTCAAGATTCCCACCCGCTGTTGAGCCCTGATAAATCTGAGAAGTATACGGTGAGCCGCTTATGCCATTGGAGTTCCCCCGTTCTCTAATTCCTAATGTTGTTCCAAAAATAGCGGTAGCGCCTGTTAATAAATTATTTGCATCAATTGATTGGCCCGAAACCACATGCAATTTAGAATTTGGGCTTGTTGTGCCAACGCCCAATTTTCCTGCCTGGACTACAACAGGTGTGCTGTTTGGAGTACCAAGAACTAGGCCTATCCCATAATCTGCACCGATATAATTGAAGTTATCTCCTAAATTGACCCTAACCTTATCCCCAACGCTGCTAAACTTATAGCCTGCATTAATGTCACCACAAACACTTAAAAGCATGCCAGTGCTTCCGCTACCTATAACAACATTACCAGCACCGTCAATATTGACGGAATTTTTAAAAACACCTGCATTATTTACAATATCTATTCCAAATTTTGCACCATTATTTGCATATAATAGACTATAGCCCCATGTAAACCTAGCAACATCCCAAGGCTGGGTTTGTCCTGTATATGTTGATCTGAATTTCACGGATTCGAAAACCGATCCATACGGGTAGTACTTTTTTTCTTTTGTACCCGTAATACATAGCCCCGTAAAATTAGCAGCGTTATTTCCAGATATTTCCAACTTTCCAGATGGGGTTAAAGTGCCAATTCCCACATCGCCGTCTACTGGAAATAAATTAGTAGTATCCCCATAATTCAATGAGTAAAACGATAACATCATCGAGAAAACAATTACTGTTCCCGTGGTAATGATTGACCTTGTCATTTCTATTCCTTTCATCTTGAGTTTAATTTGATCCAACCCCAAAGCAATATAGAGGTTTTTATCATATACGGTTTTAGTTCCCCATATTCATATTCAATCACGGCCCATATTATAATTTTATTTCCATACCATGTCAATACATATTGCAATTAATTTTAAAAGC
>CAWHPS010000073.1:0-54811 GCA_963831235.1 uncultured Fibrobacterota bacterium
CGGAAAACGCATTATCGAAATTGGGCACGGTCGCGGTAAGAGCGAGCTCACCAACCGCTCCATCAAGGATTTCATGACCAGTGAGCAGATGCCTTTCAAGCGCTTCGGTATGAATTCGGCCTATTATTATCTGATGCTGATAGGACATGCGCTTCTTTGCGCCTATCAGGAAGATGTAGTCAAGGATATCGTACCTATAGCTGCAAATTGTTATCCCACTACGCTGCGTAGAACGGTCATCGACTTTGCAGCAAAGATCGTTTTCAAAGGAAATTGTATAAGACTTCAACTGACGCATTTTATCCATAGTACGCTCAACATTCCAAAACTTTGGGAGCGCTGTACAGGAACAGGGCTCGTTCCGATACCATTGACCATATAGATTCACAACATTTCACGGGTCGTTGCATAAACCATTCTCCGCGCAATAGCGCCTATGTAAAGGTGCACACTGAAATAAACCAACATCGCCACTTTTCGATAATTTTCCGCAGTTTTGCACGAGAAACCTCTCCTTGTCAACGCGTTTCCCTTGTTTACTCAAAAAGAACAACATCTTGACAATGGAAAGAAAGAAAAACTTGCTTGCTGCGTGCGAATTGTGATATTTTATCATAAGAATCGCTCAGTTTAGGATTTAAATACTATCTATTGGGAAAATATAAAGGTATTTACATAAGAAATCAATACATTCCATGCACAAACCAGGAGGAAAAATGTTCAAGCTTTTTGTCGCCTTAGCCGCTTTTACAGCGCTTGCCGCTGATTATAACATCCAGCAATGGCGGGCTGTCGAAATCACACTTACCAGTTCTGCGACTTATGCGGATCCGTTTCAGGATGTTGATGTTACCGCGACTTTTACGGGGCCGGGCGGCATAACAATCACCCGTCCGGCATTCTGGGATGGCGGTCTCATCTGGAGAGTCCGGTTCGCGCCGACCCAAACAGGTCTATGGAATATGGCTACCAGCGCCACGGACGCTGCAAACAGCGGACTGCATAACATTACAAAAACTGTGCAATGCGACGCCTATTCCGGTAACCTCGATATTTTCAAGCACGGCTTTTTAAAGGTCAGCGGCAATGGCAGATATTTCACCTATGCGGATGGAACACCATTCTTCTATCTTGGGGATACGCATTGGATACTGCCTCATGAGCGGTTCGACACATCCAACGTACCAGGAGTGGCTTCACAGTTCAAATATGTGGTTGATAAGCGTGTTGCCCAGGGATTCACGGTTTTTCAATCAGAGCCCCTTTGGTGCGGGCATACCGGATCGGATGAAGAGGCCTCCGCTAATTTGGGTGACGGCCTTACGAGTTCAGATTTACCAGGTTTTTTACAACTTGACCGGAAATACAAGTACGTAGCAGACCTGGGCCTGGTTCACGCAAATGCAGAGATTGGATGGGTGGGGAATCCCGCCGGTAACCCGATTTACACGGAAACATATATGGCACGGCTTGCCAAATACTGGGCAGCGCGTTATGGCGCTTATCCTGTGATCTGGACAATCGCCCAGGAAGTTGATGAGAATTTCTTTGGAGCATACAACGCAACTACAATTAACAAATGGTATGCGGTAGCTCAAAGCCTTCGAGACAATGACGGTTACCGCCACATCATAATGCCGCATATGGAAACCGGTAAAATGCCGGGAGGCGATTGGCCCACAAAGTCGTTCCATGACGCCTTTGGCGCGCAATTGGGCGACGGCGAGATGAAGGCCAGTTGGTTTGAGGTCAGTTTCTGGAATGATTTTCACAAGCCCGCAGTGGTATATGAGGGTAAGTATGATAATTTAGGGATTGATTCGAGAGGAGCCCTTGGCGCTGCATACAAGGCTTTCCTTAATGGCATGTATGGTTATGGGTATGGCGCCAATGGTGTTTGGAATGATATGTATTCAAAACCGGGCGAACCTGCTGATATCGGAGCAAATTATGGCAGCTATTTCTGGTGGTACAACGGGGCCAACCTGGAAACAGGAAACCAATTGACTTATTTCAGGAATTTCATGACAAGCCTGGCCTGGTGGAAACTTGTTCCGAGGTTTGAGGGTATGAATTCCCCTTATTTGGGCGGCTACGGCTTTTTTATGGACAGCACCCGTGTAGTTCTTGCAACTGATGAACAAAAGACCTATGTTGCGTTTTTCTTCGGCGAAGGGAATGCAACCGGCAGACTGGAGAATATGTTATCATTTTCATATAATGCAACCTGGTTCAATCCACGAAATGGACTTTATACAGATATCGGATCATTCCTGCCGGATAATGGTAAATGAACCATCCCGAGCAGGCCGACCAGTGATGATTGGGTATTGCTTGTACAGGGCAGCGATAACGATTCATCCATACATGTTTCTCCACCTGGTGATTTGGCTTTCGGTAAAACAGTCACTGCCTCCTCAACCCTGGAAAACTCAAACTGGGGAATTCAGAATATTGTGAATGGCACACCAAAAAGCACCCCGGGCGACCTGGGATACACCAGCGACGCCCAGGTAACAGTCAACCATACGGAGTGGGTAATCATTGATCTTGATACAGCTCGTATGATTGACAATATTGTTTTATTCGGCCGGACGGATGCCGGATGGGTCGGGAACTGCTTCCCGATTGACTTTACCATCCAGCTCTCAACAGACAGCATTCAATGGAACACTGTTGTCACAAGAACAGGATATCCCATGCCTGATACTTCAGCGCAGTCATTTACGTTTGATGCGCAGAATGCCAGGTATATCAAGGTTAGGGGAACAAACTTAAGCACGGCGCTTGGACAATACCGGATGCAGTTTGCCGAGATTGAAGTCTATGGATATCTGGGCACAATAGTTGAAGAGAGGGGGTTGAAGTTGCCTTTATGCTATGGTATTACGGCCTTCCCAAATCCCTTTACCCAATCGACATTGATCAGGTTTGGTGTGCCAAATTATAAAAGCGGGGAAAAAGAAAAAGTGTCTATTCGGATTTATGATTTGAACGGGCGGCTGTTACAATCTCTTGCACAAGGATCGTTTGCAGCAGGGTATCACACAGTAAATTTAAGCTATAATGAGAACGGGAATGGACGTACGCTGGGAAACGGCATTTATTTCTGCCGTATGCAGGCGCCTGGGTTTACAAGAACATTGAAGCTGCTATTGGTACAATAGTAAATATTGTGTGTGAGATAAGAAAAATTAAAGAAGTTCTGCAAAACAAATAAAAATAATGTAATGCACCCCATATAATTTGGGTGCAGTAAAGGAGCCTTATAATCATGATTGTAACCTCTCTTACGGATCAATGGAAAATCATTGACACAAACCCCGGCGCAGGAAACATATCGGTTTTCTCGCAACCCGGAGTGGACACATCTTCCTGGCTTAACGTCCCAATTCCCGGCGATGTTAACGCTGTCCTGGTCGCATCCGGCCAGATGCCGGATCCGCATTATGGCGACAATGCCCGTAAATGCTACTGGGTGACCGGACGCGACTGGTGGTATCGCCTGGAATTCATGGAACAGGGCACATCTGGTTTTAGGACTGAACTTTGCCTTGATGGTGTTGACGGCCATGCTGATGTGTACCTGAATGGCGAGAAACTTGCGCGTCTTGAAAATGCATTTCGACCATACCGGATTGATGTTACAGGCAAGCTCCTCACCAGCCGACCAAATGTCCTGCTGATTTGTTTTCAGTCAATAGACTCAATTATGGGCGGCCCTCGCGAGCATGAACTGTCCGGTTGGGGCTGGAGACGGAACATCATGCGAAAACCGCAATTCTCTTTCGGCTGGGACTGGAGTCTTCCCCTCCCGTCAATTGGAATCGGCGGTAATGTCTGGATCGAACAACATCAGGGACAAAGGCTCCTTGACGCTTCGGTCCAGACATTTGTTTCCGGTCGTCTGGATTTTGCCTTTCTTGTCAACACCTCGGCGCGCGATGCCGGATACAGACTGCGGCTCAGGGTAAATGGGCATGGGTTTAGCCATGAGGAAGCGGTTGAACGGCCGGGACGGGTAAAGAGCTATACGACAGTTCGCATTCCCAACCCAAGATTATGGTGGCCAAAGGGAATGGGTGAACCATCCCTCTATGATTATGAAGTGCTTCTCGAAATAGGGGGAGTTATTGTGGATCGGCTTACCGTGAAACTCGGCATCCGGGAAACCCGCGTTGTTGAGGAACCCTTTACACCTGAAGCAGGACCTGGATTCTCCTTCTGGATGGAAATCAATGGGCAGAAGGTGTTCTGCAAAGGGGGCAACTGGATCCCGCTTGAAATCTGGCCCGGCATGGCGACCGATGAACAGTATATGTTTTATTTGGGGAAAGCTGCGGAAGCTAATTTCAATATGCTCCGTGTTTGGGGTGGAGGCATCTACGAGCGGGATTTGTTCTATGACCTGTGCGATAAACTAGGTATAATGGTCTGGCAGGATTTCATGTTTGCAAGCGTAGGCTACCCGCTCGAACAACTGCGTTCCGAAATTATCGCTGAGGCGGAACACCAGATTAAACGCCTTCGGAAACGGCCATGCGTTACAATATGGTGCGGCTGCAACGAGGACGTTTTTTCCTGGAACCTGCCTGATGAAAAGGCTGCGGCATCAGCGGATACCGGTGTTTATACAGACACAAAAGTGGACTGGGCACGGCAACGTCTGCGCGATGACACACAGATATATACGATGATCCTCCGTGGACTCGTGGGCCGTCACGGTTATGGGGTACCTTATGTGGAGAGCAGCCCGCAGTCACGCGAGGATTTCGGGAACTTGCCTGAGAGCGGGAATTGTCATATTTCCTGCTGGAAATATGGTTTGTTTGAGACAGGCCCTAAGGAAATTCCCTGGAATGTCTCGGTCTGGGATTGGTACCAGCAGGGAAATATCAAAGCGGAAAAATTCCGTGGCCATTTCGAGAAGGTCTGCTCTTTCAACTCCGAATTCTGCATCCAGGGGCCGTGCAATGTCCGCACATTCAAGCAGTTTCTGCCATCGGATCATGAGTGGCCGCCGGATGATATGTGGACCTTCCACATTCAGAGGGGACATGCGAATGCTCCTCATCATGAACAGACGATTCTATTCGGGGAAACAATATTCGGCCCTGTAAGCAGCCTTCAGGAATACGTTAAGTACGGACAGTCGGTCCATGCTGAAATGATGCGCGCTGAGTTTGAGAGTGCGCGCCGCGACAGACCGAACAACGGCGGCACAATGATGTGGATGTATAATGACTGCTGGCCCACCAGCAACTGGTCCATAATCGATTACTATCGACGCCCGAAACCGAGCTATTATGCTGCCAGGCGCGCATGTGCGACACTGTTGCCAATTATTTTCGAGAGAGCAGGGCAAGTTGAATTCTTTTTTTCAAATGACGGCCGAATGCCGTGTTGCGCAAATATCCGATTCGGTCAGGCAAAGCTTGACGGAGCAATTGTATGGGAAGAGGCAAGGCAAGTTCATGTCAATGCATGCGCCACAGTGCGTTTTCATACGGTTTGCAAGGCTGAATTGAAGCGTAAACCGGGTGATCATCTTTTCATTGAGGCGCTGATAGAGGAAAAACCGCTGCCTCGGGTAACCTATTTTCCTGATTTATGGCGAGCCATTCAATGGCCAAACCCGCAGATTCAAATCAAGGTAATAAACCAGGAGTTTGTTAACGGAGAGTGGGCAACATCCATTGATGTTTCAACGGATACATACGCCAGGTTCTGCCATATACTTGTATTGGATGATGCGCAGCCATTCTGGGTAAATGACAACTTTTTTGATCTTGGTGCGGGACAAAAGCAGCAGGTGAATATTCACTCTTCCCGTCCTATTACTGCAAAATCCCTTAAGGCAGGCAATTGGCATACTGAATGGCCATGATGATTAAACCGGTAATAGCGTCGTTCCTCCGGATTGATTACTTTGTTGCTGATGCGATTTACGAGGTTAAAGACTTTAGCGGAAACACCCTAACGGAGCCCAATCTTTTTTCTTGAATTTCGAACATTTTAACCCCTATATTCATAGCACAGAAAAAGTGTAAGAATGATGTTCAGGCAAGACTATTCGCGATCCATTGCATATTACGCAATGTTTTCGCAATCTTGGTTTACTAATAGATAAAGATCAAAATGCCGATAAGTTCTATGCGCTATCAATTTATATTTCATAACCTTCTTTTGCGATCTGCATTTCTCTTTATTTTATATATCCTTTGTCTAAGCATTCCGGTTAATTCCTTTGTTTTTCAGCCCACAGAAGACACAAGCCTAATCCAGACTCCGGGCGCAGGCTTTCAGACCATGTTCGGAAGGTATTTACCGAATGATCCGACTGTTGCGGAAGCAGGCCTTGTATCAGGTTCCGCCTATGACCGGTTTACCTGGGCAGACCTTGAACCACAGGAAGGTCAATATAATTTTGATTGGATAGACGATTGCCTTGCAAGGGCAAAAGCAGGCGGACAAACCTTTGAATTCAGAATTATGCTCTCCTGCCCGGGTTGCGGAGCTGAATTATACATACCCCAATGGCTCGTTGATAAAGGCGGCAAAGTCCGCTATAGTTTTTGCGAAACCAATTATTACAGCCCGGATCTTGACGATTCGATAATCAGAATTTATCATGATAAGCTTATTCGGGCATTCGGTGCGCGTTATGATGATCATCCGGACCTTGGCTCCGTTGACATAGGGTCAGTAGGGATGTGGGGCGAATGGCACGAATACTGTGTGCCGGAAAACATGCCTTCAATTGCAACGCGTAAAGCTATTATTGATTTATACCACGAGGCATTTCCGCATACTCCGCTTGTAATGAACATTGATGATTCCGCAAGTCTTGTGTATTCGGCTTCCAAAGGAAGGACGGCCTGGAGAGCGGATTGTTGGGGGGATTATGGTCCCACAGGATGGCACCATCACCAGATGAGATATTGGCCGAATTCCAATACCATTAAAGACGCCTGGAAGAACGGTCCGGTAGCGCTGGAACCATGCGGAGTCATGGGCACCTGGGAAACCGCTTACCTCACAGATATTGTCAATGATGCAATAGCATGGCACACATCACTTTTCCAGAACAAGGGAGAGTCAGTGCCAGTAAACGTCAGGCCTGAAATGCTGCGGCTTGCAAAACAGGCCGGATTCAAGCTTGTTTTAAATAGTTTAACATGGCCTGATGTTGTAAACACTGGTTCAACAATAAAGGTCGCATTCAGCTGGATCAATAAAGGCATTGCTCCGCCATACCGAGATTTTAGAATCGCCATGCGGCTCCGCGACAATCAGAATATAATCAAAGCTCAGATTATTACAGACCAGACCGTTAAAGGGTTCCTGCCCGGCGATACAACTGTTACGGTGTCTTATCCCATTCCTTCCAATATAAGTTCAGGGGATTACAAACTGGAAACAGGTCTTGTTTATCATAATGCTGCTGACCGAATTCTGCCTATTGCCATTTCAGGCAAGACATCAGACAAATGGTATCTACTTGGAAATGTAACCCTAACCCCGGGAGTTGGCATTGAAAAAGAATCCCGCCATGAAGTTATCGGAGCAGGTGTTAAATTCAAGATAAGGCAAACCGGAAACATGATTAGGTTTGAAGTCAAAAACGACTTGGTTGGCAATGGCACAATCACCCTATATTCGCTTCGTGGCGAAAAGTTAAAACAGATACTGATAAGCAATCCGTCGATTTCATGGGACCTGAAATACGATAAGTCAAAAAAAGTTACCTCAGGGATCTATTTTGCCGTGCTCGATTATGGAAAAGAGAGGTTTGTAAAAAAGTGTATTATTAGTCCTTAATTTGTCGCACGCAATCAGTCATTTCATCTGCGCCTATATGAATGAGTTGACTTTTAAAAGCCCTGAATGCTCAATGCAGTAAAGTCGCTTCCGGAAGGTATGTGCTAAGAATAGAGTCCGAAGATTTCAGGCAAGAGCGGGTGTTAATACTGGAGAAATAAAAAGTCTCGAATGCCAAAACCCTAATCCACTATCAGGGCTTTTTCCAGTTTCCCCATAACCTCGCCCACCACAGCAGCTTTAACGCAACCGGCCATGAGCAGTTCACGAACACACTCTTCGGCCTCGATTGCGGGTATGCAAGCAAGAAGCCCACCTGAGGTCTGTGGATCGAACATGACTTCAACAGGTAATGAGGCTCCATCCTCAAACAAGACGCGCGGGCCATAATACTTTTGATTCCGGTGCGCACCTCCTGGAACAATACCCTCTTTTGCAAGTTCCAGAATACCATCCATTATGGGTACTGCTTTTGAATGAATCAGAATTGTGACTCCGGAACCTTCCGCCATCTCCAATCCATGTCCCATTAGACTGAAACCAGTCACATCTGTGCAGGCGCTTACATTATGGCGAAGAAAAACCTCGGCTGCATAACGGTTAAGTCTGGACATTGATTCCACAGCCTCTTTTGCTTCCTGTTCAGTTATTTTGCCTTGTTTGATGGCTGTGCTCATGATGCCGCATCCAAGCGGTTTGGTCAGGATAAGTCTATCACCAATGCGAGCTTTGCTATTTGTCCATATTCTTCCAGGATGCACAAGACCTGTCACGGAAAGGCCGTACTTTATCTCATTGTCCATAATCGAATGACCGCCTGCCAGAACAGCTCCGGCTTCTTTGATTTTCGTTATACCGCCTTTTATAATTTCAGCAAGGATGGACTTGTCCATTTTTGCAGAAGGAAAACAGACTATATTCATGGCTGTAATCGGCCTTCCGCCCATGGCATAAACATCGCTTAATGCATTGGCCGCGGCAATCCGGCCAAAAAGAAAGGGGTCATCAACAATGGGGGTAAAAAAATCAAGGGTTTGGACAAGGGCGATTTCATCAGCGATTTTATACACTCCAGCATCATCCAGCTTTTCAATTCCTACAAGAAGGTTTTCATCAGATGGGATTTCAACACTTTGAAGTAGCTCAGAGAGCATACCAGGATCCAATTTGGCCGCACACCCTGCAGCCGCAACTGTCTGGGTCAATCTTATTTTCTTTTCCATTCAAGACCTCCGCTGATTCTTTTTATTAACCGACAATACCTGCATTTAAGAAAAATATTTTTCCAGACGCAATGCTTTAATTATATTGTCTTCTTAAAAAATAACATCTTTCAACAAAACAAGAGAAATAAAATGCTGACACCTCCCATCCCCATCCCATCACCACTTATTGCAGAAAAGGTATTCCTCACCCGCGGTGTTGGTGTCCACAAAAGAAAACTAGCCAGTTTTGAAATGGCGCTTCGCAATGCAAACATTGCGGAATTCAACCTTGTACGTGTATCGAGCATTTACCCGCCTCGCGCACAACTGGTTTCAAAGAACGAGGGGCTGAAGGTACTTAAACCAGGGCAGGTCGTGTTTTGTGTCATATCTGATGCGGCAACAGATGAACCAGCGCGCCGCATCGCAGCATCAGTCGGCATAGCACGGCCGGTTGACCGCACACGTTATGGATATTTGTCCGAACATCACTCCTTTGGCGAAACCGGAAAACAGGCGGGCGACTTCTCTGAAGACCTTGCAGCAGAAATGCTTGGTTCCACAATGGGACTTGACATTAATATCGACAAAGCATGGGATGAACGCAAAGGAATCTATCGTTTTCCTAAAAACATAATCAAGACCCAGAACATTACGGCTTCCGCAACAGGAGACCTTCGAGGATTGTGGACAACATGTCTTGCAGCATGTATTTTCGTAATGAGCTCCAAAAATGCAAATAAAAATGGATAGCTGCATTTTCTGCAAAATAATTGAAGGCACCATACCTTCAAAAAAGGTCTTTTCATCAGACACATTGTTTGCATTCCACGACATAAAGCCCCAAGCACCCCTGCATGTGCTTATTATCCCCCGATTACACATACCCAGCCTGAATGACATCGACATTACACATCAAGCGCTTCTCGGCGACATGATTATAACTGCAAAAACCATTGCGCAGGATTTTAAAATCTCAGAGCAAGGCTATCGTCTTGCTTTCAATTGCGGCAAAGACGGCGGGCAGGACGTCTATCATATACATCTTCATCTTCTTGGAGGCCGTCCCATGAAGTGGCCCCCGGGTTAAATCTCCGGATATTCATCATGAAAAAATTTACGCTCCTTATTATTCCCAGGGTTAGTGGAAAAATAAGGGAGTTCGTTGTCACATGGCGTACAGTGGTTTATGTCCTTTTATTCATTATCACGGGAATATTCTGTTTCTATCTTACCATAAAGGGAATTCGCCCTTTCTTAATAGACAAGGAAGAGCTCAATAATCTGCGGGTCGAGAACAAACACATGGAAGAGCAGATGCTCGACATGACACGAAAAGTAATCCTGCTCAAGAAAAAAATCGGCATTATAACGGAAAAGGAAACCGAGATTCGAAAGCTGGCCAATATAATTGATGATAATGCGGGACTTAAGAAAAAAGTTCAGGAAAATGAAACAGCAACTGCCACAATTAAAAAACTGAATTCTGAACTTGAAGAACTTAAAAACCTTTCATCATATTATGATTCTCTCTTTGTCAGCATAAGCGGGCAGTCATCACTAATAGAACAGATACCCACCATAAGACCTGTTACTGCCGAGGCATTTATATCCGCAAGATTCGGCATGAAGAACGACCCCTTTTCCGGTAAAATGAAACCCCATCTCGGTGTTGATTTTGCCTATAAAACAGGCACGCCCGTAGTGGCAACAGCGAATGGTGTTGTAAGCTTTGCCGGAAAGGAAAAAGGGTTTGGCAAATTAATACGCATAACACATGGTTCAGGCTATGTTACAATGTATGCGCATCTTGAAGATATTTCAGTAAAAGAGGGTGAGGCGGTTAAAAAAGGACAGAAGATAGGTACGCTTGGAAATACAGGCCGATCAATAGGGCCTCATCTCCATTACGAAATAATCAAGGATGAAAAACAGGTTGATCCTGAGCTTTACTTTTAGCATCAACATATAATTATTATAAGGCTTCTATCAACTCCCTGCTGTCTTTGTATTGATTTATCAATATCTTAATATTCAGTAAATCGTCTTTGTTTATTTGATCTTCCCTTAGAGGTCTGCCGCTTAAAAACGGTATGTAGTCTGGAGACATTACGCTTTCCAACTTAACAAATCTTTTATCATTCACATTATCTCTTGTCTTCATATTAGCCTCCAATGTTAATTTATAATTTAAAAGCAAAACCAATGCCTGATTATAAACCTCTATTATTAATTAATATAGCATTATTCGAAATCCAAGCGGACACAGTTGTCTATAAATGAAACCTAACCCTTGAATAAATGGACGCAATTGTCTCAAAATTGGTCAAGGTTGAATATGCAATTAATTATATGGCCGGTAATCAAGCAGTAAGCGCAAGTCTTCCGGATTAAAATAGCAGGTCAGAAGGTTTTCCTGAAATTCCTTTGCATTAAAAGAAGCTGAGGCCCTGTTGTTTATTGAATCAAAGACTCCTGTAATGTGTTTGAGGTATATCTCCTGCCCGAACCTGGACCCGATTGTTAAAGATGTTTCCGATGGGTCATGGTTTTTATCAGCCAATGCTTCTTCAAATCCGGCATATAAATGGTCATTCAGTTTAAATACTTCATGCTTTACATCTTCCAGTATGTCGTGAATAAAGTAATACTGCTCTGATGCTGACAAATAGGAAAAATCAACGATGGGCGAATGAAAAGTTTTAACAAAGAAATCATTCAGTTTTTCTGAATGCTTTTCCGGGATATTGAATCTGTCAGAGATTTTCCTCACTTTTTCAAGGTATCTTTTCAATTGATAATCTCTAATAGAAGCCTCGACAGGGACCATGAAAGATTCATAAAAATGAAGGGGGAGCTTCGCCTCAAACCCCTTGAAATCCTGCATGATGTAATTTGCCTTTGCAAAAACAGGACGACCCAATATCGGGAATTCGAGGTACGGCAGTCCAAACCCCTCCATTACGGACGAAGAGATTACAAGACTTGATTCCTTTCCAAGTTCGCCAAGACTTACCTCTGTTCCCACCAATTCAGGTCCGAAACCCGCAACACCGGCCCCGCACCTTTTTAATTCGCCAAAAACCATTTCTTCGTAGGGCTTGTCATCCAATGAATCCGACGGCAGGGTGATGAGCAATGCGGTTCTCTCCGGCGCACACAGATTGACAGCAAGCGCTTCAAGAAGGTTTTTTCTTCTAATGGTCCTGCCGGCATACAAAACCCAAGGGCGTTTTCCGTCGAAATAATATCCATTGGATTCGGAAAATCGTCTCAGACTGTCCGTAATACTATCTTTTCCCACTTTAAGAGTTGTATCCGGAGCCAGAACGACATCAGGAAAATATGAAATATGCTCCTTTGGCATCCCGCTTCTGATAAAAGAATCATAATCATTCATGTTTATGACAAGCCACTGCGTACCCGGCGAAATAAAGTAATACGGTTCTATCAGGGATGAACGCATAAGATTTAAATTCGGCCATCTTCCCTGTTCCGCAGAATCATGAACATGAAGGAACATTTTTAAATCAGGGGCTGATACCGCAATCAGTTTAAGAGCAAGCATGTATGCAGGATTTTTACCAAGCGTGGGATTATGTGCCCATATCAGCTGCCCTCCATTGCAAAGCTTAAGAAGAGACCTTTTAATCTTTTCCGCTGAAACTGATACATCGCCCATGCTCTTGTCCCAATACATAAGCCCGGGGATAATCTCGGTTTTTATTTTAACTTTGTTTAGAGCGATTTTTTGAAGCCTATCGAAAAACCATTTACTTCGATCCATTGTACCAAGAACAAAGATGATCTCATCTTGAATGAAATCACTTTCAATGAGTGTTTTTAGGCTGCTTAATATTAAACTGCTGACTCCGCCCGGATATAAATGATAGTGTACAATTATCGGACTAAAACGAATCATCTGGAAACACCTTTGACATCTTCAATACGCTTTAGAATCTTATTTCGGCTATTATAAAAATCAATGGCAAGAGTCTTTACTGCCATGTCAACATTATCTCTGTAAAAGGCTTCGGCAATATCATCCTTTACACCAAGTTTTTTTTCAACCTTTTCGATATCCCTAATTGTATTGTAGCCCAGTTCAAAAAGTTTAATCTTGCAAAACTCAAGGAAGGCTGCTGTATAAAGATAGTTCAGGGCGCGTTTGCTGTTTTCCAAATCCCCGGTTGCAATGCAATAACCGATTATTTCGTAAAGCACTTCAACCCATTCCTGTGCGGATAAATTCAGAAAAAATGGAGCATCAATACCTGTCTTGACAGCCTGTTCAAGGTTCCTGAATCTTTCTTTTATCCTATTATATAACCCAGCGCTCAAAACCTTTTCCATGGAAGGAGCAAAAGCCGGAAATTTATCCACAAGAGCGCGACGCTTTGCAGAAACGCTGAAAACATCCGTAAACCCTGGATTGATAAAACCAATGCCTGTTTCAACTGGGCCCCATTGAATAACATGTTTCAGGGGTTCATTTAATTTCATGAGCTTTGTGACACGTCCATCAAGGTGCTCGTAATAAAGAATACGTTCAAGTGCTGCGCCAATAACCTCACCTGGCATTACTGATAGTTTTGCATCGTCGGTCACATCATGCAGCTTCGCACCGAGATAGACTTCGTATATGGCTGTGTTGTTGGCGATGTTGTCAAATGTTGTTGAAATATCAGTGCCATATTTGTACCTTGCCTCAGACCATACTGTTTTTCTCTCAAGCTCAACTGCGCCTGCTGAAAGCACAATATCTCCGGAAATGCCGCCCGGAACATATCTGCCCAAAAGGGTTGTAAGAGGTCCAACAATATTACGGGTCAATGAAGCATCAACAATATGACGGGCATATCTCGCAGTAATGAAATAGTCCTTGCCTGGCATTCTTTTTTCATGATCGTCAATTACCTTTAAAAACACACGCTGCCAATCCGCCATTTCGTTTCGCAGATCCCCATCAAGCAGGATTAATGTTCTGGCATGTGTCAGGGCCATTTCATCAAAGATTAGTTTAAGCGCGCTTCCCTTGCCAGGAATTTTATTTCCACCATAGCCCTCGTAAGGGGTTGCAATGACCATAATCCTGTTTCGTGTACCCTCATCAAGGAATCTTATGGCGTCCTGGGCAGAATCAACAGCAGCTTTTAATGTTCTAAGATCATTATCCGTGCTTGTGCAGCTTCCGTCCGAAACCACAAAAGCCACATTTCTATCCTTGAAATTAAGTGCAGCACCCAAAATACCTTTCTTTAGCTGGAGAGGAAAATTGTCGTGATTCTTGTATGTAGGATGCCCTATAATTATATCAGCGCCGAAATCATCAAGAAGGCGTCCGAGTACGCCTTGGCCAAGATTAAGGTCGCCCTGAAAAACATTTCTGGTTATCTGATACATTAAAAAAACCGCCTTTTCTTTATTTAATCCAGATGTTTGAAATAAACTATTTTAAGAATGCGTATGTCTTAAAGAATAAATTACTATGTGCAAAGATAAAATACAAATAAAAATATTTTCTTGATCATTCCATGAAACCAAAATTAGGACAATTTATAAATATTGACATTCTTCGCCTGGGTATAAACGGAGAAGGAATCGGTACTCTTGACGGTTTTACAATATTTGTTCCATGGGCATTGCCTGAGGAAAAAGTCCTTGCTGAAATGATCCTTGTACATAAAACTTATGGAAAAGCAAGATTGCATAAAATAATTTCCTTTTCAAAAAAAAAACGCTTGGAACCGGCATGCTCTCTTTTTACCAAATGTGGAGGATGCCAGTTGATGCATCTTCCGTATCAGGATCAACTGACATACAAAACAGCTAGGATTGCTGATAATATACAGCGCCTGGGAGGGATTAACGATGTCCATATAAAACCATGCATTGCAGCTGAAAAAGAACTCTATTACAGGAACAAGATAGAAGTGCCTTTTGGTCTTGCTCTTGATAAACCGGATTTCGGGTTCTATGAGTCTGAAAGTCATAACATTATACCTTTTAATGATTGTCCGGTGCATTGCGGCCTTGGCAGGGAAGTATTTACAATTATAAAAAATGTTGTGCTTGAATCCGGCATTCCTCCATACAATGAGGCAAAGCACAATCAGGGCCTGAGGCATGTGCTTGTCAAAACAGCTGAATCAACAGGAGAGGTTCTTGTTGTACTGGTTACAAACGGTTTTGCAGTAAAGGGCATAGAGAAACTTGGGGAGAATTTAATTAAATGTCATAAAGCAATAAAGGGTGTTGTACAGAACAACAATGAAATGACCGGAAACATAATTCTCGGCAGAAACTGCAGGACACTTGCTGGAATGAATAGCATTTCAGAAAAAATATTCGGCCTTACATTCAATATTGATGCCCTATCATTTTTTCAGATAAATACCGGTCAGACAAAAAAACTTATTGAAACCGTTATAGCACTTGCATGCCTTACAGGAAAGGAAGAACTGCTTGATATTTTCTGTGGTGTAGGTCTGTTTTCACTTTGTCTAAGCGGAAAGGTTCGAAAAGTAACCGGCATAGAAAGTGTTGAAAACGCTGTGAACCTTGCTCGTTTCAATGCTGGAATAAACAATATAAAGAACACAGAATTCTTATGCGGAAATGCTGAAACCGCAATCAGTAACATCACATCTGCGAATGTTGTTATACTGGACCCACCGAGAAAAGGATGCGACCCTTGTGTGCTTTCAGCCATTAATAAGATTTCGCCTTCACGGATTGTATATGTATCATGCAACCCTTCCACTCTTGCGCGAGACTTAAAAATCCTGGCTCAATACGGGTACAAAGTTGATGCTGTCCAGCCTATTGACATGTTTCCTCAGACATCTCACGTGGAAACAGTTGCCGGCCTTAAAAGACATGATTTATAATTAGGCTACTTGATATCACCAGACAGTTTTAGAATAATAAGTCTTGATTATTTTATCAGATGTGATAAGCGGAACTTCAAACTGCATGGCCGTGGCAACGATAAAACGATCCGCCGGATCTTTATGCTCCCAATCCAGATTCAGTGATTTGATAATAATATCCTCATCAAGAGGTATGAATCGGATATTGTCCGCCTGTTTTAGACGATGAATATAGTTTTCCAATGAAATTGGAAAGATAATTTCCTTCTTTTTTATTTTAATTCCGATTTCCCAAAAGGAGATTGTGCTTACAAGAATCTCTGTGGTGTTTTCAATGGTTTCTTTTGCCTTATCGGACAAATCATCGTCTTTGCCCATTGTATACCAAATAAGGCAACAGGTGTCAAGAACAATCATGCCAATCGCCCCCATTCGGAAATGGTCGGAGCAGTCAAATCCCCTTTTATTCGAACTTTCCCTTTGACATCGGCAAATAAATCAGAGATTTGATTTTTTCCGCGAAACGGTGATATTTTCAAAACCGGGTTACGATGGTCTGTTACAATCAGGTCCTCGCCGGTTTTTTCAATTGTTCGAAAGTATTCGAGCATGTGAGCCTTCAAATAACCTTTTGCAACAGTACTCATACGCCTCCTTTTTATGACTATGCTCATGACTATAGTAATATAATTTAATAAATAAACTTTGACAACTTTTTTATCTGCCCGCCCACACCTATTCAGCTTATCTAAGCTTATGAATCGATTGCCAATATTACCTGATAATTTGCCTGCCGGAAAGACCGTGTGCACAACAACAATCTGTCAGAATAGGACAAAACCTTATCATTCCAAGTCTGAATCGCAAAGCAAAATTGAAAAAGCATTGACATACTATTTCAATATTATGTATTTAAAACATCCGTTATTTTTTAAATCTCACATACTATAATATATATAAGGAGATTTTATGGATAAAGTACTCTTAACAACCGACATTAAGGAATACCCGGTATTTACGCGTGGAAAAGTCCGAGATGTCTATGATATGGGCGATAAACTACTTATAGTAGCAACGGATCGCTTGTCCGCATTTGATGTTGTTATGCAAAACGGCGTTCCTGGCAAAGGAAAAATCTTGACCCAAATGTCACTTTTCTGGTTCCGTTATGTTGAAGACGTTGTCAAGAACCACCTTGTTGCAACCGATGTAAAAGATTTCCCAACAAACCTTCAAAAATACTCTGAGATTCTGAAAGATCGTTCCGTAATAGTTAAAAAAGCCAAAAGGTTTGATATTGAATGTGTTGTCAGAGGATATATTACAGGTTCAGGTTGGAAAGATTATCAGGCAACCGGAAAAATATGTGGAATCACCCTTCCAAAGGGCCTTAAGGAATCCGAGAAATTCAAGGAACCAATCTTCACACCAGCTTATAAGGCTGAACAGGGAGAACACGACGAAAACATTGATTTCGACAAAATGATTGCGGTTGTGGGAAAGCCTGTTGCTGAAAAATTACGTAACCTTACCATAAATATTTACAAAAAGGCCGGAACTTATGCTGAAAGCAAAGGGCTAATCCTTGCCGACACAAAATTCGAATTCGGCCTTTACGACGGGGAAATAATTCTGATTGACGAAATTCTTTCACCCGATTCCTCCCGCTTTTGGCCTAAAAGTGAATACGCGCCTGGAAGGGGACAAAACAGCTTTGACAAGCAGTATGTGCGCGACTATCTTAGCAGCATTGATTGGGACAAAAAGCCGCCCGCACCACCGCTTCCGGACGAGGTAATACAAAAAACCATTGGCAAATATCAGGAAGCATACAAATTAATTTGCAGCAAATAACAACCAACATTAAAATATCAAGGTTTTAAAATGACCAATAACAATAAAAACAACGTTAAACGCAAAAAACTTGCACTGGTCAGCGTATCAGACAAAACCTACCTTCTCGACATGGTCAAGTTTCTTCCGGAGTTAGGCTACGAGATAATCTCAACCGGCGGTACAGCAAAAGCCCTTCAGGATGCAGGTGTTCCAGTGACTCCCATATCAGAGCTCACCGGTTTTCCTGAAATAATGGATGGCAGGGTAAAAACCCTGCATCCCAAGGTACACGGAGGTCTATTAGGACTCAGGGACAATCCATCACATAAAGCGGATGCTGAAAAAAACGAAATAAAATGGATAGATCTTGTAATAGTCAATCTTTATCCATTTGAAAAAACAGTAGCAAAAGAGGGCGTTGCCATAGAGGAAGCAATAGAAAACATCGATATAGGCGGCCCAAGCATGATTCGAAGCGCCTCAAAGAATTACAAACACGTGACCGTGCTGACAGACCCAGCGGACTACCGGAAGGTGCTTGAGGAGCTCAATATACGGGGTGAAACCTCCATTGAAACCCGTGAACGCCTTGCAGTAAAGGCATTCTCATATACAGCAAGATATGATTCAGCAATAAACAGCTACCTTAGCCTTAAGCTTCTTAATCAGCCAAGACTGAATCTCTCTTTTGAAAACGGTGAGACATTAAGGTACGGAGAAAATTCGCATCAAACCGCAGTCTTTTACAAAATGAATGTTAACGAGACAACTCTCGGAAGCGCAAAAAAACTTCATGGAAAAGAGCTCTCGTACAACAACATTGTTGACGGGGATGCGGCGCTTGAGTCTATCAGGGACCTTGCAGGCTCCTTCGGAGTTTCGATTATCAAGCATACAAATCCTTGCGGTTATGCCACGGGCCCGACCCTTCACGAGGCATTTGAAAGGGCCTGGTCAGGAGATACGGTTTCAGCTTTCGGAAGCGTGATTGCCGTGTCCAAGAATGTTGACATTAAAACAGCGAGATGCCTTGAGGGCCGTTTTGTGGAAATACTCATTGCTCCTGATTTTGATTCCGACGCCCTTGAATTCCTTAAGAATAAGTCAAAGGACATAAGGCTTTTAAAACTCAATGGAGAAATCCAGCCACCGAAAACATCCAAAATCTACCGTCATGTGATAGGCGGCATGCTGGAACAGGATCGCGATACACTTCTTCACGAAAAAATGGACGTTGTAACAAAAGCCCCTTTCCCATCATCAAAGATATCCCTTGCAGACTTTGCCTACAAGGCTTGCAAGCACATCAAAAGCAATGCAATTGTTCTTACTTATGAATACAAACCCGGCTTTTACATGGTACTTGGAATGGGTGCTGGCCAGCCAAACAGGGTGGATTCACTTAAAAAACTCTGTGCCACAAAAGCTGCAGAGAATATCAAGACAATGTTCGAAAAAGACAAACCCGGGATTTCTTATGATGAATTCAAAAAGAAGATATTCGGGGATTGTGTAATGGCTTCCGATGCATTTTTTCCATTTTCGGACAGCATAGCAAGCGCAGCAGAGCTTGACATAAAGTATATTGTCCAGCCTGGAGGCAGCAAACGCGACAGTGATGTCATTGCCGCCTGCAATGAGCATGGGATTGCCATGATATTCACAAATACACGGCATTTCAAGCACTAGACTTAAAATCTCAAGGAAATTAAATGGCAAAAAATCTTGTTATAGTCGAATCTCCGGCAAAGTCCCGCACCATAGGCCGATACCTCGGCAAGGACTTTACCGTTAAGGCCTCCATGGGCCATATAATCGATCTCCCTGTAAAGGAATTCGGTATAGATATTGAACATGATTTCAAGCCCAAATACGTAATAATGAAGGGTAAGTCCAAGATCGTAAATGACCTTAAAAAATCCGCGAAACATGCTGATACCATATACCTTGCGCCCGACCCTGACCGAGAAGGCGAGGCCATTGCATGGCATATTTCAGACGTCCTTGTTAAAACAAACCCCAAAGCTAAAATACACCGGATTCTGCTTAACGAAATCACTAAGAACGCTATAAAAGCCGCTATCAAGGAACCGAGAGAAATCGATATGCACAAGGTAAACGCCCAGCAAGCAAGACGAATCCTTGACCGCATCGTAGGCTATAAGATAAGCCCCTTTCTGTGGAAGGCTGTTTACCGTGGGCTTTCAGCAGGGCGTGTTCAGTCGGTGGCCTTGCGAATCATTTGCGAACGCGAAGAGGAACGCGACGCATTTAAAAAAGAGGAATACTGGAGCATTGATGTCCGTGTCGCAAAAACGGACAACCGTGAATTCACGATGAAGCTGTTTAAAGTTGAAGGTTTAGACCCCAATATCAAGGATGATAAAAGCGCCTCATCCATAATTGATTATGTTAAAGACAAGGAATGGATCATCTCCGACATAAGCAAAAAGATGAAACGTCGCAATCCTCTTCCTCCATTCATAACAAGCACCATCCAACAGGAGGCAGCAAGAAAGCTCCATTTTTCCGCATCAAAGACGATGTCCCTGGCGCAACAACTTTATGAAGGCCTTGAGCTTGGTGAAAGCACAGCCGGTCTCATAACCTATATGCGTACTGATTCAACCAGGGTATCCGACGAAGCGCGTAAAGCCGCGGCCCAGTATCTTACTTCAACTTATGGCAAGGAATATGTTCCCGCCACATTCACTGAATACAAGATAAGCAGCAATGCCCAGGATGCTCATGAAGCCATTAGGCCTACTCAAATAGAAAAAGCCTTTGAACCTGAAGCCTTAAAAAACTTCCTTTCCCGCGACCTTTACCGACTGTACGATCTGGTTTGGCGGCGTTTCCTCGCATCCCAAATGACACAGGCTGAATACGACTCCACAACACTTGACATAGAAATAAAGCCATATCAGTTCAGAGCGGTCGGTTCCATACTCAGGTTCGATGGATATACTAAGGTTTACAACCAGACCGATGATAACGGCAAAATTGCACTTGACGATAAGGACGTGATGCTGCCTGAGGTTTCAAAGGGCGAAACCGTAACCCCCAGGGAATTCCTACCAGAACAGCACTTCACCCAGCCTCCGCCAAGATACAGCGAAGCATCACTTGTTAAAGAGCTGGAAAAGCAGGGAATAGGACGGCCAAGTACATACGCACAAATAATCGACACCCTTAAAAGGCGTACCTATGTCGAAATAGACCAACGCCGATTTTTCCCATCTCTTCTTGGTAAAACCATCAACACATTGCTCATCCGTGAATTTCCCGACATCTTCAATATAAGTTTTACGGCTAAAATGGAAACGGATCTCGACAAGGTGGAGTCAGGCGAAGATGATTGGACCCATCTTCTCCATGAATTCTACGAGCCCCTTGCAAGAGATCTTAAGCTGGCCCAGGAAAAAACAAAGGACCTTAAGAAAGCGCTTGAGACCACCACTGACGAGAAATGCGACAAGTGCGGCAAGCCCATGGTAATCAAATGGGGACGTAATGGCCGGTTTATCGCATGCTCAGGTTACCCTCTTTGCAGAAACACGCATCCACTTGAAAAGCTTGCGCCATTGGAGAATGTGAGCATCAACTGCAAACTCTGCGGAACACCCATGATTGTCAAGCAGTGGAAGCGGAGCAAGTTCCTTGGCTGCGCCAACTATCCAAACTGCCGCGGCGTTCAACCCTATCCAATCGGGGTCAATTGCCCTGAGCCAGGGTGCCCCGGCTACATCGCCGAACGATATTCCCAGCGCGGCAAGGTCTTTTATTCGTGCAGTGAATATCCCAAGTGCAAATTCGCGAGCTGGAACAAGCCAATCAACAAGAAATGCGAAGCATGCGGAGCGCCATTTATGATAGAGCATGTGACAAAATCCAAAGGCGCTTACCTGCGTTGCCTTAAATGCAAGAACGAAGTCCTGAATGAGCAGGAAGAGGTCGAGTAGTAATTGTATTGGTTTTAAGCTTTGTCCCGGGACATTATGAACATCAACCGGAAGCTCAAAATCTTCAAATGCGCTTTTTCGAGCGGCGCAACACCTTTTGCCTCAATTTTCGTTACCAGACGATGCAACCTTTCCTGTTCATTCTGCAATGCAAGGAATGATGCGGGCAAGGAGCTTTCACTTGCAGAGTGGAAAAAGGCCATTGACATTCTTTACAATATGGGTGTTCGCAACCTTTCCATTAATGGTGGCGAAGCATTGCTACGCGAAGATATAGGAGAAATTGTTGATTACGCCTCAAACAAAAAAGGATGCGTTACCTGGCTTTTCACAAACGCCACATTATTGACTGATGCTAATTTGAAAAACCTCAAGGGCCTTGATTTCCTTTGCGCTTCACTTAATGGCATGCCTGACGACAAACCTGAATCTTTCCTGAATCTTTTGCAAAACCTCAAAAAGTGCGAAAAGTACGGCATCTCCCCTGCCCTGCTTGCTGTCATTACACAGGAAAATATTGACGAGATCTATAATATGGCAATAAAATCAGTCGAGAACAATGTATTATTCGATTTCGGGATTATCCAGGACATGGGAGGAATGTTTTCAGCACAGGGCGGAGGTTTAAGGCCAAATCCGGATAAGCTTAAACCTTTGTTTAAGAAGCTTGCCAATCTTCGTGCAAAAACCGGCAAGGTTTTGCCTTCATATAAACTGCTTCACAGTGCAGCTGAATTTTACAGGAAAAACAACTGGAAATGTCCTCAGAAAAAAAACCCTTTCATTGTGGTAAATGTTGATGGAAGACTTATGCCATGCCAGGAATTTATAACCGATATTTCAATCTTTGATGTCAAGACCCTTTCTGATGAAAGGTTTGTTACCTTTAAGAAAAAGATTATTGATGATTGTCCCGGGTGCGCATGGACATGCTATTATCAAAAAACTTTCCGTAATCCTTTTGATCTTTTGCAGGAATCGGTTGTGCTGCTGAAGTTTTGATTCTTTTTTGTTCGGTTTGACTGACCTATCCTTCCATCAGCTTCTTCATATAGTCAATAAAATATGGCAAGGCGATTTCCGTGCCTTCGATTTCCGGAACCCAGATTTTCTCCCATTTAAAGGAAAACCATCCTTTAAAATGCTCCCTTCCAATGTTGCCATACACGGCTTCATAATTTATTTCACCTTTACCGGGAAGCGCAGGTTTAAATCCGTTTTCGAATTCCCTGCCTTGCAAAATATCTGCAATGTACAACTGCGGAAGGGTATCTTTTATTCCAGTGATAACGCTGTTAAAGTCCTCACCCATTAGGGTTGCATTTGCAGGGCAAAGCGCCATATTCAGCCGGGGGCTCTTTACAAGTTTCATTATGCTTAATATGTCGTTAATGCCGACCCCGCCTACGTGATTCTGGATGATCAAAGAAGTTGAAGACCCGTCAATTTTTAGCACACGAGCCAGAACCTCCGCAGCATGGTTGATAAATCCATCATGGTCATTCGCACAATCAGGATTTCCAATGAAAATCCTTACAAGTTTTGTACCGAGTTTGGTACCAATATCCAGGTTTCTTAAAATGGACGCCTCCATTTTGCCCCATGAATCAAGGTTTTGGCCAGCTTGATCATTATAGGATAATATTGAGGATGAAATAATTCCTTCACCCGCAAATATCTTTTTCAGTTCTTTTATTTCAGCGTCCGATGACGTGACCTTGAGTTCACCCAAGTGGTCGGAAATACGTATATCCACTCCTTGGAACCCATATTCCCGTGCTTTTTTAATGGCAGTCTTGCCGTCCCAATCAGGCGAGGCCATTGTCGTGTAGCTTAAATTTAGCATGGATTCTCCTATTCAGGCAACGCACCAGCAGGCGGCACTTATCGTTTTCCCATTCTTAAAGTTGACTGCAAGCTAAAATATATATTCTCGATTGTTTCCGATTCCAGATGAAGATATTTTCCGTGTTGAAAACCTCACCTATTGCCAATTTCAAAGATTCTTCCTGAAACCCATCCCCTAACCCCTTCCCTTTTTTTTAAAGAAAAAAGGGAAGGGGAACCAGAAAGGGATAAAGAAATATTTAACTGAAATGATTCTCGCAAATGCTTTTCATTCTTTATTTAGCCCCTCCCTTTTTCCTTCAAGAAAAAGGGAGGGGTTGGGGTCAATGCCGTTGACTTAAGGTTGACATGTGACATTTAAATACATCATAACACATTTGGAACTTCCCTTAATTTGTCCGGCGGCACAGAGGCCGCCGGCTAGTCATATGGTTGGTTCATTAATCACACCGAGCCAGAGACGGCTCGGTGGAAAAAAGGAAAACAATTATAGCTAAATGCGAGGCCGTCTCTGGCCTCGCATATAAAAACACAAATTTAATTGAACAGCCGGCGGCCTCAGTGCCGCCGGACAAAAGTAGCGAAAAAGAAAGTTGAGTACACTATTAAGCTTCTGTCAACCTTAAGTCAATGGCATTGGGGGTTGGGGTGGGTTTCTTATGGGTATTGACATTTGCTAAGATTGGGGATCGTTAAGGGTGAAATCTACTGACCTTAATAATTCATTTTGTTCTTTCCATGTATAATTGTAATTTATCCTGCATGCGTTTCTTAAAAATGTTTTTTTTCAGTCTGTTTTTGTTTTCATCCGCTTTCAGCCAGAAAGTCGAGACAGTCACCTGTTATGATTTTACATCAACCATTCCACTTGCATGGGAAATAAACAGTCTTAATAATGGTCTTTCGGATTGGAGCCAAAACCGTTCTTTTTCCGAGCATTTTAAGATCACAGCTTTTGACAATTCAATACAATTAGGAGCTGACAGCCTTCCTGTCGCAATAAGATCATCGGGTGCAAACAACCTCATTGCATGGGGTTCATTGGACTTAATTGACAATAAAGAAATGATGACACTTTTCTTTTATGACGTGCAACAACGCCGTTTGTTCCATAAAAGAATCCCGCTTCCAGGCAGGGAAAAAGAAGAGCTAATGGATATTGTCTGCATGAAAATCCACGCTTTAATGCAGGAGGTCTGGCTTGGTACCCTTGAAATAAAAACCATACCCGTTGAGACCAGCGTAAGAATCAATGGTTTTCTTGCTGGTGCGACTCCTTTGGAATTGACTCTGGCTCGGGGAACATATCAAATTCACCTGGAAAAAGAATATTTTGAACCGCTTGACGATAAGGTGGAAATTAAACCTGGTGTCCGTCAACTAAAGGAATATCACCTGCAATTTACTGGTTTCAATACCCGTCCCTATCTCTATGCTGCTTTGGGTCTTTCAATTCTCACCATTGGATCAAAAATCCATGAAAACAGCCTTCATAATCAATATCAAAATATGGCACAGGGCCTTCCCAAATCAGAATATGACAGGAAATTCGATGATTATAAAAAATTTAATTATTTAACCCTAATATCTCTAAATGTATCCACAGTATTCTATGGCATTGCTATTTATGGAGTTATAAAGAACCGCGAACTTCGGAAAAACCTTATTAAATAATTCAACCTTTCAATGGCCGGATAGTACTAATGTCTTTGAATAACGTGAAAGAGATTGAATTAATAAACCAAATACGGCAAAATGGGAATCATGAGGCATTCCGGGAGGTATTCCATGCTTATAAAGAAATGGTATCACGCCTTTGTTTCCGTTTTCTCGGCCCTGATAGGGACATTAAAGATGTTATTCAAAAAGTTTTTATTGAGCTATTCAACAGCTTTGGCAGGTTCGAACAAAAATCCGGGCTTAAAACCTGGGTTTACCGTATTACTGCCAATACATGTTACAAGGAAATCCGGCACAAGAGCATATTACGGAAATTTTTCGAGCGCAATCAGGTTTCAATGGAATTGGCTACGGACTCCACTGCATTTTCAAACCCGGAAAGTACTCTGCACGAACGGGAACTACGCGATTCCCTGCAAAAGGCTTTGGGACATTTGACACCGGAAAAGAGGCTTGTGGTGATACTTCATGATATTGAATGCTGCACACATGAAGATATAGCGAAAATAACAGGGGAATCCATTGGCACTGTCAAATCACGCCTCTTTCATGCGCGCAAAGAATTAGCCGGACGACTAAAAAGAATGGATAGAGAATTATGACCTGTCGTGATTATAGAAAAGCCATAGAGGCGTTGGAGCAATTATCTCAGATTTCATCTGAAATGGAAGTGCATACGCATTCATGCGACGAATGCAGGCGGATACTTGACGAACGCAGGAAACTTGACGCTTTGCTAAAGACCCTTCCCTCTCCCGAGCTTTCTTCTGCTGACTGGGAAGATATTGAACAAAACATCATGCGATCCATTCCGTCAGGAGAAAAAGCCCATAACTCAAAGGTCATTTCTTTTCCCAGGGAGAACCATTACAGGATGATGTTTGCTACAGCCGCTGCTTTGCTTGTCATGTTAACTCTTCTATGGAAAAATAAACCTTCACAGCAGGCACAAGCGTTTGCTTCAATAATCAGCGTGTCTTATGTGCAGGGTAGTGTGGCCTTTACGGATAAAGACACGGGACGAGGTGAACATGTGAGAGTGTTATCGGATTTTCCGGATCATCATATGCCTGCCATTGGTGTGGGAACAACAATTGAGACACCGGATTCCGCAGGCCTTGGTTTCAGGATAAATGACATGGCTGAAGCAGTCTGTTGGTAACCGTTCCAGAATGGACATTGTAAAATCGGACAGGGATGGAACAACATTAAGGCTTTCAGAGGGCGAACTTACAATTCACGTGGATCCTGCCAAACGGAGAGGTCATTTTACCGTCCTGACAAAGAATACGCTTTGTATCATCACAGGCACTTTGTTTCAGCTTTCTGTCAAAGATTCCGCTGGGTTTCCTCTTACGCGGCTGTATGTTGAAAAGGGGTGCGTCAAGTTTGCAAGACTTGATATCCCACATGATACATTGAATGTCGTTGCCGGGCAAACAGCAATGGCCATGAATTCCAGGACTACTGAGGTAACCTCAATATTTCATCCTGCATTAAATCGTCTTATGAACCCCTTTGCGGCCGGTGAGGCTACGCCAGACAGCATTGGTTTTCTCCATATCATCACTACTCCGCCTGCCTGTTCCCTATATGCCTCCGGAAAATCCCTTGGCATATCACCACTTTTTATCGCATTCAAGACAGGCCCCTGGACCATCACCATATCACGACATGGCTATGAGACAAACCAGGAACCCGTAATCATAAGATCGGGTGTTTCATCAAGAGTCTATTGCATACTAAACAAGGCGCCGGTACCGGAAGGTACTGATACATTATCAGGCCTTGTTACACAGCAACCTGAAAAAGCCGTGCAAACCGACTCTATAAAAAGCAAAATAAAAGCCACACCCATTGATACCATGTCTGAATTATACAGGACTGCACGAAAACTTATTACAGCCGGTAAGTTCAAAGAGGCGCTGCCTGTGTTACGTCAATGCGCCCCTGGTAATGCAGTCTGCCGTATGTGGTTATCGCGGTGTCTTGAGGAGCTTGGCCGTTTTGATGAAGCACTGAACGTGATTTCGGGCCTTGTTTCAGATCCTTCGGTACCAGGTGTCATGAGAGACAATGCAAAATATGGCCTCATTGAATTGTATATGAACGGTAAAAAAGATGCGCGCATGGCATTGGCAAGCGTTGAAGGTTATCTGAATGAGTTTCCGGATGGAAGCTGGGTTGAAGAGGCGCTTTATGAGAAAGGCCGTCTGCTCCAGCTTTTTAATCGTCATGCTGAAGCCGCAGCAATCCTTGAATCCTACAGAAACCATTTTCCTTCCGGTCCTCGTCTTGAAAAAACACTTTATGAAGCTGGAATACTGCGCCTTCACCGTCTTAATGATCCTGCTTCCGCGTTACGGGATTTCGAACAACTCCTGAAAACAGGAAGCCGTACCTACACGGAGGATGCACTCTACTGGAAGGCACAGTCGCTATTTCTTCTCGGTAAATCCGTTGACGCCCTGGATGTGTATAATCAATATCTGGTTAAATATCCTTCAGGCCGATACTTGCAGGATTGTGAAAAACGTGTAAAGTCACTCTATACTGGAAAATAGGTAAACTTAACCATGTGGAAAAGCCGTAATCTTGTCTTTCTCCTGGTTCTATCCATGATACCTATTTATCAATGCGCTGAACGTGATAATCCATTTGACCCATCAAATCCCGCGCATATTCTGTCCCCTGTTACAATCATCCCCAACAAGCTGCCGGTAATCGACAGTGTTACCTGCGACACATCCAGGTTGTATTATGTAAATGACAGTGTGTCATTTATCGGGCATGCACATGATTCTGATGGCGTTATTTCACAATGGCAATGGAGTTTCAGCGATTCTTCATCAGCAGTAGGCCAATCCAATCTGCACCAGTTTGCTTCTGCCGGAAACCACAGCGCTATTTTGACAGTAACGGATGACTCCTCGGCTATGGCAAGGGATACGGTAGTGATACAGATCATAGCGCGGCCTATTCCGAATAAGAAACCTGTTATTGACAGTATTCGATATACACCAACTGGTACAATATATGTGAATGACACAGTGACAATTACAGGGTTCGGACATGATTCAGACGGTGTCATAACCTCATGGCAGTGGCAGTTTGGTGACTCATCTTCCGGTCCAGGTAAGACAACCAGGCATGCTTACGCACTTTCCGGCAACTACAATGTCATCCTGTCTGTAACGGATGATTCCTCAGCTATTATAAAAGACACGATAACTTTACATATCGCTGCGCGGCCTATTCCAAACAAGAAGCCTGTCATTGACAGTATTCGATATACACCTCCAGGTACTATTTATGTGAATGACACGGTAACATTTACCGGCTATGGGCACGACTCAGATGGTGTCATCACCTCTTGGCAATGGCAGTTTGGTGACATCACTTCCGGTACAGGCAAGACAGTCAAACATGCTTACACGCTTTCCGGCGACTACAGTGTCATCCTGTCTGTAACAGATGATTCCTCAGCTATTGCAAAGGACACGGTAATGCTTCATATAACGACACGGCCTATCCCAAACAAGAAACCTGTCATTGACAGCATCCGATATACACCTACAGGTACTATTTATGTGAATGACACGGTAACATTTACCGGCTATGGACATGATTCAGACGGTGTTATCACCTCTTGGCAGTGGCTGTTTGGTGACTTATCTTCCGGTACAGGCAAGACAGTCAAACATGCTTACACGCTTTCCGGCAATTACAATGTCATCCTGACTGTAACAGATGATTCCTCAGCTATTGCGAAGGACACGGTAATGCTACATATAACGACACGGCCTATCCCAAACAAGAAACCTGTCATTGACAGCATCCGATATACACCTACAGGTACTATTTATGTGAATGACACGGTAACATTTACCGGCTATGGACATGATTCAGATGGTGTCATCACATCATGGCAATGGCAATTCGGTAACGATTCTTCCCGTACTGGTAAGACTGCCAAGCATGCTTACAAGCTTTCCGGCAATTACAATGTCATCCTGACTGTAACAGATGATTCCTCAGCTATTGTGAAGGACACGGTAATGCTACATATAACAACACGGCCTATCCCAAACAAGAAACCTGTCATTGACAGCATCCGATATGTACCTATAGGTACTATTTATGTGAATGACACGGTAACATTTACCGGCTATGGGCATGATTCAGACGGAGTCATCACCTCTTGGCAATGGCAGTTTGGTGACACTTCTTCCAGTATAGGCAAGACAGTCAAACATGCTTACACGCTTTCCGGCGACTACAATATCATTCTGACTGTAACCGACGATTCCTCAACCATTGCAAAGGACACGGTTGTGTTACATATAACGACACGGCCTATTCCGAACAAGAAACCTGTCATTGACAGCATCCGATATATACCTATAGGTACTATTTATGTGAATGACACGGTAACATTTACCGGCTATGGGCATGATTCAGACGGAGTCATCACCTCTTGGCAGTGGCAGTTTGGTGACATCACTTCCGGTACAGGCAAGACTGTCAAACATGCTTACACGCTTTCCGGCAACTACAATGTTATCCTGACTGTAACAGATGACTCCTCAGCTATTGCGAAGGACACGGTAGTGCTACATGTAACAACACGGCCTATCCCAAACAAGAAACCTGTCATTGACAGTATTCGATATACACCTATAGGTACTATTTATGTGAATGACACGGTAACATTTACCGGCTATGGGCATGATTCAGACGGAGTCATCACCTCTTGGCAGTGGCAGTGTGGTGACACTTCTTCCGGTATAGGCAAGACAGTCAAACATGCTTACAAGCTTTCCGGCAATTACAATGTCATCCTGACTGTAACAGATGATTCCTCAGCTATTATAAAAGACACGATAGCTTTACATATCACAGCGCGACCCATCCCGAATAAGAAACCTGTAATTGACAGCATTCGATACACACCAGCTGGTACAATATATGTGACTGACACAGTTACCGTTACAGGGTTCGGACATGATTCAGACGGTGTCATCACTTCTTGGCAATGGCAATTCGGTGACGATTCTTCCCGTACTGGTAAGACAGCCAGGCATGCTTACAGACTTTCAGGCAACTATAATGTCATCCTGTCTGTATCGGATGATTCCTCAGCTATTGCAAAGGACACAGTTGTGTTACATATAACGACACGGCCTATTCCAAATAAGAAACCCGTAATTGACAGCATCCGATATACACCCACTGGCACAATATATGTGAATGATACAGTAACCTTCACAGGATTTGGACATGATTCAGATGGGGTCATCACTTCTTGGCAATGGCAATTCGGTGACGATTCTTCCCGTACTGGTAAGACTGCCAAGCATGCTTACAAACTTTCCGGCAACTACAATGTCATCCTGTCTGTAACGGATGATTCCTCAGCTATTACAAAAGACACGATAGCTTTACATATCACAGCGAGGCCTATTCCAAATAAGAAGCCCGTAATTGACAGCATTACATATTATTATTTCTCCAGTAATACTTATGTGAATGATACAATTACCTTTACCGGTCATGGACATGATTCAGATGGAGTCATATCATCCTGGCAGTGGCAGTTTGGCGATGCCATCTCTGGTACAGGCAAGATTGTCCAACATTTTTATACACTCTCAGGCAGCTACAATATTATCCTGACTGTTACGGATGACAGTTTAGCCAGCAGTCAGGATACACTTAACCTGACAATCCGTCCGAACATCTTACCCAGAATAACATTATTTTCAGCGTCGCCGGAAACTGTTTACATTGACGCTTATCCGGATACCGTCATATTCCACGCAAATGCAATGGACTCGAATGGATATATCGCCAATTACTCGATTGATTTTGGAGACAGCACAGCATTGTTCAATAGCAGCTCTTCAGCCGCCAACGTCAGGCATGTATATCATCCAACATTACCACAGGGCTTTTTTAATGCAATCCTGAAAATCACTGATGATGATAATGCAATTGTCAGGGATACTTTGTATATAAGAAAGCAGTAAACAATTATTACAAGCGCCGCGAAAGCCACCCATACATAAAACGAGACTTATAACGATTTCCGAGAATTACACAAGATAGCTACGCATTTGAATTGATAAATTCTTAATGCATCAGACAAGACTTGCCTGGTGTCTTTTTATTCGACATTTCCTGCTTACGCGTTTTATAACCAGTTCTGAATAGATTAATTCAGAGCAAATATCATATTCAGAACCAATAAATCCAACACCATGTCCATTATTTATAACCCTTGCGGTATTAAAGACCTTTCTGTTGTTCAGAGGTTCTGCAATACCAGTAAATTGATCTTTCACGAAAAATATCCCGTACCTACCATCTTCGAATGTGACTAAGAGACTACGATACTCGGGCACTGATATTTTTGTGATCTTGTTCATGCTTTTAATCTAAATATAATTTTATTCGAAGAGGGCTTGAAAACATTCTTAATAAATCTTTATCTGACTGTCAATAAAATAGAACCTTGTGCCAATTTTATTATTTTGCTATCATTTCTATTTCCGATTATTCATTTCTCTTAGCAAATAGATTTTCAATATTCTTCAACCTTTTCTTTCCTCACGGTACTAATTAAAGTAGAAGTGGCAAATAGATAGATTAGTAACTGAAAGGAGGAAATAATTTAGCAAAAAACTTCACTTATTCGATTAAGCTGTAACTTATTTTAATTTATAGAAGGAGAAATCATGAGAATCAGATATTTTCAATTAGTAATCTTTGTTTTAAGTCTTTACGCCCTATCAAATGCAAAAATCTGCACCTGGAATGACTATGATTCAACTGCCAAGTCATGGAGGGCCGGCACATGGATTAATGGAGCACCTGGTAAAAACGATACAGCTCGATTTATCAACCCATATGCTGCCAACTGCATCATTGATACAACTACTTATGTTAACCGGATCGAAATCGATTCCGGCATTACAGGCACCATTACTCTGAAGACAGGGTTTAGCATTACCATTGGCAGTGGTGGTTTTAGTCAGAGAAGTGGTACGTTTATTGGCGGCACTTCATTCATCTTCATTAATGGGGATTTCATCCTTTCAGGAGGCATATTCAGCAGCACAACCAGAACATTATACATGAATGGGCAGCCTGGGGTTGACAATACGGGTAATTTCATTATCACTGGTGGTACCTTTGTACATAACAATGGTACGGTAAAATTCAACCACTTCGCAAAAGATAGTTCAAGCCAAACCGCTACGATTGCCATTAATTTACCGTCCAGCAACCAGTTTACGTTCGGTTCCCTGTGGTTTCATAATCCTACCATAAGAACAGGGAAATCTTCTTCCCAGTCTTATGCGCTCTCCTCTGACACGCTGGTTGTAACCGGCACTTATAGGCAAAGCGGTAACAATGATGACAGTAGTGGCACCCCCGATTACTGTTATGTCAATTCCGGTGTTATTGTAACACATGGGAATATATACATCGGCTCATATTCCAAAGGCGGCACAGCATCCATAGTCTTTATGGGCGCTGCACCCCAGACACTGACATACGGAGGTACCGCGATGCACACTGGCGAGTGGGTAGTGAACAAGTTATCTGGCGCGGTAGTACTCGGCAGCAACATCTCCTTCTCCGGCAAACTGCGCATTCTCTCCGGCGCGTTTTGCACAGGGGCATCATATAATCTTACCACATCGGATACTCTCGTGATTGGCCCATCCGGATCGCTTATTGATACCGGTATTGGCGATATTACATTGGGAGGGTCATTGTACAATAACGGCACTGTCCTCATCAATGCCAATGGCACAGGCATTAGCAGCACGGACGACATTCTGATCCGTTCCACTGTAAGTGGCACCCAGCGGAACTGGGAAGGTAGTGGCGTCTTCACCATTATAGATGCTGATGTGAAAGATCAAAGGAGCACATCTCCGATTGTAGCCATCAGTTCCACGAACAGTGGAAACGTTGGCGCCAATTGGACATTCCCTGTGGATACTCCCATTGTGACCGTTACAAAACCGCGCATTACATCCATCACAGTTCCTGCTTCTACATTTTTTGGCAAGCAGGAAAACCTGACATGCACGGCTGTTGGGGATTCCGGAAAGACTCTATATTGTGTGTGGTCTATTACCCGCACATTTGCGAATGACAGCGGGATGATTACTCAGAAATTGGCGGGGTTCTCGGCACAATGGAGCTCAGAACTTCTGTATCCAAGAAACTATGGCGAAGTCAAGGTAGGATACGATTCGGTCAAAGTATGGGGAAATGATTATGATCCTCTCTCCACCTACCGCACATTCTTTATTACCTCAAGTGCTGACACCACTACCGAGCCTCTTGTTGACTCAAACGCGATGGTTTATCCAGTTACTTGCCGTATGGATTCAACAACAGGCACATGGATTGCCACACCCGTAGCTCCTGCTGAAAGTCCAGTCAGTTGCAGGATTGTGGTCAGCAATTATGTTTCCAATGCCACAATCACAGTAACGCCAAAACCTGTTTATATAGTCTCAGACACTACAAAAAAGGTTTACAGAGTGGCGGATATCAAGCTATCCAGCGAATTAAACGCTGCAATGCAAACCGCTGAGATTACCATTGCTTTTGGAGGTCTGGGAATAAACAATCCAGACAAACTGAGGATTTACTATGTTGATTCTACCGGAACACTGGTGGATGATGTCATTGGAATCACAGTGGATATTGTTGCACAGACGGTTACTGGCACTGTAACCCACTTTTCAGAATATGCGTTGGTTGAAAAACCCGATGGCGTATCTGTTGAAGGACCAGTCACAGAGATCGCAAATGGCTTATCCATCAGACCCAACCCCACAAATCCAAATGCCAACATTCTTTTCTCATTTGCAAAGAATGAGCATATTAGTTTGTGCATTTACAATGTAACTGGCAGCCTGGTACGGAAATTGGTGAACCGTAGCATGACATCAGGCCATTACAATGTGGTTTGGGATGGCAAAGATAAGAACGGATATGCCATGGCTTCCGGCCGATATATCGTGCGCATGGAAGCTGGTGACAATATCCTTAACAGGACATTAAACCTGGTGAAATAAACCAGCCTCTCAATGTTTCAAGGAAAAGCCCCTACTCTCTAATTTTAGTGAGTAGGGGCGATTTTATTTAAGTCATGCACCGGGTGCATGGCAACATTTGCTAATATTTTTTTGCCGGCCACGGAGGGCCGGCACTGTTCTGCGGTTTCGGGTGTTTTGGTTAAGGGTGCACCCCGTCCCTGGGGTGCACCAAAATAAAAAACAATACACCAGAATAGTCGGCGGCGTCCCTGCCGCCGAACAACATAGAAGTGAATTTGCTTATTGAACGAGTTGGAATGCATTTATTTTTTGTTCACATTTTTAATCGCAAATGTTGCCATGCACCCCTCATGCACCCGATCTTGAACATCTTATGGACAGCTAATTTCCCTTTATTTTATCTTATTGGTAACTATTCAGGCATCTTGCCGGTCCCCGGGCCATGCACCGAGCTTGTCGAGGTGTGCCAGCCGGGTGCCTCGATACATCCGCCTACGGCGGACACTCGGCAACCGGCTGGTGTATCGAGGGGCCGGGAAGATGCCTGAATAGTTACTCTTATTGAGACATTAACAAATAACAAAATTAATATACAGGAGAAATTATTATGAAAATTGATCTCCGCAAAGACGCTGCTTATCAATTGATTGTACCAACCAGTATGGGGGTACGGATTACACCCCTTAATGGTCAGCCTGTTCATTGCAGCGATACATTTTTTATGCAGGCCACAAGCGCTGAAACAAACGTTGCCAGTATCGCTTCATATCTTGGCTGCAAGGTGAAGGTGCTTACAACTTTTGTTAAAGGAAGCCCCATAGCACGGTTGATTAAAGACAATCTTGCCGGCAGACACATGGATTATGAAGGAAAGGAATTGGAACAGGGTGATCCATGGGGATACCGCCATCAGTTTAATATCGCTGACAGCGGTATAGGTTCAAGGGGGCCAAGGGTGCACAATGATCGCGCTGGAGAGGTTGGCAGGACGCTAAATGTAAAAGATTTTGACCTCGAGCGCATTTTCGGTAAGGAAGGCGTTCAGATTGTGCATCTGTCCGGATTGATTGGGGCACTTTCACCTGATACCGGTACCTTTTGCCTTGAGCTTGCGCGCGCAGCTAAGAAACACGGCACCCGGATTTCATTTGATCTTAATTACAGGGCATCTTTCTGGAAAGGTCGCGAAAAAGAGTTGCACGCCATTTTCAAGGAAATAGCAAGCCTGTCGGATATTCTTGTGGGCAATGAGGAGGATTTTCAGCTTTGCCTTGGCATTGAAGGGCCTGAAGAAGGTGGCAAGGACTTGGCGAAAAAGATTGAAAGTTTCAAGGGCATGATAGATCGCGTACGAAAAGCCTATCCTAATGCTTCGGTATTCGGCACAACTCTCCGCGAAGTGATAAGTGTAAACCGTCATCTTTGGGGTGCGATTATGTTTGAAAATAACAAATGGCATGTTGTTGAACCTCGAGAGATTGCTGTTTTGGATCGCATAGGCGGCGGAGATGGTTTTGTGGGCGGCATGCTTTATGCCGTGCTAAAGGGCTGGGAACCGGAAAAGTGGATTCAGTTCGGATGGGCAAGCGGCGCGCTGGCAACAACACAAGTTACCGATTACGCCCAACCGGCTGATGAAGAACAGATATGGAGCATCTGGAAGGGCAATGCGAGGGTCAAGAGATAGGTTTTAAGAAGAAATGGGCTTACACCCAGGGACATGACTTCTAAACCCGCCGCACGGAGGCGGCGGGACTGACTGGTAATTTTGTTGTATTTATCCCCGAGCCAGAGACGGCTCGGGAAAATGAGGGGCCGTCTCTGGCCCCGTTCTCAAATCAAGTAAAATCTGCAAGACCAGTCCCGCCGCCTCCGTGCGGCGGGTAAATACATATCTTATGCTGTCAATACCCCCTTTACACCCAGGGACAGCGCACTGTCCTTGACCCGACCTTATCAAGGAGTTCTGGTACATTTACCGAGCATTCTTTTTTTGCAATCGGGCAGCGTGGGTGAAAAACGCACCCTGATGGTGGATTAGACGGGCTTGGAACATCACCCTGAAGAATCTGGCGCTTTTTTCCTGAATTGACAACAGGCACAGGCACTGCCGATAAAAGTGCCTTTGTGTAAGGATGAAGCGGCGTGTCGCATACTTGAGCGGCATTTCCGGTTTCCACTATTTTACCCAGATACATTACCGCAATCCTGTCTGATATGTGCTTAACCACTGAAAGATTATGGGCTATGAAAAGGTATGAAAGCCCATGCTCTTTTTTAAGGTCAATGAGCAGATTGATAATCTGCGCCTGAACCGAGACATCGAGCGCTGACACGGGTTCGTCTGCAATTATAAGTCTGGGGTTAAGCGCCAATGCCCTGGCTATTCCTATGCGCTGCCGTTGTCCTCCGCTAAATTCATGCGGATAGCGGTTAATGTGGCTTTTTGAAAGACCCACATCATCAAGCAGCGCCGCAACACGATTATCAAGTTCTTTTCCTTTTGCAATCTTGTGGACAATTAGCGGCTCAGAGATTATGCTTCGGACGGTCATGCGGGGATTAAGTGAAGACAATGGGTCCTGAAAAACCACCTGCATGTTTCTGCGCACTGCCTTTAGCGCGCCGCCTTTTAGAGATAGAATGTTCCTGTCTTCGAACATAACGCTTCCCGCAGTGGGCTCAATCAGTCTTAATATACACCGTCCTGCTGTTGTTTTACCGCATCCGGATTCGCCTACGAGGCCCAGGACTTCATTTGTTTCAATGGAAAATGAAACATCATCGACTGCCTTGACATTTCCAGAAACCCTGCCAAGGACGCCTTTTGTAATGGGGAAATATTTTTTAAGCCCTTTTACGCTAAGCAGCATTCTTTCTTTCCTTTAATACATATGGAAGCAGGCAGACAAATGGCCTTCTTCAACCTTGAATTCCGGAGGAGGCTGTTTGCAAACATCAGTATGTCTATCGCACCTGTTATAAAACCTGCATCCTTCAGGAAGGTCTTTAGGATCAGGCAATGTTCCTGGTATCACATGCAGCCTGTCCCTATGCCCCTCAATTCTTGGAACCGAGTTTAAAAGCCCAATGGTATAAGGGTGTTTTGCGTTGCCATATATCTGGCTTGCAGACCCTCGTTCTGCGGCCTTGCCTGCGTAAAGTACAAGAACATCATCCGCGATCTCGGCCACTATTCCAAGATCATGGGTTATGAAAAGAAGGGCCATGTCCCGTGTTTGCTTGAGTTCAAAGAGCAGGTCAAGTATCTGGGCCTGGATTGTTACATCAAGCGCGGTTGTCGGTTCATCGGCGATGAGTATTTTTGGGTTGCAGGATAACGCCATTGCAATCATGACGCGCTGACGCATACCGCCTGAAAGCTGGTGGGGATATTCGTTAACGCGTTTTTCAGGGTCCGGGATTTTAACCAGGCGCAGCATTTCAATTGCTTTGTCATGTGCGTCTCGTTTATTCAGGCTTTGGTGCAACATAAGGGCTTCTTCTATCTGATACCCGCATGTGAAAACAGGGTTAAGAGATGTCATGGGGTCCTGGAATATCATGGCAATTGACCCGCCCCTAACCTTTCGCATCTCGTTTTCAGGAAGCAAAAGAAGGTCTTTTCCATCAAATAATATCTCGCCGGTTTCGATTTTGCCGGGAGGGCATTGCACAAGACGTAAAAGAGAAAGCGCGGTAACGGATTTTCCGCATCCAGATTCGCCAACCATGCAAAGGGTCTTTCCACGGTCAAGTGAAAAGGAGAGGTTGTCCACGGCACGGACGATTCCTTCGTCAGTGTGGAAGTGGATGCTCAGGTTTTTTACGTCGAGGAGGGACATGAATATTTATCCTTTTCAGTTCTCTGTTTTAGGGTCAAAGGCATCCCTCAAGCCATCGCCAAGGAAATTAAACGCCATGACCGTTATAAATATAAAGAATCCCGGGAGTAAAATCCACGGATGAAATTTAATGTCCGATACATTCATGGCATCAGATAATAAATTGCCCCAGCTTGCATAAGGATCCTGTATTCCAAGACCAATTAATGATAAGCTGGATTCCCCAAGAATATAATAGGGGATATTAAGTGTTGCCATGATTATTAGAAATGAAAAAGACTGGGGAATAACATGTTTAAGGATTATAACCATATTATTTACTCCCAGTGCGCGTGCGGCAAGCACATAGTCCCTTGATGCAGTTGATTTGACCATGCCGCGTATGATTCTGGCAAGACTTGCCCAACCGATAAAACTTAAAATAAGTACTATTAAAATATAAACCTTGACAGACGACATATCAGGCGGGAAAGCGGCACGTAGCGCGAGCATAAGATAAAATGCCGGTACGAGCATTACCATTTCACAAAGCCGCATCAGGACATTATCTGTTCGTGCTCCGTAATATCCGGAAATACCCCCAATAATAATCCCAATAAAAAAACTTATAAAAACACCAATCAAACCTATTGAAAGCGATACCCGTGATCCATAAAGAATCCGGCTGAGCAAATCGCGGCCGCGCGAATCCGCACCAACAAAGTAAAGCCTTGCAGGGGATTCAACACCAAAAAGATGGCGTTTTGAGGGAATAAGCCATAAGAGTTTGTAAGGATCACCGGGAATCAAAAAGCGGATGGGATAGATTTTACTCTGATCCTCCACAAATATCCGGTTGTAGTTTTCATCAAACTCAAAACTATAACCGTAAACAAAAGGTCTTGCATGAAACCCGTTATTCTGATCAAAAAAATGTATGGTCGTGGGCGGATTATATGAATTCTCCCTACTTTCATTATCAAAATGATATGGTGCAATAAAATCGGCAAAAATACAACATGTGTAGAGTATTGCAAGTACAACAAATCCAATCAGGGCCAACCGATGTTTTTTAAGTGTGTTCCAGTTTCGTTTGAACGAGTCTTTTACCATAATATCAACTCAGCTTAATTCTTGGGTCAACAAGGGCCAGTAAAACATCAGAAATAAGATTGCCCACCACAAGCAAAACACCACCTATAAGCATATTTCCCATTACAAGAAACAAATCCTGTGAACGGACTGCTTCAAGCATCACAACACCCAAGCCCGGCCAGTTTGTTATAATTTCCGTAAGTGCCGCTCCTGAAAGGAGGGATGAAAATTCATATCCGAAAAGGGTAATAAGCGGGTTTATGGCATTTCGCAGTGCATGGCGGTAGATGACGCTGTTTTCCGGCAAGCCTTTGGCCCTTGCTGTAAGGATATACTGTGACCTTAATTCCTCAAGGAGATTTCCACGCATAAGACGTTGCATTCCTGCAATGGCAGTGACACCAAGTACTGTTGCTGGAATAATAAGGTGTTTTCCTATGTCAATGGCTTTTCCGAATAGACCCATCTGATCAAAACCGGCTGAGGTCATGCCTCCAATTGGGAGTTTGCCAATAAGCGGAATCGCTCCTAGCAGGCTGAATGCATATAAGAGGAGAAGTGCTAAAAAAAATGTGGGCGCGGACATTCCGAGAAATGCAATAAATGAAAAGACTTTGTCTGCAATTGTGTATTGCTTCACGGCGCAGTAAATGCCAAGCGGAATTGCTATTGTCCAGGTAATTAGAATTGAAAAGATAGCGAGGATAAGGGTGTTTATAAGCCGGGACATGACAACTTTGGATACTTCCATTTTTTTTGTAAAGGAATAGCCAAAATCAAGATGAACCAGGTTTTTCAGCCAATACAGGTACTGAATAGCTGCAGGTTTGTCGAAATGAAACTTCATCTCCATTTTATGAACCATGTCCTGGGACATTTGCGGGTTCATGCGGTATTCAGCAAGTACATCGCCTGGTGCAAGCCTTATAAACATGAATGTGATGAATGACATTATAAGGAGCAGCGGAAGCATTATAAGAAGTCGCCGCAGGATATAGGTCAGCATGTGTAAAAAATATTAGCGGACGTAAATTTCCTCAATGTTATAGAAAAACTTAAGGATTTCGTCGTTGAATGCGTCGCCTAATGGTGTGGGATTTATGTTCCCGAATTTATTTCGCACGGCAAAGATTTTTTCCGGTAGGGCAAGCGGTATTATTGGTAGATTTTCAGCAACGGAATCCTGCCATTCGTCATAGAGCGCTTTGCGTTTACTGCGATCCATTTCCTTTAACGCCAAATCATAAATTTCATCAACCCTTTTTTCCCATGTAGTTGCAGGTGCTTTCTGGTTCGGGTTCCATTCATGGTGTGGTGAGTAAGAGTGCCATACATTCCCACCAGTGTAAGGATCATCCCCACCTGTTGTACCAAGGACGATCGCATCCCAGTCGTAAGTTGCCAGTAATTTGTCGATGAGCGAATTGAACTCGACCAGATTATAGTGTGCCTTAATGCCGATTTTCTCGAGGTCTTTGCGGATGATTTCGGAATATTTTTCTCGCCGTGTGTTGCCATAATTTGTATTAATTGTAAATTCAAGGGTATTCCCGGCTGAATCTTCAAGGAACCCATCATTGTTTTTGTCAAGGAAACCGGCTTCTTTAAGCAGTGTTTTTGCTTTTTCAGGATCATAATGGTATTGCTTTATTTTTTCATTGTAAAAATACCCCGATGCAGGGCTCATGGGGCCATTTATTACAACACCCAGCCCGTTTAGCACAATTTTAACCATTGATTCTCTGTCGATTGCATACGCAATTGCCTGCCTGAAAACTTTATTTGAGAACCAGCTTCTTTTTTTAGGATCAAGATAAGGCTTATTTGTTGATGGATTTATTCCCAGGTTTTGGTTGAATTCCATATGTTCGTCACCCATTCGAGGACCAAGACGATAAACCGTGAAGTTGTCTTCCTTTTCGAGTGGCTTTATCAATGGAAAATCATCACCGCTTATAAGTTCAAGAAAATCCGTTTCCTTATTCTTGAATTTAAGTACCATGGCGTTTTTATCTTTTACAGTAAGGATTACAACCCGGTCAAGATATGGAAGAGAATTTCCAGCAGAGTCTTTTTTCCAGTATTTATCGTTTCTTTTTAATGTTACCCGTTGTCCTGGCTGATATTTTTCCAATAGAAAGGGACCAGTACCAATTATTTCACTGACATTTGTCCCTATGTCCCATGCTGAATTGAATGTATTGTTCTTAATAAATTTATCGAGTTTGTGTTTTGGCAATATTGAGAAACCAACAGCCCGTTCAAAGACAGCAAATGTGGCTGGAAGTTTAAATTCAACAGTGTAATCATCTATCTTTGTCACTTTGATTTTCTTTTTATCAACAATCAACACTTCCCGTTGTCCTGTAACAATGCTGTCGTTATAAATAAGATCATTCAATGTGAAAACCACATCATCAGCCGTAAATGGTACTCCATCAGACCAAAGGACATTTTTTCTGAGGTTAAAACGCCAGGTCAGGAAGTCAGGAGAGTGTGTCCAGGATTCCGCAAGTCCGGGTTTTACTTCTGCTGTGGCTGCATTGATAGCGGTCAATCCTTCAAAAATAAAATTAAGTATCATTGTTGAACTGGTTTCATTTGATACGATAAGGTTCCAGGTCCTGGGTTCGCCCCATGTAGCTGCTATAAGCTCTCCACCTTTTTTTCCAATCTCAGGTTTGAACTGCCTGGCCTTTTCAATAAGGGCTTTGACATCAACCTTCAAGGCTTCATGGTTTGTGGGAGCTTTTTTTCCTGTGCAGTTTGAAAAAATTAATAATAATAAAAGAGGAATAATGAAAAGTATTTTTATCATGTGTCATTAGTCTCCGCGAAAATAAATGCTATAAATAGAGAATGGTCACTCTTTGACTTTCACAAGCCCTTTGTCAATAAGTGTTGTTACAATTTTCCTGATTTCTTCCGGTTGGAGATGCACGCCCTGGCCCTGTGCATCCATGCGGATGTAGCTTAATGTGCGGTCCATGTTCATGGGAAATGCGATAGCAGATGCTATCTGGTGGACTTTTTTAATTGTCATGATCTTGGAACCTGTTTCACGCGCCGCTTCTTCAAAAACAGTCTCGCCTTTTTCAGAAGGCATGGCATCGCCGAAAAGTGACGGCTGTTCGGACACAACAGGTTTTGATTTTACCGGAGCTTCCTTTTCTTCGTGTCGGGGGTGGGGGTTGGTGCGGAAGGGTTTGCGTTTTTCAAGAGGTTTGCCATCGTGTGATTTGTGAGCCGCATCCGGATGCCTTGTACCATGCTCCGCCTTGGCAGGGCTTTTATCAGACGGGGCATCCTTTTTCTTGGAATGTTTGATGGAAAGTGATTTGCTCTTTAGTGCCTTGATACCGCATGACTGGCAAACGGCTGCTCGCACTCCTCCAAGTTCAAGACGGATTATCTCGGTTACTGCTGCGCCGCATGATTCGCATTCCTTCAAGCCCTGAAGCACACCGGTTATACCCTCTTTTATTTCGCGTAAGGCATTAAGGTCTTTGCTGTCAAGGTTGCGCTTACCGGCAACTGTTGAAAGCTTTGCTGCCAGTTTTTTTAAATTAATATCAGACATGGGGTGATCCTTGTGTTTCAGGTAAAATCAAAATTCCTTCTTAAATAGTAGTTTAAATATACTAAAATTTATATGGGTATGTTTAGAGTTTTGGTTTGATTGTTTGATTTGAAATAGAAGTCAGGGTTTTATCAAAATGGAACAAACTTCTTTGCCGGAAAGGATTTTAAGTTTAGGCAAACGCAACCTCTACCTGCGTTATGTAAACCTCTTCGTGAAGGCGTCTCTTTAAATGCGCAACGCAGAAGAGAAGCGGTGATCATATCGCAATTTTTTGGCGGGATCGAACTGCTTTGAAATGCAAAATCACTTAATCGTGTTTAATGATTAAATGCATTATGCAGGAGTGTTCTTTAAAAACTGTTCAATTCATTTCAGGCAAGGTCCTCTTGAATTAGAGCAGACTGAAATTCGGGCTGATTCGTATATGGTGGGCAGTCCCGAACCTGGGTGTGTTCCGCCGCCCACCAGGTAGCAGTTTTTGCAATCCTCGAAGCGGTTGTGCGGCCTGAAGTATAGCATTTGCGTGACCTGGTGGCCCAGGTTGAAGGTGGCGCCCAGGTGGACGTCGTGCTTTTGCTCCCAATCGGTTGGAGTGATAACCTGTTCTTTCACAATATGCTGCCGCAGGTCCTTCATTCCGGTGTTGGCGACTATCCGGTTAAGAACCTTTTCCCTGAACTCTCCTGTAAGCTTTCCGTCCCAGGCGATGTGGCTGGAATTATTCGGCACCGGAACAAGCACGTACAGAGCCGAATGTCCCTTGGGAGCGAGCGTTGTGTCCAGTCTGCTGGCGTTGCGCACGTATACCGACATGTCCTCGGAAAGAATTTTGCGTTGCGTGATGTCGTTTATGTTCGCCCTGTAATTTTTGGCAAAGATGATATGGTGAAAGGGTTCGTCGTAGAGTTTGTCAATTCCGAGGTAAAGCATGAAAGTGGAACAGGAAAAATGTTTACGCTTCAGCTTATCAGGAGACCAGCGCCGCAATTGCCCTTTTTCGAAAAGGGTGTTTGCCGCATGGCCGAAGTCCGCGTTCACCACAACCGCATCCGCGTCCAGCGTGCTTCCATCCGTCAGGACCACTCCTGCGGCCTTTCCGTTGACTGTCCGTATCTTCTCAACTTTGGTGTTCAAACGGATTTCACAGCCCCTGTTTGCCGCCAGCGCGGCCATGGCATCTGAAATACGGCTAAGACCGCCTTTTACGTGAAAGATGCCGGGGTCCGTTCTTGATAGCCGAACGGACTCCCTGTCCGGCCAGTATTTGGTAAGACAGCCCCCTGATGGCAACGGAGAGCACCGTTGGATTTGAAAGCCGCTCAAACCGGTGAAGGGCTTTTTCCGTTTGTTTGGCATTGGCGGTTACACCGAATGTATTATCGGACACATAGTCCAGCACGGTCAGCCGCCAATAGCAGAGTCCTTTCAGAAGAGAAGCTTCTGCCGATGATGAATCCTGGGAGGTTTCAACTGTCCGGATAGCTTCTTGAAAAACACCGGCCTGCCAGGAAAGCACGCTTTTTTCATAGAGGGCAAAGCCCTGATTCAGACGCTCTTCGGCCATTGTTCCCGAAAAGAGAAAAAGAACACACAGGATCTTATTAATCATTTGAAGAAAAAATTATAAATTCCTCAAGCATAATTCCATGATTATAAATTTTTCACTGACGATAGTCATTTTCAGATCAGTAATAGTATTTTCTCTTCATGAACTGGTTTGGTTTTATCCGGTTGCTCAGGACTATCTACGGCAAAGGTTTGCCTGATTTGGATTATATCCAGAAACAGGGGCTCCTTGCGGTCAAAATCGGCCAGACCTATGCGCTTAGAATAGATTTCCTGAACGAGGAAAGCTGCCGTCATCTGGCCAGGCTCTACCGCAGAACCGATAGGCTGCCCCCCAGTGATTTTGACCGGTTATGCGTGGTTCATACGGGGGCTGACTGGCGGAACCATTTCACATCCATTGACAGTCAACCTCTGGCCTCGGCTTCCATTGGACAAGTGCATCGGGGCAGGCTGAAAGACGGTTCGGACGTTGTGATAAAGGCCATCAAGGGTGATTTTGTCGAAAAATTCTCGTGCGATGTGGCCTCCCTCCGACGCTTGGTGCGACTGGCTCTTTTATTTTACCCGACGCTGGAGCGTGTTGCCGACCCGGCAGGCATACTGGACACCATTGAGGAAGGAACGCTGAAGGAGCTGAACCTTGTCAAGGAGGCGGACGGACAGGAAATCCTCAAAGAGGTGTGCAGTCGCGGTGCGGGTCTCATCGAACCTTCCAAACTATATTTCCCTAAGATTTACAGGGAGCTTTCCGGTCCTCGGATCATGGTTTCGGAATTCATTCCCGGAAAGACGTTTGACGAACTGCTGGATACGGGAACGCTTGCATACGGCAGGCTGCTGGACCTGTTCCGCGTCCATGGTTTCTGCCTTTTCTGCGTTGGCACTTTTCACGGCGACATTCATCCGGGAAACATCATTGACCATGATGGGCGCATCACCTTTCTGGACACCGGCGCCATCAGCACCGTGGGGACGGGAATGAGGCGGGGATTGTTCGGTTTCTTTGAACGCTTGTGCGTGTACGATTATGATGGCGCCGCGGCCAGCCTGCACGCGATGTCGGGGCAGCGGCTGGACAATGGGGCCTATCGCCGTTATCTTTCCAGGTTCATGGAATTGTACTCGGATTTTGCCGGAACCACAGTATCTCAGAAAAGCCTGACCCGGACCATGATGGAAACCATCCGCCTTGCCGTTAAGTCAGGAATGATCTTTGAAAAGGGAATGTATCCCATCATTAAAAGTATGATGTATCTGGACGGGATGGTCTTGCGGTGCAAGCCCGATGCCGTCTTGATGGAGGACATTCGCGACTTTGTCGGCGAATTCAGAAAATATGTCTGATACCCTCACCCGCTATCTCCCAGGATGAAGCCTGGAGTATTCCGGAGAATATTTGAAATAGCCCTGGGACCAGATATAGGCCTTCCCCGAAGCATCCAGGGGATCATTGGCGCGTGCATCCGAAACAACCAGGTGAAATCGGAATTCGTGCATGGCCGTGTCGACCGGCGGCAGAAAAGCCTGGGCTGAACCCTTTCCAAATAGACCGCCCTTCAGTATAATCAGCGAATCCCGTTCCATGCCCGGATTTTCCCCCAGATTCTGGCAGAAGAAATTGAAGCTCACGGTTTCGGTGTCGGGCTTGACCGTCGGTCGCCCCGTCAACATGGAGAGATAGTTGTAAGCCTGGGGAGGTTGGCCAGTGGTGTCGCCTTTTATGAAATAGGAATAACCGGGTTCGATCAGCACAGTATCGCGCGGCGGAAAGTAGGCGCCACGTTCAGGGAAGACCGTATCGGGCAGTGCTTGCAGTTGAACACGCGAATGTATTTTGCTCTCGTTCAAGGAATCGAGCACGCGAATATTTTCGCCGTTAACTTTTATCAATTCGAGGTAACGGGGACGAGGCGGATTTGCGTTGATGTCCGTCGAACCGAACTTGCGGCCGTAACGGACCGCCAGAAGCTTGGTGACATCCAGTTCAATGCCCTGCTCCATTTGGGCGCGAAGCTTTATTCGGCAGCCGATGAAGGAAAGGAAAGAAACGAACGGGGCAAGTTCCGGCGGAAACGGCGATGCCGGGGCAGGGCAATCGCATTAAAATTTAACGATTCCAAGGATGCGCTCCAAATATTGTGTGCTCAAAGCTGCTTTTAATTGTTTGCGTACGATACTGGCTTTTATTGATGTTTCCTGTCTCAATAGATTTATAGCGACATGCCGGACTACATTCATATTTGTTGGTGCATTTGATTTTCTAATGCGACAGTCATCCTCTCTAAAAGACACATCCAGATTCCAATGCAATTTGTTTTCAATTCCCCAATGACTGCGTACTGCCTGACCAAACTGTTTTGCCGACATTTTACGACTGAGAATATAATACCGTATTTCTGTCTGCTCTGCTTTTTTTGTTTTCCTTATGGAGTGAACAGCACCGATAGCAGACAATGATCGCCACTGTTCCTTATTTTTTAGCCAGGTAATATCATCGATAACATGATACTCACGATGCTCTTCGCGACCATGTCCCTTATCCTCTGTTGAATACGTGTCATGGGCCACATCTTTCAACCCATCCACCACGACAGTATCTACGCGGTTGCGGATTTGTTCATACAGGCTCGGTTGATTTTCTTTAACGGCGAGAACATAATCCGCGCCATTGGTTACAATATTGTCGGCAATAGCTTTTTGACAACCCATTGCATCGATAGTGACGATACATCCTTTCACCATGAGCATATTCAGCAATTCAGGGATAGCGGTGATTTCGTTGGATTTATCATTCACCTTTATTTGCCCCAGTACCAAGTTATTTTCTGCTGCCCAGGCACTAACGACATGGATAGCATTTCGGTTGGCCTTGGTATCAAATGAACGCCGTGCGGTTTTTCCATCGACTGCAATTACTTCATTTTGTTTCGGCAATCGTAACGCCTCAACCCATTTTATAAAGCATTCTTGAAAGTCTTTCGGATTTAGCAAGGCACTGGCCCGCCCAAAAGTGTCATGCGATGGAATGCCGTTTTTGAGTTCAAGAAACTGTTTAAGCCACTCTATTCGCTCGTTGCCAAATAATTCGACTTCCTCGAATGACTTGGCGCCGCAAAGGGTAGCACATACCAAGACAACAATTATGTCGATAAGTTTGTGGAGTTTTTTACGTTCTATGCGTGGGTCCGGTATGTCTTGGAAGTATTCGATAAAAGTGCATGGCGTTGAAATCATAAATCCCCCTTATAGGTAAAATAAAATGTGGACATTGCCTCTTCTTTATACTATAATATAGCTCTACGGATATCCGTAGAGCTACTTAAATAGAAAGGAATTGGGCATGGGCTATCCAACAACGATTCAACTCATCTCACGGAAGAAAGGAAATCAGTGGTATGTTAATTTTCCCAATGCTTTGGCAAAAGCGATGAATTTCAAGAAACGCGAAATTGTGGAATGGGAGGTTGAAACAGTAAAGTGCATGAAAATGATTAGAACTGGCAAGTCTAACAAAGTAACTGCAAGAACAAGAACGGATCGTGTGTCACGTATTACCGTTGACAATAAGAAATAAAGTGGCGAATTTTAATGCGATTGCCCTGGATGCCGGGGGGAGCGAATCGAGAACAAACAGTATGCGGTCGACATCTGCGGCGTTCAGACCTGCCTGTTGCGCCAGGAGTGTTTTGCGGCGCACGAAATCCGTGGAAAAAGCGAAGATATCGCGCGGCACCACAAAGCTGAAACAGACTCCGCTGCCGGTTCCGGAAAGGTCCCGAAAGTCCATGCTCCGTACGTCGCGGACTTCCCGTTCATAGGCGTCATTGGCAAAGGGATCCTCCTTGAAATCCAGCGCAGCGGTCCATCGGATGGGGGGTACGCCAGACGGAAAATCGGCGATAAGCCGCACCTCGACCGTGTCGCCTGGAGAGGCGTCCACGGGTTCGCAGATGATTGCAAGAGGGCGGATCTTGTCGCCATCCAGCCGATCAAAACGCGATGGAAAATCGGTACAGGCGACGAACAGAGCGAGCGCAGCGATAAACACTTTTTTATTTTTCATGGCTAAAACTCCGCCCGGAAACCCAGTGAGGGCAGGATAATTCCGCCCACCGGGGCACGTTCGGAATTATCGTAGTTGTACTGGTATATTTCAGGACTGTTGTAGAAGAAGTAGTTGGCGTTCTGAATATCAAGATAGGCCGACAGTGTCCATTTTTTGTAGAGCCATTTTTTATCCACACGCAGATCGAGCTGGAAGAATGGTTCCAGACGGTCGGAAAGGAATTCTCCGTACAGCGTATTGTACCGGTTGAGTTCGGAATCGAACTCATATTTACTCTCGGTGTAGCCCCGTCGAGGTGTTGCCGGGTTGCCCGTTACATAGCGCATCCGGAAACCGGTCTCGAAATTACGCGGCAGCTTCCAACTGCACACAATCTGCAGATTGTGTGTCTGGTCGCGGTTGAACAGATACCACTTTTCAGGGTCCCACACGGCCTGCACGTTGAGCAGACTGTTGCCGCCCCCCTGCTGCTGGGGCTGGCGTTCGGAGCGACGTTCGCTCCTGGAGAGCGAGTAGGCGATCCAACCGAAAAAACGGCGGCTCTGGTTATGGCGCAACAGGATTTCCAGGCCGTACATGCGACCTTGTTCATCGGCCAGAAATTTGGGAGCCGTAATGCCCGCATTACCGCCCGTATCGGAATAGCGGGCCGGAATCCGTTTCTGGTCATTATAATAACCCTGGACGTCGATGGAGAGCAGATCCGTGAAGCGCCATTCGTAGCCCAGTACCGCATGGCGCGCCAGCGTGGCCGGAAGATTCGGGTTGCCCCATATGCTGTCGAGTGCCTGACCCTGCGGTTCGGGCGACTGGTTGTAGGTGCCCAACGCAGCCTTGGCCGTATGGTTTTTTGTCCAGTTCCAGCGGCTGGTAAGCCGGAAGGAGGGTTCGCCTTCGCCGAGTTCATTGTAATAATCATACCGCATGCCCGGCGTCAGCAGAAAACCTTTGAACGGGGAGTAGTCAAAAGCACCATAGGCTCCCAGGATGGAATAGAGATTCTTCTGGCTGTTGACCGACGACCCTTCCGAGACAATGCTGCCGATGGTGTAGCGCAGGGAATCTGCCTGGAGGTCTCGCCCCCAACCGCCAATTGAAACGGTCGTTCATGCGCCAGGCCAGCTCGTCACGGAAATAAAGACCGGCGGTCTTGAGGTCAATCCGGAAAAAGCCGAAAGCATTAAAATAGGTCTGCGTGCGGGTGTAGGCGAGCCGCGCTTCGTTTCGGAGCGCGGAGGAGATATCCTGGTCGAATCCGAGAAGAATCTTCTGGAAACCCAGTTCCTGAGACAGCACGTTCTGCTCGTCACTGACTTCGTCAGAACCGCCGCGCACTTCGGAAGTTATGAATTTGAAAGCGTCCTTTCCCACAAAGAGGGTGGTGAAAAAGCGGGAAGTGCTGCTCAGTTTGTAATCCAGGCGTCCCACGCCGTCCCAGTAGTAGGGCACCACAGCGAGCGGCACAGTGAACCCGGCCTGATCAACGGCCCAGGCAGCTACGTCGGCAATGTAGCTCCGCCGGCCCGTGAGCAGGAGTGAAAGCTTTTTCGACAAAGGGCCCTCGACCAGCAAAGAGGCGTCGATGAGGTTGACGTCGGCGTTGCCGTGCCACCGTTCGTCGCTGCCGGGTCTGCCCTTGATTTCGACCACGCCCGCCACGCAGCCTCCGTAGCGGGTGTTGAAGCCGCCTGGATAAAGATCAATGGAGGAAAGGGCCTCGGAGTTGTAGGTGGAGCGCAGACCACCGAAATGGAAAAGCTGCGGAATTTCGACCCCATCCAGAAAGTATCGCGTGTCGCCGTTGCCCGAACCGCGGACGATAATCTGGCCCGAACCGAAGCTGGCGCGCGCCACACCGGGCAAGGCCTGGATCACTTTGACCGCGTCTCCGCCGAAACCGGGAATCCGTTTGACCTCCTGAAGCGACAGCCGGCTCTTGCCCACCTCCTGTTTCTCGATACGACCGTAGACCACCACTTCGTACTCGTCGGTGACCAGGGCTTCAAGCCGGAATTCAACTTCGCGGAATTCTCCGGCCCTTACTTGTTCGTCTGTGCTGTCAGGTTTGTAGCCGGTCACCGGAAAGAAGAGGCGAACCGGGCCTGTGGGGAGCGAGTAAAACCGGAACATACCGGTTGAATCGGTGTACGTCGAGAGACGCCCCCTTTCGAGCGACTGACGGCCGAAGCCGGCGATTTTCTTAAGATAAGCCTCCCAGGGAACCTTGAGAGACGAGTCGCTCCCAGGGGCCAGAAAAGCCAGAATCACTGGCGCGTCCCTAAGGGGCTGCCGGCTGCCCTTTTCAAGGAGGCGGCCCGACAGGTTGACGTATTCCTCAATGGCCCGGACCTCTTCGGCGATGGAGAAGCGGTAGACGTACTGCACAATGACCGGTACGGCCAGACCCGACGCCGTCCGGGCGGGAGTAAAGCGGAAAGCAAAAACTGCGGCAATCGCCGCGGAATCAAAGTCAGGCGCAAGCGCGGTCACGACATGGACGGAATCGAACCCGGCCCGAATCGGAGAGAAAGAGATCGAAAAGGACCTCGCCCTCCATCCCTTTCTTAAGCCCTTCGACAGGGTAGGTTGCCTTGACAAATTTGACAAGCTCGGGCACCTTGACCACGGCCAGCGCCAGCTGAAGGGAATCGAGTTCGGACTGGTGGATGGTGTCGCCCTCTTCGGTGATGAACAGAGTGTCGGCCGGCACGGCTGATGAATCGCCGGAAAAGGGTGCCGAAACGGGCTCTTGGTCCGCAGGATTTGTCTGGGCCATAAGAGCCAACGCTAGCGCCCCGAGCATTATCGCAAAATAATGTACCATGCTTAATCCTCCTGCAGCACAAACCGGAACTTGAAGACAATCCAAACCGCCACGGGTTCGTCACCCTCCATGGCCGGCTTGAAAACAAGCTTGAAACAGGCGGTCTCGGCGGCCTCGCGCGTGCCGAAACCGAGATCATTCAGTACCTCAACCCGCTTCACTTTTCCGTCTATATCGACGAGGACGCGGGCCGATATAACGCCCTTGACACGGTTCCTTTTCATCTCATCCGTGTATTCGGGCTTGAAGGTCTCAAGGGGCACAGGTTTTGTGGTGACTGTTGAGACTGAGGCGACTTCGCCTTTGATTTCAGCTTCCGTGGCTGTAAGTGTGTCGGTCGGCTTGTCCAGAGTATTGCCCAGTTTCGAGACAATGGCTTCGCTGCCTGACCCTCCGACACCCAGACCTGTGGCCAAAACGCGTCTGAGGCCGTAAACACTGCGCACTGTCTCCCGATTGACTTTTTTAACGACCGTGTTCCGGTCTGCCTTGAGTTCAGGCGCCTGTGTGAGATCCAGCGCCTTCTTTTTCACCATTGGCATGCTTTCCGCCTTTTTCTTTTCAGCCTCAAAGGTGATCGCCATCTTTAATTTCCGAGCCTGGTCGATTGGCCTTTCGGTTGAAAAAGGAACGCGGGCAAGTTGGAAACCAAGGAGAAGCAGAATTCCGCACGAGGCTAATAGCATGGCACGGAACCTTATGGCGCTGGTCCTGGGACTTACAAGCGCGAGTTCCTGAAGATAAAAGGCGCGGGAATCAGCCATGGTGCCTGTTAGTCCTTCTGAAAGACAAGAAGTGAGAAATCGGTGTAGGCGGAGCGAGCGCAGGTGGCCATTATTTTTTTAAGATACTTGAAGTCGGTTTTGCGATCACACTGTATGATGATCTCACGATCGGACTCCGTGTTGCCGGTGACCATGGTTTGGCTTGACAGCCAGTCGCCCAGAACTGGAATAAACAGGGAATCGATCTGATCTATATCGGACAGGGCCATAATGCTCCTGCCGTCCAGTATCACGCTGCTGCTGGAGACCTCGATTATAAGCGCGGGTTTGGGCGGCTTACGCGATGTGGATTCGGCCAGTTTGAGGTCCCGGGAGGGGGTGATGAGCTGGCCTTCCATTGAAAAGGACTGGAGCAGGAAAACCAGCAGGATGGTCATCATATCCACCAGCGACGTCATCTGCGGCATGACAGGTTTGGCCGGTGCCGTGATTCTTCCGGAGAGTGAGGGGGCGGAAAAGCTCACGGTTTTGACCTCTCCTGCACAGCACCTGCCGACAGGCCGATGCGCACAAACCCTGCTTCCCGGGCCTGGTCCATGGAATTCACAACACGGTCAAAAACGATGCCGTCGTTGACCGCGACCACGATATCATCGGGACGCAGGAGTGTGGGCCGGATGTTCACCAGTGCGGTACGGAGCGTCCTGTAGTCCGTGGCCGTGCCGTTGGACTGAAGTTCAAAGAAAATCGAATCGCCGACGGCCAGGGTGTACTGAGCAGCCGAAACAAGAAGTGTGAGCTTGAGTTCCTCTTTTTTGGGTCCGGCGCTCCCAGCGCCTGTGGCGGGCGGAAGCGAGACCTGGATTATCGCTGTGTGCGCAAACACCGCCATGCTCACCAGGAAGGGGATGATAACCAGAAACAGGTTCATCACCGGCGTGAGGTTGAGCTCGGTTTCTCCGGCCGCGGCTGATTGCCGCTTTCCTGAAAGTGACGACAGGAAGCTCAAGCGCGGATTTTCTCCATGAGATTCAGGGTCTTAAGAACGGCAGAATCAAGCTCCGCGAGAAGCGCGACTTGTTTGTTTGTAAAGTAGGTGGATGCCACCATGCAGGGTATGGCCACAATGAGACCAAAGGCCGTGGTGTTCATGGCCACGGAGATGCCCTGCGCAAGGAGCGTGGCCTTTTGCGAGGCTTCTGCCACCGAGAGCGAACTGAAGGAGCTGATAAGCCCGAAGATGGTGCCCATGAGTCCAAGGAGCGTGGCAATATTGGCCAGGAGGGCGAGGTAGCTCAGGCGTTCGCTGTAGCGCGGCAGCTCGAGGATAGCGGTCTCGTCGACGCCCTGTCGAATATCCTTAAGCGCTAGGCCCGCAGTGTAGCGGCGCAGGGCGGTCCGCAGGAGCACGTGCAGCGGGGAGTGTCCCTGGCAGTTTTTTTCAGCAGCCGCGGCATCGTTGCCGGCCAAGTCACGGGCGATACCGGCAACCAGCAGATTACCGTCCGCTCGGCAGACCCGGAAATAGAACCAGGCCCGTTCGATAGTGACAGCAATTCCGGCGGCAAGGACCAGGAGGATCACCCACATGAACTCTCCGCCCTGAACGAAAAATTTTGCTATGGCTGAAATCATCGGGAACTCCTTTGGGATTATGTATCAAGTTAATATAATATATTTCAAGATCATTTCCAGACCATTGAATGTATAGTTATACATGGTCTTTGAAAAAGGGATTTATCCCATAATCAAGAGCATGATGTATCAGGCTTAAAACCCGTGCGAGAACCCCGCGGTCACGGTCATGAAATGGAGCCAGTTTTTAACATAGCCATCCCCAAGATCACCGATGTCTTTGCTCTGCCCCACGGCACCGCCGCCCAGATAACGCATATTCATGAAAACGTCTGACCGGTCTGAAACCTTGAATCCTGCGCGGGCGCTGGCATCCAGTATGGCGCCGGTAACCTCAGTATTGCTTCCGTTTAAATAGCTGATGGGCGCATAGAACCCGTCCGCCTCCGCTCCCCACCAGAAAGCCTGTCCCAACGGACGCCGGAGCCGTACCTTGATGACCGGCACGGGTCCGATGTTATGGTTGACACGCAGCAGCGTTCCGTCAAGCGACTCGAATTCGATTGTCGCGTTGCGGATCTGCAGAGAGAGCCCGATGGCGGTCTCTTTTTCCGGCAGGGGCGAAAAATCGCGGAGATAACTAACCCTGTAATAGGGGAAGTAATAACGGCATAAGAGATTGGTGCCGGCCGGATAGAGAAGTCCGTCAAATCTGACGTCGCGCCTCAGGACTTCACGGCTCTCCAAGGCCAGGGGCTGGTAGAGGAGCGTGATGCAATGTTTCGGCGAAATGCGCCAGTCCAGGGAAAAACGAGTGACTGCGGATAGTACATCCTGTCCGCCCTCCTTGCCATAATCGAAATAGGTTCCATCCTTGGATAATTGGATCTTATGGTCCAGTACCGCGAGAAATCCGGTTTCAACGGTGCCGGAGATGTCTTTTCCGGCTGCTGAACTCGAAAGAGCAAACAATCCTACCAGTGCCATGAGAATGAATTTCATCTTGACTCCTTTTTATCCGATTCTGATATGTTTGGAACAGCCTTTAGTATTTCTTCGACAGACGGGTTTCCGCGCGCTGCGTAGACCACCTTCCCGTCAGAAGCAATGACATATACGGTTCTTTGAACCATGAACAACCCGGCGCACCCGTATTTTTTCGTCACCGTCTTGTTGGTATCCACCAGCAGGGGAAATGGGAAACCATGGTTTGTCACGAATTCAGCATGCGAGGATGCGG
>CAWHPS010000074.1:0-29820 GCA_963831235.1 uncultured Fibrobacterota bacterium
CATGCTGTCGATAGAGGAGGACAAATTATGACAAGAGGTGTGGTAACCGCGATTACGGCAAACCTTGTTTCAATTAAAGTGGACGGTACTGTGTCTCAGAATGAGATTTGCTTTGTCAATCTTAATGGAAAAGGACTCATGGCTGAGGTCATCAAGATTACCGGCGACAACGTCTTTGTGCAGGTTTTTGAAAGCACCCGCGGCCTTAAGGTCGGCGATACGGCTGAATTTGCCGGCAGGATGCTTGAAGCAACGCTCGGGCCCGGCATGCTCATGAAGAACTACGACGGCCTGCAGAATGATCTTGACGCTATGAACGGGGTGTTTCTTGAGCGGGGCTGTTATACTGCGCCCATTGATACGGAAAAGAAATGGCGTTTTAAACCTCTTGTAAAGGCAGGGGATTTGATCGAGGCCGCGCATTGGCTCGGGTCTGTCAGAGAAAACTGGATAGATCATAAAATCATGGCGCCTTTTGACATGAGCGGCCAGCATGCTGTAAAAAGTATTGTTCCGGAAGGCGACTATAAGACAACTGATGTAATCGCGGTTATTACCGACGGAACAGGTCAGGATCATTCCATTACAATGGTCATGAAATGGCCTGTAAAGGTGGAGATACGGGCGTATAAAAACAAACCGCGGCCCTTCAAAATAATGGAAACCGGTCAGCGGACCATTGATACGCTAAACCCGATTATGGAAGGAGGCACAGGCTTTATACCAGGGCCTTTCGGGTGCGGAAAAACAGTGCTGCAGCATGCCATAAGTAAAAATGCCGAGGCTGATCTTATTATAATAGTCGCATGTGGTGAACGGGCAAACGAGGTTGTTGAAATCTTCAAGGAGTTTCCGCACCTCACGGACCCCCGCACTGGCCGCAAGCTTATGGAGCGCACAATAATCGTATGCAATACGTCAAACATGCCTGTTGCCTCGCGTGAAGCCTCTGTATATACCGGTATGACCATGGCCGAATATTTCCGCATGATGGGTCTTAGGGTGCTGCTTCTCGCGGATTCCACCTCAAGGTGGGCGCAGGCGCTGCGTGAAATGAGTAACCGCATGGAAGAGTTGCCCGGACCCGACGCCTTTCCAATGGATTTGCCAGCGATTGTTGCCAATTATTATTCACGCGCAGGCTATGTTGAGCTTTACAACGGAAGCCATGGATCAATTACCTTTATCGGCACGGTAAGCCCGGCAGGAGGCAATCTTAAAGAACCGGTTACCGAGGCCACCAAGAAGGCGGCCCGCTGTTTCTACGCTTTATCGCAGGCAAGGGCCGACAGCAAGCGCTATCCGGCAATTGATCCGGTTGACAGTTATTCCAAGTATCTCGAATATTCCGAAGTCATGGAATATCTGGATAAGGCCATGGAAAAAGGCTGGGTTGATAAAGTTGTAAGAATGAAGGATATCCTGCTTAGAGGCAGGGAAGCGAAGAACCAGATAAACATACTCGGTGATGATGGAATACCGCTTGAATATCATTTGTTATACAACAAGGCCGAAGTCATAGATTTTATCATACTGCAGCAGGACGCATTCGATCCCATTGATTCGTCCACGCCTATTGTGCGTCAGAAATATATGGCCAACCTTGTGCTTTCCATCTGCAGCAGCTCGTTTAAATTCGACCACTTTGAGGAAATAGGTTCATTTTTCAAGAAGATTATAAATTTACTTCGTCAGATGAACTACAGGGAATTCAATTCACCTGAATTTAAAAGCCTTGAAGCCGAACTCAATACCCTTGTTAAAGGAAGAAACAGCTGAAATCGCAAAGGGGGCGAAATGAAAACAAAGGCTTTCCAGAAAGTATATACCAGGGTTGAAAATATCACAAAAGCCACCTGTATGGTAAGGGCAACGGGGGTCATGAACGAGGAAATGGCCTACATTGCAGGCCGGCCGGCCCAGGTGGTTAAACTGAAAGGCGATCAGGTTGTGCTTCAGGTGTTTCAGGGCACACAGGGTATTCCGACTGATGCCGAGGTAATCTTTACCGGAAAACCGCCGTCCCTTTTTGTCGGTGCGGAGCTCAAGGGGCGCTTCTTCAATGCCTACGGAAAGCCCATAGATAAGGGGCCTGAAATCGACGGAGAAGAGAGGGAAATTGGCGGTCCTTCAGTGAATCCAGTGAGGCGCATGCAGCCTTCGGATCTAATCGCAACCGGCATTGCAGGCATCAACCTTAACAATACGCTTGTGACAGGCCAGAAAATCCCTTTTTTCGCTGACCCTGATCAGCCGTTCAACACGGTAATGGCTGATGTGGCCCTGCGTGCCAGGGCGGATGTAATAATCCTCGGCGGCATGGGCATGAGCAACGACGATTATCTCTATTATAAGGCCGTGTTTGAAAACGCCGGCGCGCTTGACAGGATAATTTGCTTCATGAATACAACGGAAAACCCACCTGTTGAAAGGCTCCTGGTGCCAGACATGTGCCTTGCCGCGGCCGAATATTTTGCTGTTGACAAGCATAAAAAGGTGCTGGTTCTTTTGTCGGATATGACGCTGTATGCCGACGCGCTGTCCATTGTGAGCAACAGGATGGATCAGATTCCAAGCAAAGACTCCATGCCGGGTTCGCTTTACAGCGATCTTGCCAGGATCTATGAGAAGGCGGTACAGCTGCCGGACGGAGGGTCAATAACTATTATTGCTGTAACAACACTTTCGGGCGGAGACATCACGCATGCCATACCCGATAACACGGGATATATTACTGAGGGCCAGCTTTACCTGCGCCGCGATACAGACATCAGCAGGGTAATTGTTGATCCGTTCAGAAGCTTGTCGAGATTAAAACAGCTTGTGATAGGCAAAAAGACAAGGGCCGACCACCCGCATGTTATGAACACATGCATCCGTCTTTATGCTGACGCGGCATATTCCAAAACCAAGCTTGAGAACGGCTTTGATCTTACCGGCTACGACAAACGCACGCTTGAATTCGCGGGGAAATATTCAAAGGAGCTTCTTGCAATTGACGTCAACATAGATGTGACCAAAATGCTTGATATTGCCTGGAACCTTCTTGGTCTTTATTTTTCCAAAGAGGAAGTGACAATTAAAAAGGAATTCATGGACGCTTATTGGACGGGAAAAAATTAAACAGCAATAAAGGGAAACAAGGTGGCTTTAAGTTTCCAGTTTAACAAGACCTTCCTGCATCAGCTGGGTAAAGATCTTAAAATCCGGCTCACGGCATTGCCGACGCTCAAGGCAAAGGAGGCGGCTTTAAGGCTTGAGGTAAAGGCCGCAAAAGCGGAAGCTGATACCGCTCTTTCCCTGCTTAAGAAAAAGCTTAAGGAAATGGAATCCATTGAACGTCTCTTTCCGGAATTTAACATTGAAGGATCCAAAGTGTCGCAGTTAAGAATGAATATAAAAAAGATAGCCGGTGTAAAAATAAAAGTCCTATTGGGCGTTGATTTTACTGTTGCGGCCTTCAGTCTTTTTAACAGTCCATCATGGTTTCCGGCTGGAATTGAGCTCTTGAAGTCAGTGCTTATGCTTGAAATAAGAAAAGAAATCGCTGAAAAAAATGCAGAGGCACTTGATTATGCCAGGAGGAAAACCACGCAGAAGGTCAATCTTTACGAAAAGGTGCAGATACCTGAATACGAGAATGCCATCCGCAGGATAAAACGGTTTCTTGAGGATGAAGACACGCTTGCCAAGTCCTCGCAGAAAATATTGAAGGAAAGAATGATTACAAGCGGAGCTGCTTAAATGGTTGTAAGCATGAAAAAGCTGGCGGTTCTTATGCACCATCGTGAGAAGGATGCATTCATGAATGCGCTGCAGCGGCTTGGCGTGGTCCATGTTGTATTAAATACAGGAACAGCAGGCCCTGAAATCGAAAGAAAACTGGATCGTCTTAAAAGGATTTCAGCACTTGCTGTAAAACTGGGAAAAATAAAAGATGTTCCTGGATCCGCTTTTGGAAAAGATGAGGCAATTGCCGATGCTGATTGCATGCTTGAGAAGGATTCTGATCTTGAAAAGCGTATTGATCTAATTTCGCAGAACAAGGCCCTGCTTGAAAAGGAGCTGAAGATTCTGGTTCCATGGGGGGATTTTGATCCGGGCCTGGTGTTAAAATTAAAGCAGGCCAATATTAATTTGAGGTTTTTTGAAACAACCCCAAGGAAATTCAGGAAAATATCATTAAATGACATTACCCATACTGTAATAAGTTCTGATGAAAAGAAGGTCTGTTTTGTTGTTGTTGAGCATAATACACGGGCTGTTGTCCCGCTTGAGGATACCGTGCTTCCGAGCAGGTCTTTGAAAGAGGTTGAGGCTCTTTTAAGGTCTCTTGAAGAGGAAAAAATAAAAGCCGGGAAAGAGCTTGCGGTAATGGCATGCCATATCCATATTCTTTCCCTGGAAGTACAAAGGCTTCAGGATGAGATTGCGTACGACAGAGCGGCTTTCAGTCTTGATGTTGCCGCTAAGGGCAGTGTACTCCTTCTTACCGGCTGGATTCCTGATGAAAAGGAAAGTACTGTAAGGGATTTTCTTAAATCATATTCCGCGTATTATTTGTTGTCGGATCCCGCTTCTCACGATAAGGTGCCTGTGCTGCTTAAGAACAACAGGTTCGCCGGGATTTTTGAACCCATAACACGGATTTTCTCCCTTCCCAGGTATGATGAAATGGATCCCACGCCTTTTTTCGCTCCTTTTTTCGCGCTATATGTAGGGCTTTGCCTTGGTGATGTTGCATATGGCATGATAATTTCCATTACAGCGGTTATTCTCTTTTTCAAGGGACCTGTTTCAATCCGGCCTTTTGCCAAGTTGTTTATTGTTCTTGGTGCCGCAACAATGTTTTGCGGGCTTCTCCTTAACAGCATATTCAGTCATACCTTGTTCGGCGGACAAGGTATACCCGCAGGGACCGCTTTTATCCAATCCGGCGCTTCTTTTTTCAGCCCTTTGGGTGCCTTGGAAGGCCCGCAGGGCATGGTTTTCCCGGCGATGAAGTTTGCGTTATTAATCGGCTTCATACAGGTTTTTCTCGGCATGTTCTTAAGGTTTATACATCGTTTAAAAACAAAGGGCCTTATCTTTTCAATTCAGCAGTTGTCCTACATGATGATGGTCGTAGGTTGTTTTGTGTGTATGGCCCATTCCAATTTCATGGATCTTGATATCGGCCGATTTTCAGTCTGGTTTTTTAATGTAGGGGCGATGCTTCTTTCCGTTCCGGTTTTAATTGGAAGGATACTGCTATATGGTGGTCTTGGGGCATTCATTCTTTTCAATAATCCCGACAAGCCTGTGTGGCAGAGACTTACAGTTGCAGGACTCTGGGATTTTTACGGATTTGTATCAGGGTTTCTCGGGGACATCCTGTCATATCTTCGTCTTTTTGCACTTGGGCTTTCCGGGGGTCTTCTCGGGGGTGCATTCAATTATATCGCCTTTATTTTCATAACAGACGGGAATGGAACGGTTGATTATTTATCACCCATGATAATACTCACGATAATTTTCCTTATAATCGGGCATTCACTTAATCTGTGCCTGTCAATGATAGGGGCTTTTGTGCATCCATTGCGTCTTACCTTTGTGGAGTTCTACAAGAACCTAGATTTCCAGGGCGGAGGATTGCGTTATGCACCATTCAAATCAGGTAGCGGTAAATAATATTCATTAACTGAAGGGAGTTTCTTATGGCATTCACACTGGCGCTCATCGGACTTGGATTCATGGTGTTTCTATCAGGCTGCGGGTCCGCCATCGGCACATCCATTGCCGGGCAGACAACTCTGGGAGCGGTTCGAAAACGCCCGGAAATGCTCGGTAACGGCATAGTTCTCACCGCTGTTCCCGGAACCCAGGGGCTATATGGGTTTGTAGGTTTTTTCCTTTATCAGTCTTCGGTGGATCCGTCGATTTCTCTTTTCAAAGGATCGCTGATTTTCGCGGCGGGCCTTATGCTTGGTGTAACTTGTCTGATATCCGCCATTTACCAGGGCAAGGTTTGTGCAAATGGCATTGATGCAATCGGCAGCGGCCATGACGTTTTCGGCAACACAATGGTGCTTGCGGCATTCCCTGAATTTTACGCAATTCTTTCGCTTATCGCGGTGATACTCTTGAAAGCGCTGCTTAATCTTTAGGATGTTGTTTTATTGAATCTTTAAAAGACAGTACCTGGCCGGACGACACCTACTTGTCCAGCGGATGGGGATGCGGAATGGACAACCAGCCCAGACTTCAGTTTGGCGCCGCCTGGAAACCCTATGCTGAAAACCGTCATGCGGTCTCCTGGAGCCACGGCCATTTATCCTGCACTTCTTAAACTTCTTGCCACTTCCACAAGGGCATGGATCATTTCTTTTTGGTTCCATATCGTTTTCTTTGGATAATATTGTTTTTTATTATCCTGCACAGCTATTTTTCTTTGATTGCATTTTGTCTTGCGTTTCAATAAATTGTGTCCACCATTTAGCAAGGGAGGAACCGCCCTGTTTGCTGAGACGGCCAGTTTGACATTGTCTGACAAATGGTGCCGGATGTCTAATTGGGACGATGAGCGTGCGGTGCCGTTAGGACATGACACGCGAACCGCCGCTACCGACGGACATGAAATGCAATTTGGTTTGCACTATATTGTTATCTTCTGTTTTCGTCTTTTGATTTAAAACTTTCTCTTAAAATAATTCTTGCAACGATTGGGCCGTCTTTCTTTTCTAGTTCTTTGTAATATTTGGGAAATTCCTTGATAAAGTCATTTACGAAACCTTCAATTTCTTCATTTGTGTATGGTGTTTTACGACAATTTGCTGGATTCGTCCAGTTTGGCATGTCGTCGATTTCCATTTTAACCTCGTCTCTGGAAATACATTTACGGTATGGATATTAGTCGACATCCGGTTTGTGCGCTATGGCGAGAAACCCTTCCGCATCCTTTCCGGTATCGCGGGTCATCAGGCTGACAATAACAAGAACAAGGAACGAGGCTGTTACCCCGAACACCCCGGGCCCTCCGGCAGTGGGAAGCCCGAAGACAGGGTCGTTCTTTACGCCGGTTAAAAGCATGACAATAAACAGCACCGACACGGAAAGACCGGTGAGGATACTCGCGATTACCGCCTGCTTTGTGGTGCGCTTCCACCAAAGAGTGGCAAGCATGGCCGGAAATATGGCGCTCGCGGCTATGCTAAAGGCTAGCATCACGAGCCAGGCGATGTTCTCTTTTTTAAGACCAACGGCAAGAATTACTGCAACAGCCGACATGGCCAATGTTGTTATCTTGGCAATGTTGAGTTCCTGTTTTTCGCTCGCTTTCGGGTTGATATACACCTTGTAAAGATCGTGGCTGATGGATGAAGCGACAGTGATCATGAGCCCGGCGGAGGTGGATAAGATGGCCGCGACCGCCCCGGCCGCGCCGATGGCCATGAGCCAGGGACCTCCCACCATCTGACTGATGTCAAGCACCGCCATGTTCTTGGCAAACCCCACCCCGGTCGCCCCCTGCGCAATCCAGGACACGAGCTTGGGGTAGATGGCAGGGAAAAGCAGGAAACCCAGGAAAATGGCACAGAGATAGAATATTGCGAGTGCGGCGATACACAAGGTAACGCTCTTCTTGGCTGCGCGGGCACTGGGAACCGTGAAGAACATGATGAGGATGTGGGGCAGGCCGGCTGTGCCGAATACGAGGGCAATCACCATGCTGATCATGGCGAGCGTACTGCTTGTTTTGACCCCGATACTCATTACGCTTTCAGCCTCAGGCATCATGGCGCGTGCGGTTGCAATCGCCTGGTCGGCAGGAAGACCGCTTATGGCGGCAACAACGGCCGGGTCTTTGGCAACAAGAAGCGGGGGAACGGCTTCTCTGGCCACGGCGAGAATTCCCGAGAACGAACCATGACCCACGGTAAAAAATGCGATCATAACGAGCATAACCATTGTGACCCATAGGAAGAGCGCCTGGATCACCTGGTTGTAGAGAGTGGCCTTCATGCCCCCGAAGATGATGTAGGTGCTCATAAGGACGCCGAGAATAATGGTAACCCAGATAAAATTCCATCCGAGGAGCATTTCAAAGAGGAGCCCTGCGCCCAGCATCTGCGGCACAAGATAAAAGGTGGAGATGATCACGGTGCAGGCCATGACAGAAAGCTTTATCCGGTTATCAGGGAAGCGGGCATACAGCGCGCCTGCCACGGTGTAGCTGCCTACATTGCGGAGCGGCCCGGCAATGAGAAGTAGGACAGCCATATAACCGCCGAAGAATCCTATGGAAAGCCAGATGGAATCAATGCCGAAGACGCCAATATCCCCGGCGCAACCGAGGAAGCTTGCGGCTGAAAGGTAACTGCCCACCATGGCAATGCCGACCTGGATCCAGGGAACCCCTTTTCCGGCCACGTAGAAATCGCTGGCGGATTTGGTGGAACGGCTCGTCCACCAGGTGATGACAATGCTGGCCACCACGAAAAAAAGTATGAACCCTACCACGATACCGGTGTTAAGCGTGCTTGTATTTTCCATGTATATTACCTCGCCTTCTTGAACCAGATGATTATAATGAGCCAGGAAACAGGGAATATCAGAAGCGACATGAAAAGACCAAAAGGAATTCCCAAGACCTGGATTACGGCGATGTTTTTCATGGAGGGAGTTTGGATTACCGGCTGCGCCGAGATAAAACACGAGGAAAAGGGCGAAGAGCCCGAAGTTAAGGATGGCTTTCTTTTTGATTGTTGCAGGAGGCGGGCCGGTCACGCCCGGCGGAGTCGGGTTATTCATGATTGCTCCATTCGGATTTATTGGTAATTATTTTGATGCCATTATTATTTGCAAGAAGTAAATATACGTGCTAAATATCCATAGAATCAACTGTTTTGATAAAACCAGGTTTAATTGCAGTGTTTCCAAAGCATGCTTATTGTTCCATGCCTTTCTTTTTTTAAAGATAGATGATTATGAAAAAAAGCATAAATGTAACTTGCCTCTTTTTTACATCAGCATATTATCATATATTTATTGCATGTTAATAAGCATTATTGTGCCATGTTATAACCAGAAGAATACAATCAATCTTTTAATTGCCTCCCTGGAAAACCAGACTCTTACCAAGAGTGAATTCGAAGTGATTATTTCCGATGATGCTTCAACAGATGAATCAGTAGAAATCCTGAAAAACTACAAAGGGAAACTGCAACTGGTGCCTGTTTACGCAAAAGAACACGGTGGCCGGGCAAAAGCAAGAAACAGTGCAATCAAAAAAGCCCGGGGCCAATTCATACTTTTTATTGACGGCGATATGACAGCAGATCCTGAACTTTTGGATCAACACCTCTCCCACATTAAAAATTCACCAAACCTTGTTTGCATTGGGAAAAAGATACCATCAAAGGAGCTGCAAGACGACACTCTTTCATGGTACAGAATAACCCGCGGCGCTCATAAATGCAGGGTTCAAGAAGCCCTGCCCGCAAGATATTTTGAAACAGGAAACACCTCAATGTCGCTTGAAATGATAAAGCGTGCGGGGCTATTCAATGAAGATTATACCTCATGGGGCGGTGAAGATGTTGAGATGGGTTATCAATTGAGAAAGACTGGGGCCATAATCTATCTGATACCTGATGCAATAACTTACCATAATCATCCTGAAACTTTGGAAGAATATATAGATAAAATTAAGAAATACGCGGGAACTGGCCTTAAAATATTACTCAAGAACCACCCGGAACAAGCGGAAAATAACTATTTCAGGTTTTTTGTTTCAGAAAATAAATTTGCTCGGTTATTCATGAACCTTTTATTTATCGCGCCATGCTATAAAATTATTTTCTACTCAGCACGATTAATTAAAAATAGATTCATAGCATACAGGATTTATGATTACATAACATATTTTAATATTTATCATGGCCTGAAAGCAGACAATAATGATTAAAGACATATTATTTAGCAGCATTGCCGTGTTTTTCAAGAAGGATAAAGTCCACAATAAACCGCGCGTCATCCAGGTGGAGCCAACCACATACTGTAACCTGAAATGTAAAATGTGCATAAGAAACGACAAAGTCATTGAGCCTCATCACATGGAGGAAAAAACTCTTCATCTTGCCGTAAAGAAACTTTCTCCTGAACAAATAGTTTTTTCCGGATCCGGCGAGCCGCTTCAAAACCCTCATCTCCCTGAAATGCTAAATTTTTGCTCCAAGCTGAAAATAAGGACCATGATTACAACCAACCTTGTTTCAGAGAAGCAGGTAATAGACAAGATATTGGGTGCGGGTATAAATGAAATAACAGTTTCGATCGATGCGCCTGACAGAAATACTTATGCAGCAATCCGCGGCAAGGCGGATTGCTTTGACACAATCATAGATAATGTGCGGTATATAAATTCGATTAAAAAGCATTTCACAGACCTTGGGTTTGAATATGTGATCATGAAGGAAAATCATGCCAAAATACCCGCAATGATTGATTTGGCCCATTCCCTGAATGTAAATCGTATTTATTTCAGAAAACTCCAGACAGAAGGTATTAAAGAAGAGCGCCGAAAGGACCTGATTGGCAACTTTGATCTCATGAACCTAAAGGACATTCTTAAAATAGCCAATTTGAAAGCTTCGAAACTTAAGATTAAAACCAACCTCAGGGAGTTATTGGTTAATTTCAATGATATTGTTGACATTTACAGCCGTGAGGTTTCTCCTGAATCTGGAGCGTCATGTAGTTTACCATGGTTGCAGATTTTTATAGCCGCGAATGGGGATGTTTCTCCGTGTTCAGCATTGTACACAAACAGCAATGTTAAATCAGGAAATATCATAGAGCACAGCCGTGATGAAATATTAAACGGGCCTGCCATGGTATGCATAAGGCGTGGATTTAAAAATAAAAAACTGGCGCCGGTATGCCGTGATTGCATCCCAAGAGATTCCGGCAGACTGTTTAATTTAATCCGCTCTTTTTCCTAAGAATATTATTTGAATCTGAAAATCTGAAATAACACTAATATTCATTTTTATTGAAGCCGTAAAACTCCAATAACTATGTTCTTGGCCGTGAAACCATTAAACAAACCTGCCTATCCCCGACATTTCGACTTAAAAAATTCAGTACTCGTCTTCGCCTTTAATTTTTATCCTCAACGCGGAGGAATACAGACATATTCGTATGAGCTTTGCCGAAACCTGCATAAACTGGGATATGTTCCCATTATACTTGCACGCGCCACCCCTGGCGACATGGAATTCGACGCAAAAGCACCGTTCACAATAATCCGAATGAAATGGATGAACTTCCGTTACCTGCGGATTATACCCATGACCTTCTACTTTCTTTTCGCGGTGCTTCGACACAGAATAAGACTGGTGCATTGTATAAACTGGATACCATGCGGTTTCATCGCACGAATTCTTAAACCTATTCTTTTTTATAAATATGTGATAACTTGTCATGGCGCGGAAATAACAATGGCCCGTGGAATAATGAAAAATCTGCTGTTGAATACGACCATTAAAAACTCTTCATGGCTGATAGCAGGCAACAACTATATACGCAATATCCTGCAACAGTTCAACCTTCCAAATACTCCAGTATCGGTAATCGGCTTCGGTGTGGATACTGAAGTTTTTCGTCCTGATCTTGACGCTGAATTCTTAAAAGTCAAATACAGCACACGCAGGAAAAAAGTGCTAATCACAGTAGCTGAACTTAAGAAACGCAAAGGCATCGACAAGGTCATGCAGGCCATAAGCCTTCTTGGCGATCGCGGAAAGGACATACTGTACATAGTGGTCGGTGATGGACCGGATCGCGAACGCTTGATGGAAATCGCGAACAATTTAAAGTTGTCCGATCGTGTGGTTTTTACCGGTACTGTTTCTGACAGGGACCTTCCATATCATTATGCAATAGCTGACATCTATATCATGCCCAACCGAGAAGAAGCAAACGGCGATATCGAGGGGTTCGGCATTACATTTATAGAGGCTCAGGCAGCGGAAAAGCCTGTCATTGGCGGATTAAGCGGCGGTGTTCCTGATTCTGTGTATGACCGCAAAACCGGAATACTTGTTGATCCGTTGAATGAAAAGCAAATAGCATCAAGCATCAGTGAACTGCTGGAAAATTCCGATGAAGCCCTGACAATGGCCAAGAACGGAAGGGAGCGGGTTAGTGCGCTCTTTTCCTGGCCCACAATTACCAGCAAGACGGAAATGATTTACACAAAGGTGTTTGAAAAAGCAAAGAGACGGTAACTTCATTGCCCGGCATTTTTTTCTGACATTATACGATTGCGTGTTTCACATGCCAATTGCTTCATCTTGATGTGGTCAACCTGGTTTGAAGTAAAATAATGTTCCCAGCTTCCATCATCCTTTGCAACAAAATAAAGCATATCCGTTTTAGCCGGATTGATTGCCGCTGAAATTGACGCCTCACCTGGATTAACAATTGGGCCTGGCGGTAGATTGGGAAACTTTCGGGTATTATAAGGTGACTCCACCAGCAAATCCTTTTTTAAAAGCTTCTGGCCGAATTTTCGCTGAACAAAACATACCGTGGGATCCGCCCCAAGAGGCATTTTTTTCCTGAGCCTGTTGTAGAAGACTCCCGCAATCAGCACCCGTTCTGAATCAACCGCAGCCTCTGCCTCAACAATTGAAGCCATGGTAAGGATCTGGTGCCTGCTATATTTTGATGTAATGGAATTCACCTTGTAGTTCCTGGCATAAACCTCGTTTGAATGCCGTACCATCTCGCGTATTATTTCAGAAGGGCTGGCGCTCCATGGAAAGATATATGTATCAGGATAAAGATACCCTTCAAGATTTCCAGCGTCAACAGAGAGCGTTTTGGCAAAAGCGCTGTCATGTACAAGTCGAATGAATGCGGATGAATCCATACCGATATTGCGCGACAATAAAGATGCGATTTCCCAGGATGGAAGACCCTCCGGGATCAGAACCGTATTGTTATAGACGTTTCCCTTGGCAAGATTCGACACTATTTCACTCACAGACATGCGATTGGATAACTTGTATCGTCCGGCTTTGAGTTTTCTGGTGTCTCCTTTTAGTATTGAAAGTATTTTAAATTGCAGCGGCGAATCAATTATCCGATAATGGGTCAGCATGGAAACTATTTTTTCCAAGGTTGCCCCGCGTTCGATAATCACCACAGATTCTGTGATAGGATTCGGGTTCCGTTGCGTTGTGACGGATTTAATAAAAATGTGATACGCCACTCCCCCTGCAAGCAAAAGGAATATTATTGTAACAACAATATATTTCAAAAACCTTTTTCCTCCGTAAAATGGATATAGAATGACATATAAAGCATACCCCATTATCATCAGGATGAAAAGTATAAGGGTTGTGAAAAGGTCCCACAACCTTCCAAGGATCCTCATTTGTTCAAGCTTCCTTCCATCATGGTGACCGCCGATTTGAAAACTTTTTCAGGCAAAATTCCCTTAAGACATTTAAGATTATCACATTCCGGCATTGCGCTTAAATAGTAACAGGGTCTGCATTTGCAGTTTGAAGCTGTTACAGCAAGAAACCTTCCAGGTGGTGACCACTTTTTCTCTGTTGTGGGCCCGAAAATACCAAGTGTCGGGGTTCCGACCAGTGCTGATAAATGCATTGGCCCCGTGTCATTTGATATGAAAAGATCCTGTTTTCTTATTACCCCATAAAGCATTGGAAAAGGAGTCTGCCCTGTAATATCAAATACATTCTCCTGCCCGTAAAGCCTTATGAGTTTTTTTGCCAATTCTCTTTCAACCGGCAAACCGAATAAAAAATAGCATGTGGGTTTGACGGCATTCAACATTTTCATGAGTTCGGCAAAATATTCAAGCGGCCACCTTTTTTCCGGCCAGTTTGGGCTCCCTCCCATCATTATGCCAACAGATATTGTCCCTGAAGGGATTTTATTTAGGAACTTACGAATAGCATCTTCTTCAGTTACTGCTATGCGAAATGAAAGCATTGTCCATTTGATTTCATCCACATCAAACGGGGCAAGCATTTCAAAGAAGAGCTTCCATTCAGGTGCATCTTTAGGCCTTGGCACTTTATTGTTATAAAACACTGAGCGTCCAGGATAAGTTTCGAACCCGGCCGAATATGATTTACCGCAGAAAAGACCCATAATCGTCGTGAACCGGTAATAAACATCATAGTCAAGGAATACGTCAAATCGACGGCTAACAACGGAAATCATTGTTGCAACAACCTTAAAAACATGCAGAAATTCAAAAAGGCCGCGGGTGCCTGAAATGGGCAGCGTTATTACCTCGTCAATAAAACCGCTTCGCTCAAAAACAGAGGCTGTCCGGCTGCCACATAAAACCGCAATATATACTCCTGGATGCTTTTCCTTAAGCGCCTTTAGCGACAGGATTGAAAGCAGGCTGTCGCCAAAACAGCATAGCTTTATGACCAAAACCTTTTCAGGTTTTAAATGTTCAACCCTTTTTCTAGGAAATAAAATGAAATATCGGATAAGCGGCCAATATAAAACCCCAGTGAATGAATCAATAATTTTGAAAAGCCTGTTGCTTCGGACCATAGTATTATTTACATTCCTGCATACAATGTTTCGATTTCATTGATTGTTTTTTGCAGAGGGAAGCGTTCTGCTATATCATCACATGCGGCCCTGCCCATTGCATTACAAACAACTGCATTGGAAATCAACCGATGTACGGCATCTCGCATTTCATTTTCATCTCCAGGTCTGATTAGAATACCAGTTTTGTTGTTAATAATAATTTCAGATGGGCCGGCCTCGTTCATTGCAATTGCAGGTATCCCGCATAACATGGCCTCAGCCAATACTCTTCCAAAGGGTTCGAGTCTTGAAGGGAGCACAAAAATATCCGAGGCCGCAAAAACATTCTGCGGACTTTCAACATGGCCCGTAAAAACAACACGATCAGCAACACCCAATTTAACAGCATGTTCCTTGACAGAATCGAGATAGTCTTTTTTCCAGTAAAAGGACTCTCCCATAATCACGAGCTTGCATCTATTGTCCTTCAAAAGGGGAGCGAGTGCTGAAATAAGGAACTTGAATCCCTTCCATGGAACAATTCTACCGGCTGATACAATTATCCTTTCATCTTTCCCAATACCAAGCCCAAGGCGAACATTTTCCCTTGGCTTATTTATATTCGGCATTGGGAAACCGTTATATATGACGGAAGCCCTGGCCCGAAGGGTCCTTGGCATGGAATCAAAGACCGCCTTTGATATGCATGCTATCCTGGACTCATTCAAGGACGCCGTAATCCTGAATAACAGAGGTGAAAGCGAATAGGGGCTGAATAAATCCCTCATGTGGAACACAACCGGTATGTCAAGGCCAATGACGGCAATACCACCCAACACATGCGACTTGGGATTATTTGTGTGAATAATGTGAGGACGGATTTCCATAACAGCTTTTCGTATGCGAAAAACCTGTCTGATGATTCCGGGACCTTTAAGGATACCCAAAACAAGCATAAACCATAACCTGCCGCGCCTGAATCTTGACAAATCAATATCATCCGGCAGATGGCGGACTGGAATACCTTGTTCTAGTACAAGAGCGCTAAACGGCCCATTCCCAAATGTAAGAAGCAAAGGTTCGAACCGTTCTCTTGATATACTTTTGATAATATCAAGCAAAGACTTTTCTGCGCCACCCAGAGCATTTGAATAATTGAAATAAAGGATTCTTTTCATTGAAGACCGCGGAAAAGAGTTTATAAAACTGATTTGTAAATCTGACGATCAATAAAAAGCTTGAAAATATTCGGGTCAAGTTTGCTTACCTTAACGTCGCTTGCAAGTATATCAAGTGCCTTGTCAACTGGCATGGCCTTTTTATAAGGCCGATCGCTCGCGGTTAAAGCGTCGAAGATGTCAGCAATTGTCATTATCCTTGCCTGGACCGGAATATCCTCCTCATGATTCTGCCGAGGGTACCCGCTGCCATCAAGTTTTTCATGGTGCGCATAAGCTATATTAGGCACATTTTTAAGATCGTCCGTCCATGGAATTTTGCTTAAGAAGCGGAAGGTATGCGTTACATGGGTCTCAATTTCAGTGCGTTCGTCTTCGGAAAGGCTGCCGCGTTTTATGGACAATCGCTGAATCTCGGTTGGAGAAAGAAGCTCGATCCTGCCGCCCTTATGATTAAAGTTTATTTTGCCGATTTCCTGAAGCTTTTCGAAATGCCCCTCTTCCAGTACGGTCGGCTCGTTTGCCTTTAGAATGACGGAAAAATAATTGTCGAGCTCCTTGAGTTTGCGGTTCATCTCGCTGTCGATATTCTCCATGTGTTCCGCAGCATCCTTATTGCCATAAGCTAAGAGCAAATTGTTCTTCTTTTGCATATATTCGACTTCAATGCACTTCTTAATGAATTCGTAACGATGGTGTATGTTATCCATCTCAAACTGATAGAGCTTCTTTGCCTTTACAAGCACGTTTTCCCTTACGCCAATCTTGCCGAAATCATGCAACAATGCTGCATATTTGATTTCCTGAATTTGTGTCTCGGAAAAGTACAGGTCTGATAAAGAACCGTTCTTTTCCTCGCTTATCGCCTTGGCTGTTTCAACGCAGAGTATTGATACCCGCTCGGAATGGCCGGATGTTGTGGGATCGCGCGATTCAATGGCCGTTACCGAAGCACGTATAAAACCTTCGAAAAGGTTTGTGATGTCCTTGTAGAGCCTTGCGTTATCAAGCGCAACCGCAGCCTGACAGGCAAGAGACAATGCCAGCGCTTCGTCATTTTTGGAATAGACGGTCACGTATTTATCAAAGTCCTCTTCAGCAAGGAGCTTTACCCTCGCATTTACCTTTTTATTGATGAGCTGCACCACGCCGATTATCTCATTGTGGCTGTTCTTCATGGGTACGGTAAGCATTGATTTCGTATGATAACCGGATGAATCATCGATGCTCTTGTTCCATCCGAATGTGCTGTCCTTGGGCAGAAAGTGAACGTCTTCAATGTTCAGTGTTTCTCCTGTAATTGCAACGCTGCCGGAAATGCTTTTATTGCTGATATCCATGGTGAATTCCGTAAACGCGACAACTCGGGACTGGTTTTTGGTTATCCTGAAGTGGAGCTTTTTTTGCTTTGAAGAGATGGCGGTACTTGAAAGGGAACTCTCCTCCTCGACAACAAGATAAAGGCTTCCAGCGTCGCTGTATGTGATTTCCATGCACTTTTCAAGTATCAGGTCTAGCAGGTGGTCAAGGTCGTGCTCACTGTTGAGCGAGGCGCCTATTCTATTGAGCTCAGCCAGGTTTTTCTGGGTCAGATAAACCTGTTTCTGGAGTCGTGAAACCTCGTTCCTCTGGTTGAAATCATTGCGCGTCTTAAGGAGCGAGAACGCAAGTTCCTTTTCTGAGGGCACGCTTTTGAACCATTCCTGGATAAGTTCATAATCCATCAAATCACCGGACATGTCAGCCTCGTCAGCAATAAGAAAGAAACGGATCCTGTAATATGATGTTATGTCCGTTGGAAACTGATTGAACTGTTTTTTATCAAGCAGGATAATGTTAAGATTTTCGGCATTTAATATGGAAACAAGCTCTTTGGCTGCATCATGCTCAAGGAAATAATAAGCCGGACCCGTTACCTCCCTGATCCTGTTTAAGTCCAGGGAATTCGGGGCAAGACAACTGACAAAATTTATGGTTTCTTTTTCGTCCATATCAGCTCTTAACGTTTTAATTTAAAATAATACACACTCGACTAAATATCAATAGTCAAAAAGAGTGCAAAAAAGTTTTAATCAAAGCGCTGCTTTTAACCTTTCATCAAAATCCCTATACGCCTCAAAAATAATGCTCTGAAAAACAGCCGCTGACTCATGTCTCTTTTTTTCAGATAATAATACGCTGTCAACAGGAGCATGAATACTACAATATATCCTGCCTTTTTTCATCCTGTATCCGTTGCCTTCGAACTTCCGGCGGCCGCCGCATAATGTTATTGGCAAAATCATGGCATTACCCTCAAATGCGGGCCTTAAACTCCCAGGCTTGAAAGGTGCAACAGAGCCTGTCTTATTCCTTGTTCCTTCAGGGAAAACAAGAAGCGCGCCAGTATCAGAGTTACTGAAAACGCCCTTTATTACAGCATGTGATGCCCGCAGGTTTTGACGATCCAGTAGCACGCCTCCTAGTTGCTTAATCCACATACCGAGAAGAGGAATGCGATTGAGTTCTTTTTTTGCAATAAATCCGACTCGAAAATCCATAAGCCCCAGAATACATGGTATGTCAAGGTAACTCTCATGGTTCGAAATAACGAGGACGCGACGGCCTGGAGGAAGCAGTTTAAGATTTTCCCTTCCTTCCACCACATATTCCGTTAGGGACAGGCCCAAAACCATACGGCTGAAACGGTGGGATATATCAGGAATAATTTCAGCAAGCGATTTACGGGTAAATATCCGTGCTGCAACAAGTCCAATATATGCATATACAAAAAAGAACAACACCCTTATTGTTGTATAAATTGTTCTTGGCATTTTATTCCGGTTGGCAAATAACTGAATCCGTAACTGAACAGTACTTTACTTTTTATAGACTTTTTTAGGGTCAAACAGTTTTGTTTCATCTTCAGTTATACAACCATTATCATCCACTTTATAGGCAAAACATGATTCCCAGCCCTCATGGCAGGCGCCACCTTTCTGCTCGACCTTGAATAATATCGCATCTCCATCACAATCAAAACGCATTTCTTTAACGGTCTGAAAATTACCGCTTTCCTCCCCTTTAAGCCAGATTTTCTTTCGAGATCTACTCCAATACGTCATCTTTTTGGTTTCAACGGTAATCTTCAGGGTTTCAAGATTCATGAAGGCACACATCAGCACCTTGCCTGTTTTGTAATCCTGAACTATTGCGGTTACAAGGCCCGATGCATCAAACTTAACCTTTTCGAGAAATGTCATGATAGCTCCTTTATTTAAATAGTTGAGAGTTGAGAGTTATATAGTTGAGAGTTTAATAAAAGTTAGCAGCCATATGATTTAAACTATTAACTATTAACTATTAACTATTAACTATTAACTAAATTAACGCAACTGCCCTTTGCCAACAACGACCCATTTGTAAGTTGTAAGATCATCCGCGCCCATTGGCCCACGCGCATGAAGTTTGTCTGTGCTTATGCCGATTTCCGCTCCTAAACCATATTCTCCGCCATCCGCAAGACGGGTTGATGCGTTCCACATAACAGATGATGAGTCAACCTTTGCCATAAAAAGTTCAGCGTGCTTCCGGTTGCGTGTAACAATGGCGTCAGTATGGCCAGAACCGTATTTTGTAATATGTTCGATTGCTCCTTCAACCCCGTCAACTACCCGTACCGACAAGGTAAGGTTAAGATATTCAGAATAATAATCCGATAATTCGGTTCTTGTTACACCAGTTACAATTTTCATTGTTTCAGCGCAACCGATAAGCCGCACTCCTTTTGCCTGCAGCGCTTTTAAAACAGATGTTGCCACTTTTTTATTAAGCGCACGATCAATGAGAAGGGTTTCCATTGCATTGCATACACTGGGGCGCTGGACCTTTGAATTGATCGCAATGTTAAGTGCCATTGTCGGGTCAGCGAATTTATCAATATAAACATGGCAAACGCCTTTATAGTGTTTTAAAACCGGTATGCTTGAATTTTCAGCAACCATTCTGATGAGCCCCTCCCCGCCGCGCGGTATAACGAGGTCTATGTTTTCTTTCTGATTTAAAAGAATTGGAAGGGCTTTCCTGTCTATTGTTGCAACGCGCAGAACAGCATCAATGGGGAGACCTGTTTTTTTAAGAGCTTCACGAAAAATTTCAACCAGTATCCGGTTTGAGTGAAATGCCTCTTTACCACCGCGCAGTATCACGGTATTACCGGCTTTTATGCATAACCCTGCCGCATCAATGGTTACATTCGGCCTTGATTCGTAAATAAAAAGAATCGAACCGAGCGGGACCCTGACCTTCCGAATTATAAGGCCATCAGGCCGGGTATGCTCGCTTTCAATATGCCAGGCAGGGTCTTTCTGGGCGGCAACATCCTTTAACCCCCTTGCCATATCATTGATGCGCTTATCGTTCAGCACCAGCCTGTCAAGCATTGCCGAAGAAAGTCCCTCCTTTTTGCCCGCCCGAACATCAATGGCATTGGCTACCAATATCTTATTTTTGTGTAACAGAATAAGACGGGCGGCTGTGATAAGGGCCTTGTTTTTATCCTCAGTGGATGCTGTATAAAGGTCGCGTGAGGCCTTGCGGCTGCGTTTTGCCAAACTTTCCATGGTCTGTAGCAGATTCATTATTTCTCCTTGGTGCCTGCAGTGATTACAAAATTGTCTCTGTGAATTATCTCATCCTTGAATTTCAGGCCCAGGATTTCATCGAATTCATGTGAAGAATAATTCGTAAGCCCAACTCCTATTTCTTTTCCAGCAATATCAAAAACCCTGATTGAATCACCTTTCTCAAACACCCCTTTTATGGATTTTACGCCTACCGGAAGAATGCTTTTTCCATATTTAAGCACCGCATCCCTGCACCCATCATCAATTACAATCCCGCCGTTTTTCCGGCGTGAATGGGCGATCCATCTTTCATTCTGAGATAGACCCCGCGATGAAGGAATAAAAAATGTGCCGATGTCCTCTCCTGAAACAATGGATTTCAGAACTTTAGGATCAGAACCTGATGCAATTACAACCGGTATTCCCGCATGGGTGGCGATTCGGGCAGCCTTGATTTTAGTTTCCATCCCTCCTATTGCAGTTTCTTTGTCAGAACCCTCGGCAAGCGATTCTATATTCTCGTCGATTCTTTCAACAATGGAAAGCCTTTCAGCGGATTTGAACTTTCGGGGGTTCTTATTGAATAATCCGTTGGTATCAGTAAGGATTATTAAAAGGTCTGAGTCAACGGCAAGCGCCACATTGGCCGATAATGTATCGTTGTCCCCGAATTTTATTTCTTCCACCGAGACAGTGTCGTTTTCGTTTACAATAGGAATAGCCTTGAATTCCAGCAGTTTCACAAGCGTATTCCGAACATTCATGTACCGGCCTTTGGAATGGATGTCCTGGGCCGTAAGTATGACTTGTCCGATTCTGATATTGGAAGGTGCGAAAAGGGTCTCGTACATATGCATGAGCCTTGACTGACCCATAGCAGCCAATGCCTGCCTTTCCGACAAAACCTTCGGGTATTCGTTTGAACCGATAATTCCGAGTCCGAGCCCCACGGCACCGGATGTCACAAGCACAATTTCGAAGTTATCCGCATGAAGGTGGGCAAGCTGTGATACGATAACGCAAACCTTGTCAGGATCCACCCTGTTGTTGCTGTCTGTCAATAATGATGTGCCGACTTTTACAACGATCCTTCTTACCTCCTGAAGACTAGCCCTGTTCAAAACGCCTCCTTACCGGAATTCCTTGTTGAGAGAGATAATCCTTGACATCAGCTATTTTAAGTTCCCTGAAATGGAAGACCGACGCTGCAAGTGCCGCATCAGCGCTCCCCATGGAAAAAACATCATAAAAATGATCTATTTTACCGCAGCCGCCTGATGCAATGACTGGAACCCTTACTGCTTTGGCAACAGATTGCGTGAGAACATAATCATACCCATCTTTTGTGCCGTCCTTGTCCATTGATGTCAGCAATATCTCGCCTGACCCTAAGAAAACCGCCTCTTGTGCCCATTCAATGGTGTCCTGTCCGGTTGGCGTGCGGCCGCCATGGATGAATACTTCAAACCCTGACGGAGTTTTTCCTGTGCGTTTGGAATCGATTGCAGTTACAATACACTGGTCTCCGAAAAGTTCGGCGCTTTCACGTATGAGCTCTGGATTCTTGACAGCCGCGGTGTTCAGGGATACCTTATCCGCCCCGGCCTTCAATATTTCCCGGATATCATTGAGGGTACGAAGACCTCCGCCCACTGTAAAAGGTATAAATACCTCTTCTGCGGTCCTTTTTACAACATCAAGCATGATTGCCCGTCCATCAGAGGACGCGGTGATATCAAGAAAAACAAGCTCATCCGCACCTTCATTATCGTAAACCTTGGCCTGTTCAACAGGATCTCCGGCATCAATAAGATTGATAAAATTCACTCCCTTTACAACACGCCCTTTGTCAACATCAAGACATGGTATTATTCTCTTGGCAAGCATTTAGGTACTCACTTTCATTTCGCGAGCGCCGCGTACAAGTGAGGCTGCTTCGCTTACAGTAAACCATCCTTCATAAATTGCTTTGCCTGTGATAAACCCGGTGATTCCATAAGATTCAACCTTGATAAGATTCCCTATATCAATTAAAGATGAAATCCCGCCCGAAGCTATTACCTTAAGACCTGTTGCCTTTGCAATGGCCTTTGTCCCTTCAATATCAGGTCCTTTAAGTGTGCCATCCCTGCTGATTTCCGTATATATGAGGTTCTCTATGCCGCGATCCTTCATCTTAAGAGCAAGATCTTCAGGCCTGATGTTCGTCTTTTCAGTCCATCCTTTGACAGCCGCGAAACCTTCCTTTGCGTCTATGCCCAAAACAATTTTATCAGGGCCGAATTCGCGGATCGCATCTGTTACGAGATCAGGCCCTTTTATTGCCGCTGTCCCGAGTATGACACGAAAGACCCCTGCATCAAACAGAGCCTTCATATCGTCAATTGATCTGATGCCGCCGCCGACCTCAACCGGTATTCCTGCCCCTGAAGCTACTGCCTTGATGGTTTCCATGTTTTTCCGTTTACCCTCAAAGGCCCCGTCAAGATCAACCAGATGGATTCCGTCCGCACCATCTTTTGCAAACGAGGCTGCAATATCAGCAGGAATGCCCGCATAATCGGTCCTGGCATTCTTTTCTCCCCGGAGAAGCCGGACACACCTGCCATTCATTATATCTATTGCAGGCCAGAAAATCATGTTTTCTTTGTGCCCTCGGCTGAACTTTCGATATTCATGAGCCCGCCCTGTTTACCCTTTGCCTGCTCAACCATTGAGTAGTCTTCAAGTATGATCTGTTTGATACGAGTCAGCTTGCGGGTTATTTGGGAAATCCTCTGGACTTCGTCTATAATCGTCTCCATCTTATCCTTAATCTCATCGTCAGCCCCGCTCTTGACGGTCCTTATGTATTCCGCGGTTCCCGAAATTATCATGAGGGGGTTGTTGACTTCATGGCTTACACTTGTTGCAAGCAGATTGACTGCATTAAGTCTCTCGGTTTCTATCAGATTGTCCCGGTATTTTTTAAGCTGCTTCTGCATGTTCTTGAAAGCCTCAATGAGCGCCTGGATTTCTTCATCGGAACTTGAGACCTCAACCGCCTGATCGAATTGTCCAAGACCGATAAGTCTGATGTTCCATAAAAGTTTTCTGAACGGACCGATAAAAGACCTCACAATCCACAGGCAAAAAACAATGGATATGAAGCTTGTGCTAAAAAGGAGCACCAGAATCATCTTGTTCATGTAATTACTGGCTTCGTTGACCTCCCTGATTCGGTTATCAACCCTCTGGTTCAGCAGCATCCGAAGTTCAAATATCCCGCGATCAACCTTGGTTGACAGTATGCTCATCTCCCGCCTGGCCCCGGGTTTTTTAATGGCGGCCGGAGAAAACACCAGGCTGTTGAAGTTTGAAATAAGCTCGTTCTCCGAGTTGATTATCTTGTTTAGCCCCACCTGTAGAGGAGTATCAGCCCAGTACGCCTTGAAACGGAAAGTGGCTATGTGGTCGTTGAATGCCTGAGTGGTCCGTACAAATGAATTGTATATCGAGGAGTCCGGCATTTCGAAATAATCTTGTGACAACTGACGTTCCTGCTTCATGTTTTCTTCAAGATTGTTTACAATCAGAATCACATTTTGAATCTCGGATATTTCTTTTGCCGAAAGCCCCACATTCCCGAATTTTAAAAGAGTGAAGAGGTTGCTCAGGATGCCTAAAAACGTAACCACAATGAAGCCGATCAAAATCTTGTGCGTTATTGAGATATTCATATTTTCCAGCCTATTTGTTAGAAGTCGTGTCCGATTGAAAAATAAAATAGTTTAAGGGCGTTTGACGACTGTTTTTCGTCATTTGAAAACACCGGATATGATGCAGTGAAAGAAGCTGGTCCAATCCTGGGGACATCAATGCTGAATGAAGCGCCCACCCCTTTATAGGAATCATCGATTATCCCCTGTTTCAGAAGGCTCCATTGAAAGTTATCTGTTCCCCATGTCTGGCCCATATTAAAAATCATTGTCAGATAGCCTGATTTGAAAAGTTCGAAGCGGTAGCCAAGCCTCAAGACCATTAAATAATCGCCGGTAAATGACTGTTCCTCAAAGCCGTAGAGAGGGAAAGAGTTATAAAAAACTATCTTGTCGTTCATCCGAAGTTCAGTCGCGCCTCCAAGGTAGTTCTTTACCGCATCAGGCAAAGACACATCCGCCATGGAAATATAAAAAGCCGGAAGTATTGCCTGCCTCTTGAAGGTTGATATGGCACCTGATGTTGTGAGCGTGAATTCAGTGAATGCATTGTGCCTGCCAAGCACGTCAAGGCCTATATCAGCGGAGCTAAACAGATTATAGCCCTTTGTCGGGAAGGACGGATTATCATAAGTGTCGAATTCCGTGCGCAAGGAAAAGATCCTGACACCTTTGTCGTAATTGTTGATCGGGCCCAAAGCATTCTCCTTCTGATTGCTCTTGTAGTGCTCGAGAAGAAAAACATACGACAATCGCCCAATCTTTGAAATCTGCTGGGCCAAAGAAGCCATGGTCCCAATTTTTCCAAGTGCATTGAACTCAAACCTCGTTGAATCAAGAGGATCAACAACATATTTCCGGTCCCGGTAATAAAACACTTTTCCATCAGCAGCAAGGTATGTATGGAAAAGCCGGTCTGAACTGACCCCAAGAAGATATTTCTCGCGCTGAAGTCCGTATTGCACCAGGGAATTAAGAACAAAACCCCGCCCCCCAAAATTGAGCGACTTGAACCCCAGAAACCCTTCCAGCATTCGAATATTGTCAAAACGCACGCCGAGTTGAAAGGCCTCAAACGGCTTTTCCTTTAAATTAACTTTCAGTGTTACAGGTTCGCTATTCTGGTCTATATCAATATAAACATAATCGAAAAAACCGGTTGCATAAAGATTCCTGACATCCTGCTGCATCTGCCTTATGGAAAAGACCCTGCCTTTCATAAGACCTATTTCCCTGCGGATTATGCTTTCTTTGGTAAGGACATTACCCACTATTTCGATTTTTTTAATCCGTCCTTCGTCTATCACAACCTCGCACCCGCTGTCGCTTAAAATCAACGTATCCACTCTGGCAAGGACAAATCCGCTGTCACTGTATAGCTTTTTTATTGCATCTTTTCCGGCTTTTATTGCGACAAAACTAATAGGTTCACCTTTCTTCTGTGAAAAGACCCCTTCAATCCTTTCCTTCGGGATTTGGGTGCACCCTGTGAATTTTATCCGGCGAACAAGCGGGTTCTCTTTAACATGGATTACAAGGGCGTTTCCGGCAGGTACCGGGTTAAGCTCCACATGTATGGAATCAAAATAGCCGGTATTATAAATTTTACCCACAGATTCATTCAACATGGACATGGAAACCCTTTTTTCAACAAGCTTGTCGAGCATTGGATAAACCCTGTCAGGCTGAATATGATTCAAACCTTCGATCCGAGCATTCTGGATTTTAAGGCTTTCCTGAGGCATTTCTTCGGTGTTAAAGTGCATTAGCTTTTTGCGTATTTCAGGAAGGTGGTCTTCGATTCCCTTTTCCCCGGCTTTAATCAGGTTCGGAATTTCAGTAAAATCCTGCGGCATATGCCTTCCCAAAATAGGACTTATAATTATTCCGGAATCACGATCCGGACGGCGATCCTGGTTGGTTAGACAAATTGCAACGATTTGATCAATGAATGCAATGGGATTGCTTAAATCCTGTTCAGTGTAAAGAACCGGACGCACATGCACGGCAATTATAACATCCGCTCCCATTTCAAGCGCAACATCCATGGGCAATATATTGGTAAAACCACCGTCCACAAGCATTCGCCCATTGACTCTGAAGGGTGAAAAGACAAACGGCACAGCCAAAGAGGCCCGCATTGCCTCAGCCAGACAGCCATCTTTTATGATTACTCTTTCAGATGTAAGAAGATCGGTTGCCATGGCACGGAAACGCCTTGGATATTTGTCGAAATTAAACCTGGAATCATAGTCCCTACCAATGGTCTTTTCCAGAAGAAGGTTTATAATAAACTGTCCGGATGAAAAGGCCGTGGGCAAAACAATTTTACCCCCGCTAAAACGAAACTGGAAAATATGGTTTTCCTGATCTTTTTTCTGGGTATAAAGCTTATCGCTTCTTGGAGGTATGTCGCTGAATATATCATTCCATTCAAGGGTCTCGGCCATTTGTTCAATATCTTCCGGGCTTACACCCGAGGCATAAAGACCGCCTATTACAGAACCCATGCTTGTTCCAACCACTATGTCCGGTTCAATACCTTCACGTTCAAGGGCTTTCAAGACTCCTATATGGGCAAAACCGCGTGATCCTCCCCCGCTCAATACAAGGGCGACCACAGGTTTCTTTTTGGAATAATATCTGGTGGTACCTTCAGAGCCTTTAAGCACCCATCCAGTATCGGGAAATTGCATGGAATACCCGAACGAGAATAATAAAACAGATATAATTAACATTAAGTATTTTATCATAAGTCGATTGTAAATATAAAATTCTTAAGGATATGGTTTATACCATAATCTATTGGATAATACAAATATCATAACTTATCTCCTGTTTCAAAGCTTCTCTCTGAAACCCATCCCCTAACCCCTTCCCTTTTTTTTAAAGAAAAAAGGGAAGGGGAACCAGAAAAGAATAAAGAAATATTGAACTGGAATGATTCTTGTAAATGGTTTTTACTCTTTATTAAGCCCCTCCCTTTTTCCTTAAAGAAAAAGGGAGGGGTTGGGGTGGGTTTCTTATGGAAATTGACTTTTGTTAAAACTGGGGATCTGTGAGTAAATATCATCAAAATCTTGGGAATAAAACCCCCCATATCAGGTCTAATATTACTCAATCATGAAAGACCTGATATGTTTTCAAATATTTTTCTTTCTTTTTTCAATGTCCTACACTCAATCCATTAAAACCGATTCTGATCTTTATTCCTCTCTTGTATCTTCTGAAATTGATTATAACACTTATTTATCTCTTAAAGATTGGCTCGAAAACAGGACAGGAATATGTTCGTCTCTTGACTGCATCAAACTTGTCCCTGGAATAACCAATGAAAATCTCGATACGTTGGAAAGACTATGTTCAGACAATACCTTATCTCGGGCAAATACGCCCTCTGATATTCTAGATAAAATATCCGCGTTTGTATCAGAAAATACTGAGACCGCTATTCTGAATGGGGAATATAGGTTTGTCTATGATCTTACTGATACCACCTCAATTCCAGACAAAAACCACTCCTTCAATTTTCGTTTTAATCAAGGCAACATTATTGCAAAAACACAGGGTAAAACCGATGCGTTTGGTAATGGCTATTTTCTAAGGAACAGTTTGGAACTTCAGAACACCGGCCCTATAAAAAAGTTCATTCTCGGCTCTTTTAAACAGACCATGGGGCTTGGCCTCACCTTTGGAGGTTCACCCAGAACCTCATCAACAATGCAAACCGAATCATTCACTGAATCCATTACCTCTCCCATGGCAAACGATCCTTTTGGTACTTTTCTGCAATTGCGAATGGGCCGGCTATCTCCATTCGCGGCTTTTTCCTCAAAAAGGCCCGGGGAAATGAATGAGAAAAGAAATTCAATCAAAGCAGCCGGGCTGGAATATTCAAGTCATGGCTTAAAAACAGGGGTAATCGCAGTATCATCGCAAACATTTTTCAATGATTCAGCACCCCAAACAATCTCGCAATGCGCAGGCATGTATGGCTCTCTGTACCACAAGGATGCCACATTCAATTCTGAAATTTCAATCAGTGAACAAGGCTATGCCTTTGAAATTCACGGGTTAAAAAAAGCATTGCAATTGGAATTCAGCATCAATGCAAGAAAGTATTCTAAAAATTATGTAAACCCCTTATCAAGTGGCACATCGGTTTATTATAACCGTGCGTTTAAAATCATACAGGATGACGACACCCTGAACATAATTGGCATAAGACAAGGAGAATGGGGCGGTGATTTATCTGCTGTATTTAAAAAAGAATCTTTTTCTATAAGACCCATGTTATCTTTTGCCCAATCAGAAATCTTATCAGCAAATAAAACAACTTTTTCCATAGCAGAATCATATTGTCTTAAAAATCTGAATACCACGTTAATCACTGAACAGGCTTATGCACTGCGCCATGAACCAAACGACACATCTCAAATTTTAACCCTAACCGCTTTATCAGAAACAGGATTCAAAAAAAACCTTCTATTAAGATTTCGAGGCGGCCTAAAATCCGATCCCCTGATTCCATATAATGCGTTCGGAAAGGCGGAATTAACTGTTTATCCATTTGATCACCTTGCATTAAGTGCAGGTTATTTTACAACAGCTACTTTCGGACAAACACGCACTACAAGAAACGGTATCCAATGGGAAGAAAAATTCCTTATGAACAGGGCAGGAAGCCTTGGCATTTATGGAACATTGGAACAAATTAATGGAGGATTATTTGAACCTCGTATGCTTGGCATTTCGTGCAATTTTATTATTTGATAACTATTGGAATTTAAACTTTTCCATAAAATTCATATTGCTGATGTTCGGCATATTTCTAATGAATTCCTGCTCCCCGCTTCAAGCAACGGACAAAGACAAACATTTATCCATTGAATTTCTTGATGTAGGCCAGGGCGATGCCTGTTTTCTTAAAACCTCAGAAGGAAAATCGGTCCTTGTTGATGCAGGAAGTTTTGGTTGCGGCAGCGATACCTTGCTGAAAAATATGGGAGTTCTTGAAATTGACGACCTTATCCTGACCCATCCTCATGAAGACCATTTCGGCAATATCCGTACAATACTGGATAACTTTTCCGTTAAACGGATATCCTTTAACAGGTCTGATTATCAGGCAACCACTTATCCTGATTTCATTGGTTTATTCAGATATATCACGGATACGCTTCGTATCGACACTCTGATACTTTCCTCAGGCAGAATTCTTCCCGGATATAACAATATTGAATTTCTTTGCCTTTGGCCTCCTAACTCAGCTTCATCGGAACAGCTTCAGGACAGTGTAAATGCTTTATCAATCGTATTAAAAGTTATACATGGCAAGTCATCAACCCTGTTTACAGGCGATATTAATTTTGGAGTAGAAAGTGCGCTCTTAAAAAGCAATTCCATTACTCAAGTGACTGCGCTTAAAGTTGCTCACCATGGTTCAAAGACATCTTCTTCTTACGAATTCTTAAGAGCACTTTCTCCTTTGATATCGATAATCTCTGTTGGCAGGTACAACAACTATGGTCATCCGGAAGAAGAGACACTCAATCGAATCAGTACATCAGGAAGCAAATTGTTCCGAACTGATATTAATGGTAGCGTGGGATTCAAAATCTCGCAGAATGGGGATGTCTCCTTATGACTGATGAATAGTAGCCTGCCTTAACAGTGTGCGTCCTAAATCTTACTATTCCCACTCAATTGTGGCGGGCGGCTTGTTTGTAACATCGTAGTAAACAGCTGATATTCCTGGTATTTTGAGAA
>CAWHPS010000075.1:0-69301 GCA_963831235.1 uncultured Fibrobacterota bacterium
CATATACACCCTGTGCTCGAATCATCGTATTGCTATGCAACGCTGACCTGCGCAGCTGGAATGAAGCGCCAAGCACCCGCGCTACTGTTTCTTTTACATCGCAGTCGGAAAGAACAAGTGCGTGGTTTTTTGCCGCGGTAAGTGCCTGTACCCTTTTACCGTATTTCGCGCATGTTTCGTAAACATGCGGCCTGATGCTGTTGAACCTACGAAGAAGGACGACCGGCTGGAATTTTCAGGATGGGAGAGGAGTATTTCCGTTTCATCATGGCCGCATGTGACAAGATTAACCACCCCTGCAGGCAGACCGGCATTTTGGAGGAGTTCAAGCATGCGCATTGCTGTTTGAGGCACCTTGTTCGAGGCTTTCTAAGCACAAGTGTATTTCCAGCTGCAATTGAGAAAGGCACTATCCAGCCGAATGGAATCATGGCTGGAAAATTAAAAGGTACAATACCCGGAAAAGGCCAGCTGGTTCGTGGTAGAGGACTGTGTCTTGTCCGGGGAAAAGGTTCATTGCGGAATCACCAAGCATGTGATATTGGGTCGAGCAGGCGCATTCAACACCTTCAATGGTTTTCATGACATCAGCTTTTGCATCACTTATGACTTTCCCCATTTCCGTTGAAAGAAGAACAGTGAGTTCGTCAAGGTTGTTTACAAGCAGTTCACGGAATTTAAAAAGGATTTTAGTCCGCATCTGTACCGGTGTTTCCGCCCAGCTTTGGAAGGAATTTCTTGCTGATAAAACAGCCGAGACCACTTCATCTTTTGTCAAGGATGGGGTTTCGGCAATCTGTTCGCCGGTGCTTGGATTGAAGACAGGAAGATATTTTCCGCTTGAAGAGGCAAACCATTCATTGTTGATGCAGCATTTAAGCCGGGTTATGGATTTCATTGTGCATGAAAAATAAGCAATTCCAAATGAGAATCACAATTAAAAGGTTTCACAAGCCTATACTATTTCGGCAGATGGGTTTCTATCTGTTGCTTGATTTGGTCATAGGGTTGTGCGCCGAGGATTCGCATGACCGGAGTGCCGTTGATAAACAGCATTATTGTGGGTATGCTCATAATCTGGTATTGCATGGCAATCTGTTGCTTTGCGTCAACGTTTATTTTAATGGCCAGTATCCTTCCGGAATACTCCTTGGCAATACGCTGTATGGCTGGAGAAACCATCCTGCATGGGCCGCACCATTCAGCCCAAAAGTCAACAAGTATAGGCTTTGTTTCCGTTCGAATCAATTCATCAAATGATTTTGGTAATGTTTCCATGATGTTAAATATACAAATTTAAATTTTATTTTGGTGACAAAGCTGAAATGATGGCGGGCCGGCCCTTAAAATTAAACCAATACAACCGGCGAATATGATCAGGTTTGATGTTGGTTTTTGTTTTTTATTTATTTCATGCTTTTCAAAAGCGCTCTAAGATTATTAAATTATGACAACATCTTTTTTGTATAAACAAACGATTCGGATCAGCGCGGAGGACGGATGGCAAAACATGAACGTTTTCATTTGAAGACCCTGAATGACCTTAAGGACAAACTGGCGGCGCTTAATATTACATTACCCTTATCCGAGGACTTCAGCGTTCTTTTTCAGAACGTCAAGATAGGCGGTTTGTCAGCCCCCAACCGCTTTGCAGTGCACCCGATGGAAGGGTTCGATGCTTCGCCCGACGGTGCGCCCTCGGCACTGTCGTTCAGGCGGTACAAACGTTATGCTATCGGCGGTTCAGGCCTTATCTGGTTCGAAGCAACGGCCGTGCGTCAGGATTGCCGCACCAACCCCGGTCAGTTCTGGATAAGCAAGAAGAGTGTAGGGACATTTTCGCAACTTATTGCTGAAACACGAAAGACAGCCTCTGATGTTTATGGCGCTTCTCATCGCCCTGTTTTTATATTGCAGCTTACACATTCAGGGAGGTATAGTAAAATTGAGGGTAAACCGAAACCAATTATAGCCCATCATAGCGCAATCCTTGATCCTATACACAAGCTGCCGCCTGATTATCCGCTTATTACTGATGAGGAACTCGATAATCTCAAGCAGGATTTTTTATCAGCCGCACAATTGGCCAGGGAGGCGGGGTTTGACGGCATTGATATCAAAAGTTGTCACAGGTATCTTGTTTCAGAATTATTAGCATCCTTTACAAGAGAAGGAAGCCGATACGGAGGTTCTTTTGAAAATCGGACGCGCTTCCTGCTTGACACTGCAAAACTCATTCATGATAATGTAAAAGGGGTGTTTGTAACGAGCAGACTCAATGTATTCGACGCTATCCCATATCCTTATGGGTGGGGTGTTTCCGAGAAAGATGAACGTGTGCCTAATCTCACCGAGCCCCTGAAGCTTATATCAATGCTGCGCGGTATTGATTACCCTGTGCTTAACATGACCATTGCCAACCCTTATTTTAACCCGCACTGGGGAAGGCCTTATGATTTCCCTGTTGAAAATGCCAATGTGCCTGATATGCACCCGCTTGAAGGTGTTGCCAACATTATCCGGATTGCAGGTGAGGTCCAAAAGGCGAATCCTAACCTTCCGATTATCGGTACTGGTTATGCATGGCTTAGGCACCTTATGCCTTACGTTGCGGCAGGCGCAATAAAAGACGGCCTTGCCACTATGATCGGCCAGGGACGGGGCGCATTTGCATATCCTGATTCCGTGAAAGACCTCAAAGACAAAGGCGCAATGGACCCGAAAAAGGCATGCGTAGCATGTTCCGCATGTACACAGATTATGCGCGATGGCGGAACAACCGGCTGCGTAATCCGCGACAGCAAAATTTACGGGCCTGTTTATCGCGCCCTGCGTTCTCGCGCCGAGGACACGCTTAAAAAGAAGGCTGAGCAATGCCGGGACTGCGCTTTTCCCAATTGTCAAACAGGATGCCCTGCAGGTGTTGATGTCCCTGGTTTTATCAAGGCCTTTGAAAAAGGCGACATCAAGAAAGCTTATGAAATATTAAAACAGGGCAATGTGCTTCCCGAACTTTGCGCTTATGTATGCCCATCCGAGGTCCAGTGCGAACAGAATTGCATGGAGACCATTCTAAAAGGAGCGGCTGTTCCAATAAAAGAAATACAGAAATATGTTGCAAAAAAAGCAAGGGAAATGGGACTTATTGCAGCAGCGGTGCCAGATAAGCTGAACAACAAAAAGGCCGCTGTAGTGGGTGCAGGGCCGGCTGGGATTGCATGCGCAATCAAACTCATTGAAGCTGGTTTTCATGTTGATTTGTATGATAGAGGCAAAAGGTTGGGAGGGGTTCCTGAGGATGTCATTCCAGCTTACAGATTGGCAGTGAACGAGGTTTTGTCTGAAGCTGGGAATATTCTAAAAACAGCACTCGAGAAAAAACGGCTCGAAGTGATTTTTAATTTTGATGTTCTGGCCCATGATAACAAAAGTTTCCTGCAAAGCAAGGGCTATTACGCCACCTTCCTTGGCATGGGACTTGGGTTTTCAGAGCCGCTTCCCAAAGCCATAAAGCCAAAACAGGGAGTGGAGGATGCGCTTGTTTTCCTGAAACGGATTAAGTCAAAAAGCGATACAAATATACCCCAGCATGTGGCAATTTTTGGCGGCGGCAATACGGCCATGGATGCGGCTGTCACGGCTAAAACTCATGGAGCGAAGGATGTTTATGTCATATACAGGCGTTCTTTTGCGGAGATGCCGGCCTGGCCTGAGGAGCGAGATAAGGCACTTGAAAAAGGCGTCCATTTTTTAACGCTCACCCAGCCATTGGATTATGCAAGTCAGGCCGGCAAATTGACAGGCATAAAGGTGGCCCGAACTGTTCTTGGTGAACCGGATAAATCAGGCAGGAGAAAGCCCGAGCTTGTGCCGCATAGCGAACATCTTATTCCGGTTGACATGGTTATTGAGGCAATAGGTCAGAACCCGGTCAAAGACCTGCCGAATTTGTTTCCAGGGCTTTTGCTTGATGATTCAGGTTATGTCAAGGTGGATTCCGCATTCAAAACCAATCTACCAGGTTTGTATGCAGGCGGCGATATGGTGAATGGGGGCAGCACCGTGGTTCGGGCTGTTGCGGAAGGCATGAAAGCTGCTATGGAAATTTCAAAAACAATTACATAAACAAAAGGATAAATCATGAGACAAACAGCGCTCATAACAGGTGCGGCAAGGGGAATAGGCCGTGCCATTGCAATCGCACTTTCAAAGGAGGGGTTTGATATTGCAGTAGCTGATGTGCTCGATAAAAAGGACGCGGATGAAGGCCTAACAGCCTGTGAGAAGCTTGGTGCAAAAACGCTATATATACAATCAGATATAAGCAAACCGGATTCGCGTAAAACCATACTCGACACAATTAAGAAGGATTTTGGCCGGCTTAATGTGCTTGTAAATAACGCTGGTGTTAGTGTCAAAGTGAGGGCGGATCTTCTGGAAGCGTCCGAAGAGAGTTTTGACCGGCTAATCAATATCAATCTTAAAGGCCCTTATTTTCTGACTCAGCTTGTTGCAAAATGGATGATTGAGCAGAAAAAAAATAACCCCTCTTATGAAGGACGCATTGTGAACATTGCTTCCATGTCTTCATATACGTCATCCACCGGACGCGGCGAATACTGCATTTCCAAGGCCGGCGTCAGCATGATGACCAAATTATATGCAGACAGGCTCTCTGAATTCAATATAAATGTATATGAAATAAGGCCCGGCATAATTGCAACGGACATGACAGCTGGTGTCAAGGAGAAATACGACAAACTCATTGCCGACGGCATCCTGCCCATTAAAAGATGGGGGAGCCCGGAGGACATTGCCCTTGCTGTTTCAACCCTTGCCAAGGGTCTTCTCCCTTATTCAACAGGTGAAGTAATCAATGTGGACGGCGGATTCCATCTAAGGAGACTGTAAAATGCAAAAGAAAACAATCAAAATACAGGGGAAAACCATCCCTGTCTATTCCATGAACACAATTGTTGTGGGAACAGGTGCAGCCTCCCTTTCCTGTGCTGATCACATCCACAATATGGGTCAAACGGATCTCGCGATTGTTACTGAAAAAATCGGTGGCGGCACATCGAACAATACCGGATCTGACAAGCAGACCTACTATAAGCTTTCAGTGTTCGGCAAGGAAGGCGATTGCCCGTTTGAAATGGCCAAATCATTATACGATGGCGGCTGCATGCACGGCGACCTCGCGCTCATCGAGTCTCTATGCTCGGCACAGGGTTTTTATCGTCTTGTAAATATAGGCGTACCGTTTCCCCATAATCATCTCGGCGGCTTTGTCGGCTACAAAACCGACCACGACCCACGTCAACGCGCAACCTCTGCCGGACCATGGACATCCAACCAGATGTTTCAATGCCTGCTTAAAGAAGTTGAGCGCAGGAAAATAAAAATATTTGACGGATTTGAGGTTGTGGGTATTATCACGGACAATGGTCGGGCTTGTGGCATTGTGGCACTGGACAAGCAGAAACTCAAAGGCCCTTCCTCAGGGCTTACTCTCTTCCATGCTGAAAACGTTGTGTTCGGAGTCGGCGGCCCTGGCGGAATCTATAAGACATCCGTGTATCCAAAGGTTCATACCGGCGCCATAGGACTAGCGCTTGAGGCTGGCGCCAAAGCTGTTAATTTAACAGAATCTCAGTACGGACTGGCGTCAATCAAGTTCCGATGGAATGTGTCGGGCACTTACCAGCAAGTTATACCCCGATATATCAGTACGGATGAAAACGGCAAAGATGAGAAGGAATTCCTTAATCCGTATTTTAAGACCCTTGGAAAACTTAACTCAGCCGTGTTTTTAAAGGGTTATCAGTGGCCGTTTGATCCGCGCAAGATTCCGAATTTTGGTTCCTCTCTTGTGGATATTCTTGTGTACATTGAAACCGTTGTTCGAGGCAGGCGGGTGTACATGGATTTTCGTTCCAACCCAAAAGGTGATGAAAGGATCGGCTCTTTCCATTTTGAGGACATGGAAAAAGAGGCATACGATTATTTGCAGAAATCCAATGCCCTTTTCGGATCACCAATTGAACGGCTCATGAAGATGAATCCAATGGCAATTGACTTATACAAAAAGAATGGCATTGACATAACCCGTGAACCGCTTGAGGTTGCTGTGTGCGCTCAACATAACAACGGCGGGCTTCTTGGCGATATCTGGTGGGAATCAAACATCAAACATCTGTTCCCAATCGGGGAGGTCAATGGATCACACGGAGTTTATCGTCCCGGCGGGTCAGCCTTGAATTCCGGACAAGTGGGTTCTCTTCGCGCAGCGCAGAGGATTGCTAAAATCTATAAAAAAAATACATTGACCCTGAAACAATTCGAAAAAGCCGCATCTGGTAAAACAGAGGAAATCCTGGGTTTGCTTGCAGGTCTTAAGAGCCGCTTGAATAAAATCAGCGATATTGCCTCATTTCGCAATGAATTCCAGTCACGCATGAGTGAATGCGGCGCGCATATCCGCGATTATAATGCCGTGGAAAAGGCAGTAAGCGAGGCTTATGATCAGACTAAACGTTTTCATGGGATGCGTATCCGTAATCTTTCTGAAATTCCCGAGGCCATGAAAAATCGCCATTTGGTTCTGGCTCATGCGGCGTATCTTGAATCCATCCTCTTTTATCTTAAAAACGGGGGCGGCAGCCGTGGATCATATATGGTAATGGATAAAAACGGATTGCCGGTTCTTCAAGGCGAACTTGATGAATGGCGCTACAAACCCGAGAACGAGGTTTTGCGCTCGCGTATGCTTGAGGCTGTAATGGACAATAATCGTTTTAAATGCGAATTCACTGACAGGCGCCACTTGCCATCAGAGGATTTCTGGTTCGAAAATGTGTGGAACGATTTTGTAAAAGGCAGGGTGTTTGATATTGTAAAATAATATCGGTTATACTGCCTGATACATTTGCCAACCCTTTCCATTACTCCGGTTCAGAGTACATATAATTGATTTTACGCTGGCTTTTGCAAATCATCCGGCCCACATTGAATATTCTTTGGGCGAGACCCGAGATGCTGTTTTTGCTTTCGCCTAAAATGGAACTCATGACAGTGTCGTTCAAAGGTCCGGACCATTTTTGAGGAAAAATTGTAGCCCCGTTTATGATGCCCACAACAGAGCCTGCAGTAGCCGCGGTGCAATCAGTATCCTGGCCCTGCATTACTGTGATGCAAAGTGTCTTCTCCACATCTCCTTCGCCTGCCAAAAGACCGTTTACAATTATAGCGGCATTATTAATCGTATGTCCCGGACCATAAAAGTTGTAATGCTTGTCAATATGCTGATATACTTCACGCCAATCCTTACTGGTTTCATACCACTTCAACGTATTTCGAATAGCTTCGCTCAACCGGCAATTAGACGGAATTTCGGACAGGCCGATTTCCACAATCTTACGTATATCGTTGGTGCAAAAAGCTGCTGCAATCATGGCTGATGCAAACATTTCGCCATATATGGCATTCTTAACCGTTGTTAATGCCGCGTCTCGATAAGCGAACTCCGCCGCCATTTCCGGAAGGCCTGCGGCCACATAACCGAAAACATCACCACGGATCAACGCCCCGATATATTCCTGGTAGTCATTAAGATAATGTGTCACATTCCAGAGCGTCTTGGGGTCAATGTCAAAATAGCGATTGCTTAGATCCGTATAGCGCGCCAGGTTCATGTAAGTACTGTGTTCCGGGCCCCATGTCCAATTCACTTGCAGATTGTCCAGCCAATGATAGCCAACATCCAGTGTCGTAAAGTTCACACCCAGTTTTTCGATCAATTTAAGGGCCAGAATCACATAATTTATGTCATCATCAGCTTCCGCAAACTTAATGTATTCACGCACACAACGTAGACGAACAGGGCCGCATATGGTCTCTATTTTGCCTTTGACAAGGGATTTGTGTGGAAAATAATTATCCAATGGATACGCATCTGCACCTCGAAGGAATTCCTCTATTGTTTCCAATTTCCGTCCTTCCACAGGCCTGCCGAGTACAACACCGCAAATCCGCCCCAATACCCCCCCATGTATTTTATCCCGCAATTCCATATCAGCCAGCTTATACTCCATTTTACGCGGTCCATTGGGGCGTAAGGAACGGATTTGCTCCAAGTCATCCGGTTCCTGATAGGAAAAGCCCGGTGTTTGAGGAACGTCTTTAATTGATTCGTACAAGGCAAGCCATGCATTGCAATCAGTCTCTTTAATTGTCGATAATTGCGCTTTAATAATTGAAAGATCATACCCCTGTTGTTCACGAAAAGTAATGCTGTCTTTGACAACACCCTTCAGCGCTTCATGATTGAACATCTTTGCCTCCTGTTTTAAAATCAAGTTTATAATTTGCTGGTTCTTGTCTTGGATTTTTAGATTAAATATAATGTATTGTACTTAAAGATGTCTGGAAGAAAGAAAAAAAGCTTGTATTTTCCAGATTATGGACATAATACATTCCTCCGGCCAGCCATTCGGGTTTTCCTAAAGGAAAATTAAGGACTGTTGTTCCGAAAAATAAATCTCGATTATGGGATAAAGGGAACAATAACCTTTTCTCAAAAACATAAACCTATTCTTGGAAACGATAATCCTGGAAGGAGTTAATCGAGATTCCCTTTAGGATACATGTTAATATTAGAAAAACATTAATAAATCGGAACAAAATTGCAATTTATTATGGTTTACTTACTTTATGATGGCATGTTTATTGTATGTATAAACAGTGTATAATGTCATGGCTGTATGGACCCCTTAAAAATCAGCCAAAATTTATCATGGAAATTGTTCACAACAATGACAGATACCAATTCACTATCTCCTCCCGAATCAATTTTGACAATTGGTCTTCCCGAACATTTTAATCGTGACTGGATAAGCCATAACCCTGTTTTAAATCTTCAGTATAACAAACCCATTGCTCTGGATTTTGCAGTTGTCAAAGACATTGATTCCAGCGGAGTTGCCCTGGTTCATATTTTAAAAAGAAAATGCGAACATGGAAGCCATAAGATAACCCTTCAAAACATAACCAGGGCCATGCTTTCTGCAATTGTCTCGGTGCCCGAACCTTCTGCCCCTGTTTCCACATTACCAAAGGAAAAATTTCTTTCATCTCTTGGAACACATACGCTTGCTGCGTTCTCTGTTGCGACAAAGGCCCTCTCTGTTCTGACTGAAATGTTGTACTGGGGTACATTTGGGGCGTTTAAAAAACGAAATATGAAAAAAGGGGCCCTCGGCGAACAGATGTTTCAACTCGGTTATAAGGCCCTTGGAATAATAGCACTGCTTTCCCTTCTTATCGGCGTGGTTCTTGCCCTTCAGGCAGCCATTCAGCTGCAACTGTACGGTGCCGGGATTTTTCTGGCACCCATGATAGGTATTTCCATGATTAGGGAACTTGGCCCCATGCTCACGGCTATAATTCTTGCGGGCAGGACAGGCAGTGCCACAACAGCTGAAATTGCGACCATGATGGTAGGAGAGGAAATCGATGCGCTGAAAACAATGGGGATCAACCCTGTTCAATATATAGTAATCCCCAAGTTCTGGGCCATAACTCTTACAATGCCTGTTTTGACGACTATATCAATGGTCGCGGGAATTTTTGGCGGTTTTCTAGTTTCATTATTCTACCTTGACATATCATCCGGCCTTTTCTGGAGCCAGTTGACACAAAACATATTCATGAATGACGTGTTGGCGGGATTTGTCAAGTCGGTTATATTTTCATGGCTTATCATCTGGGTTGGTGTGTTTTACGGGTTTAGTGTGCGCGGCGGTGCGGAAGCAGTAGGACGCAAAACAACGGCAAGCGTTGTGACCGGGATATTCATTATCATAATAACGGATGCAATATTGTCATTTATAATTTGAGAGATATATGGAAAATCAGCCGGTTGTAGAAGCGGATAAAATTACAGTGAGTTACGGTGACCATATTGTGCTGAAATCGGTCTCGGCAAAATTCAACCGATCCGATATAACTGTTATTCTAGGAACCTCCGGCTGTGGTAAAACAACCCTGCTCAAAACACTGGTAGGTTTGATTAGACCGGTTTCCGGTGTCGTGCACCTGTTCGGACACCCTTTGACGGATCAGGATGATCCGGAAAGTATTGAAATGCTTAAAAAAGCCGGAGTTTTGTTCCAGAACGGGGCTCTTTTAGGCAGTCTTACGGTTGCGGAAAATACGGCTCTTCCCCTTACCATGCACACAGGGCTCCCCAGCGAGATAATAGATGAAATGGTGCGGATAAAGCTTTCTCGTGTAGGCCTGCCGAATGCCGGGCATCTTTATCCCTCCGAACTTTCCGGAGGCATGCGCAAACGTGCCGCACTTGCCCGTGCCCTGGCCCTTGATCCGCCGTTGCTATTATGCGACGAACCTTCGGCGGGCCTGGATCCGGTTACCTCCGCGGGCCTGGACGAACTGTTGCTGGGGTTGCGCGAATCACTCGGTATCACGATAATCGTTGTTACTCATGAATTATCATCCATAGAGCGGATAGCTGATTCCATTTTATTTGTGGAAAAAGGTGTGGTTTTATACAGCGGCCCGCTCTTAAAGGCCTGTGAACTGCAGACCGGGCCTGTTCATGATTTTTTTTCTCGCAGTGAACCGCACCCACCGGAAAGCATAAGTCCTGACGGCAATTTTATTGTGGAGAACATTATATGAGTCTTTCAGTAATGCAAAGGGCAAGGCTCGGTATATTCATGATCAGCGGAGCGGTCTGTCTGTTTTTTTTAATAGCCATTCCTGTTGGTTTCAAGCTCATCAACAGCGAGAAGGTATTCTGGGCAAACTTTGAAGGAGAATCCATATCCGGACTTGAACAGGGCGCAATGGTAAAATTTCATGGTGTGCCGGTGGGAAAGGTGGGCCCAATATCGTATGATTCTAAAAATCTTCTAAAAGTCAGGGTCAAGCTTGAGATCCAGGAGGATTTCCCAATGAAAACGGATATGGTCGCCCAGACCGGTTCGATGGGTATAACAGGACTTAAATATGTGGAACTGCTGGGAGGTACCGACGAGGCTCCCTTGCTTTTACAGGGTTCCGAAATCCCCACAAAGAAATCCATGATGACGACCATTACCGGACAGGCCGAGGTGATTATGGCAAAAGTTGAGGTGCTGCTCAATCATCTCAACTCCATTACGGATCCCGATAGTCTCAGGGGAATAAAGAGGATTGTGGCCAATACCGAGGCCATAACAGAAGATGCGCGCGGATTTTTAGCGGACATGCGCCCGGAAATCAAAAACCTTTCAGGTTCATTCAGAAAAATTGTTCTGCGTCTCGACAGTATTTCGCGCGACGTAAAAGCCATTACCAGTGAGACGAACAGGACTTTTGCGAACGGGAGAATGGGTCGAATTCTGACCACCGTGGACTCAACAGCACAGGCCTTGCATAAGCTTTCCCAGGACATAACTCTTATTATAAAGCAGTCGCGTGAGGATATAATCGTATCCATGGAAAATCTGCGGGAAACCCTTGAAAACGCCAATGAGTTGACAAAGGTCCTTTCTGAAAATCCATCGCTCCTCTTGAAAGGTGAACAGCAGAAGGAAAGGGATATACCATGAAATTCAAGCATATGTTGGGAAAAATTCAGGCCTGTCTTTTGACGGCAGCCCTGATTTCAGGATGCGGAACCCTGCCTGTTAAGAAATATTATCTGCTCAATTATATTCCGTCTATACCTCAAACACGGTTGAAAGATGAGCCGTATCCCTTCACCCTCAGGCTTAAGGAATTCAACATAGAAGATGCCTATTCCCGCCCTCAAATAGTTTACAGGCAGAGCCCGTATGAACTTCAATTTTACTTTTACCAGGTATGGGCCGTAAAACCAGCGCGCATGATTAATGATCTGATTTTTAATCATCTCGCAGCGGTAAATCTCAGCCGGGATCTTGTACGCAGATATGATGGGGGGCCGAAACCGGATTATGAACTGGACGGCACGGTTGAAGCCATTGACGAATACGACAGTGATCAGGTATGGTTCGCCCATATGGCCCTGCGTTTCCAGTTAACACGCACCTTGGACGGGAGGGTTGTTTATGCACGCAGGTTCGACAATCGTAAACGGGTATTCAAGAATGATCCTCAGAGCGTGGTTAAGGAAATGTCGGTCATGATGGAATTTATAATGAATCAGGTTGTCATGGATCTTGACAGGGTTCTCAATAGTGAAAGCACTAGGGTCGGAAAATAAGGCAATATTGAATATGGCTGTTAATATTAGAATCTCCACTGCAATTTTTTCAGCGTTTTTACTTTTATCCGCATGTTTCCTGACTGCGTCTCCGCCCCCTGACCTTCCGGGAAATGATATAGGTGATGAATATATACGGCACACTATCCCATCTGACATTATTGCTTCCAGAGCTCCGATGTCCATGTCATCTGACACAGTCACCTGGCTAAATATGGCCATGGAAACATGGGATGCCCCGTCCTTATCCGAGCAGATGGCTTCAGACAATACAAATATTCCTGTTGGCAAGGGGGCGATCTTCATCCCGCGGTTAAGCGGAGTGAATCTGGAGCCCGACATAGAGATAATCGACACGTCCGGAAGTGTTGCGGGCCAGGGGAACACCGGAAGAAATTATGCTCTTCTTCCGGGCCGGTATTATGTAATGCACGGAAGCGGCTCCTATAAGCAGCGACTGTCGCACATCGTCGATGTTACGGAAGGCGGATCGATTCCCGTTATTCCCGACTGGTCCGGATTGTCCATAAATACAGTTGATGAAAACGGTATCGCCTTTAGGGGTGAATACGAATTAATGCGCATTGATTCTTTTGCGCCTTTTGGCCGCGGCTACGGACCGGACCCGAATCTTGGAGAACAGACAAAGACCTGGATATTAAAACCCGGGCTTTATAAACTTATCGGTACCGGTGAAAACTATAATACCCTTAAGAATTTTGTGACCGTAAGGCTTTTACAGGGCAGGTTTACAAGATTTCTTCTTGTCGAGGATCCCTCCTCATTCAATAAAATCACCGGAGGAGGAATTGTTGACATACAAAACATACATAGACTTGCCGACTACTGGAAGTATGGTGTTGATATAGGCGGAAATATCCTGTTGAACGCCAAGGTCGACCATCTGCAGAAAGAAAACAACACGACAACTTCGACCATCACGGTGCTTCTTAATTCATGGGTCCGTTATGAAAAAACCCCTTATGACTGGAACACAAATTTAAAGGTTGATGAGGGATTTGCGCTTTCAGAGATAAATTTGAGAAATCCCGGCAGCATGATTATCGAGCCCAGTATTGATGAACCGCGTCTTACATCTCTCTTTATCTGGAGGGTTTTGCCATGGTTCGGGCCTTATGGAAGGTTTGAGGCGACCAGCTCTATTTTCCCCAAAAGGGTATTCCCAGATCAGGTCAATAATAAACCTTTTTTTTATATTCTCCATGAAAACGGGTCAAGAGATATTTATGATACCATCGGTATTCCGCTTGAAAGGGAACCTTCTTTTTCTCCTGCAGTAATCACAAGCAGTATAGGAGCGAACCTGGATCTTCTTAAAATGCGGTATGCCGACGCCCGTCTACGGACAGGTTTCGCGTATGAGTTCACGCACCAGAGGAGACACTACAAGATAACGGACACCTCTGCTGTAACTGATATCGTAAGTCTTGCTGATTCGATTCAGATTTCAAGGAGCACGATCCTTTTGCCCATACCAGCAATCACCGAAAACGCTACGGGCCCGGAAGCTTCGGCTATTCTTGAACTGCGTATCGGAAGCTGGGCGACAGCAAAGTCTGAGACGCGTATTTTTCTGCCTCTTGGTCCTGAGGCGAACCTGAGTGTCCCGAAATTAGACATCCGGAATGTCGTAAGCTGGTTGATTTCAAGGGCTGTTACCGTTGACTATCAGTACTCTTATACAATAGGTGGACTACAATCAGAAAAGATAAAGCAATCCGAACATCGTCTGATTATACGGTATTCGTACATAAGCCGGTAAGCACGAGTTGCCTTTTTCCTTGAATTTGGAATGTTTCAGGGCCTATATTCTTAACACAAAGAAAGTGTACGGATGATATTACCAATAAGTAGAAAGGGTTTTATGCTTATCTTATCAAGAATCACAGTAGTGGCGGTCATCGCGCTCTTCGTGTCTTCGGGCTCTGGGGCGGACTTAATCCACGACGACTTCCAAGCGAGCCTCGGCGCTACTCCCAATTCATACATCTACTCCGAAATCGGCGTTGACGCCAGGGGCAACTACCTGGTGGCCTGGATGGAAAACACGGGCACCTACGACAACAAGCGCATTGTGGGCCGCCATTTCAACAGTTCGGGCGTCGCTATCAGTGCGAGGTTCGAGATAACAACAGACGTAACCCTGGCCTATAGGGAGCGTTTCACACTTTCCATGTCCGACAGCGGAAATTTCATCGTGGCTTGGAAATACAAATCAGGCAGCATTTACCGTTGTTATGTCCGCCGATACAATAAAGACCGTACCCCTTTTGATGCTGCACCGGTCAACATCAACACGAACACGGCCCTCCCGGTCAACAACCCTGATGTCGCTCTCAACAATTCAGGTGACTGCGCAGTGGCCTGGGAAGGAACCGGCGGAACCATTGTCGGCGGCCTGATAAGCGCAAACGTCAGTCCGGTATTGACGCCTTTTACACTCGACTCCCTCGGAATCCAACCGCATATCGCCTTAAGCGACACCAATACACTTGTCGTGTCGTTCATCTATTCCTATTCCAATAAATTGATGTACCAAGTGTTTTCATATAAAGGCGGAATCACGGCACTTTGGCACGCGTTCCCTGTTTCCACCACAGGAATAGTTCCCGTCGAGCGCTTCGACCTCGACATCATGAAAAGGAGCGGCCAGTTCATCATCGTATGGCCCGAATGGACCGGCACGGCCATGGAGATAAAGGGCGCCAAGTACTCTCGGACAGGCGCAGGCCGGGACGCAGTCTTCTATGTTGAGGAGAACCTGCGGCCGGACGCGGACCGCATGCCAAGCGTTCACATCAACCGCAATAACAACTTCATAGTCACCTGGGCGAGCCCGTTTTCCTCCAAACTCAGCATGAGGGCTTATGCCCCTGACGGGAGGCCACTTATCGATGCACAGGACATTCTGCCCAACCTGGCCAAAGGCCCGATATCCGATTTTTCCAGTGTTCTGACTAATAATTCCCGGGTAATTATAATCTGTCCGCAAAATGGTGTAAATCTTCAGAATTTAAGCATGTTCGGAACGTCTCCCAGACCGATGGTCAAGGTTGACATGCTTGGAAGCGGCGCGCAATACGCCAGACCTGCTGTCAGCGCGAAGACAAAAAGCCTCGCCGTGGTCTGGGAAGACGGGACAACCGGCCGGGTGATGCTCCAGGTCTTTGATTCCACCAACAATGCGTTGACCATGGCGAACCCCGTGAATACAGATGGAAGCGCCTCGAATCCAGTTGTTGCCATCGACACCAATATCTTTGTGGCATGGGAGGATGTGCGCTCCGGCTCCACGGATACCGCCATCTTTTTCCAGAGATTCAATTCCAGAGGTCAAGCCGTGGGCCCCAATACGCGGATAAGTGAGCTCGGAGTAAATGGCAGGCACCCGGCGATTGCAATAGGTAAAGGCCGCGTTTTGTTCGTATGGGAGGACAAACGCGCCGCCCGGGGAGACCGGTTCCAGGTATTCGGACAATTCTTCACTGACGCAGGCCAGAATATCGGAGGCAACTTTCTGGTGGATACTGTCAACATCGACTGTTACCGACCGGATGTCGCGACATCTGGCAAAGACATCTTCGCCGTGGTCTGGTACACCCTGACCGGCACGATATTCTCACAGTCGTCGAATGTGTACTTAAAGTGCCTCAACCGGGACGGTGCCCCGCTCGGGCCCGCGAGAAAGCTTAATGGCAACCAGTCGAAAGCAGCCAATCCCCGTGTAGCCATGGACAGTGCCAGCCGTACCGTGGCCGCCTGGCTCGACGGCAGGGAGGCGTTGTTCACCAGCCATGTCTATGGCCAACGGTGCAATGCGGATGGAACGCTTCTTGATTCGAATTTCCGCGTCGACTCGGACTCTACCTCCAAATCCTACGCGGATGTCGCCATGAGCGCCAACGGCGGCATGGCCTTTTCCTGGCAATATGGAAGCAATACCAGGCCACCCCTCAAGGTGGTAATGCGGGAATACGATTTTAACCTTACCCCGCACGCGCCGGAAGAACAACAAAATTACGATTCCATCCGCTTGATGGTGGCCGTGCCATGCATGCATGCGGCGGCTGACCGGTGTGTGCTGGTTTGGATGAATTCCAGTACCGACGATCTCGAGGGAATGGACATCTGGGCGCAGGTCACCCGTCTCACGGACAATACACCCTCCTCGCTGCCCCCTTCCATGCCGCGAGGCTTGAGCAACAGAGAACCGTTCATCAAGACCAACCCTTTCTCCCTCTCTTCCTGGACAAACAATTCTGATGAGCAAGTCGAGATACTGGATGTGAACGGCAGGACCATGAAGCGGGTCGGGCCCGGGGATACTTTCCGGTTCACCTGTTACGGGATCTATTTCTTCAGATCCGGGAAAACCGGCGTGGTCAAGGCGGTCAGGGTGAAATAAGGGACAACGTATATGCTTACGAACCCTTTAGTTGACTGCTCATTGCCAGGTAACACGCCATGTCCAGTGCCAAAAAAGCAGTGAAAGATTCAATTCCTGCTGTTATGGCGGGTAACCACCTCGAGAAATGCCTCAATATTGGCCCAAGGGACCTCGGGCTCCAGAAGATGGGTAGGTGATAGAACAAGTCCTCCACTCTTTCCTACTTCACGAATCATGGTTTTACACACTTGCTTTACATCATCCGGAGTGCCAAAAGGCATGGTAGTCTGTGTTCCCAAGGTGCCCCAAAAGGAGAGCTTGTCGCCATATTGTTTTTTAACCTTTACCGGATCCATACATTCAGGTTGGACCGGATTTAAAATATCAACTCCAATTTCAATGAGTTCAGGAAAAATTTCCTGACAATTCCCATCACCATGATAAAAAACCAGCAGATTAGGGTTGACGCTTTTTGCTGAAGCAATTACCGCTGCCAGACGCGGCTTTATAAATTCTTGCCAGGTCTCAAGTTTCATCATCATGGCAAGTTGAGTTGAAACATCATCGCCCAGCCGAAGAATATCGCAACCCGCCAATGCATACTGTTTAGCCTTCTCACGGTTTATTGCGGAAATGCGATCAAGATGATAGTGAGCCAAATCAGGGTTCAGGAGCATATCCACCATAAAAGTTTCCATACCGCGCAGATACCAGGCGATTTCAAAGATGGTCATCTCCATACATGCCACCGCAAGCTTGTCACCTTGTTTTATTTCTGCAAAACGTTTTTTAGTTTGTAACCAGTCGAATTCCGTCAAAGGATCCGGATAAGGGTAGGATTGAAACTCCGCAAGTGTCTCAAAGTTCCGCATGGGATGTTGCATATGGCTGAAATGAGCGACACTCCCGGACTTATACCCAACCCCCCAGGCCTCATCGAGCCTGATATCTGTCAAGTCCGGATAATAGGGTAAAAATTTATTCTTGGGTCCGATATACGGGGCACTGCAGCCCAGAACCGGGAAAGAATAGTATTCATCAACCTTTCGTGTTCCAGTCCGTTTCTCAAATTCATCGAGTAAAGACGGGCACAAACAAAACTCAAATGGAACATAAGCGTCATCTTCCCTGCGAAGAGCAGCCAAACATTTTTCCCTTAAACCCATTTCAGCCTCCGGATTAACTTTGGTTCACATAAACTTGTTAACAATAAATATAATCCCTTTATTGCCAAAGCGGAATGGAGAGTCGTATATTCAATGTATAATCGTACATTATGAAACTTAAAGAATGGCTGAATTTACCCTTTGACCTGGATGTCAAAGGCGCTTATCCTGAAACAACCTTGTTCCGCGCAAGTATTCTCTGGAAGGTGGAAGTCGACGACAAATACCAGAATACGGCATTATGGGATCAGGGTTTTCCCTCAAACGGTATTTTTTTCACTTATGATGGAAGCGGATGGCTCGAAGTTCCAGGTCAAAAGGTGAAACTGCTGCCAGGTACGCTCTTTATCATCAAAAACAAAACACCTTGTCGTTATGGATGTGTTGAAAAAGGCCTTTGGAAATTCTACTGTCTGGTGTATGAACGATTCGCTCCATTAACTCAATTTAGAATGGATTATAATACATTCTATTGTGTTCCCAATCCTGCTCTTTTCAAACCCTTTTTCCGGAACATTGAGCAAGAAGCAATTGTAAGGAAGCATGCTTTCAAGCAGAAAATCGACACACTCCTCCATGATTTCCTCATAACCTATTCAAGGGCATTCCTGGCTAGCAAATCACCCTCCGGCGACCCCATTGACAACACACTAAACTGGATGCATTCGAATAAAAGCGAACCTCTGAATATGGAAGGCTTAATTTTGAAATCCAAGCTTTGCAGAACCAACTTTTTCAAGGCCTTCATTAAAAAGACCGGAAAAACTCCAGTCCAATTCTTCAATGATCTCAAACTGGAATCAGCAAGAATGATGATTGATGCGTACCAGGGTTCGTTTCGTGAAATATCGCAGTCACTGGGATTTTATGATGAGTATTATTTTTCCAGGATGTTCAAGAAGAAATATGCTGTTTCACCACTTGAATACCGTAAGGTGAACCGCAATAATAACTGATGCTGACAGGAGTTTTAATCATTAGCTATTTGTAAACCAGGGGCGCATTATGGACATAATTAATTCCTCCGGTCATCCCCTTTATATTTGGGGTAAGGGATTCGACAGTGGAACTCTTAATCAACTTAAGCAGCTTGCTGAAATGCCATATATTTTCAAACATGTGGCGGCCATGCCGGACGCTCATGTAGGCATTGGTGCCACCATAGGCTCCGTGTTCGCATCGGACAGTGCAGTAGTGCCTTCGGCTGTGGGGGTTGACATTGGCTGCGGAATGCGCGCAATCCGCACAAACATATTGGCCGCTGAAATATCTGTTGACAAGCTGCAGCGTTTCGTGGATGTTGCATATTCCCGTATCCCGCTCGGATTTGAGAGTCACAACAGCGAACAAAAATGGGAGGGCATAAAAGAATTTCCACTCAATGATAAGGATCTGAAAAAGAAAGCGGCCATGCAGATCGGGACACTTGGCGGAGGAAACCACTTCATTGAAATCCAGACGGACGGGGAATTTACCTGGATTATGATTCATACCGGATCGCGGCATGTTGGTCTCCAAATCGCAGAGCATTATATCCGGGCAGCAAAAGAGCACAATACCAAACATAAAACAGGCCTCCCCTTCGAATTAAGCTTTCTTCCGCTCGATGAAAATATTGGAAAGGAATATCTTGCTGCAATGGATTGGACGCTAGCATATGCACGGGAAAACCGCAGGCAGCTTTTGGACAGGGTACTGGAAATTTTCGCCGAGACCATTTCACCGGCGATTGGGATAAGGGAAGACATTGAAATTCATCACAACTTCGCGGCTTTTGAAAAGCATTTCAATCGCAATGTTATGGTGCACAGGAAAGGCGCTACTCGTGCGTATGAGAATGAACTTGGCATCATCCCGGGTTCCATGGGTACCCCTTCATATATTACGCGCGGCTTGGGTAATCCGGATTCATTCATGTCGTCTTCTCATGGTGCTGGTAGGCGCATGAGCCGCAAAGCAGCCCAAAAACAAATTTCAATGGAGGATTTCAACTGTTCCATGAAAGGAATTGCTGTGATGCTTAAGAAATCCATGCTGGATGAGGCGCCACAGGCCTATAAAAATATTGATGATATCATGACAGCGCAACAGGACCTGGTTGTAATTGTCTATAAATTAAAACCTCTTGCTAATATCAAAGGCTGAAACTTGCTGAAATTAGTGTTTTTATAAGCAACACCTGTATCCTTGAACCGCAAATTAACAGTATTAAATTATATTAAGCAGTATTTATCAATGGCTTTCTTGCGCGTAGCAAAAACAATACCCGTTTGTTGATAAAAAAACTCTCATATATTATTTTACATACAGGATTTTAATGGAAAAGAGAAAGTTATATGATGCAACCTGAATCAAATCATGAATCAAAACCAACCACCCCGGTAGATCGAATGATTGACGGGCCTGGTGTTATTGACGAAGAAATTATCGGCATGGCAAGCGGTGATGTGGTAAACCGTATTGAAGTAATGGAAAAGTATAACAATGTGAAAAACCAGTACAACGGCAACTTTTACAGCGACCTGATTTATATCCTGACGAACATACGTCTTGATGAAGCGACTGCCAGGACCGACTGGCATAATATTTTAAAGCACAAACATTTCATGAGCGAAAAACTAAGCCGAAATGTCGGGATCAGGGTCGCGACCATGGATTTTTATACCAACATAACCCGCCAGATTGCAACCCCGAAAATAATCGACATGAGGGAATACTCAAGGACGGTGAAGGAATCAATAACAGATCCGCTTACCCTATGTTATAACCGCCGATATTTCGATTATATAATGAAGCAGTACTGTAACCTGGCACAGGAAAACAACTTGCCTCTCTCGCTTCTTATGGTCGATATGGATTATCTTAAGCTTTACAATGATCAGAATGGCCACATTGCAGGCGACTTCGCACTAATTGAAATATCCCGCATCTTCAATGTGCTTACAAGGAAATCCGATATTGTGGCACGGTACGGAGGCGATGAATTTGCCCTGGTTTTAAAGGACACAAAGCCGGAAGATGCTTTTGCAGCTGCTGAAAAAATCCGTAAGGCTGTTGAAGATTATCGGTTTCCGAACGAGCAGACCCTTCCGAGCCGCCGTCTTACGGTTTCAATAGGCGTGGCTGATATGGATGATGAAATTCTCGAACCCGTTGACCTTGTGAAAAATGCGGATTCCGCTCTCTACGAAGCAAAAGCCCAGGGACGGAATGTGGTAAGACTTTTCAAATCAGCGAAAGGTAAAAGTGAGAATTAACGGCAAAACCCGCGTGATGGGTGTTATAGGCGATCCCATAAGCCATACGCTTTCACCTGCCATGCATAATGCCGCGTGCCATGAACTTGGCTTAAATACTGTTTACCTGCCATTTCATGTTCTACCTAAAGATCTCGGACATGCAATTGCAGGGATACGGGCGCTCGATATTGCAGGAATAAATGTTACAATACCTCATAAAGAGGGTGTAATAAAATACCTTGATGAAATTTCCGAAGAATCACGCATAATCGGCGCTGTAAATACCATTGTAAACAAAAATGGCAGGCTATCAGGCACAACTACTGACCCCGAAGGAATCAGGCGGACATTAAAAAGCAAAAAAATATATCCAACCAGGCAAACGATAACCATTCTCGGTACCGGCGGTACTGCTCGTACCGCGCTCTTTACCTTCCTTCTTGATGGATGCAAAGATGTTGCCATAGCTTGCCGCAATTTGAAAAAAGGAACACTGCTTTCAAAAGAGGCGTTAAGACGTTTCAAGAAGAACGTCCCGGTGTTCCTTTTACAGGGAAGCGATTTAAAAGCAAGGTTTGATGAAACAACGCTTCTTGTCAACTGTACATCCGTGGGCATGTTTCCCGCAACCGGAAAAACACCTGTGGATAAAAGCAGCTTGCATGCCGGCATGACCGTATTCGATATTGTATATAACCCGATAAAAACACGTCTCCTGAAAGAGGCGGGTGAAAAGGGCTGCACTGTAGTAAGCGGTATGGATATGCTGATTTATCAGGGCTTGACCGCGTTTCGCCTCATTACCGAAAAAACTGCAGATGAAGAAACATTTCGCAAGGGGTTTCTTAACGGATGAACGAGATAAGAACACAGGAAATCGTAAAAATCTACCGCAAGAAAAAAGTTGTGGATAAAGTCTCCTTCAATGTCAAGAAAGGTGAAATTGTGGGACTTTTGGGTCCTAATGGCGCGGGCAAGACAACGAGTTTTTACATGATTGTAGGGCTCATAAAACCCACAGATGGAAAGATATTTGCCGACGATAAAGACATTACCGGTCTTCCCATGTACAGACGCGCGCGCATAGGTATCGGGTATCTTCCACAAGAACCTTCGATTTTCCGTAAGCTTACGGTTGAAGAGAATATTATGGCAATCCTTGAAACACTTAAAATCAGCAGGGAAGAGAGAACTGAAAGACTCGAAAAGCTGCTTTCCGATTTTCGCATAACCTCCTTGCGGAAAAACCTTGCATATACGCTTTCCGGCGGAGAACGCAGACGCACAGAGATAGCCCGCGCCCTGTCAACTCAACCGGATTTTCTGCTACTTGACGAACCTTTTGCGGGTGTTGACCCGATAGCAGTGGAAGACATTCAGAACATAGTTGCCGGTCTTCGTTTAAAGGGGATAGGCGTGCTTATAACCGACCATAATGTACGAGATACGCTTGCGATCACGGATCGCGCATACATAATGTTCGAGGGAAGGATACTTAAAACAGGGACCTCGGATTTCCTGGCAAACGATCCCGAGGCGCGGAAAATTTATCTTGGTTCAAACTTCAAACTGGATTAAAGTAGGGAGAGATATTATGAGTAATTTATCATTAGAAACATCAATGAAGCTGAGCCAGACGCTGTCGCCGCAGATGATTCAGTCGCTCAAACTTCTTCAATATTCAAGCCTCCAGTTGGAACAGGTCCTGCGCAAGGAGATTCAGGAAAACCCCATCCTTGAAGAGGCTTCCGAAGAGGAAGCGCCCACAGCGGACAATCAATCCACCGACGAGTCAAGGACCGAGGCTGCTGTAACAGCCGAGGCATCGGACGCCAAAGACGAGGAAGCCGGCGAACCAATGCCTAAAACAATGGAAGAGGATGACGCAAAAGCCGTCATTCCCGAAACAAACCCCATTGAAGAGGTGAACTGGAGTGATTTTGAGGGTGAGAACTATTCACCATCCTACAAAAAGGGCCTTGAAGAGAATGACGAAAACTCAAGTGAAATGTACGAAAAGATACCGGTATCATTTGCATCACTTGAGGAGCATCTTTTAAAACAGCTACAGGAAAAAAAGCTCTCCCCGAAGCAGATGGAAATCGGTGAATTCATCATCGGCAATATTGATGATAAGGGATATCTTGTAGTAAGCGTCAGCGATATTGCGGAAAAATTCGAAACGACCCCGGCCTTTGTGAATGAAATACGAAACAGCATCCAGCATTTCGATCCCCTCGGAGTGGCCTCGATTGATTTGCGGGAAAATCTGCTAACACAATGCAGGGCCAAAGGACTTGGCGACTCCCTGATGTCCCGCATCATCGAACAGCACTTCGACCTTTTGAAAAAATACCAGATGCCCGAGATAGCGAAAAAGCTCGGGGTTTCGGTGCAGGATGTACAGCAGGCTGTTCGGGAAATAGGCCATCTTGAACCTAATCCCGGCACGCTTATAAGTTCCCAGAAACCCCAAATCATTACGCCTGAACTCATGGTTTCAAAGCAGGACAACGGAGAATTTCTTGTTTCATTAATCGATGGTAATGTTCCGAATATCAAGATATCCAGGCCATATCTGGATTTGTTAAGAAAAGAGAAAAAGCGCACTCCTGAAATAAAAAAATACATATCCGAAAAACTGAATTCCGCAAACTGGCTCATTAGGGCCATTGAGCAGCGCAAAGTGACCATGATAAAAGTCATGACCGCAATAGTGGAAAAACAGAAGGAGTGGTTTGAAAAGGGGCCGCCTCATCTTTCCCCTTTGCGGCTGCAGGAAATTGCTGACATAATCAGCATGCACATATCAACGGTCTGCCGGGTCACAAACGACAAATATGTTCAGACCCCGTACGGCATCTTTGAACTCAAGTATTTTTTCGGGTCAGGGGTTGAGCAGGACGACGGCACCGAGGTCTCCACATCTCGGGCCAAGGACATCCTGAAGGAACTAGTTCAGCAGGAAGCGAAAAAGAAGCCATTAAGCGATCAGAAACTTGTGGACCTTCTGAAAGAGCGGGGAATTGAAGTTGCGCGAAGGACCATTTCCAAATACCGCGAACAGCTAAGTATTTTACCCGCAAGGCTACGCAAGGAATTCTGATGATCAAAAACCGTAAACCCGCCTGGCTTAGAAAAAGATTGTCAAGTAGTGGAGAATCTATTCGTGTGTCGCGCCTTTTAAGCGACAATGGCCTTGACACCGTATGCCGCGGGGCCAAATGCCCGAACATATTCGAATGCTTCGACAGAGGTACGGCAACATTCCTGATTATGGGAGACAAATGCACACGAAATTGCGGTTTTTGCGCTATGTCAAATGCGTTCACCGGAACTCCCATGTCGGGATTCGCACAGCCTTCTTATGATGAACCGGAAAGGGTCGCGGAAGCAATAAAAAAACTCGGACTCAAACATGCGGTCATAACCTCGGTTACCCGTGATGACCTGCCAGACGGCGGCGCCCGCCACTTCGCAAACACGATAATTGCGATACAGAAGCAAAATCCCGGGACAACCGTTGAAATCCTGACCCCTGATTTTAATGGTGACTTTTCCGTTCTTTCGGCCTTTAAAAATGCGGCGCCTGATATATTCAATCATAACCTTGAAACAGTGCCAAGACTTTATTCCATTCGTCCAGGCGCTTCATATAATAAATCACTCTCTCTCTTATTGACTTTTAAGGAGCTCTTTCCGAGTGTTCTGACAAAATCAGGCATTATGGCAGGGCTTGGCGAAACACAGGATGAAATTCTCTCCGTGCTCAGGGATTTGCGTGAAAACAAATGCGATTACATAACCATAGGTCAATACCTGAACCCGTCTGAAAGGCACGAGCCCATAAAAGAATACATTCCACCGGAGAGGTTCGCCTTTTACAAGGAGTTCGCTGAATCATTGGGTTTCAAGGCTGTTTCATGCGGGCCTTATGTGCGCAGTTCATACATGGCGGAAGAAATGATGGCTGTTTAAATAATAAATTTACCATAATGCATTGAAAAATGATATTTTATGAATAACAATAACACAATCCACAGGAGATTACCATGAACGTCCAATTTACCGCACGGCATTTCCATGCCTCAGATGCCCTGAAACAGGATGTCACTGCCCGGGCCGAAGACCTGATCCGTTATTACGAAAACATCACCTCCGCCCATGTTATACTTGACGCGGAGGATGATATCCGTAAAAAAGCAGAGATTGTCCTTAATACAAAGCAAAAAAGCATAACAGGCAAGGCAACTGACGAAAAAATGGGCATGGCAATCGACAATGCATTCGAAAAGGTAGAACGCCAGCTGAAAAAGCTTAACCAGAAAGTCAAAGGTCATAAGGAAAAAGGGCTTAAGGAAAACCTTTGATGAGTCCTGTCTTTTGATTTTTTAAGGAAAAGAGGATCTGTTGTCGGAAAGTACTGATTTTTCTCTAAGCAATAAAAAACAGAGCATTACAGTCCAGGATCTCTTTGAAACAAACAAAGAAGATTTCCAGATTACCCTTTTGTCAGGAAAGGGTTCCCTTAAAAGGACCGTTACGACCCACGAGATCCATTTTCCAGGACTTGCATTATCCGGCTTTCTGTATCATTTCCATCACAATAAAATCCAGTTTATTGCGGACATGGAATGGCACTATCTAAATTCGCTTAAACCAAAAGAGAGGGCCATATCCGTTGACCGTCTTTTTGAAAACCCCATTCCAGCGGTGGTTATAACAAGCGCCCGCAAACCCCACCCTGAACTTCTTCAAAGCGCAAAGAGACACGGCGTGCCGATGTATCAGACAGCTCTTAGTTCCGGTGATGCTTCCAGGCGCATTTCGCTCTTCCTCGAAGATTATTTTGCGCCAAAGCTCACGCTCCATGCAAGTCTTGTTGATGTTTATGGAATCGGCATGCTTTACACCGGGAAAAGCGGCATAGGCAAAAGCGAATGCGCGCTTGATTTGGTTGAGCGCGGCCACAGGCTTGTTGCGGACGACATATTAACAATCACCAGAAAAAACGATAGCCTGATAGGTGCAAGCAACCCCCTCATAGGCCACCACATGGAAATCAGGGGCATAGGAATAATCAATATACAGCAGCTTTTCGGAATAAGGGCCATACGCCTCGACAAAAAGATCGAAGTTATTGTCGAGCTTGTTGAATGGGACCCCAAGACAAACTACGAGCGCCTGGGACTTACCGAGCACACAACCGACATCCTCGGCATCAAAGTCGATAAGGTTTCAATACCCATATTCCCGGGCAAGAACATAACCGTGATATCCGAGGTCATTGCCATGAACATGCTGCTGAAATATAACGGCGTCAATACCGCACAGGACTTCAACAGGAAGCTGATTGACACCCTTCAGACAAAAAGACAGCAGCGACTCAAGGAGTAAAGTTATATGCGCACAAAAAGAACCGATTTTGTGGTTGGATTCGTGATTACGATCTCCATTGCCATACTTATATTCGGGATAATCTATCTTAAGGAATACAGTATCGGAAAAAAGACCCAGATGGTCTATGCACTGTTTGATGATATCGGGACACTCACCGAGGGTGATCCCGTGAAAATAAACGGTGTAAAGATGGGCAAGGTGGCCACGCGCGAGCTCAAGGGCAATAAGGTCCTCGTGGGCATGGAAATAGACGCGAGCGTTATGATTCCGTCCGACTCTCGCGTTACGATCCAAAACGTGGGCCTTATGGGAGAGCGGATGATCGGTTTCCGCCTTGGCAATTCGCAAACACCCATAAACCCTGACACCCCGCTTCCCGGTTATTTCGACAGCGGTGTTGCCGAAGCCATGGGCATGCTTGGCGATGTTTTTGTGGATGCAAAAGACCTTGTGCTTCAAATCCGCAAATTGATGGACGAAACCGTTGCAAACGAGGAATTCCTTAAGACATTTAAAAACGTCACGGAACGGCTTGACCGGCTTACCATAGCCATTGATAGGATGGTTGCCGGAAACGAGGCCACGGTAAATTCAATAATAAAAGATGTAAATGTCACAACGTCCGAACTCAAAGGCTTTGTTAACGGCAATATGGGCAAGATGGACACCATTGTTTCAAATGTTTCAACCGCTTCGGAAAGGGCCAAGGTTTTATCAATAAAAGCTGAAGATATAACAAAAAAGATCGATGTGCTTCTTGCCAAGCTCAACAGTGATGACGGCACATTGAACCGTATTCTTAAGGATAAGGAGCTTTATTCCTTGCTTAAAAGCACGATTACCGAAGCTGACTCCCTACTTAAATCAATAAATAAAACAGGAAAAATAAAAGTAAAACTGTTCGGTAACTGACACAGGCGGGCAAACAAATGATAGAACGAGAAGTAGTCATTAAAAACAAATACGGTCTGCATGCCAGGCCGTCTGCGGCTTTTGTACAGGCCGCAAGCCAGTTCACCTCAGACATCACACTCATAAACGAAGACAAAATCGCAAACGGCAAGAGTATCATAAGCCTTATGGTGCTTGCTGCCGAATGCGGGGCAAAAATCCTTCTTCGTGCAAGCGGAAACGATGAAAAGGAGGCAATAGACTTTCTAATCAAATTAGTGAACAACAAGTTTAACATCAAAGAAGAAGACCTTTAGGCCCCAATGCATATTCTTGACGGCATCCCTGTTTCACCCGGTATTTCAATTGGACGACTCCAGATAATCCAGCAGGAAGAACACATAATCCGTGAAGTCCATCTTTCCGGACCTGATAAAATCCGGCGTGAAATAAAACAGTTCAAGACCGCGCTTAAGCGTACAAAGAAGGAACTTTCATCAATACAGAAAGTACTCAAGAAACATCTCGGAGTTTCCGAGACAGGGATTCTTGACGCGCAGATGCATTTATTATCGGATATTTCCATAATCGACAAGACCATCCAGTGTGTTGTAAAAGAAAAGAGGAACGCGGCCTTTATTTTCAAGCGTACTGTCGAAGAGGCGTTGTCGGCATTGGAATCGGTCAAAGACAAGTATTTGAGCGAACGCACATTTGAAATTCGCGACATATACCACAGGGTCTTAAACCATCTGCTTGAAGATTTTGCGGACGGCGCTGAATCAATATCCTTTGACGATAAAATGATCCTTGCTGCAAGATCTCTGCCGCCCTATGAGTTCATCCATTTTGAGCGCGGAAATATCCTCGGTGTGGCGACAGAGGTGGGCGGTGCGACATCGCACTTTTCCATAATCGCAAGAGCCCTTGATATTCCGGCTGTAGTCGGGTGCGAAGATCTGATGCAGCATGCAAAGACCGGAAACCGGATAATAATCGACGGTATAAAAGGGAAGGTTATTTTAAACCCCGACCCAGACACGCTCGAAAAATACGAAAAGATTCGCGCTCGTTTTCTGGAACAGGAACGCCAGCTTCTTGCACTTAAGGATCTGAAGTCCGTAACCGTTGACGGCAAGCTTATTGATATAGCGGCTAACATTGAATTGCCTTCTGAAATAACCGCAGTACTTGACCACGGTTGCAGGAACATAGGTCTCTCGCGCACTGAATTTTTATTCATGCTAAAAAACAAACCCCCTACAGAAGAAGAGCAGTATGTCACATACCGTAATTATCTTGAAAAAATGAAACCGGGTTACGTGATAATCCGAACACTCGACATAGGCGGCGACAAACTTGCGCTACCCGGGCTTCACGATGTGACCGAGGCCAACCCCGCCATGGGACTTCGCGCAATCAGGCTCTGCCTGGAGGAAAAGGACCTTTTCAGAACACAGCTTCGCGCCATACTTCGATCCTCAGTCCACGGCAATCTTAAAATCATGTTCCCCATGATATCCTCACTTGAAGAACTCAGGATGACGCTTGATTTCTACCGTAAAGTCAAGAAAGAACTTCTGGAAGAACAGGTACCCATTTCGCCATCGATAGATGTGGGCATAATGATAGAGGTCCCTGCCGCGGCCCTTGCAGCGGAAAGTCTTGCGAAGGAGGTAGATTTCTTCTCAATCGGGACAAATGATCTTGCTCAATTCATGTTAGCAGTGGATCGCGGTAACAAAAAACTGGCCCATCTTTATGACACGCTACACCCTTCACTTTTACGTATAATAAAACATACTGTCGATGCTGCGCACAGGGCCGGAATATGGGTGGGTGTTTGCGGAGAAATGGCAGGGGATCCCCTTTCATCACTTATCCTTCTTGGAATGGGCATTGACGAACTCTCAATGAATTCAACGTCTGTCCTTGAAATCAAGAAGATTATAAGGTCCATTACTTTCGATGAAATGCGCGCACTTATGGAACAGGTCCTTATGCTTGAAACCTCAAAGCAGATTAGATTATTTTTCCAAAAGGAATTCAGGAAAAAAATCCTCCTTTCAAGGAAATTAAAATTTTTGCCATTGCCTTAATGGCATAATGCAAAAAGATGCAATAACATGAACTCTCGTAAAATAAATATAGGCATCGTGGGCTTGGGTACAGTGGGCCTTGGTACTGCGAAAATCCTTCTTAAGGAACGCGAACGACTCAAAAAACAGACCGGAATCGACTGTGAACTTTTGCAGATAGCAGATATCCGCGACAATATTGAAAAATCACTTCCCTCATTTCCAGAAACAGGGTTTGTAAAAGACTATAAACAGCTTGTAACCAATCCGGAAATAAATATTGTTGTCGAGCTTGTGGGCGGGACTACAATAGCAAAGGATGTAATTTTATCCGCTTTGAAAAACAACAAACATGTTGTGACAGCAAACAAAGCGCTTCTTGCGGAAAAAGGAAATGAAATTTTCTCTGTTGCAAAAGAAAATAATGTGGTCGTGGGGTTCGAGGCTACTGTATGCGGAGGCATTCCGGTTATCCGCGCACTAAAGGAAGGGCTGCCTGCCAACCGTATCCAATCAATTTACGGTATACTTAACGGGACCGCAAATTATATTCTCACCAAAATGCGCATTGAAGGACGCGACTTTGCATCAGCCCTGAAAGAAGCCCAGCGCAAGGGCTTTGCGGAACAGGACCCCACTTATGACATCGAAGGAGTTGATTCAGCCAACAAACTCGCCATACTTGCGTCGCTTGCTTTCGGTAAATTCTTTTCGTGGCGTGATGTGCATATTGAAGGCATAACAGGCATAACAGATCTTGATATAAAATACGCAGATGACATGGGTTTTTACATAAAGCTTCTCGCGCTTGCCCGCATGACAGACAAAAACATACCCTACCTTTCGGTTGCCCCAACACTGATTCCCAAAAACACAATACTTGCAGGGGTCAACCACGAATATAACGGTGTGGTCATACAGGGCGATTCAACCGGCCACGTTCTTTTTACCGGCAAAGGGGCAGGTGGAGCGCCCACGGGTTCAGCGGTTGTAAGCGATATACTTCATATAGGTATGTATGGTTCGCTAGAAAAGGATTATTGCGATTTTGTAAAGGATAGCGTGCATGGAGAAGTCCTGCCCATAGATCGTTTTGAGGCAGAGTTCTACATTAGGCTAAAGGCACACGATCGTCCGGGCGTTATGTCAAAGGTTTCCGGTATTTTTGGAAACGAAAACATAAGCATAGGCGGTCTTATGCAGAAAGAGAACACCAGAGATGGCGACGCAATAGTCGTCATGCGCACACATAAAACAACGTTCAGTTCGATTAGGAATGCGATACAGCAGGTAAACGCGCTCGACATTATTACTGAAAAAGCCGTTCCTGTCAGGATTATAACTCAAATCATCTAAAGATAACAAAAGGAGAGTGACTGTTTGAAACTCATTGTACAAAAATACGGCGGGTCCTCTGTTGCCACTTCAGAGAAGATTAGAAAAATCGCCGATAAGGTAAAAAGAAGGGTGGACAGCGGCTACAAACTTGTGGTTGTCCTTTCCGCAATGGGAAAGACCACGGACAATCTTATCGCCCTTTCAGAAGAGATTACAAAAAACCCGTCAGCCCGTGAAATGGACATGCTCCTTTCAACCGGCGAGCAGGTGACAATCGCGCTTTTTTCAATAGCCCTTCTTGAGCTTGGGGTAAAAGCCGTGTCCTTAACCGGTCAGCAGGCGGGCATAGTGACTGATTCAGTGCACCGCAAAGCCAAAATTGTTTCAATAGATTCAGCGCGGCTGTTCCATGAATTTGAAACACAGGATGTGGTGGTGGTGGCCGGTTTCCAGGGCGTAAACGAGGAGAACGACATATCCACTCTCGGACGCGGCGGTTCAGACCTTTCAGCAGTTGCAATTGCCGCAGCGCTCAAAACCGAATGTTGTGAAATTTATACTGATGTTGACGGTGTATTCACAACAGATCCAAGGGTGGAACCAAAAGCCAAACATATTCCTGAAATAAGCTTTGATGAAATGCTCGAACTCGCGAGTTCGGGTTCCAAGGTAATGCAGGCCCGTTCAATAGAGTGCGGCAAAAAATACAACATGCCCATATGGGTCAAAAACACATTCAGCGATGATCCCAATAACGGTACGCTTATAAAAGAGGAGAACGAAAAAATGGAAAAAGTAATCATACGAGGAATTGCTCTTGACAAAAAAGAGGCGAAGGTGACATTCAAAGCCGTACCGGACAAACCAGGCGTTGCTGCAAAGATTTTTACGGCCATCGGCGATAAAAGCATCAATGTCGATATGATTGTCCAGAACAGCAGCAGCCACGGCAATACGGATGTTTCGTTCACTGCGCCAAAAGAGGACCTGTCTGTAATGATGGTTACAGCAAAGGAAATTTCATCAGTTATCGGATCAGGAGAGGTTGATATAAATCCGTCCATTGCCAAGGTCTCTGTGGTGGGAATAGGCATGCGCAGCCATGCAGGAGTTGCAAGCAAGATGTTCAAGGTACTTGCTGACAACAACATTAATATTGATATGATCACAACATCTGAAATAAAAATATCGGTTGTTGTCCACGAAAAGGACGGTGAAAAAGCGGTTCGCGCCCTACATGATGCGTTTGAACTGGACAAGTAAAATAAAAAAGTTTCGATCCATTCTCTTGACTTGAACCGTTGTGTTGTGATAATTTAAGTGTATCACATCAAAACACGGAAACCGGATGATTTTACGCAACGATTCCCCCTGTAATTTGTAAGGAGAAAAAAGTATGGCACGATTAAAAAATATTGCTATATTCGGTGTAATCATTGCCGCACTGGCCGCCATTTTTTATGCCATTTATAAAAAATTCCTGAGTAAAAACAACTGATCCTGATTTAATTAATAAGGAGTTTAATCATGACACTACGAAATAAAACGCTTTTTTTAATAAGCCTTACACTGATTATTTTAATTGTTATCCTATACTCCATATCAAGGACCATTCTACATAGAGGGTTCAATAAAGTAGAGAAAGATCTCAATATCGGGTTTGCAACGGTTGAAGATGCAAACACACGGCGCAATGTATCACGGGTCGTTGATGCCCTTCACCAGAAGATAGAAAATCTCTCAACCAAAGCCTCCGACTGGGCTCAATGGGATGATACATACAAATTTGTACTGGACCACAACAAGGCCTATGCTGAGTCAAACCTCGAACCAAGCTCTGTTCTCAACCTTAAAATCAACTACCTGCTTATCCACAACCTTAAAGGCGAGTTAGTGGCAGGTGTAGGGCTTGACCTTGATAAAGGTGAATCAACACCTTTATCAGAAGGCATAAAAGAGCTCCTTAAACCCGGCTCCACTCTTCTTAAACCTGATTCCGAGAGCGATGTTAAAGCAGGTATTGTTCTTCTTAAGGAATGTCCTTTGTTAATTGTTTCCATGCCCATTTTAAAAAGTGACGGCACAGGTCCTATTCACGGCACAATAATTTTTGCCAGGTATCTGGATAATGTTGAATACGATAATCTTTCCTCGCTGACCCATCTTACGCTGCAACATAACCGGATGGATGTTACTGAAATGCCTGATGATTTCGTGCAGGCCCAAAAGACCTTTTCGGAAAACTCCCCCATATTCGTTAAAGCACTTGACCAGGAAACAATATCAGGTTATACTGAAATACCGGATATATTCGGCAAGCCGGCGATTGTGCTCCGCATCGATGTACCCCGCGATATTCACAAGCAGGGACAGGAAACAGTGACGGAAATCAGGGCTAGCGGCAGGGTAACACTGTTATCCATGGTAATCTCGATTATAATTTCCGGTGTAATTCTAGGAATTGTAATTCTTATTATTCTGGAGAAATTCGTACTTTCAAGAATCGGACGGCTAAGTACCAAAACAGTGGAAATCGGAAGGACAGGTGATTTCAAATCAAGGGTCGAGGAAGATGGTAAGGACGAAATATACAGCCTGTCATCATCAATCAACAAGATGCTCGGTGCACTTTCAGACACGCATAAAGAAATTGAATCACGAAATGCTGAAATGCGGCTTCTCATGAACACTATTCCTGCTGGAATACTCTCCCTTGACGAGAACTTCCATATCAATCCGGAATATTCTCTTTCAGCGCAAACTCTTCTTTCAAATGCTGATCTTAAAGGCAGGTCTTTTGCGGAAGCGCTTGGATTCACAGGAAAACGCAAAGATGATGGGGACAAGCTTTTTGATTACCTAGACATGGTCCGCAAAGAATTGGCATCCGAATCAACTCTTGCTGAGCTCAATCCCTTTGATGAAATAAAGATGGCCGAAGCCCCAAACGAAAAATGGCTGCGCACCCGCTTCTTTCTTATCCGTCGGGGGCAAGACCTTGTTCCGCACATCCTTGTGGTTATCGAAGACATCACACAACAGAAGACACTCGCACAGGAGGTCGACAAGTCCCACAAGGAAAACCTTCAGCTCAAGGCAATTGCCGAAGATCCGGATCTATTCAGGGAGTTCCTTGTTGAAACAAAAGCAATATTAAGCAAAATGGAAACGATTGCATCAACGCTATCAACTGAAACAGAAGACTCTTCCCCTGTTCACGAAATTTTCAGAGGAGTGCACACTATTAAAGGTGTATCAGGAAGCTTTGGTCTGTTCCAGGTTGCAGAGCTTGCCGGTGAAATCGAAGACAACTTGGATATTCTACGGAATAAAACCAGGCTTGCACCTGAAGAAATTGAAAAAACAAGAGAATCAATTAAAAAACTCAATGAATCGTTCAATGAAATTGTTGAGAGCGCTAAAAAGATTATCGGTCAGGACCTTGATTCCGGTTCAGGAATATTCCTGCGAATACCACTTGATGAATTAAAACGATATATAAAAGATATTCGCGAAATGCAAATTGATGAAAGCATCAAGGATCGGATGATTACCAAGATAAGGGATGAAATCCTTGCGCGCCTCAAGAATCTCACCACTGTTACAGCCCGAAAAGGTCTTGCCCGCTCGGTTAAAATCATACCAGGACTCATTGATAGACTAGGCAAGAACATTCGTTTCAATTTCGAAGGGGAGGACACGCCGATTGATTGTGAAATTGCTCAGGAGCTTAATACTCCACTCGTTCATCTTATCCGCAATGCGTGCGATCATGGCATTGAAAGTCCGGAAGTAAGGGCGGAAAAAGGCAAGCCGGAAGAAGGTGTGATAAAACTTTCCGTGTCCCGTGAAAACAATCTGCTTAAACTTTCGATTTCCGACGATGGTAAAGGGCTTGATCCCGAGCAGCTAAAACAGAGTGCCCTTGCAAAAGGCATCATCACGGATGATGAACTCCGGCATCTGACGCGCGAGCGGGCATTTGCCCTTATTTTCAGGCCCGGTTTCTCGACAAATGAAACCGTAAACGAGGTATCCGGCCGAGGAGTTGGGATGGATGCTGTTCTTTGTTCAGTGCGGGATAAACTTAAAGGTGCCATCGAGGTTGAATCCAAAGTAGGAACAGGCACGCAATTTACCATGAATATTCCGGTCTGATAGAATATCGGCCTTATTTTTTTAAATGAAGTTTTTGGCGCTAATAAAAAAGATCCGTTATTTAAACAGAAACTCATGAATTGAGAATTTGTATATTATATCCATAATCACAAGGAGGCTAAAATTGAATGTACGATTGTTTCCAGCTATAATAACATTATTGTTTTCAATTTCCTTTTCCCAATCATTCCTTTATATTGTTCGTGGAAGCGGATCAATAGATTCAATTGACATTGATGGTATTTCAAAAATCACCTTTTCCGCTTCGGAAATGATAATCAGCGGAGCATCCAAAACAATTCCGCTCTCAGATATCAACCTGCTCTTGTTCGCGGATTCTTCGATCCCTGTTCCGAATAGAATCGAAGACCAGGTGAACTGTCCAACCCTCGACAAAACTGAGATATCGCCGAATCCATTCAACCCGTCCGTGCACATAAAATTCAATCTGCTTGGAGAGGGTCATACGGATGTTACGGTAATATCCTCAAGAGGTGAAAGAGTGGCTCAACTAATTAATAAAAAACTGTCTGCCGGATATTATGATTTTGTCTGGGATGGGAATACTGAAACCGGGACACGGGCCGCTTCCGGGACATATATTTTCCGAATCTCAATCAACCATAAAAATATCTGCAAACGTGCAATTATGATCAGATAAAACCGGAGAAAAAATGAAAACCAACCTTACGAGACTTATAATATCATTCTTTATATTTGTCCCGCTTTATGCAAAAACCATGGTGGTCTTTAATCAGGGAGCTCTTAAGATAAAACCTCTATCTTCCATAGATAGCGGCAAGATAGTATCTCCATCATCAAATGCATTGCTTTCCTTTTTTTCCGGCGCGTCTTCTTCAGAAACTTCTTTGAGCACCATAGACAGTATACGTTTCTATGATGCGGCTTTAAGCCTCACTCCCGAAATGCTCTATAATGGCACTTTTGCGGAGAGGGTATGGACAAACACTGAAAAGACAGAGCTTACCCTGGATTTAAGAAATATCAATTCAGGATTCAATGGGACATTGGAAACCGATGCGCTTGATCTGCTTGATCAATATGGTTCTGGGGTTGCGCCGGATATCACTATTCTTAACCTGGCAACATACGCAATAGCGGATACCCCTGTGGGGACATCAATAAAAATGAGTTACAAGACAGGGAATTCCTTTTTTTCCGACAGTGGGTGGTCGGACTGGGTTCAGGCGCCTGGTCTTAATGTGGAATTGGGTAATATCGGTAAACGATATTTTAAATTAAGATTTGTTCTTGAAACCTCGTCTAAAACCATGCTGCCAAAACTCAATGGGATCACAATATGCGTTAACTATTCCAAAACAACATCTAATTCAAAAGCCATTACGGTTTCTCAATTTTCAAATGAAAAGATAATAAAAGGGGCATATCAATTCGGGTGGGAAACACGGGACCAGGCAAAGATTGTTGAATTCATAAATAAAACAAAACTTGATTCCATTGCCGCAACAAAAACTGATGAATTTGACAAATTTCTTTTAATTATGGATTGGGTCGCGAAACGACAAAATGTTTTCAATAATCCCAATTGGAGCCCATATCCATGGAATATTGATTCAGTTTATAGATCAGATGGATCCATTAAAGGTAATTGCCAGTCTTATGCTGAGGTACTGATAACAGCATTGACTGGATTGGGGTATTATGCGCGCCATTGGTCAATTCAAGGACTTCATTATAATGGCCATGAAGTGGTTGAAGCATGGTCAAACAAGCTCAAGAAATGGGTTTACCTTGATCCTTCCCTTGATACTTATTACCAAAACAAGGCTACAAAAGAGCCCCTTTCGATCCTTGAGATGCACAATATTTATGTTCACTTCTTATTTAAGCCGGGTGAAGACCTCCTTATGCCCATGGATCTACAGAATGCCAGGTTTAACAATGAACTGGGGGGGAGGTGCGCACCGGAAATAAAAGTAGTTGACAAGTGGTATCATTATGGGAGCGGCCCTGATTATTCATGGAATGCGTGCAGTCAACACGGCTATACAACGTGCGGTTTCATGAGGCTTACTGAACGAAACAACTTCCATTCACAATACGCCCCTTTCTTTCCATACTTCACTCAGGGCATAGAAAATTTCAATTGGTACCACAATTGGATGGATGAATATACACCTCCTTATGGCACACAAATCACCAATTTCAGCGGAAGGACCCGTGATTTCTGGTATTCGCTTAATCAGGCAAGCATCAAGGCAAAAAGGAGCGGGGAAACAACAATTCTTCTTGAGTTCGGTCAATCGCAGCCATTCTTCAGTATATATATGATTTCCATTGATGGCGCTGTGGCAGTAGAGAATGGTTCCACCTACTCATGGACAATCCATAGCAACGAGAACACCATTACTGTTACACCTGAAGACAGATGGGGTACACAAGGGCTTGCAAGCACCTTGAAAATAATTTACTAATTCATGGCCTGAAATTATTGCAAGACAATGTTGAAAGACGTAAATTGGTTGTGCATTCATGAAAGTAAAGCCTGTCCAGAATATAAATATTGAAGAAGTCATTCCCCTGATATCTCCAAGGAAGCTGGTAACAGAATTCCCAATATCCAATCGGGTGAGCGACCATGTTTTCCGAAGTAGAGAAACAATAAAAAACATTCTTACAGGAAAAGACAAGCGCCTTCTTTCAATTGTCGGCCCATGCTCCATTCATGATATTGATTCCGCGCTCGAATATGCGGATAAGCTTTCCTCTCTTGGAAAGAAATACTCCGACAGGTTGTTTTTAGTAATGCGCGTTTATTTTGAAAAGCCGCGCACAACAATCGGATGGAAAGGGCTTATTGCAGATCCTTATCTTGATGGTTCAGCTGATATGCCGCATGGCCTCAAGATCGCAAGGAAGCTTCTTCTTAAGATAAACGCAATAGGGCTTCCTGCGGCAACGGAAACACTTGATCCGATCATCCCTCAGTATATTGCGGATCTCGTGTCATGGACCGCAATAGGCGCCAGAACCACAGAATCCCAGACCCATCGCGAAATGGCAAGCGGCCTCTCAATGCCGGTAGGGTTCAAAAACAGTACTGATGGCAACCTCCAGACACCACTTGATGCCATGACCTCATCCCTTCATCCACACAGCTTTCTAGGCATAAACCAGCGGGGTGAAACCGCGGTTGTGCGTACAAAGGGAAACCCAAATGTGCATATAATACTGCGAGGAGGAAAAAGCGGCCCCAATTATGGGCCGGAACATGTCAGGGAAACCATTGAACTGCTCACAAAAGCAAGACTGCCTCAAGGCATAATAATTGACTGCAGCCATTCCAATTCATGGAAGCACCATGAAAACCAGGAAAAAGTTCTGAAAAGTATTCTATGTCAGAGAAATTCCGGAACAAGTTCCCTTGTGGGGTTCATGCTGGAAAGCAATCTCAAACCCGGAAACCAGCCAATTCCTGGCAACCTTTCGGAGCTTGCTTATGGTATTTCAATAACAGACGAATGCATAGGGTGGGACAAGACAAAAGAACTTCTCGAATTCGCCTGGAAGAATTCAAAAATAAAATGAACTTTTACGCGTCACTTGCTGAAGACTATGATGATCTTACCCGTTTTTCAGAACGATTGAAAAGCGAAGAGTCACTTCTTCGGAAATGGATTGATCCGGAAGCGGTCAAAACCGTACTTGATTCTGCATGCGGTACAGGGCTTCATGCGATAATTATGGCAGGCATGGGAATAAAGGTCACAGGGGTGGATGTTTCACCTGAAATGATTGGAAAAGCCAAAGCAAATGCAGTTAACAGCAAAGCTTGCGTGTCCTGGCACGTGGAAGACATGCGGCATTTTGAAAATATCCACGGGAAATTTGACTCAATTATTTGTCTTGGCAATTCCATTCCACATCTGCTTGATGAAAAAGACCTTGACGCAACATTGAGCGGGTTTGGAAACATGCTCTCTCCAAAGGGTTTTATTCTCCTCCAGATGCTGAATTATGAAAAAGTTTTAAACAATAAGGATCGTATTGTCGGGATAAACAGAAAAGAGGGAAGAGAGTATATCCGTTTTTATGACTTTAATGGCAGCCTGATAAATTTTAATATTCTGACTGTTATTGAGAATCAAGGTGTGTTGACACATTCGCTCCAGTCAACCATGCTTAAGCCTTACCGGAAAAATGATATGGCTTTTGCCTTAAAGAAAAATGGTTTTGCAAAAACATGCTTTTACGGCGGACTTGATCAATCGGAATACAGTGCTGAGAATTCACCCAACCTTGTCATAATGGCAAGGTTAATATAAATATCAAGAAGGAGCCCTTAATGAAACAGGAGAGTGAAACCCGCCGTTCATTTATTATAAAAGCTGTTGGCATAATCGGGACAGCCGCGCTTTCAAAAGCAACGAATCTTTTCGCTGAAACAGTTTCTGACACATCAAAACCGGCAAGCCCGAATACGCCACTGACGTTTCTTACTGAAAAGCAGATGAAAAAAATATCTGATCCTGGTGATTATGAGGTTTTTAAGTTAAACAAAACAAAAATACTCTTTGCGCGAATCTCGACAACCGAGATAATAGCATTAAGCGCGGTTTGTACACATGAAGGCTGTACTGTTAAATACAAGAGCAAGGAAAACGACATTACCTGCTGGTGTCATGGGGCTAAATATGACCTTAAGGGAAACGTAGTTAAGGGCCCAGCTAAAAACAATTTAACCTTCTATCCGGTAACAATAAAGGATGGGAAAGCCGGTGTTTCTATATAGCTTGCTATTAAATGCTTTACGTAGCATGTTTATGTTAAATTAAAAATGGCAGACACTTTTAAATAATGATAAACAGAATAATCAGATTTCCGGATTTCCAATCGTTTGTGATTGGGCCTAGGCTGGCGATGTTGCTTATATCAAGGGCCTTTGAAATTCATCAACAAAACCCTTGTTCCCGTATTTTGCCTTAATAATTTTTACTATTTCTTCCAATTGTTGTTCCAGAAACTGTTGGTTTTCTTTTTCACCATCAGTATGCTCTTTTGCGTAATTGTTGTTCACCGACCCGCCAAAGAAATAGCTGCGGTAAACCTCTTGTCCGGCATCGCAGTCATAACCGGTCTCATAAAACATAAGAAAACGAACCCGCATTTCAACTTCGTAAAAATTAGCATAATCACCAATGCTTCGGGATGGCGGATAAGGATCATAACAATGGTCCCAAACGCTCTGGTAGTCGGAAGTCGCCTGTCGCTCTTTTTTCCGAGGGTTCTCGTAGCCGCTGACAACACAGATTCTCTTTATTTCCACAACATCCCAGTATCTGTCGCCAATGCGTACCTTTGGCAGATCGGTTACAATGGAATCTGTTTCAAAAGGCTTAATCTTATTAGAACCGCTTGCGATTATCTTTTCTTCCGGTACGCCGTAAAGATAATTGGAAAAGTAATTCCAGTCCGCCTTGGCCATTGAAAGTAGCTCTTTAACATTGACTTCATAAGTATCCGGTAAATTCGGACGGCTTACGCGGGTATATCCGAACGGTGCATTGCGGCGCTGATGCATTGCCATGTCTATCTGATAATATCCGAAGAAAACATTGAACCAGATGGACCTGGGGTCCGCGTACCCGTGACTTTTCTTTTTTGACCTGCCGCAGGAAAAACAGACATTAAAATAAATCGGGTCGTATCCTTCGAAAAAAACGTTCCGGACAAGCCTGCCTACACCGCCGGGATCACGAGGGGTTTCATCTATGGTTATTTCAACTGCAAATGGAAAGGGGATTGCCATGCCGAAATGACCGACAGGCGACTGTTCCCAGCCGGTAACGTACGAATCGTTAATCTCGCCGATAAGCGGGGTTGTGTAAAACAGTTTCTTTATCTTTATAACCAAAACCCTGGCAATGATGCCTCGGAAACGGAGGAAAAAACCGAGTGTTTTTCTGTTACGCATGTAGATCGAACCGATTCCCGCAAGCAGGGCCAAAAGCGCGGTATAAAACAATAGCCTTGCAAACAGTTGCGGGATAGGGGTGATGGAGCCGGACTGAAAAGACCTGAAAATCATAATAATGTCTTGCAGCGCTGATACAAGAAGGGTACAGGATAACGCCAGGTAAAACAGGACAATAAAGATGATGATTGCCCAAAGTTTGGCAGACATTAATATTGGTTGGCTTTTTTTAGGCGGCATGTATTTCCTCCAGTCAAACCTAATGTATTTGATTATCCGAAAATAAATTGCTGCGGATTAATTGAACAAATTCGGTGCATCAAATCAGGATCTATTTTTTTGTATGACTGCGCAGCAACAGCAAGATAATGATTGTAAGATTTTTGCTCAATAAGTGAAATAAGAAAATCAGATCCAAACAGCACGCGTTCGCCCAGCCTCGGATGTTTATATATCAGTTCAGCCAAATCGCGGTAATAGTTCATGGTAAAGCCACGGAAAGCAATGTCTGTGTACACATTAGGATGGTCATTTATAAGCTTTATTATTCTTTTTTCCCATTTCCGTTTTGGGAAAAACCAGTAGTCCTGCTGGCCAAAATGGGCAAGATTAAGCTTAAGCCCATGATAACGCGGTTGGTCAAGCACTTTTTCCCAGCGAATGGGGTTTACCAGTTCGCGCGCACGGGCATCAATATCGATTCCCATTTCCTGACAGTGTGTGGTAATTGGAATGCCCTTTGAAATACAATAATCGTAAAGATGCTCCACTTTCGTAAGTTCCGATCTTTCATGAGGTGCATCGGGCCAGGGGTTGAATCCAAGGGGAGGATACACCTTGATACCGGAAAAGAATATTTCCTGGTTTTCCAAAGATTCATTTGCAGCAGTTTTGTTTTCCTGGTACTTTGCAAAATAGCGGTCCAACATATCATTAAGCTGCTTAGTGTCAGCATAATTGCGTGTGTTAATGCCAAGAAATGGATGAATAGCGAATAACTTATGGTCTTGGCCGGTAGCAACAGGTTGCAAGTCCGCATCCAGTTTATTCTGATAATATGACCTTATACCATTAAGCAAATCAATGGCTTGCTCCTCAAGCGGTTTACGTGGAGGGATATGGTAGAAAATATTATTAAACGTGGAAGGGTAATAGAAATCGATCATAAGAGGCGTCAGGACTATTTGTTGATATGCACGGTCGCCCATTAGGAGGGTATTGTCCGGTAACAGAACTCGCGGAGATTTTATCTTAAGATATTGTTCCATGAGCAGGAAAAACACGCCGGTGTCATTTTCCATGAGAGAAACAAGGTTGCCGAGTTTACTCCCTTTTTTTGAACCCAAAATAAATCGGCGAAAAGCATAGCTTATCATTTTCAAAAGATAACCCGCTTTCATGCGGGAACGTATCTGCCGGCTCGGCCTTAGATTATGCAGATAAGCGGAGAAGTTAAGATGGCTTAAGTTCAATGCGTGAAAATGCACATCAAAAAAACGCGATTCAACATCCGGAATGTTTGACATAAAATCAATTCTGCATGTATTCTGGTACACGCTTATGAATACCCGACTGTTCCCGTGTCAGATGGTTCAGGTAAATTCGGTTATCAATGAAAACGCTTAGAATTTCCGGGTCAAAGGAGTTTTCACGCTCACTAAGCATTATATTGATCGCATTTTCGAGAGGCATTGCCTTGCGGTAAGGCCTGTCAGTAATAATGGAATCCCAATAATCAGCAATTGTGACAATACGCGCTTCAATCGGTATGTCTTGACCGCGCAGTCCATGCGGATATCCCTTGCCGTCCCAGCGTTCCTGGTGACTTAGCGCAATTAGTGAAGGAATATGGATGTCTTCGATTTTGCACAACAGACGGTGTCCCATAATGGTATGTGCCTTGATCGCCTCGAATTCCGTTGATGTAAGGGCACCACTTTTATTCAAAACCAGATCGGGAATACCGATTTTCCCTATATCATGAACAATTGCTCCTAGATAAATCTGTTTGATTGCTTCTTCGGAAAAGCCCAGGTGACGGGAAATATCACGCGCGTAATTTGCTACCCTGACCACATGGCCGCCTGTGTATGCGTCTTTGGTTTCAATGGCATCCGCCAGTGTGAGTATGAATTGTTCAAGCTGCGCTTCTGCTTTTTCCAGGGAGCGAATGGCGGATTGCTGGGCAGCGTCACGTTCACGCCGCATTTTAGTCCCGATTGCAATTGACATCAATGTGACCTGAAGAATAGCGCCAATCTTTGCGGAATGTTCTGTAAAAAACACTTCGGGTAAGGGAATCAGGGCCATGTTTCGGAGTACAAGCACTGATACAAGGAATAAAAAAGGCATCCAGATCAGAAGATAGAAAATAACCGACCATTTTCTTTTACGTATTAAAATGGGAATAACCATGCACATGACACCCATCACAGCCAGAATCAGCAGGTTCAGAGCTTTGACCGAGTTCAGTGTATCCATGAATCCAAGAGCAGGAATACCAAGAAGTACCAGCACGGAAATGGCACGCAGAAACAAATCCAGGCGCGGGGTAAATTTGTGTAAATCAAGGTATCGGCGTGTAAAAATAACAAACGCTATAAAACAGAGTGCCATGGAAAATGGCAGTATGTGCTGCTGTAGCCAGGGATTTGTGGGCCAGAAATACTGGTACCCAAGACCGGTATATGTAAGCTCAAAGAAAAAATAGGACACAAGAACAAAAACAAAATAGAGGAAAAGCTTATCTCGAAGAGTTATGGATAAAAAAAGATTATAAACAATCATAACCCCTAGTATGCCGAAAAAAAGGCCCAGGAGATAAGCGCTTTTACGGTCGTGTGATGCAAAACCGGTTGTCTCCCATAAATATGTTGCAAGAATTATGGCATCGTTGGATTTGACCCTTAAAAAATATGTTGCTGATTTTCTTTGCTCGGGGAGCGGAACATTCATTACAAAGTTCCTGTGAAGCAAGGGTCGTTCTGCAAATGGCTTAACATCACCTGTGTGAAAAAGAAGTTGCGGCTGGTTCAAGGTGTCAATCGTATAAAAACGGACATCATCAAACAATGGCCATGGGATTTCAAGCAGATAATGTTTATCAGCCGTATTATTGTTAAGCGTGAACCGCAACCAATAAGCTGAACGCGTCATACCAAGACATGATACATTCGTTTGGCTGGGAGTAAAATGAATGTCCGAGCTGTCTCTTAAGATTTGGCTTATGGTAGCAGTTCCACCCTTGTCTTCGCAAATGTCAATAGATGAGCCTATGTTATAAAAAGCCTTGCCATCAATTGTAATACCCACAGCATAAACTGTATTATTCATGGAAGGAAATAAGGTCAAAAGAATGAAAGATAAAACAATAATAAATTTATTCTTCACAAATGGAGATGCCTTTTGAATTATTCTGTCAAAATATAATAACACAAGAGAAAGATATGCACACGTATTTTTTTAATTCTACTCGGTTTACGTGATTTACAACCTGCTTAAAACCAGGTTGCTATGGACCGAAAAACATTACCTCTTGGATTTCTGGTCTTTATTGATATGGATATTTTCAAAAGAGTGCAATAAATTGTTTTGATGAGTTTGTGACTGAATATTTTTACTTTTTCATTAGTTCTCTCATTTCCTGATAAAACTTTTCACGCGCGATTTCCAAATCTCCCTGGCTTAGCGTTTTTTCAAAATTCGCGTAAATGTCGAAATAGGCGATGCGTTTCTTTTTTTCTTTGGAATATATGCGGTATCCGACTACACACTCACCTTTATTTTTGAAACTTACCTTGTAAACCATGCTGTCTGAAATTGTTTGCTTGCTCCAATAAGTTGAATCGGCTGTGCAGATGGAAACTTTAATGTAGTTGGCAGATGCAAAAGAAGCGGGATTGATTGTTGTGATGTCTCCCCACTGTTTCTGCAGTTTTGAAAAAAAACCTGCTAACACAAGGGAATCTTCGGTATTTACCTTCCTCAATTGTTTGGGCGGATAATAAAACAGGCTGGTAAGCTTGGCCATGTCGCCTTTGTTGAACCCGGCAATGAAATCCGTATGAATCTGTTGTAATGCCTGTGCATGCAGAAGGGATACAGTGAATGCAGTGATAAGAAATAAAAGCAATCGTGTCATGGGTCCTCTGTTTATGAAAATGCTTTATCACGCAGGGCTGTTGCAAGAGATGATATGCTTATTTTATTCGGAGGTCTTAAAATAAGTTTTTAGATAAATATAAAGATTTTCTGTCAGGTTGTTTTAAATCCGCCTTCCAGGATGATTTGATCGATACTCTTTCTCTCACTTGGCATTTCACGCTCACGTAAGTTTTCCGGCAAATCCTCCTTTTTACCAGGTTTGCCGATTGCTGCCATTGCCATGATTTTATAATTTTCAGGAACATGGAGCTCATTTTTGGCTTTTTCATGATCAAAGCCGGCCATGCCATGGCAAACAAGTCCCATCATGCTGGCCTGGAGTGCAAGGTTTTCCCAGGCCGCGCCTGTATCGAACGCAAAAGTGGGGTCTGGCGCATCATCAAAATCAAAGGTCATCTTGGCCACGATTACTAATAGCACGCCGGCTTGTTTACACCAGAGCTTATTATTTTCTGAGAGAAGGTTAAAGAAAATCTCCCAATGTTTGGAATCCTTTTTAGCAAAAAGAAACCGCCATGGCTGATTATTAAAGCAACTGGGTGCCCAATGCGCTGCTTCAAACAGGATGTTTAATTCCTGGTCTGAAACAGCTTCTCCGGACATGGCTCTCGGAGACCACCTCATTGGAAAAATATCATTGCAATCGTATTGCAATTGACGGCTATTAATAATCTTGCTCATGAGTTGCTCTCAATTAAAAAAGGTGACATAGGGATAATCCTTGTTGACATAAAGTCCATTAATGATTACATTGCCTGCCGGCTTTGTACATGGCAATCACATTGGGGAGAGGAACATCCGCCATGATGGTATGTGCTGCTGAAAGGATGTATCCTCCGTTAACCGATAGTATTTTGATTATCTTGGATGTTTCAACAAAGACTTCTTCCGGTGTGCCTTTGGGTAGCAGGTGCTGGGTGTCGATTCCTCCATAAAATGTCAGCTTATTTCCAAAATTCTGTTTCAACCGCCATGGTTCCATTTTGGGAACGCCGGGTTGGATTGGATTTAAGATATCCACCCCGCAGGAAATCAATTCTGGTATAATCGGATGAATGGAGCCGCATGAATGGTGAAAAAAATAAGCCCCTGTAAATTCATGGATGTGGTCTATCCTAAGTTTCAGGAAGGGTGCGATAAGTTCATGGAACATCGTTTGTGAAAAGAATGGACCAATTTGAGTGCCGAAATCATCACCGCTTGTGGTAAAATGGAGGTAAGGTCCGATTGCACTATAATAGATATTGTTTACTTGCTTCTGATAATTCCATATAATTTCAAAGAATCGGTTGACAAATTCAGGTTCTCCAGCCATACGATAAAGAAAATCATCAAAACCGCACATCCAGCAGCCTAATTCAAAAATGCCAAAATATGGATGCCGAGCGCAGACAACGTAAGGTGTATTATCGTGAAGATGGCGGGCGCGTTGCTGTATTTTTCGTATCTCTTCCCGGTCGAGTGTGTTTGGGTCAGGCCATGGATATTGTTCAAGGTCGTCGAGAGTGGCATTTGCGAGCGGGTGAGAGACCATCTCAAAATGGTGGCCGTTGAATCGGCGGCCCATGCCCCAGGCGTCGATATATTCGGTATCTGATATCCGTTTGTATAGAGATTGTTTGGGTATAAGAATCCTGCCCACATCACGAATATCCGTATCTAGCGCCTGTTTGACTGCCTCATCTGATTCCTCATCATTCCGGCCTGCAGAAAGGCCAAGAACCGGGGCCAGTGACCGAGGATTGCCCTCTATGACCGTCATGTCCGTGGAGCCAAGGTTCCATTGGAGGACGATCTGTTTCCTGATGAGATAGTGTTGCATTAAAGCGCTCCCGATAGGACATTGTTGTTTTCATTTGTTGAAAATATAATCAACGGGGTGAGCCTTTATATAACTAATATTTGGTGAATAGCTAATGTTGACACCGGCGCTTAACGATGGTTTCCCAGCGTTGATTAAGCCCGGAAAACGTTGCACACGCTGTAAGCCCACACCCGATTGGATGACAGGTTTCATCCATCTACCCTGGTACCTATCATATATTATGGAAACCGCCAGGTCCTTGAGCAGCATTGGGATGGTATGCGTGTGGTGATCGAAGAGCATGGGAAGAATTCGGAGGGATGGATTTTGTCAGGAGGCAGCTGGACATATTACATTTGTGCGAGGCGATACAGTATAGGAGTCTCGACAGGAGGATGGGGTAGAATGAATTGCCAAGAAAATCGCTTGTTTCAAGCATGTCCCCATTTGGTGCCAGGGACTACTGGTGCCAGGGACCATCAGTTCTAGGCCCCAGCGAGGCACAATATTCAAGTTAAGGAATAAGTCATGAGAATTCCAAGAATCAAGTATCTTGCAGCCATCTGCCATGTTTATAACCAAGGAGTAAATCGCGCCGACATATTCCTTGAGCCGGAGGATGGACAGGCTTGGCTTTCGCTCCTTCGTGAGACAATACATATACATGGAACAAATATATTCTGTTTTGTGACTATGAAGCACCATTTCCACTGCATTTTACAAACCCTACAACCCAATATTTCCGATGTCATGTGGCATATTGGATTCTTTTTTACACGCTACATCAATAAAAAATATAAACGAGTTGGCCCCCTATGTCGGAATAGATTCCAAAGCCAGACAATACAGTTACTTACTATTTTAAAAACGCTATAAGCTACATCCATAATAATCCTATGGAAACAGGATTTGTTGATCGAGTTCATCAGGAGCATCCGGAGATATTAACCAGTTTTCATACCCTTGCTGGATTATCCAGTCAATACTCCTGGTTGGCAAAAAGCAAGATTTGCGAGTTATTGAATGTTTCAAATCCAGAAAATTTATCGGAATTTATTTGGCATCCGATTTTCAGAGTTGAATTTTCTGAGCTGACAAAGATTGAACGAATTGCTACAAAGCTGGCTAGCCGTGCGGGGGAACTCTTCAGTGGTCAAACAATGGCCAAATCATCGCATCAGTATGACCTTCTGTTTAAATTCCACATCACCATTTTTTAGAATGATGATATAAACTCCAGACGCCTGGCCCAAAGCGTTCCATGAAACATGGGTTGATCCAATGCGTTGCAAAGAACCATTCACAGCTGAGGTTAGATTTGCCACAACTTTGCCGTTTATGTCCAGTACATTGAGTTCTGATCCGCTCTTCCAGCCGTGAAAGTTGATGTTAATAATCGGATTAAACGGGTTTGGCATCAGTTCCATTTCATGGGAGGTATCAATATCCAATAAATTCTCATTTATTGTGCCACCGTTATTGTATACCTCAAATTCTGCAAATGCCATACGATAACGATTTGCATCATTTGGATTGGGCCGAAGGTTTGTGCCTTCCACTTTTACATATCTTGCATTGCAAGCGCTAAAAGAAAATGTTTGCGTGACATTTCCTGGTAGTGCATATCCTGTTTTTGTCACTACCGGTGTCCAGTTGTCCAAATCATTTGATATACTTATTGTAAAGTCTATGGGAAAATTCTGACCTGCATCAATTCCATCATCCCTGGGATACAAATTAACTTTGTTTATTATGTAAGCTGTGCCCAGATCAACAATAAACCATTCAGTATGATTCGTTGGCAATTCATTATTACTGGTCCACCCGCATGAAACACCTGCAATAGTTGACCTCTGTCCATCTACAATTTTTGACATCCCCCAACCAGAGACTTCATAGGTGCTTGAGGCTATAACTAATTTCCCTTTCGCAAGATTAATGTTATTGGTTATGATCCCTGTATCCGAATCCCTGATAACTGCCGAAAATTCCCATGACCCGGGCTCCACATTAAATTTGTAATAATTCGGATCTTCGCCTTTCCAGGTTACGCCGACGATGCCGCCAATATAATTCCCGTTCCATATTTCAACGCCGTTTACGGTTATTCTATTAGGTACTTCATCTTTAGGAATCCCCACAACCGCCATGGTGGATACCGGAGAAACAAGCTGCAAATTGAATAGGGAGTCTTTTTTTATCATGACTGTAATATCACCTTTTACAGATGGAACAATGGCATTTGCTTCTTTGAGAAATCCGAGATGGGGGAGAACATGATAGGTTCCATAACCAGGTGTTTCCGGCCCGATTCCCGCTACTACAGCGGAAAGAACCTTAAGAGAACCACCGGCATAGGTATGGTTGGTGCTTTCGTACCCTGGATTCGGATTCCAGTTTTCCCCAAGAGTCGCTGAATTTCCATTTACCGAGACGGCCCATCGGGTCTTGAGTCTGGTTAGTGCGTCACTTGCATATCCCATGAGACATAATGCTTCTTCAGGATACCGTTCCATTTGCGGACTACAATATTGATTGTTTATCAGCACATTTCTTAATACAGGATATTTACCACTATCCGATAGTCCAAGACAAACGGCCCAGGCATTGGCCCTGTCATCGCCAATCCCAAAACCACCCTCATTCCAAAAAACAGAAGCGAAATTTGTTTCGATTCTTGATTTTTGATTGTTCCATTCCGTGGTATCATCAGAATGGCCGGCAATAACCGCCATGTCGGCCATGTGCTTGATTACTGAATAATATTGAGTGTTCATAAGACATCTTCTGTCAATGTTGTTTCCCCAATCCATCCAGTCCCCGCAACACATTCCATAACCAATCAAATCATTTACACATCCATCAGCATTAAAGGTCCAATTGGAGAGACATTTCTTGATTGGTACGTATAAGTCCCGAATTATTGAAGTGTCGCCGGTTTGCATATAATAATTCCAAAGGCCGAATTCACCGGACCATGCCAGGTTTTGTGAAACAGCGGCCCCGATACCCGGATCTTCGGCGCTGGGTGCGCAATTGGGAAAATAACCGTCGCCATGCTGCCAGTTCATATAATTTGATACGCAGAGACGAATTAATGTCCTGTAACCTCTATATTCGTCAGGGCCATCCGGAGAGAAGCAATAAGGAATATACTCGTATCCGGAAGATTGATCCTCCAGCCAGCCTCCACGCTCCCTGTCCGGACATCCCATAATTTGATCCCGCATATTGACAAAAGCGGTTTGACGCGCCTTTATCCAGTATTTATTATAAAAGCTGTCGTTGCAGGAGAACGAGCCACGGAAATCGACATCATAACTTGTTTCCCTGTATTTCAGATCCTTTACTATGATACCTGCCGGAATATTATATGTGACCTCGCTATATCCACCCGGAGTCATATAAGCGATGCCTTCGAACACCTGATCGTCATTCGACGCCTTTGTGATGTAAACATGCTTGGGTGTGCCTCCGTTAGCCACTTTCTGGCATAAAATGGTAATGGTTTTACCACCTATAGCATCCTTGACGTTTAGATAAGGCACGAATTGTATGTTGCTATGCAGCTTGACAATAAGATCAGCTCCGCTACTGGTGTAGGGAAAGGACGGCGAATTGGTATAAGCGCTCAGATCATTCCATCGCCAGGACGGAAGGGGGTTTTGAGTCAGAGCTCCCCAGGGAGCAATTGGTGGAACACCCTTCTCAATGGGCGTGCCCCAACCCGAATCATCAAAACCATTGGCCTGCCAACTAGGAATATCAGTTCTTGCATCAAACTGGACATCGTTCTCAGCCATCAGCCAGAGGATACCGGTATTTCCTGAAGAAAGACCCCTGTATGCTGGATGCGTTTTTATCTTCCAGGTATTATCGCTTTTAATAAGTGTTCCTCCGCAGTCAGCCTCGAAAACAAGACCACCTTTTCCTGAAGAGGCTACATCCATCCGATCTCTGCCCCAGTACCATACCATGACGGCAATGGTATTTGTTCCGGAAACTAAAAAAGGACTTATATCCACTGAATCATAATAGCCCTCGCCATGCCTCGGGCCTCTCTTTAGACCGGCTTCTCTCCTGACAGGCATTCCATTCACCCATAGCCAGTATCTGGAATCAACGCCTATCAGGGCTATTGCGGTAGTGGGAATGTTTGGTAGCGATATGGTTTTCCTAAAGCATACAAAAGCATCTGTGGGGCCATCGGCAGCCTGCCATATCCACTGGGCACTCCAGGTGTAATCATCCGCCAAAACAATACTTGGTATTGAAGAAAGCACTATGCATGCAAAAAGAACAAATTTTATTAATTCATTCCAAATAACTTGATACATAAACACTCCTAAAGAAAAGTATGTAGTGGTCTGTTTGTGCGTAGGACAGTATGACGGATACGTGAACAAGAAAAAAAATTAATTTCGGTTTCGATAAATGATCGTTAATAATATGCATAGTAGAAATATGATTTTTATCCTGGAGAGAAGTCCAGTTTGTGCTCTGCATTTTCATCTGAGCTGGAAACATCAAGCCAAGCATTTACCAGCTACATGTTTACCTGGAGGATACCCGTAAAAGCTTTTAAATGTCTTTGAGCCTGTTTGAAAAGCCTTCCTGGCTTCGACCGGCTGCGAAAAGGACTGGCGGCGTTGTGCTCATTCACCGTATCACAGAAGGATACGTCTCATTCGCGCGCCTTGCCATTCCTTTTCTCGCTCGGTCTCTGGTCGACGGAATACTTTTCAAACAGGCTCTTCGAGAAATGGAATTCATCGCTGAACCCGAGCGCTTGCGCGATCTGAAACCCTTTTGTGCACTACTGTCAAGCTATTCAATCTTTTAAATGCGCATTGAAAAAACGATCCATTTGTAATTCTTCGGGATGATCGAGTTTCATTAAAATGCAAGACAATTTACATGTGGTTTACTATTAAACGCAAGGACATGGAAAATCCTTGATTTATTTATAGGAATATTACTATTGTTTATTAATAATTTTGCATACATTAGTAACATTAGATAAGGTCGATCAATATGGATCCATTAAATAACCCATTCTCCCCTGGTGCGGGTTCGCCGCCACCGGAACTGGCGGGACGCCAGCCGCTATTGGAGAAAGCGCGGATAGCGCTTGGACGTCTGAGGAACGGAAAATCAGAGAAAAGCTTTTTGCTGGTGGGCCTCAGGGGGGTTGGGAAAACGGTGTTGCTTAATGAAATGCATAAGCTTGCTGAAAGCATCGGATACAAGTCCATACTTTTAGAAGCGCACGAGAATAAATCTTTAGCCAGCTTGCTCTTGCCTTCACTCAGGCATATACTTTATTCCTTGGATCGTATGGAAAATATAAGCCAAAAAACCAAGCGAGGGCTACGCATATTACGCAGCTTTTTTAACGGACTCAGGCTTAAACTTCAAGATGTCGAATTAAGCCTGGATGTTGAACCGGAAGTCGGCACGGCAGACAGCGGCGATCTGGAGTCGGATTTGCCGGCTTTGTTCGAGGCCATAGGCGAGGCGGCTGCAGAGCGCAAGATAGTTGTTTCGATCATAATTGATGAATTACAGTATTTGAATGAAAAGGAATTCAGTTCGCTTATAATGGCCATTCATAGGGTTTCGCAAAGACAATTGCCTCTGATGCTAATTGGTGCCGGTCTCCCGCAGCTGGTGGGTTTGGCCGGGAGATCAAAATCGTATGCGGAGCGCCTTTTTGACTTTCCGCAGGTGGGACAGTTAAGTCTTGATGATGCGGCCCTGGCTTTGCAGGAACCTGTGAAAGAACAAGGCGTCCTCTTTTCAAAAGAGGCGCTAAAGGAAATAATAAAGGAAACACAATGCTACCCATACTTTTTGCAGGAATGGGGATACCAATCATGGAATCTTGCGGCTTCATCTCCAATAAATCTATCCGTAATTCATAAAGCCACATTGTCGTCCATTCAGCGTCTTGACGAAAGTTTTTTCAGGGTAAGGTTTGATCGGCTTACACCCCGTGAAAAACAATACCTTCGGGCCTTGGCTGAATTAAAACCTGAATCGCACCGTTCAGGGGATGTTGCCGATAAACTTGGAGTAAATGTTCAAAACGTAGCGCCAGTCCGGAATAGCCTGATTAAAAAAGGAATGCTCTACAGCCCGGCGCATGGGGATACCGAGTTTACAGTCCCGCTTTTTGATGAGTTCATGAAACGTGTTATGCCTGCTATTAAATAAAGGGAAAGCAAGGTTTGCACAACCTCGCTGCCGACAGCACACTGACCTCCTCTGCCCCCACGTCCTTCAGTAGTTTTGTGCACTCATTGACAGTTGCCACTGTCCTGAAGATGTCCTGCTAAATGGCTTAAAGTTTGGTTATGAATGGGGAAAAACCGGCCTTGCCTAACAATGATATATAATCTTCCGGATGCATTTGTTCCGGTCGCTTTCCAGAAAACGCGATAAGGATCGCCTCCATGATGTTTGTACCGTATGAACGCCCTTGGATGTGCGGGGTTGTGGTCACAAGTATGGAAACTCCCCGTTTGCGCAGTTCCTGAATATCAGAAGAGGTTACGGTATTTGTCAGGATAATTTTATCTTTGAGATATTTTGGCATATATCGTTTGATATAATTAAAATCACCTGCGATGATATCCGCCCATTGGTAATGATTTTCATAGCGTTCAGTGATCGAATCCTGGCTTGTTCCGGTGGGGTACATCCATTTAAATGGAAGTTGGGTGAGAACAGGGAGGGTAAGCCGTGCTATTAATTTTAATTTTTTGTAAGACCGGACAGGGATAGGAAGCCCGAGTCCAAACATAATATCACCAAACATCACTTCGGCGCCCGCCTCAACCAATGCCTCGGTCATGCCAAATCGATCGACAGAAGAAACCATCAGGACGCGCTTGCCTGAAAGGGGTATCTGTCCTGAATTCAATTGCTCCACCACATTCCGCTCAAGCGTATTTTTTAATCCCGAACCATCCACAAGCGGCGTTTTAACAGCAGCCTTGGCAATACGTTTTGCATCACGAAAAGCATACCTTTTCCTTCCGGCGAACAAATACAGATCAATTCCTCCCATCCCGAACGCATCCGCAATCCCGTCATACTGGCGTATCAGGCTTATCGCGGCATCAATGCAACCATTGGTTCCGATTCGTTGCAAAGAGAATTCCTGTCCGAATACGGTGATTTTTGACGCATGGTCCCTTTGCGACGAACCAAGGCTTATGCTGATGATGCGCTTCATTAAAAACTTTTCTCCATCTTTAATCTGCCAAGGCTGAAACCATGTTTGCGGGCCACTTCCATTATTTTATGAACCCTGCCTTTTGTAATCGGCCCATAGCTATAATGCCCCGTGATGTTATCCAGGCCCATTAAGGTTGTCTCGCTCATACAGGCGTATAGTTCGCCTTTTTCAAGAGGGATGCCGCGAACAGAAAAATCAGGGTTCATTGGAAGCTTCACAATCCCCCCTTGCAACACCGTAACATCGCTTCGTTCTTGAATAACGGATGGATGGACATCAGGAGGAACAGCAATATCACAAATTACAACAGGGCTCTTTTTTAACATGGCAGGGAAAATGACGGGTTCCGCGGAGTTGCTTGCACCGAGGATTAGGTCTGCATGGGATAGGAGAGAGAGGTCGCTTGAACAACGCACAGGGCATTTGTCCTTAAGCTCACATAGTAGCTCGGTGTAGAACTGCTCTTCGGATGGCACTGCGGTGGCACCATTTTTAAGCAGGCAGGTAACGGTTTGGGATTCGCTGATGGCGTGGGCTATGCCGCTCAATTCCCGTCCATGGGATAGTTTGCATTGCGCAATCTGTTCGTATGCCATTGCTGTAATTTGAGATGCGGTCTTTCGCAAAAGTTTTTCCCTGCCTAAACGGCCGAAAAGAAGTATCTCTGACACATATTCGGCCATTATTTCACTGTAAGTACTGGCAATATTTCCCGCCGCACCAACAGCCGCGAACACGGAGCCGGAGAGAGCAAGCCCGCAGGAAGCGGCAGCTTTAAGCATTGCGTCAACACCCATGGCCACAGTCAATGAATTTCCGGAAGTGAGCGCAGCCTTGTCGGTCGCCATAAGCTGGCAATTATTGGTTACAATAGAGGTAAAACCGCCAAAACCTATTGCCCTGCAGCCTTCCTCAATGGCCCGGTCCACTGCTTCTTGGATTTGCCCGGTGACGATGCCGGTTTCACGTTTTCTCATATATTGTTCAATGACCTTTGATGTTAGAAACAGTCCCAGGAATTGGAACCGTACCTTGCTTCCGGTAATTGAGGTAATCACCTTATCCTCGGATAAGGTGGGCCCGATAACCGGATGAAACAAATCAATAATCCGTTGCAATTGTTCTTCAGTGAATTCAGTAAATGCATCATCAACATCGCACATATGTCGGGCTTCTATCAAGTGTCCAATGAATGCCACTTTTAATGACGTTTCTCGCTTGTCCATTGCGATTTTGTCAGGCTTATGGAAATCCTTTATCGGTGTCTTTGAATCCGGAATTTCAGCATGCACCGCGAATTTAAGGATCTCATAGATGTTCTGCTTGGTGATAATTTCGCATAGCCGGCGGAGAGCAACAAAGAGGTGTGCAATTTCCTTTGTTGAAATATATGCTGACGGCTCCAATCTTATGGTTGAATTACTGCTAAGGGCTGGGGCAACCCGAATCCTGTGTTCATGCAGCAGATAACCTGCTATCACATATCCAAGTATTTTCTGTTCGGAAAGCATTTGAAGAAAGGTGGATCCTGAATTGCTGAAATCCTGGAACTCAACCCCTATCATCAGGCCGGCGCCGCGGATATCCTTGACCACACCAGGATAATCATCCCGTAATCGGCATAATCCATCAAGCAACAATGCACCTTTTTCCCTGCATAACCCGGGAATGTTGTCGGTTTCCAGAAGCTCCAGTGAGCGGCACGCGATGTTTGCGCTATGATCATCTTCCGCAAAGGTCGAACTGTGAATGAATCCGAATTCTTCCTCGTAGAAGTCTTCACGTACCAAGAGTGCGGAAATTTTGGCAATCCCTCCGCCAAGGCTTTTCGAAAGCAGGTAATAATCCGCTGTAACCCCCATCTGTTCGGAATAGGTAAAGGTTCCAGTCCTTCCCATACCGCTCTGGATTTCATCGAATACAAGTGGGATTTTGTGTGCATCAGCGCATTCTCTAATCCATTTCATGCTCTTAGGTGAAAGCATAATGATTCCGCCTTCCCCCTGTATTGGTTCAGCAAATATTGCGCTGACAGCGGATATTTGCCGGTTTGTTACAGAAAGTTTACCGTCTTGATCTATAGATGGCCATTGATAAGTCATTACATGTGAGTCCAATAGCGATTGCAATGTTTCCGGATTATCCGCATCTGCAAAGAGAGCTGATATGCCAGTCTTTGAAAATGGTTCCCTGAATATTTTATTGTATGTCAATTGCAAGGCGCCTGTTGTTTTGCCGTGGAATGCCCGGTTAAAGGCGATGAAAACCGGTTTTGCGGAAAGAACATTTTCGTTATGCTGTCTGACAGAATCTAAGGCACTGACCGAGACCGAGGGAGCTATCGTGCTATAACGCTTTTCCAGCAATCTTGCGATACTGCAAACCTTTGTCCTGCGGGCAAGCTCTGAATGTTTTATTGCCGCTTCAACAGCTTCGGTGCCGCTATTGGCAAAAGTGACAATGTATTTCTTACCGCCAGACTGCGGAACCAGAGCATTCAGTTTTTCAGCAAGTAAAGCGGCTCCGACACGGACGCTTCCCTGAGCATTGAATGGTACGCAATTCTCGTAATTTTCAATTGCCGTCCGGGTTAACACCGCATGGTTGTGCCCGAATATCCCCGCCCCATACCCCCCAAGATAGTCAACAACCTTGACCTCGGAACCATCATCAGCTTCATAGAATAGATAATCCCCCGATGCTTTCTTATAAACGATATCCAGACGAACTCTCGCTAGAAGCGCCCCAAGCTTGGGCCTGCAATATTCCTGATAAATAGCGCTCTTGTTTTTAATCATAAAATCCGCACTCTCTTCTTTCCGGGGTTGTTTAAAAAGGGTTTATAATTCGATTCGTGCGCCAGTGAAAGCATTTCACGGTCGCCTTTGCTATCGCCATAAGCATACACGTATGAGTACTTGTCAATATCGAATTCAGCCTTCAACCTTCTCACTTTTTCCTGGCCAAAGCAATTCTCTCCTTCAAGGGCACCGGTAAGGAGGCCATTCTTACTTTCAAGCCGGGTTGAGATAAGGGAATAGCCTTGTTTTAAAGCCCAGCTTTCCATCCATTCTTTTGATGAAGCGCTTATGATTACTATTTCGTGACCCTGGTTTTTATGCCAATCAAGGCGATCCTTTGCGCTGTGGCGGATAATGCCTGGTAATCGTTTTTCAGCATAATCGTGCCCATAACGCTTTAAAACTTCAACCGGCATTCCCCGTAGGAAAAGCCTAAGCATTAGTTCCTTAAAAGTTGAATTCTTTATGATGCCGCATAAGAAAAGTATTGAGGCCGGTGAAAGGAGCAACATACCCACTACAAATGCAGGCCAGCCGCGAACAAACCTTATAAAATCAAGAAAAGTATCTTTTGAGGTTATTGTTCCATCGAAATCAAAAAGCGCCAGTTTACTCAAAATCATTCATCTCATTGTTTTAAAATATTGAATGTCATAAAATGTAAAACGCATAAAAATAATTCCTTGTTTGCAATATAGCAAGATTAGGATTTGTGAAACAGGCACGTATTCCTGTTTTCTCATCTTATTATACACAGTATAGCCTGCTGCTTCATATCACGGCTGATGCATAAAGATTCTTGCTGTCCGGGCTTACGGCCACGGAAACTGATTGGCAGTTCCAGGCTGGCCAGCTTAGTGTAACCCTGCCTGCATACGAAAGTGTACCTGTGAGGGAATCTCTGTAGAACCAGGTGACGGAGCGATCGGCTACGGCGCCGACATAGACGAAGCGGCCATCCGGCGCTTCAACCACGGAAAAGGCTTCATCCAAACCATCCACGCCAGGCGTGGTATCGGAAACAGAACATATTTGGTGGATTCGCGGCACTTGGGCGAAAAGCGCAACAACCGGAAACATGAGACAGATAAAAAGGCTGGTCAATTTATAGGAAATTTGATCTTTCTCCATTCGTAAATCCGGATCGCGAAAAAATTACGTCAATTGCAACGGAACACGAACAGTTCTGAGCGGAAAGCATGCTCCATTATCCTCCTGTTAATAAAATAGACCCTGAAACGCGAAAAATTCAAGGAAAAAGATAAGGCTCACTTCGGCACTCTCAGTGCAAGCTGCCAAGGCGTTTTCGCTCATAAAATTTAATCTTCGTAGTAGATGTCGGTTAAAACTAAGTAATCCGGAATCTCATCTATCGGCTCCTCGGTAGTTGGAGTCTCCGAAATTCTGGATTTGGCGGGAATTGGTGGCGGTCAGACCGGCGCATCTTTCCACTTGTAATCCATCTGTTTTTTTTGTAATGATTTATCCTGCGCTCAACATGAGTCATGACCATCTGCTCAACCTCATGTATTTCTTTTCGTGCCTGTTGTACAAGTTCATCCATATCACGACGGGATATCTGCTGCGCAACCGCCTATTTTAAAAGTATTGCTTTTTTCGTAAAAACCTTTTTACCACCCACATCCGCCCTTACAAAATAGGCCCCCGGGGTTTCGTTGCCAGCATTCCAGATATACCGGCAAGTCACCCTGGAACCACTCGATTGTATGAATTCTGATGGGGAAAGGCTCCTCACCAGGACCCCTCGGATATTATATATGCGAAGAGTGTTGTCCTTTGCCCCAGATAGTGTAATATTTCCTGATTGATAGCGGACCACAATATTTAACACCGGATTAAATGGGTTTGGCGAGGTCGTTAACCCCTCATCAAATACCCCTGAAATCAAACCCTCTGTTTGTGTGCCATCAGGAATGATTTCAAAGCAATTCAGAAACGGAGCATAAGCCGAAGCGCTGTTTTTCCTCAGCTTCAAATTCAGTTCTCCGTCAGCAATATCCACTGCAATCGGCAGTGTAAACGCTTTCTTCCCGCCAACCCGCGCAAAAACATCAAGGCCGGTCACTTTTGCGATCCCTTCCACCTCAACATCAACAATCCGTTCCCCAGCAGCCTCGGACTGCATGTCTGCAAACCCCAGGTTCAGCAAATAACCGCCATTGGATAGTGGAATATTGTAGGTTAGTGGCGTGTCAACCCCATAAATGTCGGTCACAACCTGAAAACTCTGGAAGAGCGTTGGATCCTCGGTACCAGTCACCGGCTCATCAACGCTTGTGGCGCCCTGTACGTCGCTAAAGCAGTCCCATCCCCATGTCCCGGCTGACCACCTCTGATCGTGCAGCCAGACATTACCCGAAGCGTCTGTGTAATCAGCGCCGGGCCGGTAAACCGATGGAGCATAAACGTTACTGACGTCGCAATTAACCCGAAAAGGCTTTCCCGGGGCAGGGTTAACTTCGATATAAACGGATTTCCATGCCCGCGCCATGTAGTTGTCAATCACCTGCACCTCAGCGGCATAGCGATGCGGCGTCACAAAGGTATGGGTACAATTGGAAGCCGTTGAGCCGGAATAGGCCGGACCGTCTATGCCCTCGTTGAAACCGTTCACAAACCATTCGTAAGAGGCAACTGTTCCGTCAGGATCCTTGGCAGTGACGTTAAAATTCACGGTTAATGGTGAAGCGCCAATTGTCTTGTCAGCAGTCAAGGAGTCGATGACAGGCAACTGGTTAGAGGGCGCGGCCTTGGCCGGAAGGGAAAGATCGCCGTAAAACATGCCTCTGTATTTATCCCCGAATACATTGGGATACCTCAGCATGCTGTTGCCCCACGAGTCGCCGTTCGCCAGACATTTTAATAAGCTTGTCTTGTAGTTGGATAATATGATCAGGTCTCCGGACCAGGCGTCAGCGGATGGACCTACGCTTAGGACATTGCCGCCGCCGTAAGTGAATACATTCTTGTTCACAGGTCCGCCAATATCTCCCGCAGAACAACTCGAGAAAACCGCGAAGCGGACCTGTGACGGATGCCAGTCACAGCCGTCAAAACCGTGATAGCGGTGTACTTCCTCGTTCAGGAAATCTCCGCCCTTACGGAATGCGTCCACAGGGAAAAGGTTCTCGATTGTGGGCCAGACAATAAGCGCATTCTGGGCGTTGGAAGAGTTCAATGCACCGATGACCTCATCGTACCAGTATGCGGCATGCGGAAGACGATGTGTACCAGTACGATAACCGTGGTTTGCGTCAAGTGCCCACTTAAGCCGCTTCACCTCTCCACCGGAAAAACCTTCTGTCCACATCCGGCTGACCCAAATATGCTGAATGCCGGTTATCGCATCAGGGAATTTCCACATGTTCATGAAGACATAATCGGTCTTTTCGTTTGTCACGGTATTCCGAGCTACAGGCAGGTTCCCGATCAAAATCGCGCCTGCAACAAATTGCCCGACTGTGTAATACTCCGAAGTAAGATAATTCCAGAGTTCGACTGAGCCTGTCTCATCCCAGGATGTGGAAGACCATGACTTTATTTTGGCAATGTAACCTTCGTTCTGCAGATCCGCCTGCAAACGAAGGATTTCCGAGTTGATTTGCGGCAAAAGCGTGTCCCTGACCACTAAAAGAACAACCATGCTGGCGCGCGAGTTTTCCTGCCGCACAAGAATCCGGCAAGTGGAAATGCTGGCTGTGTCGCTCATCTTCCAGGAAAAGGAGTCAGGACCAATATAACCGGCATCCGGTTTGTAAACAGGGGTACTTGTGGTATTCACACTTCCGTGGGCAGGTTCTGATACGAAGCCAGAGGTCTTTTGATAGAAGTAGAGACTTACGGAATCCCCTTTTATGGCCACCAATTTGTAACTATACGGGATGCCGCTCTGTGCCATCAGGAAAACAGCAGTAAACAAGACCACTGTGCAAATTCTTTGCATGGATTTCATTGGATTGCCCTTTCTATAAACATAGGGTTAACCTGCCTTATTTAAGCAGCAACTGATAAAGAATGTCGAAAACTGATAGGAATTTTGATTTTTCACCATTCGTAAATCCGGATCGCGAAAAACTTGCGCATTCTGCATTGGAAATTACCCTGTTTCGCCCAGGAACCATCCGTACACTCTCTTTGTGATAAGAATATAGCCCCTCAAATACCTAAAATTCAAGGGAAAAGATAGGGCTCACTTCGACAAGCTCAGTGCAAGCCGCCAAGACGTTTTCGCTGGGATTTTTAATCATCGTAACATATATCGGAGAAAAAGGAGTGGTTCGACAGGCTCACCACAAGTAATCCGAAATATCGTCTATCGTCTCCTCAGTGATTGGAGTCTTCACAATTCTGGATGTAGCAAGCATCGGTGGCGGTCTGGCCAGTGGGTCTTTCTATAAACCGCAGTGGGTAAGAATCCTCCGGATGACCTCATTTTAATGGAGGAACGGTGATGCAAAAAAAAAACCAATGAAACGCTGACACCGCAAGAAGCTGGGCGGGGTGGCAAGGTGGCGGGGCTGGCCAACTACGGGCTGATATTGACGCGCGAGAGGATGCGCCCAAAATAAGATCATGGATTTTAGGTGCTCACTATAAGATGCTCGCTGGAGGGCTGCGCACGCTTCCTGCCGGATGGCACACTGGCTGGGCGTGGTAAGACTGTCGGCGAGTTGGGAAGCCGCCAACTGCGCAGACGCACTCCCGCCGACATACGGCTGGAACGGCACCTCCTTGCGGACATCGCGCCGCTCGGCGCCTAGATACCGCCGGTGAGTATCGATCAGGATCTGGCTGGCGATCTGACGCAGCCAGACGAAGAACGGGACTGTGGGCGATTTCAGGAAGTCCGAAACGCGGTGCGCCGTCTCCAGATACACATCCTGCAGCACATCCTCTGCATCCAGTTTCCCGACCAGCCGGGGATCGAGGCGGACCACGATCATGCGCAAGATCCGATCCCGGTAGCCGTCGAACAACTCGGCGATGGCCTCGGGCCGACTGCGCAACCGGGCCGGCAGCTCCTCTTCAAGATCCTCAGCCACTTCGAATCCCACGGAATTCATTGTCACACCCCTTGCTGCGTCCAGACCCGGCCGCCCCTGGCAAACCATTAAACACAACCGGAATTACTCGGTAAACGGCCGCGGCCGCGCGGATCATCCGTTTCAAGCGAATTCTTTACGCTCTCGCCACTTCAATCTGATTCACCCACGAGGCCAGCTCGTGGGGGTGTGCGCTTGTAAGTGGATCGAACCCGCAAGGTGGAAGTCTTTGCCAAAGTTGGGTCTGAACTTTGTAACCGAATGTAACTGCGTGGCCGCGAGGCCAGGTGGAGAGCAACAGGAGGTGAACGACCAGTCCGTAGGCAACGAACTCGATTCGGCCAGACGTCGTGGCGAGCCTGCACCCCACTGGCGAAGCCCAACTGACGCCTTTGCCTGTCGGTGCGAACTCCGGTGAGGAGTGTCGCGGCGGTAAGCCCTGTGATCCGAAAACCAGATCATCGTACAGGGGCGACGCAGGGTGGTTGGCGACGGAATGGTCGGAAGGTTCGATCGCATGAAACAAGGAGACCTGGAGGGAACAGGAGGGTGTTCATGTGCCGTCACTCCGGCGCGGCAAACGGCTGCGACGCGAGACCTGTGTACGAAGAGCCACCCTCCAGGAGTCAGAGCATCCGTAGTCGCGAGGAAGCCGGCTAACTCCGGGGAGCCAAGGGATGCAGAAGGTCTGCGACATATACCTTCAAAACCGCGTCGGCCGCTCGCGTGAGCGTGCGTCCTCACCGAGCTGTCCAGTGCCGCACTTGCCGAACGCTGCAGAGACCGTGATATATTCTGGTAGTTGTGCTCGCCGATGGTGCAGTGCGGTTCCTCTCCGAAACTATCGAAACGGTACCGACAGACCGTCGCTGCCGCCCCTTCGCATTGGTGTGCGAGGCTTCCCCTACATCTGATAGAATATCAGGAGGCCTCAGAAGCCAGGGCCAGCGCACTTATAGGCGGCATAGGCAATCTGGATAAAGTTGCGCCCTGGTGACATAACGTGTATACCATCGCCAAGGAATCCCGCTTTCGAGCACCACGATTCAAAGGGGAATGGGCGATGGCTAATTCGGCACGGATGGATATCGAAGAGGTATTGCGACACTTTGATCAGTTGGAGGATCCGCGGTCGTCGGTGAATCGCTCATCCGCTCGACAGTGTTGTGGTCATTGCCATCATGGCCGTGCTTGCCGGAGCCAATGGACCAACGGCCATCGCCAAGTGGGCCAAGATCAAGGCCGTTTTGATGAAGTGGTTACCTTCCGCATGGCATTCCCGGAAGGATGTCTTCCGCGGGTGTTGTGGCCTTGAAGCCCGATGCCTTTCAAGCCTGTTTCACGATGTGGCTGACGGCACTGCGTGCCGCCGCGGCAGAGGCCACGGGCGTGGAGCGACCGACGCTGGCCATCGACGGCAAGACGTTGCGGCGCAGTCACGATCGCGGCCGGAACCTGGGCGCCGTTGCATTCCGTCAGCGTGTGGGCGAGCGAGTTTGGTCTGACACTCGCGCAGGTGGCCACGGAGGAGAAATCGAACGAAATCACGGCGATTCCCACGCTGTTGTCGCTGATGATATCCAGGGAGCCATCATCACGATCGACGCGATGGGAACACAAACGGCCATCGCCGAGAAGATCATGGACGGCTGGAGACTTCATTCTGGCGTTGAAGGGAAACCAGGGAACGTTGCACGACGCGACCATCGACTATATCCATGAACAGACGAAGACGGACTTCCAGAGGGATCGGGGCTCGTCGCTGGACACCACGGAAAAGAAACACGGCCGGACGAGAATCGCACCTACATCCAGATGCCCGCTCCCAAGAGCCTGCCGGGATTCGATCACTGGAAGGGACTGCTCTCGATGGGCTTCGTATCTCTGCTTGCCTCCGCGACGGAAAAGAGACGACTCGAGGATGCGCTATTTCATCAGCAGTCTGCCGGTCAAGGTGAAACAGTTCGCCCACGCCGTTCGCAGTCACTGGGGCATCGAGAACAGTTGTCATTGGTGCCTCGATGTCACGTATCGCGAGGATGAGTCACGCATCCGTGATGAACATCTCCGCGAGAACTTCGCCTGGCTGAATCGCCTCACGTTGTCCCTGCTGAAGCAACACCGAAAAAGACAGCGTGGCCATGAAACGCCGCGCTTGCGGTTGGAACGATGAATACCTGCTCCAAGTCCTTACCGGAACAGCAACTTAGTTCGATCCGGCCCCGCCTCAGAAGCGGCCCGTCAAAAATAGCAGAAGGAGGCCCTGTTGGTCCCGAGACCGAGCGAAGAAGCATACATCTGTAACAGGAGTCGGTCTTCTTGACGATGCCTGGTGGTGAAGAGATTGTGTCTGTGGAGGTGTGGGACACGGGCGATTTGGAGTGCGGCGAGTTGTTGCTACCGCTGCGCAGAACGCGTGGAAGCACTCGGCGTGGGAGAGGTCATTCAGCTGATCACGCGCCGTACCAGCGCCGCGATGGATTTGCGGGCTTGGTGTCGCGTGACGGGCCATCGCATGATCAAGTCCGAACCACCTCGCTTTTACATTCAACGAACAGGAGATTGAACGTGTCGGGAAAATTCTGTGTTTCACTCACTTGTGCTAAGGACGACACGGACCGCACTACGGTGGCCTTTGTGGTGGCGAACGCCGCGTTGGGGTCCGGCCAGGATACGCTCGTGTTCTTGAGCACTGAAGCCGTGCGTCTTGCCGTGCAGGGCTATGCGGATGATGTTCGGGAAGCGGGTTTTTGCGCCGCAAGGAACTCATCGACAACTTTCTCGGAGCGGGCGGGACCATCTATGCTTGTGCTCCCTGCTTCAAGAAACGGGGGCTCGATGAGAGCAAGGTGGTCGGAGCGGCATCCACGTTGTGGGTGGGGCAAGGCTCGTGGAGTTCCTGGCTGGCGGAGCGCCGTGCATCAGCTATTGAACCGACGATGGATCGGAGGAGGGCGGAGTCATGAAAGCGGGTACCTCGCATCCCTACGGCACCGTGGTTAGCTTTGACGGTGGCGGATTGGACTGCGGCAACGGTCTGCTGTTGCTGATTCGTAAGCACATCGATCCGCTTGAACCGGGTCAACTGCTCGAGATTCTGTCGAGCGAGCGTTCGGTGAAAGAAGATCTGCCGGCATGGTGTCGGCTCACCGGAAACGAACTGGTGTCTCAGATTGAGCTGTCGAATCAAGTCAGCTTCTTGGTGTCAAAGGGCCGTTTCGCACCGCCGGATTCGGGGTCGATCGCGGCTGTTGGCGTCGTTGGTCAGACCAAGCCGCCAGCACCAATTACCCAGCCGATCATGGAAGTTGTCATACCCGAATCTTTGCCCGAGCCTGCACTGCCCCCGGTGTGGGACCGCTTTCGGTGATGGGTATCGGTAGCTGGCCGAGACCTCGCTGGTTGCTCCTGGCCCTGCACGAGTACTTGGCGGGTCGATTGTCTGAAGACGAGTTTCAAGAGACGGCCGATGATGCCGTGCGACTGGTGATCGACGCGCGAAATCCGCGCAGTACCGACGTGCTGACCGACGGTGAACAGCGGCGCGATGATTACTCGAGCTTCGTGGGCGGCATTCTCAACAACTGCCAACTGATCCCGATTACCGATCTCCTGCCTTACGTGGATGATCCGGACAAGTTCCGCGAAGAATTGAATACCCTCGACGTGCCTGCCGAAAAGGTGCGTCATCCGGCGGTATCGGACCGTTAAGTCGCACCAGACCTTTGGCCGTCCACGAATTTGAATTCGTCCGCACCCTTTCCCACGCACCGGTCAAGGTTGCCTTGCCGGGACCATATCTACTGACGCGCACCATGTGGATGGAGTGCATCTCGGATCGCGCATACCCGACGCGCGATCAGTTGGCAGACGACGTGGTGCGTGTTCTCCGCGAGGAACTGCACTTCCTGTTGGCCGACCGCGCGAGCATGGTGCAATTCGATGAGCCTGTGTTGACCGAGGTCGTCTACGGCCGCACTGGCGCGGGCGGACGCAGTTTCATGTGTGGTGCGCTCGGCGCCAAAGGGCCAGTCCAACAAGAGCTGTCGTTCGCCGAATCGTTAATCAACCGAGTCGTCGCGGGTTTGCCTGCGGAACGGCTGGCATTGCACATTTGCCGTGGTAACTGGACGCGCGATGAGAGCGCTGCACTGGCGGGCGACTATCGGCCGTTGCTGGCATTGCTCTCGAAGGTCGAAGTAGGCACGCTATTCCTGGAGCTTTGCACGCCCCGGGGCAGGGGAACTGGAAGTGTTGAAATCGCTGCCTGACGATCTTCGCATCGGCGTGGGCGTGGTGAATCAGAAGTCGGCCAGCGTGGAAACAGCGGACGACGTCTTGGTTGCCGTGCGGAACGGGCGATCCACGCCTTTGGGCCGGATCGCGTGCTGCTCAACCCGGATTGCGGTTTTGCGACGTTCGCCGACAACCCCATCACGGCGACCATCGTCGCGGAGAAGAAACTGGCCGCCATCACGCAGACAGCGGAAAGACTGAAGGAAAAGTACCGAATCTGACACGAGCCGAATGCTGCCGGCTGGTCGCCGCGTGGCCGCGAAACCTGGCTGGCACAACCGTTGCATCGACTTCCGCGTGTTGAGGACGGATCTTGGCCTTGACCCTCAGCGGTTGATTGGGTGAGTCAACCGAAACAACGAAACTGGTTGTCGGGGTAAAACGACGACTGCAGGCGGCGTGTATCCGGCTCACAGGCTGCGTTTGATGACTTTCGCGTGCTGCGTTGCGAGCCTACCGTCGGAACCGCCCTCCCAGCCGAACAGATCCCAATACTGGCGATCCACGGCGTACGGGTCGATTGGGTCCAAGACCGCATCAAAGGACGGCGGCAGAACGCCGTAGCGCTTCATCTCGCGGATGTATTGCGGCCTGGGCCGGAAGCCAGGCATGTCGAAACGTTTGATTTCGTCCAAGCGGCGCTTCCCCGCTTCGCACAGGGCGAGCAGGTCACGGTAACCCGGGTCGTCTTTGCTCGCGAATACTGCACTGGCTCTTGCTGCTGCGTCCGGTGGCTGGCACAGGGCGTAACCGCCGGCGGCTCGCGAAGGGGGGCCAGCAGCACAAGCGATTTTTCTGGTCGAGTGAGGTTGAACACAACGTGGCGGCTGCGGCGCAGCCTAGGATCGCTCATGTCCGAGCCGAGAAGCTCAGACCGATCTCATCCGAAAGCGACTGGGGAATGGGGCAATGCTTTTCATGGTGGCAGATCGCGCAACGGCCAGCAAATGTTGCCTGAGCAGCCATGGTTTCGGGCCAGTTGGCGTCATTTTCCAGGTTCTGTCTGATTCTTCTCATAGCCGCCGATCATTCCCGTACCCGGCGCGGCGTAGGTACCCGGATATGTGGTGCCGGCATCAAGCCAGAGCCGCACTGTCTGCCGCTCGCCGGGTGAAGTGCAAACCTCGTAGTGGGATGGACCGAGCTTCTGCATCAAGGCACTGCCGCCGCTGCCCAGTGCTCGCGGCGGATAGTTGCTCCGGGCGTAGTTGCGGCCGTCGGCCACCTGCTTCCACACAACGAGGCTGTAATAGCCGTGCGAGAACATCGGACCCCGGTCACCCGTCAGGACCACCCCACCGTCGCGTCTGTCGTAGTCGTGGCACTTGACGCAATGCCGGTCGAGGATCGGCTGGATGTGGCGGGGGAAATCAGGCACGTCGGGCGCCGCCGGGAATCGGCTCGATGCGGCTTGGCTTCCTGCGACCCGCCAGCGTAAGCGGAGGTGACGTCGCGGTCGGTGTCGCTGACCTGTGCTCGTGACATCCGACACAGCCCAGGGTCTCGCCCGGTGCGATGCTCGTGAAGCTCTGCATCCGCTTCACAGCCAGATCGTTGTCGTCCAACGCGACGAACAAGAGACTGCGCAACGCGGGAGCTTCGAAGAACGCCGATCCATCGGCCTCCACGGGAACCGTGCCAAGCACTCGTTCCAGTGTGAACGTTCCGACATAACTCAGAGGGTCCATACCGCCCGTGAAGTTGACGGGCTTCGGAAGGCTTTCGAGCACCAGGAGCTTCTTGATTTCGCCTGGTTTAACCCCCACCACGTTTCGACCGGCGTAGACATTGCTCAGCAGGTAATGGCCTGTAGACCGCGCGAGGTCCACGTGAGGCGGGATGAGCGATTCAGAGCTGCACCGCACAAGCGGCCGCGGCTCGTGCAGCCAGACGGCGCCGAACTCACTCGGTAGCGTAAAGAGCGTGCTCACCGACCCTTGTTCGTTCATCAGCACGACCGTGTTGTTGCGCGCGACGAGAAACATGTTTTCCGTGAGGGCCCAGGGGTCGCGGAAATCGGCATCGCGGCTGATGTCCTGCAACGAAGGCAGGTCGTCCGGTCCGCGTTTCACGCTGACTGTGGACACAAATCCCGCATGCTCCGTCGCACCGTGGCCCGGCGAGCGGATAAGCACCACTCGATCGGTGCCGGGGATCGGTTTGGCATCGATATACACGTCGCCCGGATGGAGGTTTCCGAAGAATACAGTCTGACTGGTGCCGTCGGGGTTCATCGTCCAGAGATGGTGGTAGTGGACCTGTGAGCGGTCAACGTATTCCCAGCGCGTATAGAGGATCCGCCCATCGGGGAGCGGCCATGGAGTGTTGTCGTGCTCCAAGTTCGCCGAGAGCGGTCGGATCTGGCCGCCATCGGCCTTGCAGTGATGGAGGCTGGCGACTTGAGTCAGCCAGCACTGGACCCAGCGGCGCGATCGGGCCGAGACGAACACGATTCCGCCGTCAGCGAGGTAGCTCGGTTCGATGTCGTCATAGATCCCGTCGGTCAGTTGCCTTAAGCCGGTTCCATCAGCCCGGATTTCCCACAGGTGGTAGGTGTCCGTCTGGCCCTGACGATAGGAGAAGACGATTCGCTGGCCATCGTGGTGGACGCACGGATCACGGACGGCCCCCTCTGGATCGTCCACCAAGGTGGTCACCTTGCCCGTCTTCAAGTTTAACCTGCACAGGCGGCCGCCCTTGCCATAGCACTTCTGGCTTGCGTCAGGCGAGAAGTAGCCGAAATTCGCATACCAGTGCTCGGGAATGACGCTGCGAACGGCGAATACAATCTCCTCCAATCCGCCCGTCGGTCCAGCCAACGCAACTCCGGTCCATCCGTTTGCTTCCTGGACCGACTGCCGCGGCGGTTGGCTGGTATTCTCGGTGCCCCGCGTCTCAATGGCAGTACTCATCCAGAGAAGCGTCGCCGAAAGGCAGAGGACGCGAGCCGCAGCGACATTGAGCGTCACGAGCGGGAGCCATTCGCGCAAAACCCGTGAACGCAGTCCGCACATCCGCCAAAGCATGTTATCGTTCTCGCTCTGAA